>CAYWXS010000099.1:0-11899 GCA_964462245.1 uncultured Anaerolinea sp.
GCCTGGCGAGCGGTCTCACTTTCTGGTGCCAGGCCGGACAGCTCTCGCTCAAATTCCACAGCGGCTTTATCGAAAGCACCGCTCATGAGCGTTCCCCGCGCCCGGGCAATCGGCAAAACATCTCTCTTTTCCAGTTCTTGGCGTGCCTGCTCGACCCACGGCAGAAAACCCTGCTTAACCTCTTCACTTGGAAAAACCCGCATTCCCAAGTCCGCCACGGACATTACCTGGCTATATTTTTCCTGTCGTTTTAAATCCCAGATCTGATTTTGCATTTCAGAATAGCCATCAGAAAGCTGCGCTTCCTGCAAAACACCTAACCACCATTTAAACTCAACCTGCAGCTCTTCCACACTTTGATACCGTTTTTTGAGATCACGCTGCAGGATTTTTTGTAATATTTGGCGACTGCCTTCGGTTACCGTACTCCAATTGCGCGTAAGAGAGCTCAAATTCAAAGGAGGTTGGTTGCGTTCTCGTCCTTCAAATACAATATTGTGACCGTATAAAAAGCGGAATAAATGCCCACCGAAATAGAGTAAATCCTGGGGGGCACTTTCCGGGCCGCCAGTCACATTCCAATCGATGATTTTCATCTCGAAATTTATTTTTTTTTCATCCAACCAGGATAAACGGATCCGATCCCACTTGGTGTTGGGCTCAAAATCCTTCAAAGCCAATCCGTTTTTATGGGAGAGAGACAGCACATCCAACACGGCATCCATGATCTTGATTAATCGGTATTCATCCGTAATGCTGGCAATTTCAAAAGCAACAATAGCAGGCGGAGCCTTCTCTTGCACCTGATAAGGTTGTTGGTGTTCATTCTCGCCAGAATCCAGCAGCACCACAACTTTCCGCCGTGTTTTAGTCAAATTGGCGGTTTCCAGGCGCGACCTGAAATCGAAACAGTATTTCCAATCCGGGAGTTCTGCCAGATTCAAAATCCGCAACGAACGTGCTTCATTGCGCAACCCTTCGAGCGCATTCTGCGCTTCCTGGTCGTGAACCTCTAATCCCTGCCGAGCCATTTTGATGACCACTTCGTTTTCAGGTGAATCCACGGGCACAGCCAGATAAGCCTCTGAGATCGCCCCGCTGCCCAGGCTGTGCTTGATCTCAAATTTATTTTCACCAAGAATAACCAATTGGCCTGTAGTGAAACTCATAATTGCTCCTAAGGCTGGTATTGAACAAAAGCCAGGTGACCGTCCTGCAAAGCAGCGGCGATATAACGCCCCTCTGTCAAACTGATCTGGTTGACAAACGCATTTAGGGTAAGGCCCGCAGCAAGCAGATTACCATTTTCAGTATTAATGACATGTAATTTTCCATTGAAACCTTCTGAAACTACGCAGCGTGGTTTTTTATGGTCTGCACAAACAGCAGAAACTGGCTCATCAAAGCCGCACTCCCAGATAAATTCTGAAAGGCTGGCATTAAACAAGACCAGCCGGCCCACATCGGAATAAGAAAACTTATCCTGCTCAACCAGGGCTACCAACAAGCCTTTACCAGAAGGCAGAGCGCTCAAAGCAGTGACCCTGACCTGTGCGCCGAAGTAATAACGTGGCCAGCGCTCAAGACCAGTTTTCGGATCCAGCGCAACCAGGTAATTGTGACCAGACATGGCGCTGCAAGCAAACATGTTTTCCCCATCGGCATCCATCGCTACCAGCCAGGTATTTGCATCCGTGGCATTTCCTGTATCCGGGTGGGAACTCCAGAGCGGTTTCTCATTGGCCTCATCTAAAACAGCCAACCCGGCAGACAAGTGACCAATCGCCAATAAACCTGCATTCTGAGCAAAAAATAATGAGTTTAGTTCCGGCGCTTGCATTTGATACAACATCCTTGGAATGGATTTTTCAACCCATTCGCCTGCCTGTTGTTCCAATTCCAAACAGCGAATATCACCGATACGGGTGCAAATATACACCCGGGAAAAATCATCCCGACTGGCAATGGCGATCACCGGTAGTTCATAGGCTGAGCCTGGATAAGCAAAAAGCTCTTTTCCACTACGATTGACCAGAAAAGCACCGCTCTCATTGCCAATCCAGGCATATTGTCCATTGCAGGTCTGGTGGACAGCGTAAGCCGAACCACCCAGCATTTGTGCCCATCGCTGTAAAACCAACATTCCCATAAAAATACTCCTGATTCGTCTAATCCGCTGGAGCGCCGATCGCGCGTTCTTCGAGCTGAATTACTTCCGAACGCAAGATCAGGTGCATGACTGTCCCCATATCTTTTACACGTTGGGCCGGACTTTTCTTAAAATAGGTAACCCTGGTTGCGATGAAATTTTTCAAAACAGACACCCGACGTTTGGCATTCTGTTTCTCACGCAAGTTCTTATCGGTCTGTTGTGCCTCGTTCGGACCCAGGATCGTCGATGCAATCTTTAAAGCCTCGCCTACACTTCTGATCGGTAGGGCAAATGGTTCAATCGGACCAAAGGTGACACCCAGGTTCTGAAGCGCTACCACCAGATTCGGGATCATGCCTTCCGGAACGCCCGGCTTCTGGGTAATCTTCAGCACAAAGTTTTGCAAGGCATTCAAATACAAGCGTGCTTCAATTTCTTCGGGAGGCAAACTGCTAAATCGAGGATCTGTCGCCCGTAAATCTTCACTGTTACTTAATCGCAGCCTCTGTTCCACACCTTCCCTCAAATAAGTCAGGAATATCTCGGTGTTGTCTCTGCCTCTAGCAGTATCCCATTCCTGCCCAGGTTGGATCAATCCGTAAGCACAGGCCTGGGTAAAGATACGCAGTTTGGCATCATCTCCCATGGCCACTACTAAATCCGGCGCTAGAAAACGCTGACGGTTACTGGCCTCATTTAATATTTCAATTTGCTGCTCGTAATCAGTAGCGATTTGCTCTTCTGTAAACAGATGCAGACTCTCACGACCCTTGTACAGCTTGCTGCGATAGTCCGGCTCACAGGCTATAAACTGGTCGACAGCGCCCAGCTTCACTCCACGTGAAATCTCCAATACAGTGCAGGCAACCTTGGTCTCCGCCACCGGCACAACATTGACACCCTGGTTATCAAGTGAGGCTTTGACTTCGTCCAGGAAGCGACGCGTACCTTCCTCAGCTTTGCTGATATTATAGGTCAGATACCTTTCAACAAACATCTGCTTGCCGTTAGTCGCCGGGTTATAGCGCAGAAAGGGCTCGTTGATGGTGTTGGCGGTGGCCACAAAACTGGCCGAAGATTTAAACATGGCGTTGATCCGATCTGCCACAGTGATATTTTCCCGAACGACCTGGAATAAACCACGAATACCACCCAAAAAACTCATGGCTATTTGTTCGGGTCCCCTGGCTTCTTCCGTCCAGGCTGTCACCATTTTGATGCGTAAAGGTTCCGCCGCATCCAGCCGCCGCCAGAGCATACCCGTTTCGCCGCGTACCTGTCCCAGAATGCGCATGGCAACCGACCCGACATGCTCGGGACGTTGGTATAGCTCAGCCTCAAATTTTTCATCCGTCAGATAACGGCGCACTTTGACACTGCTTTTTTGCTTTCGGTTATTTTCATGGGTGCGAGACCAATCGGCCAGGGTTTTATCGACCTCCTGGAAAGTAGCCTGCCAGTTTTCCAATTCCAAGGCGGCATGATCCAACACACTCAGATTATTATCCTGATCGCGTTCGGCCGCGCCCAGCGCATCCAGAACATCGATCAGAATTTTTGACATCCTTTGGTGCAGAAGCAGTTCGATCTTGATGTTAAATTCGCCAATATAAGCATCCTGAGCCTTGCGCGCGTCAGGTTTGCCAAACAACGCCCAGGTTTTTGTATCCTTGGTATCCTGCATGTAGGTAATCTGATCACGAACCGCTTCACCAGACTGGCGGATGCGCTCATCCAACTTTAGCTCGGCATATTCAGATTTAATCACTTCCTTAAATTGGACCAGCCGCTCTTTGAGGGTGGACAGGATAAAGCGTGCAAAGGGCAGCCGGTTTTCTTTCAGAATCTTATTCGTTGGATCCCGGCGGTTCATTACATCCAGGATTTGCACATCCAGCGCTTCGGCAAACCGGATTCTGAGCGCCTCACGATAGCGTCCCAAAATTTTGTCCCATTCGCCACCGGCACGCGCATCCTCATTGTCTATATCATATTTTGGACCAAGACAATCATCCATAAACTTATCTGATAAATTCGAAAGTCGGGCATAGCCATCAGCATATATTTCATGTTTATTTTCGCCTTCGCCAGTTGGTGACAGATTAGAGGCGAGATACGAGAGCCAACCATCCAGATCCTGATAATCCTGAGCGAAACTGGTGTCGGAAAGCGCTACCATGTTAAATAAGCCGCGCCAGCTTACATCCGGTTTTTCTCCCCCGACTTTTCTGGTGCAGGCGATCGCTTTTTGAATAACGCCAGGGTTAACTTTGCCACCAATGCTGTTATCTGCGAAGACCCGCTCCATTTCTTTGATTGCTTCCTGCTGCAGCAGCCCACTTTGTTTTTTATCAGCAATTGGCAGGAATTGACGAGTGATCATTTCGCGCAGGAAACGGAAGGAAAAGCTCTTGATCACATCTTCAACCGGGAAGATATACGTCATCAAGTTAAAAGCGCTGTACTGCCAGCCCTCCTCTTTGTTATATTGCTGGCCTGCATTGGAACGCAGCGTAGCCAGGCTGTCACCCATGCTTTCATCGACATGCGCCATCACAAAATCAGAAATGATCGGAAACACACCACGCCAGGGGTTGCCACTCAAATCAGAATCGCCCACGCCGCTCGGGCTGGCCGTATCCACCAGGTAGACATGGTCGACAGTTTGCTTGGTGTTCCAGGTGATCGAACGTAAATCATCATCATAGCGGACCATATATGGCAAATTCGCGCTGTTGGTCCGGATGAAACGATCCATTTCACGCAGGGCCGCATAGGAGTTGGGCTTTAAATTTGTCGGGTCATTCATAGCTGAGGTATAGCTGCTGAAGGCATCTGGCAGAACAATGATCGCGGATACATCCACGGATTGAAATCTTGTATTTGCACTGACTGCATGGCGCACAAGGTTGGCGATATCCACCAGAAAACCAGAACCCGTACCACCCGCAACCGAGCCAATGATAAAAATCAGACGCTTGCTTTGTTCCATTTTAACAGCATCGATATTTTGATTGGGATTTTCATCCGGCTCCCCATACATACGGGCTATGCCCTGCATAATCGAGCTATAAATCGGGTTATCCCAGCGTTGAAAGACAGCCACACGCCCGATCGGACGCCGCTGCTGTGCTCCACCGCGAATATCCCTTTCAGCTGGAGCCAAGATCAAATCCAATTTCTTAGACTCCAACCAGTACATATACGCAGATGAACGCTGGTTGGCAATATCCCGAAAAACCGTATCGAGGGTGACACCAGATTTACTGACCACATAGCGGAATTCGGGCTCGCGGTTGCGCTTGTCAAACTGATCAGTCAAGCGGCTGCCGGCAAAGACATCCTCCGGACGCAGATTATCTGTATCCAGAGACAAAAGCACCACATTATCCGGTACCATGCCATAGGTTTCTTCAAGCCGCTCCTTCAGGATCGTAAGAGCTGCCTTGCCTGTACCGCCAACACCGATTGCCAGAACTCTTTTGGACATGGTAATCTCCTCTTTCGAATTTAATAATTCAGGATGTGGAAGTGAATGAAATAATGATTAATCCAGTGCTAACACTTCATTCTGGATCGATCCAGACCCACCCGAAGGGTAATATTTGTATTCGGGATCGAGATAATAGAGGGTGTCTGCTCGCCAAAGCTACCTTTGACGGCTCCAGTTTTAGGATCCACCAGAACCACCTTGCCAGCGCGTGACTCAACCACATACACAATCGCCGGCTGATCCCGTAACTCACGGATTTCGATATGCACCTTACTTTTTTTGCCACCACCAATTTTCACCTTATTAGTGCGGTTGTTTATCCCAATCGCGTAAATAGATTTGACCGGCAGGATTTCCCTGCCATCCATGCAAGCCATCACAAACGCCTTGGGCGGGGGTGTAATCCAACGCACCTTGATCGTCGGCCAAACATAAATGACCAGGAAAACCAGGACTCCCATCGCCATCAGTCCCAGGATACCCAACAGCCAAAGCGGCGGCGGACAACCTTCAAACATATTGAGATCATCCCATTTTGCTACCGTGGGACATTTATCCACCAGGTCATTAAAGTTATCTTTGTCGGTATCTGGAATAGGGGACGGTGTCGGCACCGGCGTAGGGGGTGGAGCAGTGGGAGGCACCGGGGTACAAGTTTCGGCTGAAACATTCACAGACAATGGTTTTTCAACCGCATTAAATTTAGAACCATCCAGCATCTGAGCGGCCAACCGCACGGTAAATGTCAAAGCTGTGCTTTGTGAACAAGACATTTTCGCAGCTGAAGACTGGCATAAAGTGCTCAAATCACCATCGAATTTGCCATTGCCAATTGAATTTAATGTGACATCGGCGCCATCAGCTGAAAATACTCGCAACCTGGCGTTTTCAGGCACAACCATATTGAAATCCCCAACGGTCACACTAATGGGAACAGCCTGCCCAACTACACAATTAACAATCGGTTCAGGAAAAATCAAGTAGGGTCCGACCGCACCATCCAGTAGCAGTTTGGTAACTGCAATGGGAATACGGTCTTGCATGCTGGTTTGTTTATCCGCAACTCCGGCTTTTAAGGTGATGATAAACCGGCCAGGAGTTTTTAAAATGTCTGGATACAGGCTGGAAAAATTAACCGGGATTTGATAAAACCCGTTAGCATCCGGTTTGAGGTCAGGCGAAATACGCAAAATATCCTGGGTGCCATCCGGGAATACGATCTCGCCTGCCAGTTGTTGAGGATCCTTGTAAACCGATCCATCCTCTCGTTTCAACTGAAAGCGCATGACCAAATCATTTTTCGGATTGACAGATTGGTTGGCAATATAAACGTTATTAATTTTTGTAATACTGACAGGTGGATCTTGAAAATTGAACTGGTAAGCACCAAAACGAGAAAGCGAAACTTGAACTTGCGTGTCCGAAATCAAAGTCCAGTAGTCATTTTTTAGCTCATCACTCAAACGAGGCGTGGAAATAGATATTTTCTCCACCTGGTTATTATCTCCCCGAAAACCAGCCACCCCTTTCTCGATATTGGGGGCAAGATAAGAAACAAGCCTGCCCTGACTGTCTTTTATTTCAAGTTTCCCAACTGCTTGCCCCACGGCCCGAATTACAGTGATATCAATCTTTTGAACCAGGTCATTTACAAAAAATGTGTACGGAACACCTGGTTCTAACGTAACGGGCGGGATGGGAACAGAGACCTGCAATTGTGAAATAATGTTGTTATACGTTTGGACGATCTCTTCGGGTCCTTTGATTTCATAAACGATCAGTGACTTGTAGCGAGTCTGGGCTTTTTTCCAATAATCAATATAATTCCGATAAAGTGGGTTATTGACGTTTTGTTGACCTTCCAGCAGCATCATAAATACTGGAATTTCTTTATTCTCTTCAAGCAGTTTATCAATATCTGCATTGCTTTGACCTGCGCCCGGCATGGGAACGCCATCCGTTAACAACACAACAGCCGGATTGTTGCCTGGTTTGCGGTTTTTCGGATCTTGTAATTCTTTATAAGCCAGTTTCAAGGCTTCAACAAAACGCGTTTCATTCTCTGGCTTGGGATTGGTGATCTTTTGAACAAGCGAGTTTCTTAAATCTTTGACAGGTTGGAGTGAACTAACCAACATATCCTTCGTATCCCCCATGCTGACTATCCCCAATTGATATTGGTCCTCATTAGCTTCATTGAAACCCAGGCTGGCCAGGAAGACCTCTGCCCCGGTAATCCGCAAAAAATTGGGGTCGCTGCAGCATTCAGCATAGCCCAGACCGCCCGGGAACATACTACCGGAATTATCGATTACCAGCATGATATCCAATGCACTTTTGGAGCTTTGCGCGTGCGCATTTAAAGAAATACTCAAAAGGACAATAAAGATAAGCAAAAAAAGGAACATTCTTTTTGGCATAAAAACTCCTGTTGGTATTTTTTTTATTATTTCATGCGCCAATAAAACCCCGGTAAGTGTAAATAAAATTCATTCCAACAAAAATACTTGTTTATTTTGCTGTTGTACCCATGCCTTAATATCGATCTTTCTAAATCGCCAGACCCTGCCCATCTTAATGGATGGGATTTTTGATTTCCTGGCCATCTGGCGGATCGTCTCTGGGTTCAAGCGCAAATACTCAGCCACCTCATCAACTGTCCAGAGTGAATCCGGCTCGAGTTTGGGTTGTACAAAAGATAAATCTTGTAAAATTTCGAAGCTTGGTGGCATAATTAATTTTCTCCCACCTTGCAAATTGAGATATGTTTTTGCTAATGCATACACTATTTTAGTTGTTAGTATAAATCAAACAGATTGACATCACAAGTATGACAAACATCATGGATATGTAATATGAAAATATTATAAACAATTTCTCACTACTCAGCCATCGCCTCAATCATGTCATTGCGAAATTCGTACATACCGCCGAGGACGGTACTCGATGATAGGTACGAATCTTCGAAGGACATAATATGTTCTTTCCCATTGAACAACAGTTATTCTCTAATGTAGAACCGCTCGCAAGGACAGAAACAAGTAGACAGGTTAAAAAGATTGAATTGTTCAAGCATTACCTGATTAATACAATTCAATTAATTTTTCTACCTGATAATCCAGGAGAAAATTGCTGGCGTGAGATCTAGGTTGCCGGCGAGATCTACTGCCTGCACACTAAAGGTATGCTTGCCAAGTGCTAGCCCAGTATACGTTTTTGGACTTCCACATTTTGCGAAGACCGCGTTATCCAGCTTGCAATTAAAACGACTGAGTGCGACCGTATCCTTGCCGGTAAAAGTGAAAACTGCAGTTTTTAGGGTTGTGATGGCTTGTGGTTTTTTGGTAATGGTGGTCTCCGGTGGCACAAGATCGATAGTCCAGCCGACATATTTGTCGGTCTTTCCAAAATTAATATTTCCGCCTAGATCAACACTAAATATCCAAACCCCGTGATAGCCAGCCGCCAAACCTTTGTAAGTAAATGGACTGACACACGAGGTATAGGCTTTTCGATCCAGGCTACACTTGAATTTCAATTTATTTGGAGGCGTAACCGCGTCTGAACCAGTGAAGGTCAAGGTCGCAAAAGTCTGATTGTAATATTCTGGTGGAAATCCTGTAATTTTCGTGGATGTCGGGATAGTAATATCCACTACAACCGCAAACAGAAATACCGCAGAGACATTCCCCAGGGCGTCCTTGGTCCAGGGATAAAGTGTGTAGCTGCCCTCCTTGGTAACCGTGTAGGTTGTTGGAGCGGTGGCAGACCAACCAGTTGCAGTGGGCAATGGCTTTGTGGCAGTTCCGGTTATCTTGTAGCCTGTCACGCCGAAATTATCGGTTGCCCTAAAGACTGGCACAGACAGAATGAGCCTGGTAGTTGGAGACGTAACCGTAAAGGCACTGATGGATGGCGCAGTACTATCCACCCGAATGGCAGCATATCCAAAAACCGCCGAGACATTACCAGCATAATCCCTGGCCCAGGGGTAAAGTTTTTTATCGCCGTCTGTTGCGACGGTATAACTTGTTGGCAGGCTGATTGACCAACCAGTGGCCGACGCAACAGGTTTGGTAGCTGTTTCGGTGATTTTATAGCCTGTTACTGCCAGATTATCAGTTGCAGTAAAGGCCAAGACAGGTATGCTGCGAGAAGTGGAGGTCGCTGCCACCTTGAAAGTCACCAAACGAGGGAGAGTGACATCCCATTTAACTGTCCTAGGAGTACCGAATAAAGCCGAAACATTACCCGCCATATCTTTCGCCCACGGGTAAAGTACTCTATCAGCTGATAAAGATAGGTGATAGGTTGTGGGCATGGTAGCCGACCAACCGGCGTCAGAAGCAACAGGTGTGGTATTGGTTTCGGTAATTTTATAACCAGTCACACCACTGCCACCCACATCTGTTGCCGCAAAAGAAATGCTGATATCCTGGCTGTTTGTTGAAGTCGGAGCAGTAAAGCCATTCACTACTGGAGCGACGGTGTCTACCAATACAGTTTTCGGAGAAGTAGAAACAGCTGAGACGTTGCCAGCATAATCTTTGGCCCACGGATAAAGGATTTTATTGCCGTCTGTCACAACAGTGTAGCTTGAAGGCACGCTGTATAACCAACCAGTATCCGCAGCAGCAGGTTTGGTAGCAGTCTGGGTGATTTTATAGCCTGTGACGGCCAGATTATCAGATGCAGTAAAAACCGAGACGGGTATGCTGCGAGAAGTGGAAGTCGCTGCCAAAGTAAAAGTAGTCACGCTGGGGAGAGTGACATCCCATTTAACTGTCCTGGGAGTACCGAATACAGCCGAAACATTACCCGCCATATCTTTCGCCCACGGGTAAAGTACTCTATCAGCTGATAAAGATAGGTGATAGGTTGTGGGCATGGTAGCCGACCAACCGGCGTCAGAAGCAACAGGTGTGGTATTGGTTTCGGTAATTTTATAACCAGTCACACCACTGCCACCCACATCTGTTGCAGCATAAGAAATGCTGATATCCTGGCTGTTTGTTGAAGTCGGAGCAGTAAAGCCACTCACTACTGGAGCGACTGTGTCTACCAATACAGTTTTCGGAGAAGTATAAACAGCTGAGACGTTGCCAGCATAATCTTTTGCCCATGGATAAAGGGTTTTATTGCCGTCTGTAGCAACGGTGTAGGCAGATGGCGCGGTATCTGACCAACCGCCCTCGGTAGCGACAGGTTTAGTTGCAGTTTCGGTGATTTTATAGCCTGTAACGATGAGATTATCAGTTGCAATAAAAGCCGAGAAGGTTATGGTACGAGAGTTGGAGGTTGCTGCCAACGTGAAAGTAGTCACGCTCGGGAGGGTATCGTCCCATTTAACTGTCCTGGATATGCCAGCCGAGACATTACCAGCCGCATCTTTTGCCCACGGGTAAAGTGTTTTGTTCTCTGATGAAGTTAGGTGATAGATAGTTGGCACACTGCTTACCCAACCAATGTCCGAAGCGTCTGGTTGGGTAGCAGTTTCAGTGATCATATAGCCAGTCACACCACTGCCACCCACATCTGTTACTGCAAAAGAAATGCTGATATCCTGAATGTTTGTTGAAGTTGGAGCAGTAAAGATACTCACTACTGGAGCGACGGTGTCTACGATTACAGCTTGCGGAGAAGTATAAACAGCTGAGACGTTGCCAGCATAATCTTTTGCCCATGGATAAAGGGTTTTATTGCCGTCTGTAGCAACGGTGTAGGTAGATAGCGCGGTATCTGACCAACCGCCCTCGGTAGCGACCGGTTTGGTAGCTATTTCGGTGATTTTATAGCCTGTAACGATGAGATTATCAGTTGCAGTAAAGGCCAAGACAGGTATGTTGCGAGAAGTTGAGGTCGCTGCCAACGTGAAAGTTGTCACAATGGAGAGGGTGACATCCCATTTAACTGTCCTGGGTGTACCGAATACAGCCGAGACATTACCCGCCATATCTTTTGCCCACGGGTAAAGTAATTTATCAGCCTGTGAAGTTAGGCGATAGGTAGTTGCGCTGCTTACCCAACCGGCGTCAGAAGCATCAGGTTTCGTATTGGTTTCGGTAATTTTATAGCCAGTCACACCACTGCCACCCACATCTGTTGCAGCAAAAGAAATGCTGATATCCTGACTATTTGTTGAAGTTGGAGCAGTAAAGGTACTCACTACTGGAGCGACGGTGTCTATGATTACAGCTTGCGGAGAAGTATAAACAGCTGAGACGTTGCCAGCATAATCTTTTGCCCATGGATAA
>CAYWXS010000099.1:11999-23804 GCA_964462245.1 uncultured Anaerolinea sp.
TGCTGCCAACGTGAAAGTAGTCACGCTCGGGAGGGTATCGTCCCATTTAACTGTCGAGGGCGTGCCATAAACATCCGAGACATTACCCACCGCATCTTTTGCCCACGGGTAAAGTTTTGTTTCAGCTAATAAAGATAGGTGATAGGTTGTGGGCATAGTAGCCGACCAACCCGTGTCAAAAGCGTCAGGCTTGGTTTTGGTTTCTGTAATTTTATAGCCGGTCACACCACTGCCTCCGACATCTGTTGCAGTAAAAGAAATAGTGATATCCTGACTGTTTGTTGAAGTTGGAGCAGTAAAGGTACTCACTACTGGAGCGACGGTGTCTACGAATACAGTTTGTGGAGAGCTATAAACATCCGAGACGTTGTCAGCATAATCTTTCACCCATGGATAAAGTTTATAGCTGCCGTCGTCTGTGACAGGGTAAGTTGTTGGCACGCTGCTTACCCAGCCAGCGTCAGAAGCAGCTGGTTGGGTAGCAGTTTCAGTGATCATATAACCCGTCACACCACTGCCACCGACATCTGTTGCAGCAACAGATATAGCGATATCCTGGCTGTTTGTTGATGTTGGAGCAGAGAAGGCACTCACTACTGGAACAGCGGTATCTACCACCACGTCTTGTGGAAAGCCACATACGGCCGAGACGTTGCCAGCTTCATCTTTTGCCCATGGGTAAAGGGTATAGCTACCATCTTCTGTGAAAGTGTAAGTTGTTGGTTCGATACCTGACCATCCGCTATCGCCAACCAGGGGTGGAGTGGCATTGGTTGTGACCAAGTAGCCAATCACACCACTGCCGCTGACATCTGTTGAAGTAAAGTCCGTGATCGCTACAACAAGATTATTTGAAGGCGATATTATTGTAAAAACACTCACTTCTGGAGCAGCGGTGTCTACCACCACATCTTGTGGAGAACCATATTCGGACGAGACGTTGCCTGCATAATCCTTGGCCCACGGATAAAGGGTTTTATTACCGTCCGTAGCAACGACGAAGCTAGTTGGCGCGCTGCTTGACCAACCAGTGTCAGAAGCAGCTGGTTTGGTTGCAGTTTCTGTGATTTTATAGCCTGTAACGCCGAGATTATCAGCTGCAGTAAAGGCCGAAATAGGTATAGTACGAGAGCTGGATGTTGCTGCCAACGTGAAAATTGTCACACTCGGAAGGGTCTCATCCCATTTAACTATCCTCGGCGCGCCATACTCTTCCGAGACATTACCCGCCGCATCTTTTACCCACGGGTAAAGTTCCGTTTCGGTTGATGATGTTAGATGATAGGTAGTTGCGCTGCTTACCCAGCCAGCGTCAGAAGCAGCTGGTTGGGTAGCAGTTTCAGTGATCATATAACCCGTCACACCACTGCCACCGACATCTGTTGCAGCAACAGATATAGCGATATCCTGGCTGTTTGTTGATGTTGGAGCAGAGAAGGCACTCACTACTGGAACAGCGGTATCTACCACCACGTCTTGTGGAAAGCCACATACGGCCGAGACGTTGCCAGCTTCATCTTTTGCCCACGGGTAAAGGGTATAACTACCATCTTCTGTAAAAGTGTAAGTGGTTGGCACTGTACCTGACCATCCACTATCGCCAACCAGAGGTGGAGTGGCATTGGTTGTGACCAAGTAGCCAATCACACCACTGCCACCAACATCTGTTACAGTAAAATCCGTGATCGATACAGCAACTCTATTTGAAGGCGATATTATTGTAAAGGCACTCACTACCGGAGCAGCGGTGTCAACAAATACAGTTTGTGGAGAACCATAAACATCCGAGACGTTGCCTGCTTCATCTTTCACCCACGGATAAAGTTTATAGCTGCCATCGTCTGTGACAGGGTAAGTTGTTGGCACGCTGCTTGACCAACCAGTGTCCGAAGCGGCAGGTTTAGTTGTAGTTGCGGTGATTTTATAGCCTGTGACGGCCAGATTATCAGTTCCGCTCAAGGCCGAGAAGGTTATGGTACGAGAGCTGGATGTTGCTGCCACCGTAAAAGTTGTCACACTTGGAAGGGTCTCATCCCATTTAACTATCCTGGGCGTGCCATAAACCTCCGAGACATTACCCGCCGCATCTTTTACCCACGGGTAAAGTTCCGTTTCGGTTGATGATGTTAGATGATAGGTAGTTGCGCTGCTTACCCAGCCAGCGTCAGAAGCAGCTGGTTGGGTAGCAGTTTCAGTGATCATATAACCCGTCACACCACTGCCACCGACATCTGTTGCAGCAACAGATATAGCGATATCCTGGCTGTTTGTTGATGTTGGAGCAGAGAAGGCACTCACTACTGGAACAACGGTATCTACCACCACGTCTTGTGGAAAGCCATATACGGCCGAGACGTTACCAGCTTCATCTTTTGCCCACGGGTAAAGAGTATAACTACCATCTTCTGCGAAAGTGTAAGTGATTGGCGCAGTACCTGACCATCCACTATCGCCAACCTGGGGTGGAGTGGTATTGGTTGTGACCAAGTAGCCAGTCACGAGACTGTCAACGAAATCTGTTGCAGTAAAGGCCGTGATCGGTATATCAAATTTATTTGAAGGGGAAGTTACTATAAAACTATCAACTGCAATTGAAACAGATTGATCAGGAAGCATCACCGCAAACCGGGAACGTTGAATGTCTCGGATCGCAGCATTAGCCAGATCAAGATTAATTGGATCGGCTGGTATATCCTGAAACACAGCAGCTTTGTCAGCTTTCGAGGGATTTAGCCTGACCGCCTGTACCGGTTGCGTATACAATCCTAACAAACTGACACCAAGCGTCAGCATAACTGCTAAAGTAATGAGAGTAAAAAGACGTTTCATAATTTCCTCCTTGGAAAACCCCACCACTTGATATAAAAACCAAGCATTACTCTTTTACAAAAAGTCGATTTAGACCGGCTGTAACTGGGCTTACAACCAGACTGAACCATAATATTGTACGAATATTATATTAGATCATGGCATATATAATTTCTACCACCATAGGCCAACCCATCTGGTAGTACTACCCATATGGCAATTGCATCTACGACCCAGGGCCAGCAATTAACAACTTGCCATATCCGGTCTGCCTTGCTGGGCAAAGTAATGCTGGAATAGCGTATGCGTTTAGCCTGCTTTTCAGCAATTATTCGCATACAAATCACCCTTATTATACTTGCAGACAAGCCCAGTTATTACAATTGTCGATTAGCTGCAAGTTTTCAGGTTTTAAATCGATTCAACATTCACAAACATCAATTCTGCCATGCCCGCTGCCGGTTGTTCTTGATTTATCCAGCACAGCTTATTCGAAATATTGGTCCGGATTAACCACAAAAAGAGTCGGAATATCTTCGACCAAATAGCCTTGATTCGCAGTACCGCATAACTTGCTATCCTTTCAAGCTCAGGACACACTTGCTATACAAACACCTCTTGTCTCAATCGCTTGCTCGTATTGAAGCAAAAACCTCTAATTCATAGTTGTTTTACTGGCGGGGGATAGGTCTGAACGCCAATAGCAACTTATACTCCATTGCGTTAACTCACCACTCCCTATCCAATTTATCCAACCTACCATACCAATTATCTTGGTCTTATGCCCGGCCTTTGGCTGGGCTGCTTCCGTAGTCGCTTATTTTTACTACGAATAACCAAGGAAATTACAATCCCAACCAGTAATATTCCAACACCGATCCCCAAAATCAACCAGAGCATTGGATTATTGACAGACATAAACGAAGTTGGCAGGTCATTTTTTGCTACGGTCGCAACCGTAGCATTCCCTTGGTTTGATGTTCCACCAGATGCGCTGCTCGCCGCTGCTTGCGCGAACGAAATTTCAATCACTCGACCAAGTGCGTCATACAGGTAGGCAATCCGCCCTCCTAAACCGTTCACAACAGCCGTGAGTTTCCCGGATGCATCGTATTCATATTTTGTTACCGTATTGTCAGGTTCAGTCACGCTAGTTAAATTAGCGGCCGGGTTATAACCATATCGGATGATATGACCTTGCGGACCAGTGACGGCTGTCAGTTGTCCTGCTGTATATTGATATTCGACTTTACCAGCGGGTGAAGTCAGGTTTGCTAACTGCCCTTGTGGATTGTATTCGAAATTTGTAACGAGGCCGGTCGGGTCAGTGATCGTTTTGAGACGTGAATAATCGTCAAACGCCTTTTTGACCAATCCACCCCCGGGCAACTGTACATCGGTTAAGTTACCATACTGGTCGTGGGTGTAATTCGTGGTAAATCCAGCAGCGTCTTTTTCAGCAGCCAGATTTCCAGCCGGGTCGTATTGATAAGAAACGGACAATGGGTCAATTTCTGAATATTGAAGATTGTCGCCTGTAGAATTTTCTGCTATATGGTAACCATTCTTCATTCCTACCAAGCGACCATGGTCATCATATTCAAAAAAGGTTACATCACTGGCAGGGTCAATATTCGCCTGAGGCAGCCCAAATTTGTTATAGTTCAAGAAGCGGGTTTGTTCACGATCCGGAGTAGTGATTGTGTCAATAAAACCACCTTCATTATGACTGATGGTTGTCTTATTATTATTACGGTCGGTAACACTCACTATTTGATTACTCTGGTCATATTGATACTGGACAGCTTTCCCCCATGGGTCAGTTTCCGACAGAATATTTTTGTGGTCATCGTACTGTCGAGCAAGCGAGTTCCCGGAAGCATCGGTATAAAGTACTGTGTTAGCCTTATCATCAAAGTGAACGGTTGCAGAACCATAACCAGATTGGCTGGAAGTAACCCGCCCCATTTCGTCATAGGTCATTTTCCCCATAACGTTTCCATAACCATCTGTTATCTGGCTTAGATGACCATTTGAGTCATAGATGTAGTTCTCATATAGTGCTTGGTTATTGTCAGAGACACCACTTAAATCGCCCAATGGGCTGTAAGCGTAGTGAATAGCGCGTCCATCAGACGCAGCCAAATCCGTCAACAATCCAGTTGTATTGTAGGTAAACCGGATGCCGCGCCCGCTGCCATCCACAATTGCCGATAGATGCTCTCCTGCGTATTGATAATTCACAGAGCTTCCAGAAAAGCTTTGCAAACCAGAAATTCGCCCGGACGGATCAAAAGCCAGGGTTGAGCCATCGTTGACCAACATGGCAAAACCATTATATTGCAAGCGCTGTCCCTTGGAGTTTGCGAACTCAAGCGGCTGACCTGGCAGTCCATTCAGCAACTGGAACCCTTCGGGCACGCCAACGGGCTTAAAACCATCCTCGCCGGCCAGGCCCAAAACTTCGTTCGGGAATGCTGGATCATCGGGGTGGAAAAAACCATCGCTGTTTTGCGTAAATTCGGCCTGACTTCCACCCATCGTCAGAGTCGCTCTGGTGAAGTAAGAATTCGGGTCATCCGGTGCAGCCTCCTGACGAAAAACCAGGGAGGGCAAGGCTTGTGACCAGCCCCGGCCCAATAGCCCGGATGCTATATCAAGCGAGTTATATTGGCGGGTGAAACTGGCATCCAGCCCTGCAGAAAGGGGAATGGACATATCTGTCCAATTGGCGGAATAACCACCGATTATTTTACTGGGGGTCAGGTTTAGCGCCACTCCCGTCAACGTTTCGCCATAATATTGGAAATCCCAACTGACAGGTTGATCCACGGGGCGGGCAGCAACAGCCGGAGCTGTCAATGCGGTTGACTCACCCGCATTGTCTGGTGCGTAACTATTTTGCGTCGAATAATCCACGCCACCCATAGACGTAATTTTATAAGAGCCATCGGGGGAATTTTTCTCAGAGATCACTCCGGGCGTCTCGCTCGGGGTTTCAATTTGCGCCACCTTGTAACGACCAACCCAGGAAAGATCAATCGGGATATTATTATCGTGCAACCAACGGACGATACCAACGATTTTCGCCAATCGAACGAGTTCGGCCAGTTCGGGCTTTCCGGTAGCGAGTTCGCTATAATGTTCATTTACAAATTTAGTAAACTGATCAGTCACGGGACTGCTGCCCACAACGTCTTTCTGTGAACCATCCGGCATGAATTCGATAAATCGGCTCTCCAGTTTGATAGTAGCCTGGTCAAAGAGCATTGATTTTCCATCGGGGCTTTTTTTCAAAACGATCTGCCCGGGCACGAACCAGTTACGGTGCCAGGGGACACTATTTCGCTGCTCGAGCGATAAATCCATTTCCGATTTAAAGCCTGGTACGTTGGGGTTAACAGCTTCACCGGTCAGCGTATCTTTCCCGGCTGCCATGCTCTTCAGGTAGCGATCCGCTTCAAACATCACCATCCCGAAATGTGTATTTTCAACAGCCCCGAAATACTCGACCTTCTGGGTGATATTTTTCATTGATGGATCGATCGGCACCATCGTCACCCCGGGGTTTTCGCCACCATAAACGGAACGGATGGCAACCGCCAGGTCGTCCATGTTCATGGGCGGCAGGCTGATATCTTTGCGCCCGATTAATATAATCTGCCCGGTCTTGGGATCGTAAGTCGCACCGCTGATGTCGTTCAGGTCAGCCATCACCTTCGCCGCCTGGTCAAGGGAGACGCCCCCAAAGCTATCACCTCCAGTGTTATTAGCACCATTCATTCCGGATAGGGATTTATAAATTGTTCCCACACTTTCTCCCGTGGAATTAACAGCATCCACCGCGGTCGCAAAATCTGAGACATGTGACAATAATGTTGGTGCGCCTTTTTCAAAACGTCCCGTTGCAAAAGAAAATCCTAAATCAGTGATCTCTCCAGCTTTACCACCAATTATCGCTTCACCCAGGCCTCCTGGGTAAACATGAACAATATCCTGACCTTTAAAAGCATTTATTAATTTTGCACCATTAGATAATACGCCCAAACCAGATTGAGTAACTTCAATTCCCCCTACTCCCCATCCTACTGGCCCTCCTAAAACAATTATACCAACTCCAGTACCAACTCCTGCAATAGACCCAACAACACCAACGCCCGCCACTGCAATTTTTGCAACTTTTACCCAATTTACTTGGGTCGAAAATGATGACCAAATATTATTGCTGCTCTGATCAGATAACCTTGAAATGTCAGGGATAAACGGTGTTTCATATGGATTCCAATCAGACCAGGGTGCAAGCCCTTTCGGATCCGTCAAATTTACAGGATTGTTGCCAACATAAACATAACGGTTTAAAGTTTGGGGATTCTCAAGCGAAGGTGGGTACGGGTCCTGGCTGATAAAGCGCCCAAGCTGCGGGTCGTAGAAACGCGCACGCAGAAAAACCAGCCCTGTTTCAGGGTCTGTTTTCTCACCGGTAAAGCTAAAAGAAGCGAGCAGGCTGGAAGAACCACGTGGCGCACCAAAAACGTCATATTCACCGGTTCCAATTAATTTTCCACTGGTATCTGTCTCACCAACCACGCTGCCCAACCCATCCTCCAGATAAAACCGCTCACCCTGCAGACCGGCTTCACCCACTCGCGGCTGCCCGGGTAGCGAACGGGTGGTTTGCCCACCTGTAATCTCGAGCAGCACCTGCGGTAACAAGGCACCGTGCTGAATGTAATCTGTTTTCTGTCCGTTGGCGTTTTTCACCAACCGCCGCCCATCACCATCATAGCCAAAAGTGGTTTTAGTTTTCCCATCATCCACGGCCGTCAAGCGATTTTCATTGTCCCAGGTAAATTTCGTCGTCTCCCGGCTAAACCAGCCGCTCGACTTCACCCGTTCGGTCAGATTACCGTTTGCATCATATTGAAACGTGAACGATTCCTTTGGCCCATCCAGTTGAGTCAACTGACCCAGGCCATTATACGTGTAACGAGAACTGCCACTTTTCGATGAATCCATTACAGTGCGATTGCCAGTGGCGTCGTACTGATAATCAACAACTTCACCATCCGCATAGGTGACTTTGACCAACCGCGAAAGATTGTCATATACACAGCTTGTAACTTGCGCCGGCTTGCCTTCGTCCGTGCGCGTCATTTTTGTACGATTTCCCCCAGCGTCCAACTCGTAACCAATCGCAAGCAGCACACTCCCACTTGCGGCTGTGTGTCGAATGTTGATCAAGCGTGAAGCGTTGTCATATTCAAAGATGGTTGTCACATCGTTTGGCAAAATACGTTTGGTCAGTTTCCCCGCCAAATCATAGCTGTATTGTGTATTTCCGCTCCCGTCTTCAACAGCAACAAGCTGGCTGTTACCATCCCAGGTAAAGGTCGTTGTGCTGCCATCCGGATAAACCAGTTGAGACAGCAAACCGCGCGGATCATATTTGTATTGCAAACTATACTTATTCGGATCAGTAACTTTGGTCACGCGCCCGTGAATATCATACTCGTACAAAGTTACACCCAACGCATCGGTCATACTTAACCGTTGCCCAAGCTGGTCATAAGCAAAAGTAACCGCTGAATTATCTGAATATCGAGCAGCACTCAAGCGGTTGAGGGCATCATATTCATATTTTGTAGTGACCCCATTGGCATCGATACGGGCATTGAAGTTGCCATTTGGATCGTAGGTAAATTGAGTAACTGCGGGAGCCTGGCTTGTTTGGGCTGCCTGCGAAGGTTGCTGGCTTGTTTGGCACGCGGCCAGTAAACAAACCGCCAATAACAAGTTTAAACTTTTACGAAAGAATTGGATCAGCATGTTACCTCCCAACCTGGCTTGAAAATAAATGTTTTTTAATTGAGCTTTATTTTGGGTGCATCGAAAACTGAACTCTTATTTTGACTTTCTGCTATCATCATGTGCAAGTGGAACACCGCAAGTTAATTAAACCACTTTCGCTTGGTAAATATATCAAAGGACAATCCCAGAAAGGGACATCTTAGATATGGACGATCGTTTTAATTTGATAATACGAATCCAAATATTCCAATAATTCCGTATCACTCAAAAACTGCGTCTTGCGAAATTCGATCCATTCTTTTCCATGTTATATCGTAACTGCTCAGGCTGACTGGCAGAAATGATCCTGAAGGATCGGCGGAATGTAAGGTGTGCCAGCTAATGCCAATTGCAAAACATTCAGCACTTTCTGGCCGTTTTTACGTGAAGTAGAGATATATACTGACCACGGTCACAAATTGCGGATTTAATTCACAGATTTCTGGTAGTTTGATAATATTACCAGATGACCATCCAACTTGAACTTACTCAAGAAATTCTGAAAGAAATTCACTATCATCGTTACAACCATCCGGCTCCGCTGGTTCAAAGACGCATGGAAGCACTCTGGCTTAAAGGGCACGACTTACCGCATGCCCAAATTGCTGAGTTGGTTGGAGTGACGGAAAACACAGTTCGCGATTATTTTGAACTTTACCAACAAGGTGGCCTTGAGAAATTGAAGGAGCTAAACTATTACATTCCAAGCAGCAAGCTCAATGCGCACGTTATTTCACTTGAAGGCCATTTTCGTGACAATCCGCCAGCCAGTATCAAAGAAGCGCAAAGCGAAATTGAAGCGATTACGGGAGTGAAGCGTAGCGAAACTCAGGTTGCCGAGTTCTTGAAAAAAAACTTCATCTCCGTTATCGAAAAGTAGGCATGATTCCGGCAAAAGCCGATCCGCAAGTACAAGCAGACTTTCTAAAAAACGAGATGGAACCTCGTTTGACTGAGGCGAAAGCTGGAAAACGGGCAGTTTTCTTCATTGACGCGGCTCATTTCGTACTCGCACCCTTTCTGGGCTTTCTTTGGTCAGTTGTACGTGTTTTTATTCAGGCGCCAGCTGGAAGGCAACGTTTCAATGTTCTCGGCGCGCTTAATGCGGTTACCCATGAATTGATCACTGTCACTAATGATGCCTACATCACTGCCGAAAGTGTTTGCGCCTTGCTCGACAAATTGGATAAACTAAAACTTGGAGTACCAATCTCTCTTTTCCTGGATAATGCCCGTTACCAACGCTGTGCCCTCGTTATCCAAAAGGCTGCCAGTTTGGGCATTGAGTTGTGTTTTCTACCATCTTATTCGCCCAACCTTAACTTAATTGAGCGTATGTGGAAGTTCGTAAAAAAGCAGTGCCTGTATTCCAAATATTATCCAGACTTTACTGCTTTCAAAGCCGCCATTACCAAATGCTTGGATGAAACATCTACTACGCATCAATCGGCCTTGAATTCCTTACTAACCCTTCGTTTTCAACTCTTTCAAAAAGCGCAATTAGTGACCGTGTAATGTATAGCTGCGGATGTTACAAAAGTCTTTGGCACCGTCTTCTGACCGAAAACAGCCAGACACTTTTTGTTTGAGTTTGATCATACACAAATCACGCTCAGCTTGATTGTTGTCAAACGGAACCTTAAAATCAATCATAAAAGCTAGCGTTTCCTGTTTTCTTATCTTGAGATGTTCGGCCAGGTTTCTCGCAGGATGCTGTTTGGTTTTGCCGCGTTTCTTGGGCAGTGTTGCATCCGGCTCTGCAAGCGGGTTTGCCTGCAAACCCGCTTCAACAATTGCATCATAACGGGTTTCGAAATCCGCGATTTGGTCTGAGCGCAAACTCATTTGCTCTGGTGGAGATGCTTCAATCGTCTCCTTGATCTCCAAAGAACCATTTTATTTACTAGCTACCTGACAGTTTCGGATGGTCAGGCAAAAAAAGTGTAACCAAGACTTCCTTGGAATTGGTCAGCCAGCGTTCAATAGAACGCAAGCCGATCTGAAAAATGCTCAAATCTCTACGATCAGAACGGTCAACCTGGGAGCGTTCAGGAGTATCAATCAGCTTAGCACCTGTGACCATAAGCCAAGTATGCAACAAGGCGACGGCCAAAGTTAAACGCGACAAGCGCAGAAAGTCATGCAAATGGGAGCTTTCCAGGTTGAAACCGTTTTTCTTTAAGTCACCAAACATCTCGTCAATCCATTCACGGCGAGAATACGCTTTCAAGATAGAAAATTCGGAAAGCAGATTGGTGGCTAACAACCAGGGTGTATTTTCGCCAGGCGCCCAATAAGCCAAGAGATTCGTCACGCGATTGTGTTTACGGGTCAAAAAACAACCTTCTAACCAGATTTTCTGCCCGGGTTTGGTCAATAAATCGCCCAAACGTTGCCAGGTTTCTTGACCAGGTAGCCGGATTAGATTATTGGACTTCTGTCGCAGAGCATACTGCCAGCCCCAAACGTTCTCAACTTGTTCTTGAACCTCGCCAGATTCAAATTCGCAGTCGCCAACTAGCAAAACCCGCACTCCAGGAGGCAATAACTTGCGAACATAAGCCAGCAGAGCCAATTGAACTTGAGCCGTACTATGCCCTCGAGAGCTTTTCACCCAAGTCCAAGCAATTGGGATCGAGCGTCTACGAAAAGCCAAGGCCACCATGAGCCATTGATGACCGAAACCCACATGGGTTGCATCGAAAATCAAGCGGATCTCACCCACAGTTTCGGCCATGACGGTCAACCAATTTCGGGCTACCGGCTCATACCACTCTCGCACTCGGACCGCCGGGTTATCCAGAAACCGGCTCAACCTGCGGGTGATACTAATCAAATTAGCTTTCCCGGGTATGTTCATCGCAACCTTACTCAAATGCACCGATTTGCTCTCAAAAATACCGATGATCAGCCACACCATGTTTCGAACACGTGTAATTCGTTCATCGGGTCGCAGTTGCAAAATCTGCACTATCCATTTATGATACAGTTGGTTGATCTTCATGGCTTTCTCCTTGTAATTTTTTGTCTATTAACAATAACATTACGAGGTTTAGGCTTGGAGATCAACCCTTATTTTTGCAAACTGTCAGGTAGCTAGTACACTTGGGCATAAATAGAAAAGAAGTTAGGCCTTGAGAGCCTTACCTT
>CAYWXS010000100.1:0-23633 GCA_964462245.1 uncultured Anaerolinea sp.
GACAAATACGCCGGGTTCTTTCCCATTGAACAACAGCTTTTCTCTGTTGTGGAATCACTTGCTGTCCAGCAGAGCATCTGGACAGTGTGACACGGCTGAGTAGTTACCTTCATTATAGCAAACCTGGCCAAGAAGAACGAATAAACCAGCAGGTCTTTTCCAAGACTGTACCTGGGTACACAATCGGACTGTACTTTCAACTAATCCATCACGGTACCTGGGGACACAATCAGACTGTACTTTTAACCAATCCATCACGGTACCTGGGGACACAATCAGACTGTACTTTCAATCAATGCAAGCCTGTACCCAGGACGGGTAGGGACTGTATTTTCAGACAGTCCGGGCAGCCGGCTGGCGGGGTATGCTTACTATGAACCACGAATATCAATTCACTTCAGGCAGCCATGTCGAAACCATCAAATCGCGTCATTCTTTTAGGTCATTCCATTTTCATGGCAGGGATTGCCGCCAGCCTGGCGGCAATCCCTGAACTGGAAGTTTGCCTGATACCCCAGTGCAGCGCAGAGTGCGAGAGTATGCTGTTCAGCCAGCCGGTACCGTTCGCTTTTTATGACATGAGCATGGAATATCCAACCTGCATAACCTGCATTACGCGCCAAAACCCGACTCTGATTTTAATCGGGCTTGACCCCAACAGTGAATTTGCCAGCGGTCCCCACGGGGAGCTGGCGACGATATTAACTGTGCACGACCTGGCCGACATTATTCGCTCCAAACAATTCCCAGCAATCAGGCTGTAATCCAGTCTGTTGGTTGGCCGCTGCCCTGGCCAAGCTAATTTAGTATTAGGAGATTTTATTCATGAGTGGTATATACCTTCTTTCCAATAGCAAGCGATTATTAAACAGCCTGGTGGGTATCTTTTTTATGCTGGGACTGCTGGGTGTAAGCCCGGCCACCGCTCAGGTGTCTGGATTAGATCCACTGGAAAGAGCACTCACCTCCACTCAGGCTGCCCCAACACTGCCAAAAATATCAACAGCCTCCACCCCGCTGACTTACCAGTCTGGCGGGCAGTCAATCAGCTTTCAGCCGGATGGCTGGATGATGAGCAATGGCAGCTACGCGCTGCAGGTCACATTTGCCGGGGCCAACCCGGTGCAGCCGCTGGCCGAAGCGCCCACGCCAACCGAACAGAAGAAAGCCCTGCCCGGCCTGGGGAAAGTGACCTACGCCGACCTGTGGGACGGCATCAGCCTGACTTATGACGCTCCCGCCGGCAGTATCGCGCGCAGCACCTACAGCCTGGCCCCCGGTGCCGACGTGGCGGCGATCCAGATGATTTACAACGCCCCCGTGACGCTCGACAGATCCGGAAACCTGGTCACGCGCTTTGACCAGAGCCAGGTCAGCGAGAGCAAGCCCATCGCCTGGCAGGAGATCGGCGGTCAGCGCAGGGCAGTGCAGGTGGCCTTCAGCCTGAACGAAGTGAATAGCCAGCAGGTTGGCTTTGCGCTGGGCAGCTACGACCCGTCCCAGACGCTCTACATCGACCCGGTAATTCTCTGGGCTGCCTTTTTTGGCACAGATGGGAATGGCATACAGACCCAGGGCGGCCCCGTGGCAACGGATAACAGCGGCAATATTTATTTCGGCGGATCTGCTGCGCAGGGGTCTGCCTGGAGCTGCCCGTCGAACTGCACACGTCTCAATCAGCATGACTCATATACCATGAAAGAGGATGGTTTTGTCGCCAAGGCAAGTGCAGACGGGACCCTGCAGTGGAACACCTTCCTTGGAGCCTCTCAGACGACAATGTATCAAGACGGCTACGATAGTGTCAATGATATCGCTGTTGATGCCAGCGGGAATGTGTACGTCACCGGCATTTCGCTTGGTGATTGGACCTGGGCAAATCAGTCGCTGAACAAGCAGGCCTGGCCTGGCGGCGATGTGGGTACAATGTCGCATGCATTCGTCGCCAAGCTGGATACGAACGGGAATCTGCTTTGGTACACCTTCCTGGGCAGCAGCAGTGGGTACGATTCTGGTTATGGGATTAGCCTCGACGCCAGCGGTAATATTTTTGTGACCGGGAATAGTAGCTTGACCTGGGGTTCGCCAGTAACTGCCCATAGTAGTAGTGGGCAGGATGCTTTCGTCGCAAAGCTGTCTATTAGCGGCGGGCTGGTGTGGAACACGTTTGTTAACTATTTCGTCTACGGCTCAAACCGTGATGAATTATCGAAGAATATTGCACTGGACAGTCGCGGGAACATCTGGATCAGTGGAAATACCACCTTAAGCACATTAGAAGACGTCTTCTTGTGTAAGCTGAGCAGCCTGGGTGCTACGGAACGCTTTGAAAACATCACTATTGGCGCTAATGGGGGAATGCATAGCCAAGTTGCAGGTGGCAAGCACCTGCTGATCGATTCTGCCGACAATATCTATATCAGCGGGAGCAGCAATAAAACGTGGGGTGCGCCTGTCCATCCCTTTGCGTCAACGACTGCGGCCTATGATGGTTTTATCGTCAAGTTCGATAAAAATTTTACCCGCCTTTGGAACACCTTCTTCGGCACTCTTACTACTAATAGCAATTCCACCCGTTCTTCTGGACTCCTTCTGGCCGGCACAAACCTGCTCGTAGCCGGATCGGCACCCGCAGAACTCAAGGATGTGCCCAAAGCAAATAACTTTCCTTACAATGTCTCTAAAACCACTACAGACGGGTTCCTGATGGCGGTCCAGGCCAATACGGGTGCATTTGTTTCCGTTACTTACACAGGTGCTACCCCGTATTACGCCGGTATATTCCCAATCGGCATCGTGTTCGGCTCTGACGGTCACCCAATTCTAGCCGGATATTCAGCCGATGTAACCAGTCTCGACAACGGTAACTTTACCACAAGTAACGCCAGCGCCCAAAGAAACTACGCCTTCCTGATCCAGATGGGCAACGCCTACAACGCCAACCTGACCAACCTGACGCTAAGCGCCGGGGGCACGCTCAGCCCGGCCTTCTCCCTCAATAATCCATCCCTCAATTTCAACGCCTTTGTTAGCCCAAGCGCCACTGCGCTGACCCTGACCCCGACTGGCGTGGGCAGCCTTTCCTATAGGATCGGCTCGTCGGGTACTTACACCCCCTTCAATTCCGGCACAGGCATTCCCATCACCTTCAGCGCGGGTGACACCACCACGGTCGAGATCCAAGTGGTATCTTTGGGCGTAGATGTTGACCAGGTCACGCAGACTTACACCCTGACCATCCGTCCGAAATCCACGAACGCCAACCTGAGCAGCCTGAGCCTGAGCGCCGGTTCAATCAATCCCATCTTCGATGAGGCTACCACCGCCTACACACTCGGCCTGCCGTATGGCACAACCAGCACAACCCTGACCGCCGATCTGGCAGACCCCAACGCGAGCATGACGCTCAGCCTGAATGGCAGCACCGCTGTTGAGCTAAGCCCTGGCACAGCCAGCAGCGCCCAGACGCTGCGGGCGGGCGTCAACACCCTGGCGGTTAAGGTCACCGCCGAGGACGGCACAACCACCCAGACCTACACCACCACCGTCACGCGGCCGACCCTTTCAACCCTGAGCCTGAGCGTCGGCGCGTTCACGCCCACCTTTTCGGCTGCCACAAGCAGCTACAGCCGCAGTGTGCCCTACACCACCACCAGCACCACCGTCACCGCCAGCCTGAGCGATGCCGCCAACAGCTCGCTTTACGTCAAACTCAACGGCGGCAGCGAAAGCGCACTGACCTCCGGCAGCGTCAGCGACGTGCTGGACCTGCTGCCTGGTCAGGCCAACACGATCGACGTGATTGTCAAAGACCTGGCCGGTACCAGCGAGCTGCAGACCTACTCCATCAGCCTGACGCGCACTGCCAGCTCTTCCAAGAACCTGAGCGGCATCAGCCTGATGGTTCCAGCCACCTCGCTCAGCCCCACTTTCGCCGCCAACACCATCAGCTACGACGCGACGGTCAACTACGCCTTCAGCTCGATCGACGCCACGCCGACCCTGGCCGACCCCCTCTCCAGCATCACGAGCCGCGTCAATACTGGCAGCTTCAGCGCGCAGGCCTCCGCAGCCAGTAAAACCTTTGCGCTCAATGTTGGCGCCAACACCATCGACTTCCTGGTCACTTCCCAGGACGGATCCACCCAGACCTATACCGTGACCGTCACGCGCCAGGCTGCCGCCTCTGTCGCCAGCCTGAGCGGCCTGACGCTGAGTGCTGGCACACTCAGCCCGGCCTTTGACAGCGCCACCACGAGTGGCTATAGCGCCGGCGCGCTCTACACCACCAGCAGCCTGGATATCACCCCGGCCTGCAGCGATGCCTACGCCACCGTGCAGATCCAGAACAACAGCGGTGGATTCACCAGCACCACCTGCGGCACGCTCAAGAACATCCCACTTACTGCCGGTGAGAACGTCATCGATATCAAGGTGACCGCCCAGGATGGCACAACCACCCAGACCTACAGCCTGACCTTTACTCGCGCTGCTGGCTCTGCCAATAACAACCTGAGTAACCTGACGCTCAACAGCGGAACGCTGAGCCCGGCCTTTGACGCGGCTACCAACGCCTATACAGTCACATTGAACTATGCCATCACCTCGATCG
The DNA here is from genome assembly GCA_964462245.1 of uncultured Anaerolinea sp. Lineage (GTDB taxonomy): Bacteria > Chloroflexota > Anaerolineae > Anaerolineales > Villigracilaceae > UBA5195. The sequence continues at coordinate 4,613 of CAYWXS010000100.1, forward strand.
ACGCGACGCCCACCCTGGCCGATCCCCTCTCCAACATCCAGAGCCGAGTCAACAGCGGCACCTACGCCGACCAGGCTTCCGCCGTCAGTAAAACCTTCGCGCTCAACGTCGGCGATAATCCGATCGATTTCAAGGTGACCGCCCAAGACGGCAGCAGCCAAACCTACACCGTCACTGTCACGCGCCAGGCTGCCTCTAACGACGCCACCCTGAGCAGCAAGACGATCAGCGCAGGAACCTTAAGCTACATCGCCACCACCGGCATCACCGATCGCTACGCCGCCAACGTGCCTTTCACCACCAGCAAGACGGACGTCAGCTGGGCTTGTTCCAATTCCTATGCCAACGTTACATATCAGGCGAGTACTAATGGTCCCTACATCGCCACCACCTGCAGCGCTACCCAGAGCTTCGACCTCGCCGTCGGTGTCAACAACTTCTATATCAATATCACAGCCCAGAATGGGAGCAGCCAAAAAATTTATTGGCTCTACATAACTCGAGCCGCCGCCTCCAGCAACGGCTACCTGAGCGGCATCAGTCTGACTAACCCGACCACCGCGCTCGACACGCCCTTCACAGCCACTACCTACATATACTACGCCACTCCGAATCTCAACTATCACTTCTCATCGATCGACATCACACCCACCCTGGCCGATCCCCTCTCCAGCATCAAGAGCCGCATTAATTCAAGTAACCCGGCCGACTACGTCGCCCAAACCTCCGGCGTCAGTAAAACCTTTGCGCTCACCGCTGGAACAGCGAACCGGATCGACTTCCTGGTGACCGCAGAGGATGGTTCCTACCGTATCTACTACGTCAATGTCACGCGCCAGAGTGCTCCCGCTATTACTAGCCTGACCGGCCTGGCGCTCAGCAAGGGATCGCTCAACCCCGGTTTCAACACTAACACCACCAGCTATACATCTTACTGGTACTACTCCACCGACACCCTGGCTATCACCCCAACCTGCTCCGATCCCTATGCCACTTACCAACTGCAGAACAACACCGGCGGCTACTCCAGCGCTGCCACCTGCGGCTCTCCCAGCAGCATCCCGCTCATTGTCGTCTATAACTACATCGATATTAAGGTCACCGCCCAGAACGGTACGAGCACCCAGACCTACACGCTCAGGTTCGATCGCTCGGCACCTTCTACCGACAACACCCTGAGCGGCATCACGCTGAATACCCCGAGCACCTCGCTCAGCCCTACTTTCGCCGCTAACACCACCAGCTACAACGCCACGGTCAACTACGCTTTCTCCTCGATCAATGCCACACCCATCCTATCCAACTGGGTTAACAGCCTGCAAAGCCGCGTCAACACCGACGCATTCAGCGCGCATACCACTGGCGCCAGCAAGACCTTCGCGCTGAACGAGGGCGCCAACACGATCGAATTCCTGGTCACTGCTGAAGACACATCCACCCCAACCAAGACTTACACCGTGACCGTCACGCGCCAGGCAGCCTCCAATAACCCCAATCTGAGCGGCCTGACGCTCAGCGCCGGCACACTCAGCCCAACCTTTGCCGGCACCACTACCAGCTACAGCGCCGGCGTATCATCCACGACCACCAGCCTGAATATTACTCCAGCTTGCACGGATGCGTACGCTACCCTGCAGGTGCAGAACAATGCTGGCGGCTACAGCTCCGCCACCTGTGGCACGGCCAAAAACATCCCACTCAGCATCGGTGCCAACGTGATCGAGATATTATCCACCTCCCAGGATGGAACCACTACCAAGACTTACACGATCACGGTCATGCGCGCCACGATCAGTGCGCTTTCACTCAGCGCCGGCGCTTTTACACCCTCTTTCACGGGCGGCACTACCAGCTACAGCCTGACTGTGCCCTATGCCAGCGCCAGCAGCACCGTTAATGCCACCCTGAGCGCTCCTGCCAGCACCTCGCTGTATGTCAAACTCAACGATGGCAGCGAAACCGCGCTCACCTCCGGCACGGCCAGCGCGGCGCTGGACCTGCTGCCTGGTCAGGCCAACACCATCGACGTAGTGGTGCGCGACAGCACCAGCGCGCTGCTCTTGCAGACCTTCACCGTGGCGGTGACGCGGACGGCCATCTCAACCGACAACAACCTGAGCGGGCTCTCCCTGTCCTCGCCGACCACCTCGCTCAATACGGCCTTCGCTGCGGGCACTACCAGCTACACCGCCACGGTCAACTTCAACTTCGCCAGTATCGCCGCCACGCCCACCCTGGCCAGCGCCCTGTCCAACATCCAGAGCCGCGTCAATACTGGCAGTTACAGCGCGCACACTTCCGCGGCGAGCAAGAGCTTCGCGCTGAATGTGGGCGACAACCCGATCGACTTCCTGATCACGGCCGAGGATGGCTCCACCCAGACCTACACCGTGACCGTCACGCGCCAGGCGGCCACCTCCAACGCCAACCTGAGCGGGCTGACGATCAACCAGGGTACGCTCAACCCGGCCTTTGACAGCACCAGCACCAGCTACAGCGCCGGCGCACTTTACGCTATCAACAGTCTGAATATCACCCCGGCCTGCAGCGATGCCTACGCCACCCTGCAGGTGCAGAACAACAACGGCGGCTACACCAGTACACTCTGTGGCGCAATTAAGAGTATCCCGCTCAGCCTGGGCCTGAACAACATCGATATCAAGGTGACCGCCCAGGACGGGACAACCATCAAAACCTACACACTGGCCTTCACCCACGCGCCAGCCTCGAACAACAACAACCTGAGCGGGCTGACGCTGAGCACAGGCACGCTGACACCCAGCTTTGCAGCGGGAGTGAATGCCTACACGCTTAGCCTGCCGTATGCCAGCAGCACAATCAGCCTGACAGCCAGCAAGGCCGACAGCACAGCCATTACAACCCTGAGCCTGAACGGCGGCACGGCAGTCACTCTGACTTCCGGCACAGCCAGCGCCAGCCAGAGCTTGCGCACCGGCGACAACACACTGCTTGTGACCGTGACCGCCGAAGACGGCAGCATCAAAACCTACACCGTCAACGTCACGCGCGCCGCACTTAGCGGCCTGTCTGTAACACTGGGCAGCCCAGGCAGTCCGGGCGTCCTCACTCCCAGCTTCGTGGCTACAACGAGCAGCTACAGCCTGACCACCAACGAAAGCAGCGCCACCGTCAGCGCCACGCGTGCCGACGCCTCGACCTCACTTTCCTACAGTCTGAATGGCGCCACGGCCGTCGCGCTGACCTCCGGCACACCCAGCACAGCCCTGGACTTGCTGATCGGTGTGGGCAACACCGTCGACGTGATCATACGCGACAGCGCCACCCAAGCCCTGCGCCAGACCTACCGCGTCACCCTCACCCGTCCGGCAATGCTGACCGCGCCCGCCGATGCTACTTACTACGGCGGCCAGCCGATAGACCTGACCGTTACCTACGACCGGGCCGTGACAGTGGATACCAGCAATGGTACACCGTCGATCGCGCTGACGGTGGGCGACAGCACCCACCCCGACGCCAGCTATCAGGCCGAATACTACAGCGGCTCGGGCAGCAGCACGCTAACCTTCCGCTGGACCGTGAGTGCCTTCGACGATAACGGCATCGCGGCCGCCAGTACGATTGCACTGCACGGCGGCACAATCACCGACAGCGCCGGCAACGCCGTCCTGGCACTTACCTCAGTCAACACGACTGGCATAAAGGCGCTGGGCGGGCTGAGCCTGACTCTCAGTACGGATGGCTTTGGCAGCGGTAGCCTGGTTGCCAACCCACTACCATCCATCAACAGCACGTATTACCTGCCCAACACAGATATCACCCTGAGTGCCACGCCTGCCTCGAGCGCCTCACTCTTTATCGGCTGGAGCGGAGACCTGAGCGGTACGACCAATCCAGAAAGCCTGACCATCAGCAGCAATTCGAACGTCAAGGCCTGGTTCGATCTGGTCGGCGTCCTGCATGTCGATCCGAGTTACAACTCCAATACCCCCGGCTGGGGCGTAACGCGCTTTGCCAGCATCCAGAGCGCTATCGATGCCTCCGTGACAGGCGACAGGCTCCTGGTGGCAACCGGAACCTACAATGAATCGGTCAACATTTCGAAAAATATTAGCCTCGAACCCGCCAGCGGCGTGACCATCAGCGGTAACCTGGCGCAGAGCAGCGGAACACTGAAAGCGCCCGCGGGTACGCTGACGCTGGGTGGCAATTTGACCCAGACCGGCGGCAGCTTCAACAGTAACAGCGGCTCACTGGTCTTGACCGGTGCCAGCCCAATTATCAGCGGCAGCCTGAGCTTTAACAACCTGAGCATGAGCGGCAGCGGCACACTGAGCACAAGCACGCCCATCACAGTTAGCGGGCTGTTAAATATCAGCAGCGGCGCGTACAACCCAACCAACGGCTCCGCCATCCACAGCCTGACGATCGGTCTGAACGGCGGTCTGGTGCTGGATTCCGGCGATATCTTGAATCTTTCGACTGACTTCATCAATCACGGCGTCTTCAACCCCAGCCAGGGCACGCTGAATGTAAGCGGTAATTTTAACAATACCGGCACCTTCTGCCCGACCGGCGGCACGCTGGATGTGAACGGAACCTTTACCAACACAGGCACTGTCTGTGGTTCAGGCGGCAGCATGAACCTGGCAGGTGATCTGATCAATAACGGTACTTTTGACAAAACCGGCGGCACGGTCAGCTTTGACGGCAGCGGTGCGCAATCCATCAGCGGCAGCAGCAGTCCCAACTTTTATGAAATGGTGGTGGACAAGGCCAACAACAGCATCCTGACCGGCAATATTGCCATCACGGTCACGCAAACGCTGGATATCCAGAAGGGTATTTTTATCCCGTTTGGCGGCTCGGTCTTCAATCAGGTGGATATAGCGAAGGGCGGCGAACTGTCTCTGACCGGTACAAACAGCATCACGATTGTGGACCTGAATAACGACGGGACATTCAGCCCCAGCGGCGGCACAGTCAACATCAGTGGAGACCTGACCAACAGCGGCAGGATCAGCCCCAGCGGCGGCACAATTGACGTGAATGGCAGCTTTACCAACAGCGGCACCGGCACTTTCAGCCCCAGCGGCGGCGACTTCAACCTGGCAGGCAACCTGATCAACAACGGCACTTTTGACCCGAGCGGCGGCACGGTCACCTTTGACGGCAGCGGTGCGCAATCCATCGGCGGCAGCAGCAGTCCCAACTTTTATGAAATGGTGGTGGACAAGGCCAACAACAGCATACTAACCGGCAATATTGCCATCACGGTCACGCAAACGCTGGATATCCAAAATGGTATTTTCATCCCGTTTGACGGCTCGGATTTGAACAATGTGCTGATTGGCACGAATGGCACATTGGATGGTTCGGATGGGACGCTGACGATCAGCGGCGACTTTACCAATAATGGGATTTTCATCCCCGGCGGCGGCACAGTCATCATGGATGGCGACGGACCGCAGACGATTGGCGGCACCACCTCTCCAATTACCTTTGAAAACCTGATTATTGACAGTGTTGGACCGGTGGATACGACTGTGCCGGTGATCGTGAATGATCAAACGCTGATCAAAGAGGGCGATTTCCAGCCAGAAGGCGGTTCCGAATTCAGCGACATTACCATCCTACCCGGCGGCAGCCTGACGCCCAAGGGCCCAATCACCATCAAATCACCCATCCTGGGCAACGCGCTGCCCAATCAATCGGCGCAGGAAGGCAGCAGCTTCAGCTTTACCTTTGCCGACAACAGCTTTACGACCCAGTTTGGAACGCTGACCTACAGCGCTACCCTCGCAAACAACAGCTCCCTGCCAACCTGGCTCGATTTTGACCCAGATACGCGCAGCTTCTCGGGCACCCCCGGCGTGGGCAGCAGCGGTGTGATTGAAATTAAAGTGAGCGCCGATAACGGCAGCGGCACGGCGAATGGCACTTTCTTAATCAATATTGGCGCGAGCGGCGCAGAGCCGCCGCTGCTGATCTACCCGATCAGCGACCAGATTGCCAAAGTAGGCGTGGCTTTTAGCTTCAGCTTCCCGGCGGATACCTTCTTAAGCATCGACGGCAGCGCACTAACCTATTCGATTGACGGGCGGCCGACCTGGCTGAAGTTTAGCCCCTCGACCCGCATTTTGAGCGGTACCCCGCCAGCCGGCTCGGCCGCCATCAACGGCGGGCTGCTCAACCTAATCGTGAACGCCACCAATTCCAGTTCGGGTGTGGCCTTCGACGAATTTACAATCACGATCTTTGCCAGCGGCGCCAACACGGCCCCAGTTCTGCGCTCGCTCTTGCAAGACCAAACCGCCATCGCCGGAACCAGCTTTAGCTTCACGACTCCGGTCGGTTTTATCCAGGATTTGGACGGCGACACGCTGACTTACAGCGCTGAGCTGGCCTCAGGCCAACCGCTGCCCAGCTGGCTCAGCTTCACAGCGGGCACACAAACCTTCAGCGGAACAGCCGCGGATAGTGATCAGGGCGCACTGCTTGTGCGCGTCACAGCGGATGATGGCCAGACGCATACGGTCAGCGATATCTTCCTGATCGGGGTCAGCACTGCGGATTTGAAGACCTTAACCCTGCCGCTGACACCAGCTGGCAGCCCGGCGCTGGGTGATTTCGGAAAGATCATCCAGGCACCAGCCCCCATCCCGGCCGATTCACATTATTACGTGGTGGTCAACACGGGAATCTCGGTCCCGCTCGCTCCGGATACACGCACCACGCTGGACCTGTCCTATGGGCGCGATATCAAAGTGTATGATGGCAGCGGCAGCCTGCTGACCTCGTTCAACAAGCCGGCCACAGTCTGTTTCAAACTGCCCTCAGGCACGTGGGATCAATACAGCCCCTTATGGCCGGTGATCGGAACCACACCAGACCTGGCGACTGCCTGGAGTCTGCTACCTGTAACGCTGCATGCCAGCACCCAACAAATTTGCACCCAGACGGCGCACTTCAGCCTGTTTGATTTGTTTTTCACCGCGCCGGTCCCGACGGTGGAAATATCCTCCACTTCGATCAACCCAAGCGTGACCGGCCAGCCCTACACGGTTAACTTTAGCGTGACACATGCGGCGGCCAGCCCCAGTGGGACAGTCAGCGTGGAGGATGGCAGCGGGGCAACATGCAGCGGCACGCTTAGCAGCGGGCTCGGTTCATGCCTGTTGACCTCCACCAGCGCCGGCAGCAAGACGCTGACAGCCAGCTATGAAGGAGATATCTCGTTTAAACCGGCCAGCGCCACCCGAACCCAAACGGTCAACAAGGCCAGCACCAGCACCAGCTTTAGCGAAGCCCCGGATCCGACATTGACCGGTCAACCCTATACCATTTCGGTAACAGTTGCGGCAGTCGCCCCTGGCGTGGGCATTCCGAGCGGCAGTGTGATTTTCGAGGACGACGATGGCAACACCTGCACAGTCGCGGCTTTGAGCGCGGGCAAGGGTTCGTGCAGCATGGCGACCTATCGCACCGGCACAGCGTATACGCTGCAGGGCAATTATGCAGGCGATGGAAATTTTGGGAGCAGTGTCAGTACCAATAATCATGTTGTGACGATTGCAGATACCACAACCACGATCGCCAGCCAGTCACCCAACCCATCCACGCTCGGAGAGAGAGTCACGTTCTCGGCCAAAGTGGAAGCGGTTGCACCGGCTGGCGGCGCTCCGACTGGAACAGTCAACTTTATGGAAGGCAGTCTGTTAGTCTGCAGCACAGCGCTTGCGAGCGGTCTGGGCAGTTGCACCAACACGACCCTGAGCATGGGCGATCACCACATCATTGCCGTTTACAGCGGTATGAGTAACAGCTATACGCCCTCCAGCTCGGCGAGCGTGATGCACCGGATTCAACAGATCAGCCTGGACGATAACAAGTCCTCGACCAACTTCACGCGCGTAGGCGCATTTTCAACCGCGGCGGGCACAGCGCCCTATACGTACAGCCTGCAAACCAGCGGCACGGTCTGCAGCAGCGTCAACGGCTCCGGGAACGACAGCTTCAACATCAGCGCGGATCTCCTACAGCGTAACAGCGACACCCCGCTGGGCACTTATGCGATCTGTGTCCAGAGCCAGGACTCGATTGGCGGGATCGTCCAGCAGGGCTTCAGCATCATCATCAACGCTCCGCCCGTTTTAGACGCAGACTCATTGGACCATAAGTCGGTCAGCACAAGTGAGAATCTGGTTGGCACGCTAACCAGCAGCGCCGGCCAGGACCCACAGGTTTTATCGCTGGAAAGCAGCGGTCCAGTCTGCAATGCCAGCAACTCGGGCGGCAACGAGTATTTTGAATTGAATGGCAACAAACTGCTGCGCAAGAGCGGCACAGCGCATGGCGAGTATGCAGTCTGCGTGCAGGTAAAGGATGCCGAAGCTGAACTGGCGCAGTACAGTTATAAGATCACGGTAACGCAAGCGCCGACCAACCTGGACCTGAGCCGCAAGACTACCTCCATCCTGCAGACGCTGGTGGGCAAATTCAGCGTCGAAGACGGCCAGTCTCCGTTTAGCTTCAGCCTGCAGAGCAGTGGGAAGGTTTGTAACGCTAGCAATGGCAGCGATAACAGCGCTTTTGAGGTCAATTCCAACCAGTTGGAGCGCCTGCCCGAGACAGGTGTAGGCGTTTACCAGGTGTGTGCCCAGGCTGAGGATGCCAACAACGGGCTAACCCAGAAGGAATTTACCCTCAACGTCACACGAGCGCCTTCTGACCTGCAGCTCTCCAATCTGACTGTCTCGACGGCCCAATCAATCGTGGGTATCTTTAATACGCTCAATGGGCAGGTGCCCTTTATCTATTCGCTGCAAAACAGTGGGCTGACTTGCAACGCCAACAACGCGGCGGGCAATACCCTGTTTGAGATCGAAGGCAACGCCCTGCGTCGCCTGAGCAGCACACCCATCGGCAATTACACGCTGTGTTTGCAGACCCAGGATGCTAATGGCGAACTTTTCGAGAAGCATTTTGACATAACGGTAACAAATGGCAGCTCGCTGCCAACTGACTGGACTGCCAGCCTGACCAGCAATAAGATCATCGATGGGGATGCTCCCGGGACTCTGGTCGGAACAGTCATCTCGAGCCTGGAAAAGGCAAGCTTTGCACTGGCCGATCCAGCGATTTTTCCCCAGTCCGGTCATTTCACTCTGACGGCCGATGGGCAGTTGAAGTTGAAAATAAGCGCAAATCGGAATCTGGTGCCGTTCTATTCGATCCGCATCAAGGTAACAGCCCCGACGACTGGCGAAGTGCGCTACCTGGACGAAGTGATTCAGGTCATGAAGAATGGGGTTCCGGCCGGCGCATTTGCGATGAAAGACAGCGGCGAATTGTCGGCATCCGGCAACGTAGAGGTTGACGTGCTGGCCAATGACAAGTTGAGCACAGGCGCGACGAGCTGGGTGCTGCTCGAGATCGTGAAGTACCCGGAGCATGGGACGGCCAGGATCGGCAGTATTATCTATGCGGCCGCCCCTAACTTTATTGGTACAGACAGCGTATCCTACCGGGCTTGCGACAATCTGGGTTATTGCGTGCTGGGCCAGGTTGCCTTCAGTGTCAATGCAGTCGGGTCGGGTATTCCAAAGACCGGCTTTGCGGCAGGGCAGGTAACGCGTTTGCCAGTGCAGCCCGCTGCAGCAGCCTATGCCGGACAGGGTGACCTTTCGTTGGAAATCCCGAGTCTGAAAGTAAAGGCTCCGATTGTGGGCGTTCCGGTCGGCGAGGATGGCTGGGACCTGACCTGGCTTGGAAAGGATGCAGGTTGGCTGGCGGGCAGTGCTTACCCGTCCTGGGATGGCAACTCGGTCCTGACCGGGCATCTGTATAACGCGGATGGCAAACCTGGCATCTTTATGAATGTCAACAAGCTGGTCTGGGGCGATCAACTGATTGTGCATCTGGATGGCAAGCAGTATATATATGAAGTGCGCGAGATCCTGCAGCAGGTGGATCCCGGCTCGACCGGACAGCTGATGACGCACAAGGAGAGCCCGTGGTTGACACTGGTGACCTGCCAGGGCTACAACGCCGATAACGATACCTATCGCTACCGGGTGATTGTGCGGGCGGTGTTAGTAGGGGTAAAATAAAGTTACTGTTAGTGTACAGGTTCCGATGTCAGAACGACATCGGAACCTGTCGTTTTTGGGGCTGGCAAGCACTGTTTCGCGCAAAGGCGCAAAGGACGCAAAGAAAGCAGGTTTTCTTAGCATGCCCCACTCCCCACGCGTTCTCCGGCCCAACAGCACTTACCATATCACCCTGCGCTGCAATCATAGAACTTCTCCCCTTCCCTTTTAGGGATAGGGGCCGGGGGTTAGGTCACCGCCCGCCATCACCGCTTTTGCCTGGGCAGGCGCAGCAGCAATTGGGGCCGCCTGGCCCTGCCGGATGCTACTGAGCAAGAACGGAAACACAAAAAAGGCCGGTGGTGTTTTGGGGCTGGTGGGTGCCGTGTTGGTGACGCCCGGGGTTGTGTGCTGAAACCGTTTTTACCACGGACGATTTGCTTAGCAAATCGCGCGGAGGGCACGGAGAAATTCTTTTTCCCGCAGAGCATCGGGATGCTGTTCCGAAGGGCATTGGGACGCTATCCAGCAGTGCATCTGGATGCTATCCAGCAGTGCATCTGGATGCTATGACAGAACAAAGTGGACAGGGTAATAAGATTGAATTGTTCAAGCATTATCTGACCAAAACAATATTTAATATTTATAAAGGCGGAGAGTATTCGTTTGGGCGGCGCAGGGTGGCGTCCGCCCAAACGAATGAGGGGGGCAAATTGACGGCGATCAGCGCTTGCGGGTCGTGGTCTTTTTTGAAGGTTTGCTATTTTCGGGAGCCTGCAATCGTTTTATCTGGCCCCAATAAACGGACAAGATAAAACGACTCTTCTCATATTCTTTTTTATCAAGGAAACTCAGCTCGGCATGCAATGCGGCACCCCATGGGTGGCGAGCCCTCATCCATTTGCGAGCCGTCTGCTCTACATCGTTATAAAATTTCTCCCAGCGCTGCGGCGTAAATAATTCGTCCATCGTCCCGATCAAAACATCAAAAATTTGTTTCTGGCCGGCTGCTGTTGACCCATCGAATTTCTGGGCATCCGGGCCCAAAATTTCTTCAAGGCGATTGAAGGGCAAATAAATTTCTTCACGCGTGAACAATTCCAACTCCACCTGGCCTTGTTCCAACTTTTTCTCGAAATCGTCCAGCATATCGAAGACTTGCTTTTCCAACTGCTGCATCAGGCCAGGATTTTTGGTTAATTTTGCTTCTAAAGGTTTTAATTTATCAGGATTTCCCAAAAGATCAACGATATCCTGCGGGCTGGCATCAACAATATTAAACTCGGATTGCATGTCTTCCAACAGCTGTTTTTCTTCACGAAAAACCTGGACAGATTTCTGGATAGTACGGCTGTAGATTTGCCCGAGCAATCCAGTCATGCTGAGTGGGAATTCCTTCGACTGGATGGCAGGCTGTAGAGCCAAAACCATTTTCAGTTTTTCAAGTTCCTTTTCCAGCTCAAAACGCTCTCGCAAAGCATGTAAACGCTTTTGCAAATCCTTGCGAAAATCGGGCGTGGTGAGTTCATCGACGATTTTTATATGCAACTCTTCAGAAATTTTTTCGAAGGCTTGCGAACCTTTCAATTGGGCATCTGTCAGACGTTTTTTATTTTTGCTCAGGTAGTGGTCTGTCACTTCCAGGGCGGTCTGCGGGTCAAATTCCAGATCCAGAAGCTCCGGTTCGAAAGCGAGGTTGGCTGAATTGACCAATAATTGGACCAGGAGAGTCTCCACATCCTGACCGGTGAATGGATTGAGACCGGGTTGTGGGCGGGCAGGGCTATCTTTTTGCCCGCTAACAGGTTTTGGAACAGTGAGAGAGGGATTTTTCCGGGCATGGCGGTTACGCGGCATGGTAAGTTATCCTTATATAGAGAAACTATTAACAAAATTTTACCTTAAAAATCCTCTTTTGTAGTAGCACATAACTTGGGATTGGCGTTTGGACCTATCCCCCCGACCCCCTTTCCCGTGCAGTGATCGGGACCATCCGAAAAACGGAAAGGGGGTGCAATACAACCCTGACAAAGGTTGTTTGAATCGCATAGTGTTCTACCACTTATTGCATCGCAAGTTATTCGGTCAAGGGTAAAGTAAACAATGCTGCGCGTGATGTGGGCGGTTAGTGAAGGATGGAGAGCGGGGGTGAATGCCATCTGCCCTTGCGCGGGGGGAGATGGGGGCTTTTGCTGACACAATTCTTGAAAATGGGCGGTCATTTCTATTCCATGTTGGCTTACATCAGCTATAATTAATTGTCAATCCAGATCATTTTTCAGAGAGCGCTCATGTCTAAAAACAAAAAGAAACAACAAAAACAGGAAATTATCTTGCAGAGTGTCAGTGCGCTGACTACCAATGGTTTGAAAGCCTTTCAGCAGAATGATTTTGTGAAAGCGATTGCAACCTGGGAAAAGATACCGCTCAACTTCCGTCCGGCAGCCTGGCTGGCTGAAGCTCACTTTCGGCGTGGGTTAAGCCAGGTGTATGGAGCGGATGCCGGGGATGGCTTGTACCATTTACAAAGCGCCAGCACTTACCAGCCGGATAATCCAGTCTACATCTATCATGTGGGCCTGGTATTGCAGCGCCAGGGCGATCTGGCAGGCGCGATCAACGCATACCAGGCTGTGCGCAAGTCGACGGGACCCTTTGCGGCACGCGCTGCTTACCCACTTGCACTGGCAAGCCTGCAGAACGGCCAGGATCCGCGCGCAACACCTGGCTGGAATGAACTAAGCCCGACAGAACAATCCGGGCTGCAGTCGGCCGGTGCTTTGCAAAGCCGGCGCCGGCTTACCAAATTCCCCCCCGAAGCTCCACAGCTTTGGCATGCTTTAGCTGCCGTGCAGGATAACGACCCGGCTGCGGCGCGATCTGGCTTGGAAGAGGTTCTGACGGGCCAGGCCAACCCTATCGAAAAAGCGATCGCCCACTTCTATCAAGGCGTATTATCTGCACAAGTTGAAGATTGGGAAGCGGCAAACACCAATTGGGTGGCGGCTTTCACAGCCGGGTTGCAGTCAGCACGAATGCATGAAAACCTGTCTGAGCTTGCTTTGCGCCGGGCAGAGGACTTCCTGCGACAGGGAGATGCTAGCAGCGCACTCAGCGCTCTGGAAACAGCCAGGCAACACAAACCCGACGACAAGTTTCAGAATGAGCTGGCGGGTCAAATCCACCAACAGCTTGGCTTTCAGGCTGCTTCGACCGGGCAGTGGGTTGAAGCGCAGACTCACTGGCAAACCGCAGTCGAGCTGGACTCGGGCAGCTTCCGCCTGGCGTATAACCTGGCGCTGTCGTATGAAAAATCAGACAATTACCTGCTGGCCGGTCAGACCTGGCGCGAAGCCTTGCGCCGCCGTCCACGCCGCGCCGACCACCCAGACGCGCTCAGCGACGAACAGGTAGCGCGCATCTGGCAGCGGGCGGCTCAATGTTATCAAAAGGCTGGCGAGTTCGAAGAAGTAGCCCACACCTACCAGCAGGCTATCAAGTGGGCACCGGATAATGTGAACCTGCGCCTGGCCCTGGCAGAAAGCCTGATGCAGGATGGCCGGCTGATGGCTACCCGCAATGAGCTGGAGCGCGTGTTGGACCGTGACCCCAATAACATACCTGCCTTGCTGCGCCTGGGAGAGGCTTATTTCCGCGACGAAGACGCCGGCTGGTATATCAAAGAAAATGCCAAAAGGCATTGGGAAAAAGCCTTGCAAATTGACCCCAAAAATTCGCAGGCTAAGTTATATATGGGCGAATGGTACATGGAGCATGGCGAAATTGCATATTCCTGGGATGAATACGAGCGCTCAATTGAAGATTATAAAAAATCGCTCGAATACAACCCCAAAAATATCAAAGTACTGTGCTACCTGTCCGAATGTTACTTTAATTTGGGCGAAGAAGATCTGGGCGAAGAATTTTCCAGCCAGGCCGTGGCACAGGCGGCCAACTTTGATGATTTTGCATCCATCATCATGTTTTGGTTGGAACTGGAGGAAGACGAACGCGCCTGGGATATTACCGATCAGGCCGAAAACCGTTTTAAAACAATCCCTGTCGAATTTTACCTGACTGCCGCAGAAAAAGCGCTCAAGGACCGTCGCAAAAGCACCGGGCTGGATTGGATTAAACGCGCGCTTGAAAAAGCTCAACCACAAGATAACGCTTTTTTGTTGATCGGTGAACTTACCCTGGATGTGGATAACGACCTATCCAGGGAATATCTGCAAAAAGCGCTGCAAGCCGGGCAAAATCCGGGCCAGGCTCACCTGATGCTGTCCAGGTTGGAAGATATGGATGGCAACAAGCGCGCCAGCAAGAAACATTTGAACGAGGCCGAACGCATCGCCAATCAGACCAGGGACGAGGATCTGTTAGAACGGATTGAGATGGCGCGTATGCTGGAGGGTGGACCGCAGGCGATGCTCCAACGCCTGATGGAAATGGGCGGACCCGAATTGGTGGAAGCTTTTATGAAAGATATGGGCACTTTTAGGGAGTACGATGATGACTGAAGAGCATAACCAATCCAACGCAAACCCGGAGCGCAAAACTTTAGCGCGCGAGCCCAACCTGAAAAGCAGCGATCCATACGCAGTCCTGGGCCTGGAGCGGCGCGCGACGTTGAGCGAAGTCAAACGCGCCTATTTCGGCCTGGTGCGCCAGTATTCACCTGAGACCAATCCCGAAGCCTTCAAATTAGTCCGCGCGGCTTACGAAAAGTTAAACAGCGTGGAGAGTAAAAATGAGACCGACCTGTTCCTCTTCCAGGCGCCGCCCACCTGGGAACCGCGCAAACGCCGTCAAAAGCTGGATCTGGGCTTTGACCCGCAGGACATCTGGCGACTGTTGCAATCACAGGGTGACCTGGGGCGCAGCCAGTTTGAGGCAGATTTCAGCCCGTTAAATGCTGACCCGGCTTCCGGTACAGGCAAGGCTATCAAGAAATGAGCGAACACCGCCAGGTATGGGAAACCATCGCACGCCTGCTGCAGCGAGTGGAAAAATCCAGCGCTGAGGCACAAAACATTGCCAGTGAACCACCCATCCTGGAGCAGGAAGTTCGCAAGATGGGCAAAACGCAGCATAAAGCCAACCTGTTGGCTGAAGAACAAATCACCCAGCTGAAACAAGCGCTGACACTGGCTCAATCTGCGCAAGAACAAAATGTGCGCCTGCTCAACAGCTTGAATGCCGAACTGACTGCGGGCGCCCAGAAAGATACGCTGGAAGCCATTCTGCCGGCGCTGGACGGACTGGAACACGCGATCGCCAGTGGGCAGCGCTACCTTAAAACGCGTGACCTGGCTGCCAGCGGCCTTGCTAATCGCAACGCGGGGCTGACTGAGGCCCAGGCCATCCTGGTCTCCCCTGCGGATCGAGCCATGTTGGCCGGTTGGCTGGACGGGCTGAACCTGGTGCGCGAACGCCTGCTGGCTATCCTGGAGACAGGCGGCGTGACGCCGCTCGATTGTATCGGACAAGCATTTGACCCCTACCAACACGTTGCGGTGGGCACAACCGCGCAACTCTCGCCGGGCATGCCGATTCTGCCCAATCACATTGTTTCGGAAGAGCAGCGGGGCTATCGCAGCCCTGCCGGCGTGATTCGTTTCGCTGAAGTGATCGTTTATCGGCCCATCTAATTTGTTTTTCGGAGAAGAGACGTGAATAAAATTGTCGGTATCGATCTGGGAACCACAAACTCGGGTGTTTCGATTGTAAAGAATGGTGTGCCTGTTATGCTGCCCCATGGCAGCGAGCGCATCATTCCATCGGTGGTGGGATATTCTGATATTAGCAAGGGCTGGCTGGTGGGTACACCTGCCCGCAACCAATATGTACTCGATCCGGATAATACGGCACGCTCGATCAAACGAAAAATGGGCAGTGATACACGCGTGCGTATGGGCGGACAGGAATTTACCCCTCAGCAAGTATCCGCATTTATCCTGAGAGAGCTGAAGGGTATTGCCGAGCGCAACCTGGGCGAGCCTGTCCCGGATGTCGTCATCACCGTGCCGGCCTATTTCACCGATGCTGCACGCCAGGCTACGCAGGATGCCGGGCGCATTGCAGGCTTTAATGTGCGCCGCATCATTAATGAACCGACTGCGGCAGCCCTGGCCTATGGTCTCAACCTGGTTGAAGACCAGATGGTCCTGGTATATGACCTGGGCGGCGGTACATTCGATGTATCGTTGGTGGAGTTGATGGGCGGAATTGTGGAAGTGCGTGCCAGCCACGGGAACACGCAGCTTGGCGGCGATGATTTCGACCAGCTTTTGGCGGATGCGATTGCAGATCAATTTATAGAACAGCACGCGATAGATTTACGCCAGGACCGGCGCGCCTGGGCCCGTCTGCTGCGCGCGGCTGAGAACGCCAAAATTCAGTTATCAGCGCACCCCTACACCTGGGTCAAGGAAGAGTATATCGCTGAAAAAAATGGCGTGCCTTTGCACCTCGAATACGAAGCCAGCCGAATTGACTTCGAAAAACTGATTCAACCCATGCTCGAGCAAACTCTGGATTCAGTCAAACAAGTCATGCTGGATGCGAAGATCGAAGCCGATCAAATTCAACAGGTCCTGCTGGTCGGCGGTTCCAGTTACATACCCGCGGTCTGGGAACTCCTGTCTGACTACCTGGAGATCGAGCCGCAAATGTCGATCAACCCCGAAGAGGTTGTGGCCCTGGGAGCCGGGGTGCAGGCAGCCATCATCGCGGGTGAACCTATCGATGCGATCCTGGTGGATGTGACCCCACACTCTCTGGGTATCGCCGTGGCAGATTTTTTTATGGATCAAGTTATATCGGACCGCTTCAAGAGTCTGATCCGGCGTAATACCACCATCCCAACCAGCCGCGAAGAAAAATTCTACGCTATATATCCGGACCAGGAGCAAATTCGTGTGCAAGTTTTTCAGGGGGAGAATAGTATTGCCTCGCATAATACCCCGCTGGGCGATTTTCTTTTGACTGACCTGAAATCGCCCGATCCTGATAGCCCAGCCGAGATCACGGTCCAATTTGATCTGGATGTGAACGGTATCCTGAAAGTTACTGCACGCGATCGCAGCTCCAACCAGCAGGAATCGATCTCGGTCGAGGCTTCGCACACTCGCATGAGTGAAGCCGAAATTCTGGCAGCACGCGATTGGGGTGACAAGGAAGCTTTGGAAGCAGAGGCACCGGGTTTGGACGAAGAGGCAGCCGTCCTGGTGCGCCGCGCCGAGACATTGCTGGCTGGCGACCTGGAAGATGATAAGCGTCAAACACTGACCGACTTGTTAAATGAAATTCAGACCGCCCAAACTGCTAACGAGTCAGACAACCTGGACGAACTGCTGGAGAGATTGGAAGACCTGTTGTTCGATCTGGATCTGGAGTAGGGAAATTACCTTATGGCGGATATCAACCCGAAATTATTGGACAGGCTGCTCAAACTCCAGCAGGGTAAGGCTATCTGGCAGTGCACGCTGCGCCGCGCACCACTGTGGATTACGCCTAAAAAACAACCCGCTTATCGTCCTTTTATTCTGATGGTGGCGGATCAGGATTCAGGCAACATCCTTAAAGCAGAAATCATCTCTGACCGCCCCGAGCCGGCGACGGTGCTGGAGTATCTTTTCAAAATTATGCAGGGCAACCTGTTCAGCCTGTTGAATGCCCGGCGCCCGGCCTGCATCAGCATTGATAACGCCGAATTGGCCCAGTTCTGCCAGCCGCAGCTTGCAGAACTGGGCATCCGCTGTGATCATCGCGCCTCACTGCCTCAGATCAACCAGGCTTTGATCGCGTTCGAATCCAGCATGAACCAGCATGAACCCATGCCCGGCCTGCTGAGCATCCCGGGCGCAAGTGTGCCGCTGGTGGCAGAATTATTTGCGGCGACCGCCGAATTTTACCGCCTGGCACCCTGGCGCTGGATCGATAACTTTGAGCCGATCGAGGTGCATTACCCTGCCGATAACGATAGAGCTCGATACGCGCTGGTGTTGGGCAGCGGCGGAGAGTTTTTCGGGCTATCGCTGTACGAATCGCTGACCGATCTGGATGCGATCTTTTCGGGAAAAACTGAAAAGCCCACTCACCAGCCCATGACATGGGTCAGTTTAATTTTTGAAGCAGCGACTGTCATATCATTCGCTGATCTGGATGCCATCGAGCGTTTCGGCTGGCCCATTGCCGGAGAGAAGGCCTACCCGCTGGTCATTAAAGCAATTTCCGGGAAAGAGGAGAGTGGGCTTCCCAGCGCTTCTGAGCTATCCTGGCTGGCAGCTGCCATCCATGCAATTCCTATTTCCATCGAGCAGTTTCTACGCGCAAAGAAAGGGGTGCGGCAGACCTTCAATATGCGTCTACCCCTGCCAGATATTCATGGCAACCAGCAAATCACACTGCGTTATCCGGTCAGTGTCGGCCAAACAGCCGGACCTTTTGCTCAGACCCAGGACCCGGAGCTGGAAGCCTTTATCGAGAATTGGTATTTGGATGAAAATTCGCACGAGTATGCCCGGCAAATGGGGTTGTTCTTGTTTGAGTTTTTGGATAACCTGGGTGAAAGCGGCCTGTCAGAACAAACTCTGGTGAAACATGAACGCAATTGCTGGGCTATTGGCTGGCTGGAATCTTACTACGGTAAGCATACGGTCTTCTCGCCGGGTGTTTTTCTGGGGGGTCCCAAGTTTATTGAGGAGTACGCACAAAGGATAAGCACTAGAAAATCTTCGATCAGTTCGTATGAGACAACCTGGCGCAAACTGATGAAATATGTCTTGACGCTGGATGCCGATTATTTATGACGCAGAGCGGCTTCAGCCCTGCGATGATGTTGCGATTGGCGTTCGGACCTATCCCCCCGGCCCCCTGTCCCGAAAAACGGGAAGGGGGAGAAAAACAACCCATCCTGAAAAACGGGAAGGGTGTCAATAGTCGGGCTA
>CAYWXS010000101.1:0-23040 GCA_964462245.1 uncultured Anaerolinea sp.
TTTGCTAATTTTGCCTCATTTTTGTCAAAACCACAAATTCAATTAGAACCAGCAAATTTTGTTTATTGTCATGCTGCACAGTGCCACAGATATTAATGAGGTAAAGCGAATATGAATAGAAGCACAATTTCTTTGGGCCGAATTTTTGGCATCCCGATCGGGGTGGACTATTCGTGGTTTTTGATTTTTGGGTTGCTGACCTGGTCATTAGCTACCAGTTATTATCCCGCTGAATTTAAAAGTTGGCCTGTTGTTCAATATTGGCTGGTTGGGGCTGCAACGGTTATTTTGATGTTTGTGAGTGTACTGCTGCATGAGTTGGGGCATTCGTGGGTGGCGCTGCGCTATAAAATTCCAGTCCGTAATATCACGCTTTTTATCTTTGGCGGCGTGGCTCAAATTGGGGCCGAACCGCCCAATGCCAGGGCAGAATTCTGGATTGCGATTGCCGGGCCTTTGACCAGTTTTGCGCTGGCTATTATTTTTAGTCTATTGAAGCCCCTGGTCAATGCCTTCTCTCCAGTTTTGGCACTGGCGGAGTATCTGGCTTATATAAATGGTTCACTTGCACTTTTCAATCTTATTCCGGGTTTCCCGCTGGATGGTGGGCGGGTTTTCAGGGCAATTCTGTGGGGTATGACCCATAGTTTGCGTAAGGCAACGCTGATCGCGGCCAACCTGGGACGTTTTATTGCATATGGCTTCATCTTCCTGGGTGTCTGGCAGGCATTCAATGGCAATTTCGGTAATGGTTTATGGATTGCCTTTATTGGGTGGTTTCTTGAAAATGCTGCATCTTCACAAATTCACCAGCAGACCTTGCATACACTTTTAGATGGTCATCACGTTGCGGATGCCATGCGTCACGATTACACGTCCATCTTGCCGGGGATAACCCTGGAGCAATTGATCAATCAGCACATTCTTGGGAATGGTCAACGCAGTATGGTGGTCAAAGAGGATGACCGGGTGGTGGGTTTGTTGACATTGCATAATATCAAAGCTGTTCCATCTGCGGATTGGTCAACTACAAGCGCTGCCCAGGTCATGATCCCGTTTGTGCAAATGAAATGGATTGCTCCCCAGGCAGAACTGGTAGCAGCGCTTGTGGAAATGGACCGGGATGGTGTCAACCAACTCCCCGTGCTGCATGGTGATCAGATTCTCGGAGTTCTTGGTAGGGATGATGTCATCAGTTTCATGCGCACGGTGAGTGAATTCAGCCGCCAGTAAACTAACCTTTGGTGCGGTAAATTTCGTAATCAGCAGGAGATTATGTATGCATGAAAATCACCAAAATCATCGTGCTATTTTAAGCAAAATTGCTCATCGGGTGATGTTGGAGCGGGGTTTGCTTCCGGATTTCCCCGCGGCTGTATTTGCTGATATGGAGCAAGTTTCGCATTCTTCGGAGGCTGAAGCCAAAACCATTCGCGATCAGCGTATGTTGCTATGGGCTTCGATCGATAACGATGACTCGCGTGATCTGGATCAGTTGACGGTTGCTGAAGCCATGCCAGCCGGAAAAGTGAAAATTCTGGTTGCCATTGCTGACGTGGATCGGTTTGTAAAAAAAGGTTCAGCGTTGGACGATCATGCTCGAATAAATACCACCTCGGTCTATACTGCTGCAGAAATCTTCCCGATGCTCCCCGAAAAAATTTCCACTGATCTGACCTCCTTGAATTTAAACCAGGACCGTCTGGCAATTGTTGTGGAAATGGTGATTGCTGCGGATGGGTCAATTCAGGAAGAATGTATTTATTCGGCATTGGTACGCAATCATGCAAAGTTGGCATATAACATGGTTTCGGCCTGGTTGGAGAAAAAAGGCGACCTGCCTGAAGAAATTGCTGGCGTACCGGGGTTGGCTGATAATCTGCGATTACAAGAGATCACAGCTCAAAGTTTGAAGAATTTCAGGCACCTGAATGGGGCACTTAGCCTGGAAACGATTGAATCCAAATCTGTTTTTGATGGGGATCAACTCAGCTCACTTGAAATCGAAGAGAAGAACCGTGCCAAAGAAATCATCGAAGACTTCATGATTGCGGCTAACGGTGTAACCATTCGCTATCTTTCGTCTAAAAATTCGCCCACCATCCGGCGCGTGGTACGAACCCCAAAACGCTGGGATCGGATTGTGACAATCGCCGCCGGGTATAAGTACATTCTGCCAGAATACCCTGATTCAAAGGCCTTGGAGAGTTTCCTGGTTAAGCAAAAAGCCGCAGATCCGCTACGTTTTCCTGATTTATCGCTTTCGATTATCAAGCTGTTGGGCTCAGGGGAATATGTGGCGGAGGCTCCAGCACCTGGCGCAGCTGGTAAAAAAGAATCTGTGGCACAGGGACACTTTGGGTTGGCAGTCAAAGACTACGCTCATTCGACTGCTCCGAATCGCCGCTACCCGGACCTGTTGACGCAGAGACTGATTAAAGCTGCCCTGGATGGGAAACCTGCGCCTTACACTAGGAATGAACTGGATATGCTTGCGGCTCATTGTACTGTTGCGGAAGATGCAGCTACCAAAGTCGAACGCCAGGTGGAAAAATCTGCAGATGCGCTCCTGCTTGAATCCAGGATTGGGGAACAGTTTGAAGCAATTATTACAGGTGCGTCCGAAAAAGGGACCTGGGTCTGGCTGCTCAAGCTGCCGGTGGCAGGCAAACTTGTTCAAGGATTTGAAGGGTTGGATGTTGGCGAACACGTCCGAGTGCAGTTAGTTGAGATAAACGTTGAGCGTGGTTTTATCGATTTTAAAAAAGTCAGTTCGTCCAATCTTAAAAAAAGGAGCATCACATGAAAAAAGAAATAGGTGTGTGGATTGACCATCGTGAAGCAAATATCGTTGTTCTTTTAAATGGTCAAATAGAAAAAAAACAAATCATTTCAGATAGTGGAAAACATTTGCGGTATTCCGGTAGTTCACATGGGAAAACCCCCGAAGGGCTGAAAGAAGTGACCTCTGAAGACCGGCGGGATAGAAAATTTACCAATGAACTTAATAATTATTATGACGATGTCATCACTTTTCTTAATGAGGCTGATTCCATTTTGATATTTGGACCAGGTGAGGCAAAAATTGAGTTGGAAAAACGTCTTGTGCATTCAGGCAGCAAGGCAAAGGTTATGACCGTAGAATCTGCAGATAAATTGACCGATAATCAGATTTCGGCCAAAGTCCGCGAGCATTTTCTGTCCTGAACCATCCGCTTAAGTGCGAACCTGCCTGTCCCATTCTGGTGATTTTTGAGACAGGCAGGTGAAAATGAAAGCCATATGCAGATTGAATTTAACGAAATTATTTTAGGTGTTCAAAGATCGATTGGTTTGCTGAACCCAAAAGAGAAGCGCAGTCTATTAATTGCAACCGGTTTAATGACTATCACCGGGATTATGACCAATGGTCCAGCAGTTATTTTGGGAAGACTGGTGGATCAACTTGTGGCAGGGACTGTCATTCAGGTTAGCGTAGTGGTTCCTTTTATCCTTTTACTGTGCACGGTGGTTGTAGTGCGTGAAGGCTTGACTGTTGTGCGAAAATACCTTGTGGAAAATATCGCAACTCAAACCGACAAAGCTCAGACGGTTAAGGTGATTGATCACTTGCTTAAGGCAGAGATCGGTGGGTTTCTTTATCAACAACAAATAGGTGCATTATATGGGCGTATCTTTCGCTCCATTTCTGGTTTGATCAGCCTGTTGAAACTCGCTTTTTTGGATTTTTTGCCTGTTTATTTTGCTGCTTTGGCAGCCGTTGCGATTGCTTTTTTTCAGAAACCGGCTATCGCATCCGCCATGATCCTGGTAATCCCCACCGGGTTGTTTTTAATGATAAAACAAGTTTCATCACAAAAAGGGATCCGGGTGGCTTTATTACGACAGAAAGAACAGATCGATGGCAAGGTAATTGAAATGTTGGGCGGCATTGAAACTATTCGGGTTTTGAATACGGGGGGTTTTGAAGTAGCCAAAATTGAAATAAGTACCGAGGCTCGCCGGAAAATTGAGATCAAGCATCATATCGCCATGGCTTTTTATGATGCCGCCAAGTCGCTTAATGAAGCCTTTTTTACGATTGTAGTGATCGTACTCTCAATTTACCTGGTTTCTCTGGGACTGATTTCAAAGGGGGATATTCTGGTTTACGCCATACTGTTTACCAATATTACCAACCCGCTGCGTGAGATTCACCGTATCCTGGATCAAGCCTCTGAGAATGCCATCCAGGTTAATGATCTGCACAACCTGCTCGCCCAGCCGTTGGACATTTCTTTCATTGACAAAAAGATCAGCTTGAAAAATAAGAATTCCGGGTTCGCTCTCTCAGTTAGGAACCTGTCATTTGCTTATCAAGCAAATGAGCAAAATAAAACACTCGTGGATCTCTCACTAACGATAAAAAATGGTGAAAGTATCGGGATTGTCGGTGCATCGGGTTGTGGCAAAACCACCTTTATTCATATTCTCCTGAAATTGATCCACGGCTATTCTGGTGAGGTAATGTGCTTCGATCAGGAACTGAAAATGATTTCAAGGGAAGATTTATCCCGTGAAATTGCCTATGTGCCACAAAAACCTTTCATATTTTCGGGTACGATTAAAGACAATATTATTTATGGTTGTCAGAAAACTGTAACGGATGATGAACTCTTTGAAGCTGCCAGGAATGCCTGTATATTGAATGAGATCCAGGAAAACCTGGGTGGTTTTGTTGGGTCAGTTTCTGAAAATGGAAATAACCTTAGTGGTGGTCAACGTCAACGACTGGCATTGGCGCGTGTTATGCTACAAACACCACAGATGATAATTTTTGATGAGGCCACTCCCTCGCTGGATAATACCAACGAAGCCCTTATTCAGGAAAATATTGAAAGAATTTTCCGCAATAAAACGGTCATTACGATTGCGCATCGACTGACAACCCTCAAAAAGGCGGATAGGATCCTGGTTTTTGAAGCTGGAAAAATTGTGCAGGAAGGTGACTTCAAAACTCAATCAGCCTCGCAGGGTTTGTTTCAAGATTTTTTGCTGCAAAGAAGTAAACCTCTGGAAGTTTAAGAGCCAGTAACCATGTCTGGATGTCTGGTTGTTGACTTGAACATTGGGATAGGTTGGCGTATTATGAATTCAATGATTCTTTTTATTAATTACGAGGAGGAAAAACATGTTTCCCATTGGCGATGATAATAGTTCGCGCAGAACGGTACCCCTGGTTACCTATGCTTTGATCGTCCTGAACGTTTTGTTTTTTCTGATGGAATTGAGTGGTGGCGACGCGTTTATTATGCAGTGGGCTTTTATTCCCATCCGTTTCCTGGCTAACCCTGTGTCAGATTTTTTGACACTTTTCACTTCCATGTTTATGCATGGCGGATGGGTCCATCTGGGCGGTAACATGCTTTACTTATGGATATTTGGTGATAATGTCGAAGATAGTTTCGGATACCTAAAGTTCACCATCTTTTATCTGCTCTGTGGGCTGGCAGCGACTTTTGCACAATTGGCATTCAGCCTGGGATCAAATGTTCCCAATCTGGGTGCTTCAGGTGCGATTGCAGGAGTGCTCGGAGCATACATCCTGATGTTTCCTCAGCAGCAGGTGCGAGTGTTGATCGGTGGGATGATTACGCCAGTACCGGCACTGATTGTTATCGGTGGCTGGATCGTGCTCCAATTTTTTAGTGGGTTCGGTTCGATTGCTGAAACAGCCGACACAGGCGGGGTGGCTTACATGGCCCATATCGGTGGCTTTATCGCTGGTTTTGTGCTGACTTTTTTCTTGAGGGTGAGGGGCAATTCATCGCGACGACGAGCCAATCGGTAGGTTGGTGATAATGGATCCATATGAAACCAAATAATCTTTTCCATGGGAAGACCCAGTTGAGTGGTTCGAAAACGACCCCGGTGCTTGAAACTTATTGGAGCCTGACTGCTGACCAATTGTTATCTGAATTACACACGGCTCGGACTGGTCTCGAAACAACAGACGCAGAGCTGCGCCTGAAACAATATGGACCGAATGAGCTCCAAACCCAACACCAAACTACTTGGTTCGGCTTGTTGCTGGGTCAGTTTAAAAGCCCGCTCGTGTTGATATTGATCTTTGCCGCAATCATCTCCGCCTTTGTGGGTGAGTGGGTGGATGCAAGTATTGTGCTGGTGGTGGTTCTCGGCAGTACCATGCTCGGCTTCGTACAGGAATACCGGGCTAGTACAGCTGTTGAGAAGTTGCGTTCGCAAGTTACCATAAAATCCAGCGTGCTGCGTAGTGGCAAAGCGCAGACGCTCCCATCAAGTCTGGTGGTTCCTGGTGATGTAGTGCTGCTCTCTGCTGGCAGCTTGATCCCGGCAGATGGGATTGTGCTGGAGACCAACGATTTCTTTGTGAACCAGGCTGTGTTGACAGGCGAAACTTTTCCGGTAGAGAAGACGATTGGAATGATTGCTGCCGGTGCCAGCCTGGCAGAACGCACCAATAGTGTCTTGATGGGCACGAGTGTGCGCAGTGGTACGGCGCAGGTCCTGATCGTCCAGACTGGTAAAGACACCGTTTTCGGGAAAATCGCGGACAGGCTCAGCCTGCGCCCGGCTCAAACAGAGTTCGAACGGGGTGTCCAAAGCTTTGGTTATTTGTTGACCCAGGTCATGTTGGTGATGGTCGTAATTGTGCTGGCGATCAATATCTTTCTCTCCAAGCCTCCAATCGACTCGCTGCTATTTGCGCTTGCGCTGGCAGTTGGGCTGGCGCCCGAACTCTTGCCAGCCATTATCAGTATTACCCTTGCTCACGGGGCACAGCAGATGGCCAAGCGTGGGGTGATAGTGCGCCGCTTGAACTCGATTGAGAACTTCGGCAGCATGGATGTACTTTGTACAGATAAAACTGGTACGCTTACGGAAGGGGTTGTACGTTTGGACGGGGCACTGGATTTCGAAGGTCAACCTTCCGCTTCGGTATTGAGTTACACCTACCTTAATTCCCAGTATCAGACCGGGATGAATAATCCTCTCGATGAGGCCATCAATGCCTATGCTCAGAATGCTGGGACGAAGATTGGCCTTGAGAGAAAAGTTGATGAGATCCCATACGATTTTGAGCGAAAGTGTTTAAGTGTTGTTACTGCCAATGCCAAAGGTCAGCGTACTCTGATTACAAAAGGCGCGCTTGAGAACGTTTTGAAAATTTGCACCCAGGTACAGGTTGGTGCAAATGGTCTGCTTCTGGATAAGAAAGCGCTTGACGGTATCGAACAGCGTTACAGTGCTTGGAGTGAGCAAGGTTTCCGCGTATTGGGTGTGGCAATCCGTGAGTTGGAAGGAAAAGCCGACTCATACTCAATTGCTGATGAAAGAGGTATGACATTCATAGGCTTTTTGCTTTTCTTTGACCCACCGAAAGCTGATGTGGAAAAAGTTATTGCTGATCTGGCGAAACGTGGTGTCCAACTAAAAATCATTACAGGTGATAATGAGAAAGTTGCCCGGCACATTGCCGAAGCTGTCAAATTGCCGATCCTTGGGCTGCTGACAGGAAGTATGCTGAACGCCATGTCTGATGAAGCTTTGTGGTACGCTGCCGAGCGGACAAATATTTTTGCCGGGGTGGATCCCAACCAGAAAGAACGTATCATCCTGGCTTTGCGCAAGACCAATCACGTCGTTGGTTATATGGGGGATGGTATCAACGATGCTCCTGCTTTGCATGCCGCCGATGTGGGTATCTCGGTCGACACAGCTGTGGATGTCGCCAAGGATGCCGCTGATTTTGTGCTGCTCAAACAGGATCTCGATATTTTGCGCGAGGGGATTGATGTGGGTCGGGTGACTTTTGCCAATACCCTCAAGTATATTCTGACAACGATCAGCGCCAATTTTGGAAATATGTTCAGTATGGCTGGGGCTTCGCTCTTCCTGCCATTTCTGCCACTTCTGGCCTCTCAAATTCTGCTCAATAATTTTCTATCGGATATTCCTGGTACCACCATCGCCAGTGACAATGTTGACCCGGAATGGGTGGAGAAGCCACGCCGTTGGAATACGGTCTTTATCCGCAATTACATGGTGCTATTTGGGTTGGTCAGTTCGATATTTGACTTTTTGACTTTTGGCGTGTTGTTGTTTATCTTCCGTGCTTCCCCAGCAGAATTTCGAACTGGCTGGTTTATTGAATCATTACTGACTGAATTGGTGATTGCACTGGTTGTGCGTACGCGCGGTTTATTTTTCCGCAGCATGCCTGGAAAACTTTTGCTGGTCAGCACCATCAGCGTGATCGGTATCACGATAGTGCTGCCGTATGTTCCCTTTAATTATTTATTTGGTTTTATCCCGCTGCCTGCCCCGCTCATGCTGACCATGCTTGGGCTGATCCTGGTTTATGTTCTGGTTACCGAAATCGCCAAAAAGTATTTCTACTCGCGTATGGAAAATGCGAGTGCCTGAGCAGATGGTGGAATAAATTTTAATATACAAAAAAATCTACTGTTTCAGGTGTTTTAATTTCACATCATTATTGGTGTTACAAAATCAAACCATTTTTGAGTTGTTATCGTGCCGGGGGCGTTTTCCTGGCCAGTATCTGGATGATCATTTTTACCAATTGCTTCATAATAATGGGTTTGCTCATGTATTCGTTCGCGCCTGCTCGCAAGCAGCGTTCGCGATCACCACTCATTGCCAGCGCAGTAATGGCGATCATTGGTGTGTTTGCAATCTCCAGATTGCCATGTGCACGCATGCGGCGCATGGTTTCCAACCCATCCATGCCGGGCATCTGAATATCGACCAGGCAGATGTCTGGCTGGTGTTCGGCTGCTTGTTTCAGTAATTCGTATCCACTGTGCACAGCAATTACCCTGAAACCGGATGAAGTCAAAAATTCACTGAGTGTTTCCAGAATTAACTCATTGTCGTCTGCCACCAGGACAAGTGGAGCCAGTTCATTTTTCCCGATTACCATGACGGGGTGATTTGCCTGCAGGGCAGCTACCTTCGCTAGCGCGATGCGCAAATCTTCCTGTTTGTATGGTTTCACCAGGTAATCTGAAGCGCCCAGGTGTCGGGCATCTGTCTGTCGATCTTCGACTGAAGTGATAATGACCGGGATATCACGGGTTTGTTCGTTTGCCTTTAATTTGGTTAGTAAATCCAATCCGGATCCGTCTGGGAGATTCAGGTCTAAAAGGATGGCACTTGGGTGCAGGCTGGCAGCTTTTTCCAACGCACCCCGCACTACAGGTTGGAGGATATTGGCAATGCCGATTTCTTTGAGGTAACGTGCGATTTGCTCGGCGTCGAGGTCATTGTCTTCGATGGTCAACGTATTCCTGACCTGGAAGGGTTCGTTTTCGGGTTGGTCGGGTTGGTGTTCCGGTTCATCTTCATACCAGGGCAGCAAAATTGAAAAGCGACTCCCCTGACCGGGATTGCTTTCCACCTGTACACTGCCACCGTGAAGTTCGGCCATACGGTGTACCAGTGAAAGCCCCAGCCCGGTACCTGCATATTGGCGGGCGAGACTGCTGTCCAGTTGGACAAAGGGTTGGAAAAGCTTGCCCATTTCCTCTGAACGAATACCGATACCTTTATCCCAGACATGGAAACAAACCATCATTTGATCAGGACGGGCTTCCACTTCCAGTCCGATCTGGCCACTGGTAGGGGTAAACTTAATGGCATTGCTTAACAGGTTTACCAGCATTTGCTTCAAGCGGCGTGAGTCAGCCTTCAATACCAGGGGTGACATATTCATACTAAAGCTGGTGTTGATTTTCTTCTGATGTGCCATACCCTTAACCAGTTGCAGGCTTGCCTGGCAAACATCCGCCACCGAGAACGGTTCCAGCTCGAGCTCCATTTTACCGGCTTCGATCTTTGAAAGATCGAGGATATCGTTGATGAGTTCCAGCAGGTGACGTCCACTTTTTTCGATATTTCCCATAGCTTTGAGTTGTCGATCATTCAGAGGCCCTTGTGTCTGCAGTTGTAGAGCCTCGGCAAGCCCCAGGATTCCGGTCAGAGGTGTGCGTAGTTCATGACTCATACTGGCCAGGAATTCATCTTTCATGCGTGAGGCTTTTTCCAGAGAGATATTGGCTGCGCTTAACATATCACGACTCTCGCGCAAGGTTTCTTCAGCTTCTTTTCGATCTGTGATGTCCAGCAGGATGCCTATCGAACCACTGAAATGACCCTGGTCATCCAGCACTTGCACGGAAGAGTCTGCTAACCAGCGATACACCCCAGTTTTAGTGACGATTCGGAAGTCGCTGCGCAGAACACCATTGGGATTGGCTGCCCCAGAGCGCACCAATTGAACAACTTCCATGGTGGATTTACCTGCCAGCTCACCGCTGAATTTGGCTTCTACTGTTGATGAATTAAACAGATCGGGAGTCATTTCTTCACGGCTATAACCGGTCAGGCGTTCAATACTTTCGCCCATGAAAGTGTATCGATTGGAGTGATAGTCCAGACTATAGGGCACTGCGTCTGCGCTGCTGATTGCAAGCCGGTAGCGATCTTCACTCTCCCGCAGCGTTTCTTCTGCCTTTTTGCGTTCGGTGATATCGATGGTATAACCAGCCAGCAGGGTGCGTTCGCCCTGGATGATGGGGAATTTGATGGAAGTATAGCTGCGACCGTTCAATTCTTCTTCAATTGTGATCATTTCACCCTTGGAGACTACATCCCAGTCATCGGCAGTAATTTTATCGGCAAATTCTGAAGGAAAGAATGCGTGCATGGTTTTCCCGACCATTTGTGAACCAGTGACGCCAATCATGTCTATATAATTTTCGCTGGCATAGAGGACGAGGCTGCGTTCGGGGGTTACATCTTTGACAAAAGTATAGATGGGCGAGTGCAGCATGAATTTATCAAATAACTCGCTGTTGGCTTTGAGTGCATATTCGGCGTGCTTGCGGTTGGTGATATCTCTTACTACACTTTGTACCAGTATAATTTTCCCATTGTCATCGCGTACAGCTGAGAGGTTGATTTCAACTTCAACCTTTTTTCCGTCCTTTCGGATAAAGGTTCTTTCATACAAAGGGACGTGTTCGCCGTGCAGAACGCTTTCGAAGCGTTGATCAGCATCTTGTTTTTCTTCAGGCACCACTAACTGCGAATAGGTGTAACCCTGCCATTCCTCCTGTGAATATCCCAGCATGAGCAGCGCCTGATGGTTGGCACGTAATTCAATCCCTTCGGGCGATATAAGAAAGATACCGTCATTTGAGTTTTCAAATAAGGCCCGGTAGGTAACTTCATTCTGACGCACCTCAGCGGTACGTTCCTCCACCCGGTTTTCCAGATCGCGATTTAATTCATGAAGGGCTTGTTGCGCAACCTTCAAATCAGTAATATCTGTCGTTACTCCGGCAGTTCTTACCATTTTTCCGTTTTGGTCGAAGATGGGGAATGCACGATCCCAGACCCATCGCAGACTACCATCGGGTCTGCGAATGCGATATTCAATATTGGTGGCTTCGCCCTGATTTTGCTTTTCATCCGCCTCCAAAAGATTTGTTATATCTTCTGGCAGAGCGTAATCACGGTAATACGAGGGATTATCATAAAGCGTCTGGAGGGAACGGCCCCAAATAACTTCACTGGTGGGGCTGATATAGATCAGCTTGTTATCGACTGTATCGTATATCCAGAAAGATTCCTGGATATTATCGGCCAATTGGTTGAATCGTTCGTTGCTCTCACGCAGTGACTTTTCTATCTGGACGCGTATCAACCATTGGGCTAGCATGCGAGCCAGGTTGTCAATCAGGTCCTGTTCCTCAGGGATAATAAAGGCTTCATCGCGGGTATAAAAAACGCTTAAATGACCGCGTCTTTTGCCTGCCACAATGATTTCGGTTGACATGCAGCAAGTCAGGTTTTCCGAGTAACGCTCGGTGAAATAGCGTTCCTCGTCCAACTCAACCAGCGCGGCTGCAAGCAAGGGAAACTGCATGGCAGGCAGCAGGCTGTCAACAATTTGCTGGTAAACAAATGGTTCCGGAATGGAATAACCTTCCAGTAGACGGCTGATGGTGAAAAGACAGGTTAGTTCTTTTACCCGTTCACCAACTTCCAGTTCGGCGAGGCGACGCTTAGTAATATCCAATAGCGTACCAGATAATTTTCTTACTTTACCTTGATCATCCCTGATTGGCTGGATTCTGGCTTCGAAATAGTGCGGCTGTTTGGAAAGTAAATTGGCGCGATAGATGGTGGTGGTCGGTTCTTCCAGGTCGATAGCTAGCTGCTGAGCATCCAATAGGGTTCGGCGATCCTCAGGGTGGATCAATTTTAGAAACTCGGAAAAATCGGGTACTCCGGCTGCCGGGTTACGCCCCATCAGATGGTACATTTCATTTGACCAGTAACCATGGCCGAGTTCCAGGTCCAGATCCCAACTGCCCATTTGCCCAACAGTTTGAGCCATCTCCAGGCTGGTCTGGCTCTGGCGCAGGTGTTCTTCGGCTTGCTTGCGATCGATGGCGGTGGCAATCTGTGAAGAAACAAATTCCAGTATGCGTTGTTCTCTCTCTCTATAAGCCAGTGGGTCATGATAACTTTGAACAGCCATCATACCAATGGCTTTACCGTGCACAATCAAGGGCACACCCAGCCAGGTTGAGCTGGAATTTCCTCTGGGGATATAAGCGCCTTTCGATATGAGTTCATCTACCTTGAGATCATCGCTAAGTAATGGTTGCTGTGTTCGAATAACGTATTCGGTTAATCCCTGTTCGGCTTTAAATGGTGCAGAATCGTATTTGCCATGTTCATCTTCGGAATAGACGAATGCCAACATGTCGTTCGCCGCATCATAAAGTGCGATGTAAAAATTTTCGGCAGACATGATATTGGAAATACGTTTATGAATTTGGGGGTATAACTCTTGCAGTGATTCTGAATTTTGGGCATCCTCGGCGATGCGGTAGACGGTTTCTTGCAGCAAGGTTGCCTGTTTGCGTTCACTGATATCGCGTGAAACTCCCACCAGTTGAATTTTTCCATCCTCTTTGGCAACATAGGCTGTCACCACTTCAGAAGTCAGGATTGTTCCATCTTTGCGATATTGGTCTACAATGTCCGTGAAGTACGCTGGTACAGCTCCCTTGAAAAAGGCGTCCATGCGTTCTGGCATTTCCGCAAGGATTTTTTGGTATGATTCAGGGGTCAACACTTTTTGCAAGTCAAAGCCCAGCATTTCTTGGGGAGTATATCCGAGCAGTTTCGTTACCATCGGACTGACATAGGTGAAGGTCTGAGTCTCCAGATTGACCATAAAAATCATATCCCCGGTATGTTCCGAGATCAGGCGGTATTCTGCATCTCTCTGACGTAAGGTTTCTTCGGCCTGCCTGCGGTGGGTGATGTCCAGCGCCAGCCCGTGTATGATTGTCTCGCCTTCCAACACTTCGCGCCCGATTGAGCGATCCGCCAGCCAACGTATTTCACCTTGCCGGTTTTGTATACGATATTCGATCTCAAGGTTTTCACCATTCATGAAGCGTTCAATAGCCTTGTTAACGGCAGGCAGTTCTTCGTTGAGGATTGCTTTATGCCAGGTCATTGGGTTGGCCAACATATATTCAGTTGAAAAACCAAAAATATTTTCCACGACCGGTGAATAATAAAGGCCACCGCGCTTGTCGGAGTAAGAATAGACCACTCCGGGCATACCCTCCACCAATTGGCGGTAGCGCTTTTCGCTGTTGCTTATTTTTTCTTTTGCTTCTTCCCGCTCGGTTATATCGACAAGCGTGGCGCTTATCAAATTATTGTGGAGGGAGGCGGAATAGAGCACGTGGCGAATCTCACCCTGTTGGTTGCGGATATCAATTTCTTGATTGCGTAATTGGTGGGATTCGCGAATCAGTTCGAGTAGTTGGAAAAGCTGTACTTCGGGAGAGGTGAAAATATGCGCATCAACATGCAGAAGTTCTTCAGGTGTTGCAACTCCGACCATTTGGGCTAAAGCCTGGTTGGCATATAAAATCTCACCAGCGAAGTTAAGTCGTAACACTCCAATCAGTGCATAGTCTGACAGGCTGCGAAATTCGGATTCGGATAATGCCAGGGCAGTTTCTGCTTTCTGGCGGGTTCGAACATAAAGCAGGAATCCACCTGCCAGTCCAAACCCAATCAGAACGATCAACGAATTGAGCCATTCATCCTCAAGCGATAAGTCCGCTGGCCCAGGGTGGGTCACTATCAGCCATTTGCGGTCGGTTATTTGTAATTTGACAGTTTCGAAAATGCCAGTTTGTGCAGTTTCTAAAGTGGGCGATACGCCTTTTGGTAAAGCCTGTGAGCCAGATATGGATGGATGAAAAGCCAGGAATTGTGGATGGAGCGCATCTTGCACATCATATAAATAGAACTCCATATCAGGGTGATTGATTTCAGCTAATACGGCATCCAGTAGCGTATGCATTTGATAAACACCGGCCACCAGGCCATCCAGGTTGGCGTTGCGCTCATTGGCCGTTGTAATGGCTGCACCTTTTTTGTAAATAGGCACAATAATCAATATCCCAGTCTGTGGGCTGGTTGCCTGGATTATCTGGATGGGACTGGTGGTTGCAGGTAGTCCGCTCGCACTTGCACGCCGGATGGCATCCAATCGTGCGGGCTGTGAGCCGAGATCGTAGCCGAAGACTGACTTGTTGGGTTCAAAAGGTTGGATGTAATCAACCGGGAAATATTCTGTGCGCTGGCCGGCCGGAATATTGTTACCGTTGGAATCTTTTTCGAAGATAAAATAATCAGGATAACCTTCGTTGTGCAGGCTTTGCTCATAGGCAGAGCGTTCAGCCAGAGTTACACGGGGAAGCCATTCAAAGGTTGAAGTGGTTGCCAAATTTTATAGAAGAGAGCTGGCAAAATCTTGAAATCCAGCCCGCGGTATTTGCTGTTCGGATGACCGCAAGAGTGCGCTGATTGCTACCAGGTCTTGAATTTCATATCCCATACTATTTTGAATTAAGTCTGACATTTCCTCAGTTTCACGCTGTAGTGTTTCTGTTGTGTGCTGCTGTTCGATTTGACTGAGTATCAGGACTGCCAACAGTGCCAGACCGATGAAAAGTGAGGGAAGTAGCCAGATCAGTGGTTCTTTTTTCTCTGGTTTGGATTTGCGTGACGCCATGTAGTAGAGACCAGGTGTAAAGATCAGGACGCCAATCATCACACCAGTCCAATCCAATAATATCTGACTGGCGAAATTATTCCACGGCATCAGTCCGAAATAGATCATCAGGCTTATCCTGAGCAGTGGAGCCAGTATGGCTGTTGTTATGCAAATAGCGGTTGCCAGCAAGGTCTGAGGTGCAGTCCGGGGTGGAAGTCCGACATAATGCTTTAATAACCATGCGACTGTCATGCTCTGTAAAGCAATGAATGTGGCGGTAAATGTTGAAAGCAGTGGTAACCTCTGGCCTTCCTGAATTTGGACCAGTGAAAATAGTACCCCGGCAAAAACCCCTAATGTGGCCGGCCAACCCCAAACCATTACAACTGCCAATGCCAGCCCTGATAGAGGCCACACAACAAGCATATCTGCTGGTCGAGAGGGGATTAGATATGTCAGCATCGCAACAAGGATATACAACACAGCAACTAGAACCATTTTTAAAATGTTTTTCATTGTGGGGTATCCATTATTCGATTCATAGGTCATCCTGGCTGGGAGTTGGTAGAATAAAATTAAACACTTTATTATATATTTATTAACCGATTTCGATCAGTAAGTTTGGGGGAATTACCTTTGCAATTCTGTTAGTAGAAAATTTTATTAGCTGTCTCCAAGCTCTCCGGCAAAAAAATAATGATTATTCGTGGTGCTGCTGGACGGAAAATGCCATATGGACGTGTCAACGAGGGTGATGTTTTGTACTTCATTAATAACGATGCAGAGGGATTGGTCAGAGCAAAGGCAACTGTCACCGTAGCTTTCCATTCTGAAAAACTGAGCGAAGATGAAGCACGTATTTTGGTGCAGCAGAACCAGCCAAAATTGTGCCTCACCCAAAAACAGTTTGCACGCTGGATAGGCAAACGCTACATGGTGTTAATCGAAGTTGCAGATATCAGTCCGGTTTCCCCGTTTACCATCGATAATAGCAAATATGGAAACATGGATGACTGGCTCGCAGTGGAATGCATCGAATCGGTTTGGAAATAATCTCTAAAACCTACCAGGTAGGGTAGGTTTTTTCTTTTCACGGAGTACGAGATAAATGCATTACGAAAAAGAACTAAAGGGTGGACTTTAAAAAATTATGATCCGATGGGATATGCCCGGTCTTACGGTCGGAATTGTGCAAAATAATGTAATAGTATATCCAGGCATTTCCCCATTTGCACCTACCGGGACAAGAGAGATAGCCCACACTCTCCTGATCGAGTCGATGATCAGGAGAGTGATTTGCACACCACAGAAGTGGATATGTGTCACATGGGGCTATTATTCCTGAAAAGTGGCAGGTTTATGGGCAGAAAATCCTTTCAGCGGCTGTTTATGGTCTGACATGGACACCGGTTGCCGATCGAGAATATCCTTAGATGTTGTTATTACAGCGCTTTGCGGAACCAGGTATCCACACTAATGGTCTTGTAACCCAGATGTTCGTACAGTTTGAAGGCTTCGCTCTCGTTTTGTGCATCGACGCCCAACTCGGCTTCTGTCATGCCATGTTGCAGTAAAACAAGCAAACTACTCGCAATCAGTGCGCTGGCTAGTCCACGCCCGCGCCACGCTGGGCGCACATAGATGTGTTCGGTGTAACCACGTTTGCGGTTGTGTTTTTTATTTTCCTGCTCATCAAAGTGAGCCAATACCATTCCTGCCAGTTCTTCACCTTCTCAGGCTACCTGCCAGCAACGTGGATTATTCTCAGGATTGGCGAGCCAATTGGGGTATTTTTCGTCCAGCCAGTCTTCAGCGACATTTTCAAAAAGTCCAGAGTTCATCTCTTTTTGCGCTTTCCAGATGCTGTGCATGTGTTCGGGTTTTACCGGGCGTACTTCCAGCCCGGCTGGAATAGTTTTGTTGGGTAATTTATCCAGAGTGTAAAGCATGTTATTGAAGCTTCGTACAACATGGTAGCCAGTCACATTCAGGACAGCACTCCAGTCATTTTGATTATCTGAAGCCCAGGCTTGAAAAAAGCATTCTGGCACTCCGGCGTGTTCGGTGGCGACTCGGCGCAGACGCCGCTCGTTATCGGCTACTATTTGAGGCCAAAAACCACGCATACGGTATTCAGGTAGTAAAAAACTGACCTGATAGTATAGCAGGGTGCCTGGGTGGCTTGAATACCAACCCAGACGGCTGTATCCAACGGGTTTATCACCCAGTGCGGCAATGATGACACCTTGTTGTGGGGTCATGCTATCCATATTCGATAATACCTTCGCAATCACTTCGAAGGTAATTTTTTCGTGGTCATTATCCGCCTCCCGACTGCCGTGATTGAGTTCCAAAAGTAAGGGAAAATCGGATTCATTCCGAAAATTCCTGAAGGCTAATTGGTCATTTTTATTATCATATTCTGGCATGTGTAACTCCGCTTATAAAATATTCTTCTATTTGAGCTGAACCTACTTGAGCGTGCCAAGGTATTCATCCAGGTGTTCCAAAGCTTCACCAAAGTTTTTGCGTCCCAGCCCAACACGAAAATGAGTGCCTGGGTGGTCGAAGATGCTGCCCGGTACGATCATCACGCCTTGTTGGTCCAGGGCGGCCTGGCAAAAGGCTTCCACGCTGTTTGCGCCTAGCCATTTGGGGAAGGCGATCGAACCCGCCCGCGGACGGTTCCACTCGATCAGTGTGTTGTGCTTTGTAAAAAAAGCTTCTGCTAATTGCAGGTTGCTGCGCACGATCTCCAGGTTACGGTTGACGATGCGCTCCGTATTCTGCAAAGCGATTATTCCCAGAATTTCTCCTGGTGCGCTGTTACAGATGGTAGTGTAGTCTTTGAATTGCAACCAGGCATCGATCAGCCCTGATTGTTGGGTGGCCAACCAGCCCAGGCGCAAGCCAGGCAAGGCGTAGGATTTGGAGAGACCCGAGAGCGTGATGCCTTTTTCGTAAATATCACAAACTGATGGCAGGCGCAGACTGGGGTCGGGTTCCAGTAGGCGGTACATTTCATCTGAAAAGATGTACACGTCATGTTTTTTTGTCAGTGCCAATATTGCATCAAATTGCTCATGCGTGGGTAAGTAGCCGGTTGGATTGTTGGGAAAATTGATGATCAGCAGACGCGTCTGAGGTTGAAAGAGTTCTTCCAGCTTTTTCAGGTTGAGTGACCACCCCTCTTCACTTGGTTCCAGGTCCCAGGTATTCAGACTGCAGCCAATCGATCGCGCAATTTCATGCAAGGATTGGTATGCTGGGGCAATCGCGATGATATGATCATTTTGCTTCAGCAAGGTTTGCATAGCGATGTAGATGGCTTCTTCGGGTACAGCAATCATCACATTTTCAGGCTTTATTTGCGTATAACTCTGGGAAACTTCATTCCGCAGCAGGGGGTGGCCGGCGGATTCGGTATAATCCAGCTTTAGGTTTTGCCAACGTTCCAAGCTTTCGGGGTTGGCCATTTCCAACAGTTCAGCCATTTTCAAGCCTTCACAGTCCGAAGCGCTCAGCAGGTATTTGACACTGAATTCATAGCGAGCAAAAAAACGTTCAAGTTTGAAAGGTGGGATGGACATAGGTTTTTCTCCAAAATTAGTTTTTATAAATAAGCGGGAACTGGGCTAAGCTTTGGGCTTCGGTAAAATTTTTGACTAATGCACCGGTCTCCAAAGCCAGTTCGGTTAAAATCTTCAGGGCTCGATTCAGTCCTTCGTTTTGGTTTTCGATGGGACGAAAAGCGGCTTCGATGCGTATTTGGAAATTTTTAGGGACCAAGGTCAGGTTTTCTAATATAGCGACTGCACCTTTTTCTTTTAGACAGTATTGTTTATTGAGGGCAAATAGGGTTTGCTGCATATAGGCGGCAATGCGGTAACAACAGCCTGAGGCGTAGGGGACATCCATGCGTGAAATGGCTTTGGGAGTAAAAAGAAGAGTGAATTCTATTTCCCAGGCAAATTTTTCAATCAAAGCTTGCAGTAACGTGGTGGGGTAGGGAATTACCTGGGATTTGAGAGTACTGTGTACCAATTCGGGCCCTTTCCACAATACTTTGCATATGGCGACTTTACTCAGGTACATGCTTGAAACAAAACCGTTTGGGTGCCCGGGTTGGTAAGCCATTTCGACTTTGCCCTGCAAGCATTCTGTGATTACGGCCCGAACCTTGTCCAGGTCGCGGTATAAAAAGTCGACCGGAATACTGTTAATCTTTATCCAACCGCCACCATTGATCAAGTGTCCCCAGCTGCCGGGCTGGGTCAGAATGTCGGTACGATGCTGATCATCAAAACGCCTGGCGACTTCGCTCAGTGCTTGCAAGTCCAATGGCTGAAGTGGGTCATAATAAATTCCCAAGTCGATATCTGATCCTGCGGTATGCGTTCCACGAGCGCGTGAACCACCCAATACAATGGCTGAAACTCCTCGAACTTTTTGAATATCAGCTGTCAAATCCTGTAAAATGGTTTCAATTTTTGGTAAGGATATCATTAAGCGAGACCTCGCTTTCGAAGATATGAAAACCATAACATGCGAGCTGCCACTGCACGCCAGGGTTGCCAGGAATGGGCAATTTCTTCCAATTGGGCGGCGCCTGGCCGGGTGGGTAGTTCTTTTACTTCCTGCATGGCAATAGCCAGTGCCAGGTCTCCACTGGGCCAGATGTCAGGTCGCAATAGGACCATCAGAAGGTAAATATCAGCAGTCCAGCGGCCGATGCCTTTGATGCGGGTTAGTGCGTTGCGAGCTGAATCATCATCCAGGCAGGGCAGTTCTTCCAAATTTAACTCACCGTTTAAGATAGTCACGGCTAACCCTCTGCAATAGGTGGTTTTTTGATGGCTGAAACCAATTCTTTTGAGGGCTGTGTCATCTAACTCTAGAAAACGACTGGGGGTGATGATAGTGCTACAGGCTTCCTGTAACTTTTGGAAAGCTGCCCTGGCGGATGCGAGTGAAACTTGTTGTTCCAGGATGATATGTACCAGGGTTGGAAAGCCTGGTTCGCGTGCCCACAATGGTGGGAGACCCAGGTTGGCATGTAACTCCGCCAGTGCTGGATCAATTGCGATGAGGTTTTTTACAGCC
Organism: uncultured Anaerolinea sp.; assembly: GCA_964462245.1. Taxonomy (GTDB): domain Bacteria; phylum Chloroflexota; class Anaerolineae; order Anaerolineales; family Villigracilaceae; genus UBA5195. The sequence continues at coordinate 20,249 of CAYWXS010000101.1, forward strand.
TGGTTAAGGCTCTTGAGATTGAGGCTGGGGATATGTGTCATGGAATTTTACTCAAGTATACATTCAAAATATTTGCTTATGAAAGTTATCTTTCCGCTTGGATATATCCCAAAGTCGGGGATTAGCTTATCATTTTCGCCTCAATATGCAATTTCCTCCCCCAAGTGGCGGATAAAAACCCTCCCCTAATGGTGGATGCCAGGAGGTATGGTTTGGAATAAGATGATGATAGAGTAAATATAGAAAGCTACTTTCATTAATTTGCCATTATAGTCATCGTCTTGAGGTTTGTGGGGTATATTTTATAGGTGTGTCTGTAATTTAAAATGGTTTTTTGCAAAACAGTGACTGACTATTTTTTTTTGTATATTTTACGCCAAAGTGAGCTGAAGACACCTTTGGCTTGTATCTTTTTTAGAATTTATTTTGTCCCGCGTTAAAAACGGACATGAGTTGGCGATCGTATCCTGGCGGTACCATGTATTAAATCAATTCACTTTTGGAGAAAGGTTAGCATGCCCCTAGAAATCCATAATTCCGTTGTATCTGAACCTATCGTTAGTAAGGGGATGGAGATTCGACACCATGAGGTGTTGCCAAAAAATGGGGCTTTACAGAACGCTATATTCAATAGTGCCAACTTTTCCAGTATCGCTACTGACGAAAAAGGTGTTATCCAGATCTTCAACGTTGGTGCAGAGCGTATGCTGGGTTATTCGGCTGCGGATGTTATGAATAAGGTTACGCCGGCAGATATTTCTGACCCACAGGAAGTAATCGCACGGGCTGAGGCTTTGAGCAAAGAACTCGGCACGCCTATTACTCCGGGTTTCGAAGCCCTGGTCTTCAAGGCTTCGCGTGGGATCGAGGATATTTATGAATTGACCTACATCCGCAAGGATGGCAGCCATTTTCCGGCGGTTGTGTCAGTCACTGCACTGCGCGATGATCAGGACACGATTATCGGTTACCTGATGATAGGTACGGATAATACCGCTCGTAAGCAGGCTGAAGAATCGCTGCTTAAAGCAGGTGCTTTACAGAAGGCGATCTTTAATAGTGCCAATTTCTCGAGTATAGCTACTGATGCAAAAGGCGTCATTCAAATATTTAACGTTGGTGCCGAGCGTATGCTAGGTTACACAGCTGCAGAGGTGATTAACAAAATTACTCCAGCCAATATTTCTGATCCACAGGAAGTGATCGCGCGTGCCAGGGCACTTAGCCTTGAACTATCCACTTTGATTACTCCCGGCTTTGAGGCTTTGGTTTTCAAGGCCTCCCGTGGTATCGAGGATATTTACGAATTGACCTATATTCGTAGGGATGGTACTCGTTTCCCCGCTGTCGTATCGGTTACTGCCTTGCGCGACGATCAAGATGCCATCATTGGTTATTTGTTGATCGGAACCGATAACACTGCGCGCAAACGCGCCGAAGAAGCGCTGCTCAAGGCTGGGGCTTTGCAGAATGCTATTTTTAACAGTGCCAATTTTTCAAGTATCGCCACGGACGCGCGTGGTGTCATTCAAATCTTTAATGTGGGTGCCGAGCGTATGTTGGGTTTTTCAGCTGCCGAGGTTGTGAACAAGATCACTCCTGCTGATATTTCAGATTATCAGGAAGTGATCGCGCGTGCCAGGACATTGAGCGTTGAGCTTTCCACACCCATTACACCGGGTTTCGAGGCATTGGTCTTCAAGGCTTCACGTGGTATCGAGGATATCTACGAATTAACCTACATCCGCAAGGACGGTAGCCGTTTTCCGGCAGTTGTGTCGGTTACCGCTTTGCGTGATGGGCATGATGAAATCATAGGTTACCTTTTGATTGGTACCGATAATACTGCTCGTAAGCAAATTGAAGCGGAACAGGAAGTGCTTGGTCAACGCTTGCGTGACCAGCAGTTTTATACCAGGTCTCTTTTCGAGGCTAACATCGATGCTTTGATGACCACGGATCCGTCTGGTATCATAACTGATGTAAATAAACAAATGGAAGCGCTAACCGGTTGTACGCGCGACGAATTAATTGGAGCTCCGTTTAAGCGCTATTATACCGATCCGGAACAAGCCCAGAGGAGTATTAAACTCGTACTGAGTGAAAAGAAAGTCACCAACTATGAACTTACTGCGCGCGCCAGGGACGGCAGGGAAACTGTGGTTTCTTACAATGCCACGACCTTCTATGATCGTGATAGAAAACTTCAGGGAGTGTTTGCTGCTGCGCGCGATGTTACTGAGCGTAACCGGTTGGATAGGGTACTGCAGGAAAAAAACGTCGAGTTGGAGAGTGCAAAATCTCTCGCAGAAAAGGCAAATCAGGCCAAATCCGAATTTCTTTCAAATATGAGCCACGAACTGCGCAGCCCGCTCAACGGCATTCTTGGATTTGCGCAGCTGTTGGATTCTGAATCTCCACCACCGACGCCAATACAGAAGGATAATATCTCCCAGATCCTTAGTGCTGGATGGTATTTATTAAAATTGATCGACGAAATTCTCGATTTGGCTAAAGTTGAGTCTGGACAGGTACCGCTTTCACCCGAACCGGTTTCGCTGGCCGAAGTCATCCTTGAATGTCAAGGAATGATAGAACTACAGTCACACCAGCGCGGCATTACGCTCAAATTTCCGCATTTTGAAATTCCTTACTATGTGAGTGCTGATCGGACCCGCATCAAACAGGTGCTACTTAATCTACTTTCCAATGCAATTAAATACAATTCTGAGCGGGGAACGTATCTTTTCAAAAATTCATGGATTCCCAAATAAGGGAAAGTTGGGTAAACT
>CAYWXS010000102.1:0-22945 GCA_964462245.1 uncultured Anaerolinea sp.
GCAATCTCCGTGGAACTTTACCTTTAGCTGCCTGACAGCTTTTGCGTGCACACGACTGATCCTGCCAATGCACAATTCAGATGTGGCTCTGACTGCGGCAGCCCCCGAAATTACGGGGGCTGGCCAGGAGGACGCACATACGGTCGCGGGTGCCGTAAATCCTCACCGATTTCCAACCGGCCAAGATGAGGAGCAAAAATGAAAGACAAATTAAAAATCCTGATTATCGACGACGACCGGGATATGACACAAACCCTGAGCGATATCCTTTCCTTATCCGGCCACGAGTCAGTGGCCGCGGTTTCCGGCGCGCAAGGTCTCGAGATAAGCCGCGAGCAAAGATTTGACTGCGTCTTGACGGATGTGCGCATGCCGGGCATGGATGGAGTCGAATTCCACCGCCAACTCCACCAGTCGCTGCCCGGACTGCCGGTGCTGTTGATGACTGCCTTTGCTGCCGACGAAGTTGTCCGCCAGGGGTTGGACGAAGGGGTGGTGGGTGTGTTTGACAAACCCCTGGATATCCATCATTTATTGGGTTTCTTTGGCTCTTTGTCCAGGAATCGTACGATTGCGATTGTGGATGACGATGCGGCTTTTTGTAAAGCGCTGGCAGACATCCTGCAGAAGCGCGGCTTTCGTGTGGCGCAATTTAACGACACGCCTGACAATCTGGAATTGGTTGCATCCGATTCCCAGGTAGTGCTGTTGAACTTGAAACTAAAGGGAGTGAGCAGTCTGGATGCGCTCAAGAGCATTCGGTCGCACTACCCGACCCTGCCGGTGCTGCTGGTGGCGGGTTACGGGCCGGATGTGGCGCCGGCCATTCAGGCCGCATTGGAGATCGGCGCTTACACCTGCCTGTACAAACCGCTCGAGATCCCACACTTGTTGGAGAAATTGGGCCAGCTCCAATTAGAGCGTTTACGTGGCGCACTGGATGAGTAGGTCGGCAGGCGTATGAGCCGTTTGAGATGGAGCACAAAATGGAAAATAAGCTTCCACGCATTCTAATTCTGGATGATGACAGCAGCCTGCTGGTAACCATGGTTGATATCCTGAAGGGCAAAGGCTACGAGCCGATTCCGGTCCAAACGGGAGCCGCTGCGTTGGCTCATGTTGATCAGATTTCGATTGATGTAGCCCTGATCGATCTACATCTGGGAGATATATCGGGACTGGAAGCGTTGAAAGGCATCAAGGCGCGACGCCCAAAAACAGAGTGCATCCTGATGACCGGTTACGCTTCACAGAGTTCAGCCATCGAAGCCATTCAGTTGGGCGCTTACGGCTTTTTCCAAAAGCCGTTTGATGTGGAAGAATTGCTGCTTTCGATCTATCGGGCACTGGAAAAAAACAGGATGGAAGAAGCGATCAGGCAAAGCGAAGCGAAATACAGACTGCTTGCCAACAATATCTCAGATGTAATCTGGACCCTGGATCTGGAAACCAGGCGGTTTACTTACATCAGTCCTTCTGTGCAGCAGTTACGTGGTTTTAGTGTGGAAGAAGTACTTGCCCAGGATTTGTCTTTGGCCTTTACCCCCGCTTCGCTTGAATATGTTGAAAATGTTTTGCCTGGGCGGCTGGCACAAGCAAACCAGGGCAATAATATTGATTACCTGGATGAAGTGGAACAACCGGCCAAAGATGGAAAAACCGTCTGGACAGAGGTAACCAGCCACTATATGTTCAATACAGACAGCTTCCACTGGGAAATTTACGGCGTTTCGCGTGATATTACCCGGCGCAGAAAAGCTGATCAGGCCTTGCGCGAAAGTGAAGAACATTATCGGGCAGTGATCAGTTCCGCAACCGATTCCTTCGTCAGCATTGATCAAGCCTCGAATATTATTGGCTGGAACAAAAGCGCTGAAAAACTATTTGGATATCCAGAATATGAGATCCTGGGCCAGCCGTTATCTATTTTAATTCCGTCGAATTACCGGGGTGTGCATGCAGCGGCCATCGAAAGGGTGCAAGCAGGCGGTGAAAAACACGTGATTGGGAAAGTTGTTGAATTTGCAGGCTTGCGCAAGGATGGAACCCGGTTCCCGTTGGAACTTTCATTGTCAGAGTGGCAGTTTGCCGGCAGTCAGTTTTATACCGCCATCATCCGCGATATCACCGAGCGCAAATTGGCGGAATATAATCTTAAAAAAAGCGTCACCCAACTGGCGCTAATCAACGAGATTGGGCGTGAAATCGCCGCGGTATTGAAACTGCAGCAAGTGCTCGAATTGACTGTGCGCCGTATTCGCAGCGCCCTGGGTTATGGTTATGTGGCTATTTACCTGTTCAACGACCAGCGCGATGAATTAATCATAAAAGCCAAAAGCGGCGAATTTGAGCATATTTTCCCGAATGACACCCGCGCAGGGTCAGGAGAATGGTTGGTGGGTTGGACAGGCAGGCATGGTAAAAAGCTGCTGTCCAACGAATTAGACCCCAACTTCCGCAATAAAAATCTTTTCCCGGAACAGGTCTCCACAACCAGATTAGAGCTCTGCCTGCCCTTGATGGCGGGCAAGCAGGTGTTGGGTGTGCTGCAGGTGCAAAGTTCCAACCCGGGTGGCTTTAGCCCTGAAAATGTTTCGGTTTTGGAAACGCTGGCTGCGCAGGTGGCTGTAGCAATCGCAAATGCCAGGCTGTATGAAGACGTCCAATCCGAGCTATCCGAACGCAAGAAAACCCAGGCTGAACTGCAGAAGCAGCGCGCACACCTGGAAGAGATGGTCACGGCACGCACTGCCGCGCTGAACAAGGCCAAGGAAGAAGCCGAGGCTGCTGATCGCGCCAAAAGCGATTTCCTGGCAGTCATGAGCCACGAAATCCGCACACCCATTAACGGTGTACTGGGCATGGCTCATCTTCTGCTGCAAACAGGGTTGGATGACAAACAACGCAATTACCTGGCCGACCTGCAAGTTTCCGGGGACGCATTGTTGGCAACCATCAATGAAATCCTGGATTTTTCAAGGATCGAATCGGGCAGGCTGAGCCTCGAGGCAACGAATTTCCAACTGGATGATGTTCTGAACAGTCTCTCCAGCCTGCTGGCATACCGCGCACATGAAAAAGGCCTGGAACTGGTCTTCTCCACCGCGCCGGATGTTCCCAATCTACTGGTGGGCGATCCCACCCGCCTGGGACAGGTGCTGACCAATCTGGTGAGTAACGCCATCAAATTTACTCCAGCAGGAGAAGTGCTCGTAAAAACAAAGCTGCGCGAGCAAACCACTGAGCGAGTGATGCTCGAATTTTCGGTGCACGATACGGGTATTGGCCTGACGGAAAAACAAATCGGGCAGCTATTCCAACCCTTCACACAGGCCGATAGCTCCATCAGCCGCAAATATGGAGGTTCCGGCCTTGGACTGACGATCAGCCAGCGCCTGGTTCAAATGATGGGAGAGGGCATCCAGGTTGAAAGCAAATTTGGGCAGGGCAGCCAGTTTACATTTATGGTGGTGCTTGGGTTGGGCACAGACCCGGCAACCGCGAGTGAAGCACCCGCTGCGACCTTGCCGGAAATAGGCGGGCGGCACGTACTGGTGGTGGACAACAATCTCAATACCCTGGAATCACTGCGCACTGCGCTTGAATCCTTTGCCTGCCAGGTAACGGTTGCGCAGTCGGCTGAAGCTGGGCTGGAACTAATTTCAGAATCCAAGCGTGCCTCAGCATTTGATCTGATACTAATGGATCAGGACATGCCCGGAGGCATGGATGGAACACAAGCCATCCTGCGCATCAAAAACAATCCCCTGCATGCAGCCATTCCAGTCATATTGATGGTCTATGCCAAAGATCTGGAGTTCCAGACGGAAAATGACAACCTGGAAGGGTACCTGACCAAACCCATCACGCGCTCAACCTTGCTGGACACCCTGATGCAGGTCTTCGGACCCCCAAATCAAAATAAAATGAAACCGGGCTCGAAACCTTTGAGCGCAGAAGCGCTGGAAAAGCTGCGCGGCGGTCACATCCTGCTGGTGGAAGATAATGAAATCAACCAGAAGGTGGCGCTGGAGATCCTGAAAAATATGGGTCTGCACGTTTTAATCGCAAATGATGGCGAAGAAGCGCTTGCGATGCTCAAGAGAGATCACTTCGATGCCATTTTAATGGATATCCAGATGCCAGGCATGGACGGCTACCAAACAACCATTCAAATCCGCCAGGAACTTTCTTTTGACTCGGCCCATCTGCCGATCATCGCCATGACCGCCAATGCGCTGGATACCGATCGCCAGAAAGCACTGGATGCCGGCTTGGACGATTACGTCTCCAAGCCGGTGGATATCGCAAAACTTGCCAGTGTCTTACTGCGCTGGGTGCACCCCTTGCCAAAGGAACATAGATCAACGGCCATCCGCGAAAACCTGGGTTCAGATGACGCGAATGCGTTCCCGTTGAAAGCCCAGACCGAATTGCCGGCCACGCTCGATGCAATCGATATGAACGCCGCATTGGCCCGCCTGGGCGGTAATAAAGAGCTTTACAAGCGCTTACTTTTGATGTTCCATGCCGGGCATGAACATTCTGGACAGGCGATCCGAGCCGCTTTGAAAAGCAATGAGATTGAACTTGCTCACCGGCTGGCGCACACCCTGAAAGGGTTGGCGGGCACGATGGGCGCAGATGAATTACGCGCGGCGACAAAAGATTTGGAAATAGCCATTGCCGAAGAGAACGAGAGGGCATACGAGCCGCTTCTGATGCAAGTGGAACAGAAATTGGCGGTGGTGATGGCCTCGATTGCCAGGATAGGCTGAAAGAGCAGTCCAACAGGATGAGGTTTGCCAGAGGCTGGGAAGTAATGGAATGCATGCAACGGGAAACCAGCAATTCCAAACCTGAAATCGATATTTCAGATATAAACTCTTTTTTCCGAATGCCCTCCAGGATGGCAGGAAAGTGCGTCCCAGGAGATGGGGGTATGGTGGATGGGTATTTGGACCCCCTCCTAGCCTCCCCCGAAAAACGGGGGAGGGATTGGGGCTTGATCTATTGGGTATCTGTTTTCAGAGAGGGTCCGCTCCAGGATAGCATCCTGAACCTTTCATTTTTGAAAGGTGTAATATAATAAATAATTGTATAATCATTTTGGATCGAAACTATCCGAGGGGGGTGGTCTAGTCACGATTGATCTTTATTAACAGATTGCTCGATTTGAATCAAAGCTTGTTAGCCAATGAGCAATCAAACACAAAGACCAATTTCAAGCCAATCTCCGAATTCAAAAGAACCCAGCCACAAAATTTCGACAACAAATGTTATGAAATGACATTTATGGCTTAATTTTTGGAGGAATGCGTGAAGAATAGCAGTTCCAGCCCTTCAAATCATCTGCACCTAAAACTGGGGGACTCTGGTTCAAAACTTTACAACAACACAAGAGCTGGTATTTACCTGCTCTTATTGATTATTGTTAGCATACTGGCTTTCCCCACACAATCACATGTTTATGCGCTGCAACCCGCTGCCTCGGCAAAGATTGGTTCATTTGCCAATGAGCCGATTCTGAAGGTAATCAGCATCGATAATTATGCCCCCTACCCCTTCGTAAACAAAGAGGGCCAGTCCGATGGGTTCAGTGTGGACTTGATGCGATCTGTGGCACAGGTGATGGGGGTCAGGCTGGTACCGGTTGAGGGGTCGAACGTTGTGTTTATTGAATCTTTAGGCGGGATTGTTCTGACATTTCTGCTGATTGGAGCCATCCTGCTGCTCTGGTCGTTTATGCTCAATCGACAGGTAGCCACGCGCACCAGGTCTTTGGAAACAGAGATTCAAGAGCGCAAGCAGACCGATGAAACATTACGCCAGAGTGAAGAACGCTTCCGCAGCTATTTTAATCTACCCCTGGCCGGGCGCGCCATCACCTCGGCCAGCACCGGCTGGATTGATGTCAATCCCACATTGTGTGACATGCTCGGTTATACAAAGGACGAATTGCTACAGATGACCTGGCAAGAGTTGACCCATCCGGACGATCTGCCTGCCGATCTGGTCCAATTTAAGCGGGTTATGGCCGGCGAGATGGATGGTTACACCCTGGAAAAACGCTTTATTCATAAGGATGGACACAGCATCGCTACCAACCTGGTTGTGCACTGCGTGCGTAACCCCGACCGGTCAGCGGACTACTTTGTAGCCTTGATCCAGGACATCAGCACTCGCAAACAGGCTGAACAAGCCTTGCAAGAGAGCGAGCAGAATTATCGCCTTTCAGAATTGGATTTAAAGGAAGCCCAGTCAATAGCTCATATCGGAAATTGGAAATGGGATGTGCAAAAAGGTGAGATTACCTGGTCAGATGAAATGTATCGCATCTTTGGGATTAACAAGCATTCATATTCTGGTCGGCTTGGAGACGTAATCAAAAACGTAATTCATCCTGATGATTTGCATTTGGTTCTGCCATCCAACGCTGCGAATCTCGCAAATAAACCGATTGAATACCGAATTATCCTGCCAGATTCAGCTATTCGCTATATTTGGGCGAAAAGCGGCACGACGATTTACGACCAGGACGGCAAGCCCACCTTTTTGACGGGTGTCGCTCAAGACATTACCGAACGTAAATTGGCAGAAGAAGTGCAACGTAAAAGCGAAGAAGATCTGGCCGAGGCTCAACAAATTGCTCAGATTGGGAGCTGGCAATGGGATATGCTCTCAAATAAAGTCAGCTGGTCAAAAGAGATGTATCATGTTTTCGACATCAACCCCGACACATATGATGGAAAGCCGGAATCCCTGCTGAAGAAGATTTATCCTGACGATATTGAGCTCTTCACAAATAGTATGAATAGCAATTTGTCGAATGGAAGTTCACCTGCTCTTGAATACCGCGTTGTCCATAAAGATGGTTCGATTCACACCATATTCGCAATTGGCAAAACGGAGTTTGATCAGGCTGGCAAACCTATCCGGAGTAACGGCACCGTTCAAGACATCACCGAACGCAAATTGGCAGAAGAAGCGCTCTTGCAAGCCAATGAACGCCTGTCCTTTGCGCAAATTTCGGCCAAAGCAGGGTTTTGGGACTGGGACATGACGACAGGTCTGCTGAAATGGTCGCCTGAATTTCTGATCTTGTTTGGTTTGGATCCAGCCACAACCCCCACTTTCGATGTTTGGCGCAGCGTAACCCATCCTGAAGATGTCAAAAACGCCGAGGAGCGAATTAACGATTCCATTCGCGAACACACCTTGTTAGATAATGATTACAGAATCGTTCTGCCATCCGGCGAATTGCGTTGGATAAATGCCCTGGGCAACACTACCCATGATGAAGACGGGCTGCCACTGCGCATGTCAGGCATCTGTATTGACATCACCGAACGAAAGCAGGCAGAAGAGGCACTGCTGAAAAGCACCCTGCGTTTCAGGGCACTTCTCAGCCAGTCACCGTTTAATGGCGTCATTTATCGATTAATTCGAGACGAGGCGGGTACCATTATCGACTGGGAGATCAGCGATATCAACGAATTAGCCGCAGCCAGCATCGGTCTGACAGTGGAAACCGCTATTGGGAAACGCGCTGTGGCGCTATTCGGCCAAAATGTGATGGCGCCTTATTTTGAAATTGCCCGGCAGGTGGAAGCATCCACCCAGCCGCAGACCTTCGAAACCTATTTCGAATCCAATCAGCAGTATTATCTGTCCTCCGTTTTTATGGTGGACACGGATTATTATGCAAACATGGCCATCGATATCACCCGGCGCAAGCAGGCCGAAGAACAACAAAATAAACAACTCGAAGAACTTCGCCGCTGGCAAAATATAACCCAGGGCCGCGAGGATCGGATATTGCAGTTAAAAAGCGAGATCAACAGACTGCTGGTTGAGGCTGGAAAACCGCCGCGCTTTGCCAGCCTCGATGGTCTGAATCTGAAACCACCAGGAAGTGATGAATGATAAAAAGGAATGAATCGGACCATGATTCAGATCAAAGTCCTCGAGGCTGGGCACAAAAGGGAAATCCTGGCGCCCAACAAGCGGATTACGAGGAACTTTTGGCATTCAGACCCCTGGAACCTGGGCATCCGGCCTCTAATACGCGCCTGCTCCGGACCATATTGATCATTTTCACGGTCGGATTGGCTGTGCTGGGATTGTATTTGACCAGCCTGATCAGTTATTTGTTGTTTCATGCGCTGGTCGAAGTATCCAGTATCGTCGTTGGTTTCAGTATGTTATTGTTGGTCTGGAATGCGCGACACTGGCTGAAAAATACTACTATTTTGGGGCTTGGGGTTGCCCTGGGTGCAGCAAGTAGTCTGGACCTGATCCATATGTTGGCCTACAAGGGCATGAATATTTTTGTGGGCTACGACTCAAACCTGCCCACTCAATTGTGGATAGCGGCTCGTTACCTGCAAAGCCTGTCCATGTTGTTCGCTCTTTTATTCTTAGCCTCGAAGCCCAACCAAAACGCCTCGAGCAGCAGTAACCCACAAGAAAAAACCCGCCAGAATTATGATTACGTTCTGGTTGCTTTTTATGCCGCCATCACACTCCTGTTGCTGATGCTCATTTTCACACGGCAGTTCCCAGTCTGCTATATTGAAGGACAGGGCCTGACCCCTTTCAAAAAAAACAGCGAGTACCTGATCAGCCTCATTCTGCTGATTTCATTAGGAGCAATATGGGTCAAACGCCAGCAGTTTGACCGTCCGGTGTTAGGGCTGCTGCTGGCTGCCACTGTTGCCACCATCCTTTCGGAACTGGCCTTCACATTTTATGTCGGTGTATATGATTTTTCCAATTTATTGGGCCACTTTGGAAAACTAACTGCATTTTTCTTAATTTATTTAGCTGTCATACGGACCGGCTTGCAGCGTCCGTTCAGTCTGATGTTCCGAAACCTGAGCCAACAAACTTTGGCGCTGCGCAAGAGCGAACATTATTTGCACAGCATTCTTCGCACAACAGCCGATGGCTTCCTGGTTGTGAACCGGGAAGGCAAAATCACTGATGCAAATCAGGCTTACTGCAGCTTGTCTGGCTATAACAAGACTGAGCTTTTGGAATTGTCGATTGGTGACATAGATATCGGTGAACTACCGAGTGAAACTGAAGCACGGATCAAGCGCGTAATTCAAAATGGTGCGGAGCTTTTTGAGACTCGCCACCGCGGCAAGCAAGGTAACGTCTTTGATGTTGAAGTATCTGTGACGTTTTTAGAGTTGGATGGCGGCAAATTCATCTGTTTCTGTCGAGACTGCACCAAGCGAAAAAGATCAGATGCAGTCATGTTGGCGCGCAGCCGTATTATTCAGATTTCAAATAACTGCTCGTTGGAAGAACTGCTACGCGTCACAATCGACGAAACAGAAGCACTGACCGGCAGCCAGGTCGGCTTTTTCCATTTTGTGGAAGCAGACCAGGTGTCGCTGTCACTGCAGGCATGGTCCACCAATACTATTCAACATATGTGCAAGGCCGAGCCTGCCGGGTCGCATTATCCAATTAGCCAGGCGGGCGTCTGGGTGGACTGCGTTCGTGAAAAACGTCCGGTCATTCACAATGATTATGCATCACTTTCACATCGCAAGGGAGTGCCAGAGGGCCATGCGCCCATAGTAAGAGAACTGGTGGTCCCGGTCATGCGCGGCGAGACGATTGTAGCCATACTAGGCGTAGGCAACAAACTGACCAATTATGATCAACAGGATATCGAAATGGTAGCATCCCTGGCCGATTTCACCTGGGATATTGCAGAGCGCAAGCGGACGGAAGAAGAATTAGCGCAGCAAGCCGACTTCAACCAGCGTATATTCAACTCCGTGGATGCCCACATGGCTGTCGTTGCCCCCGATGGTGTCATTTTGGCCTTCAACGAGAAGTGGAGAAATTTCGCTTTTGAAAACGGTGGGGGAAACGAAAGCACATGGGGCGCGGGCGCCAATTATTTTGTGCAATACAGTAAAGAGTGGGGTGATACGACGCTGGCACAGGAGGGAGCGGATGGCGTCCGAAAGGTCCAGCACGGCGACCTGACTTCTTTCAGCCTGGAGTATCCGTGTCATGGCCCGGGCGCTGAAAGGCGTTGGTTTGCCATGCAAGTGGTACCGCTGCAAGGAAAGGAAGGCACTGTTCTGGTTTCTCATACCAATATCACCGTACGCAAGCAGGCGGAAGAAGCGCTGCGCATCAGCGAGAAGAAACACGTTGATTTGTTGGATAACCTCAACTCTGGCGTGGTTGTCCACGCCCCGGATACATCCATCAGCTACTTTAATGAACGAGCCTGTGAATTACTGGGCCTGACGCCGGAACAAATGCTCGGAAAGCAGGCCACGGACCCACAATGGTGCTTTCTACGTGCGGATGGGATCCGGATGACGTTGGCCGAATATCCAATCAACCAGATTCTTGCAACTCATCAACCTTTACAGAATTTTACTATGGGAGTCTTTCAGGCTACCGCAGCCAGGGTGCAATGGGCCCTGGTGAACGGTTTGCCTATCTGGGATGCCACAGGGCAATTACAATCCGCCATCATTACGTTTGTAGACATCACCGACCGCAAGCAAGCCGAAGAAAAGATGAATTCAGCCCAAAATGAATTACAACGTCTGCTGGCAAATGCGGAACGATCTCACCTGACACTGCTAAGCGTAGCTGAAGATCAGAAAGAGACCGAGGCTGAATTAAGGCTATACCGCGACCATCTGGAAGAACTCGTCAAAGAACGCACTTCCGAATTGGAAATTGCCAAAGAGCAAGCCGAGTCTGCCAACCGTGCCAAGAGCGACTTCCTGGCGGTCATGAGCCACGAAATCCGGACCCCCTTAAATGGCGTGATGGGCCTGACATACCTGGCGCTGCAAACCGAATTGAGCGAAAAACAACGCGGTTACTTGAATCATCTGCAGTACTCTGGCGAAATATTGATGGCGACCATCAATGATATTCTAAACTTCTCGAAAATCGAAGCTGGGAAATTGACGCTCGAGCGGGTGGATTTCAGCCTGGATGATGTGCTGGGCGGTATCTCCGACTTGCTGGCAGCGCGCGCCCATGAGAAAGATCTGGAACTCGTCTTTCAACCCGAAATGAATGTGCCACGTCTGCTGATTGGCGATCCGCAGCGGCTGGGCCAGATATTGCTCAACCTGGTGGGTAATGCCATCAAATTCACCCCAATGGGCGAGATCGTCCTCAAGGTCAGGCTGGCTGAGCAACGCGACAGCGCAATGGGCGTGAGCCCCGTGAAAAACAACCAGACAGTACTTGAATTCACGGTGCGCGATACGGGCATTGGAATGACGGAAGAACAAATCTCGCATCTGTTTCAGCCATTCAGCCAGGCCGACAGTTCCATCAGCCGGAAATATGGCGGCACGGGCCTGGGGCTGACCATCAGCCAGAGGCTGGTTAAAATGATGGGTGGAGAGATCAGGGTTCAGAGCCAGATCGGAGTTGGCTCTGTGTTTACCTGCAGCATCGCATTGGAGCAGCAGTCCGAACCCAGCCCCATACTTATCGATGTGCCGCAGGTTGCGCCTGAGCTGTCAGGCTTGCGGGTACTGGTGGTTGATCAGCATATTGCCACGCAGGAATTTCTGCAAAGCGCGTTGGAATCCTTTGCTTTCAAAGTAACTACAGCCCAGTGCGCTGAAGAAGGTTTGCAGCTGCTGGAAAAAACCAGGGATGATGACCCATTCAGTCTGGTGTTAATGGACTGGAAATTTTCTAGCGGATTGGATGGGTTGGAAGCCGCACGCTGTATCAGGCAGGATGCGCGCCTGGCAGGCATGCCGATTATTCTGCTTGGCAGCCAGGCAGATGTGCAGCAAAAAGCCAGTTCTGAGGGACTGAATGGCAGCCTGCTAAAACCCATCACCCGTTCGCAGTTATTTGATGCTGTAATGCAGGTATTTGGGCATCAGGCATTGACCCACCCCCAGCCCACGCATGAAATAATCTCAAATGAAACTCTGAGGAAATTGCGCGGCAAACAAATTTTGCTGGTGGAAGACAATGAAATCAACCAGATGGTGGCAGTTGAGATCTTGCAACAAATGGGCTTGCTGGTTTCGGTGGCCGACGACGGCGAACAAGCTGTTCAGATGGCCGGGCAGGGCAACTACGATGCCATTTTGATGGACATCCAGATGCCGGGCATGGATGGCTACCAGGCCACCGCGCAAATCCGCGGCAAAAATCTGCGCTCAGATCCTGATCAAATACCGATCATTGCCATGACCGCGAATGCCCTGGCTGGGGATAACCAGAAAGCCCTGGCAGCTGGTATGAACGATTACGTTTCCAAACCGGTGGATGTGGCCCAGCTTGCCAGCGTGTTAGCGCGCTGGCTGGACCATCCAGCGCTTGAGAACGGGGCTGAGCCTGGGAAAACTAGCCAGCCAACCGATGTCTCCAAGCAGGAGTTTCCGATTCCGGCCTCTCCCCCCGAATCTCGCGCAGGAACCTATTCTGGCGACCTTTCAGGGCAGGATCTGCTGCCCGCGGCGCTCGACTCAATTGATATGGTCAGCGCCCTGGCGCGTTTGGGCGGCAACAAAGCGCTATATCGCCGGATAATTTTAATGTTCCAGGCTGAGCATGAGCAAGATGTGCCAGCGATGCGGGCAGCCCTGAAGAATAACGACCTGGAACTTGCCAGGCGGTTGGCGCACACCCTGAAAGGTTTGGCTGGCTCTATTGGCGCAGACGAATTGCGTGCAGATGCAAAAGATTTGGAAATGGCGCTTGCGAAAGGGAATGAGCCTTTGTTCGAAATGCTTCTGACGCTGGTGGAACAGAGGTTGGCGGTGGTGATGGCCGCGATTGCCAGTCTGCTATAACCGACACAATCCACTCTCGCCTGATTCTCCAAAGTGAATGATGGTCAAAAGATGAGCGTAACCAGAGACCCGGATTGTGTAAGCTGTATAAGGATTGTGCTATGACTAAGAATTCCGCTGCACCCACCAGAGCCACAGAACCTCGCCTGCAGGTCAGATCAAAACCGGGCAAGCAGGATCAAACAGATCAGTCTGTTATGCAAGGGGAAACCCAGCGCATGGTAGGCCAACCACTGCGCAGCGTCAATGCATTCTTGCAGGGAGTCCTGGATTCGCTTTCGGCGCATATTGCCATCCTGGATAAAAGCGGAGTCATTATGCAGGTAAATGCTGCCTGGCGAACGTTTGGTGAATTGAATGGTTTGCAAACCAGCTCGCATTGCCTGGGCATTAATTATCTTGAACTGTGCGATTCCGCCAGCGGTCAAAATTCTGAGGAAGCCAGTCTGACATCCCGGGCCATCCGGGATGTGCTGGCAGCTGTGCAGCAAGAAGCCCGCATCGAATACCCGTGTGATGGCCCGAACGAGAAACGCTGGTTTCTGCTGAAAGTTACAAAATTTGAAGCTGATGGGGAGGTTTGGGCCGTGCTGTCGCATGAAAATATCACCGAGCGCAAGCGGACGGAACAGGCCTTGATGGAAAAAGAAGAACAGTATCGCGCCATCGCAGAGTCTTCTTCCGACTTTATCATGCGCTACGATCGAAATTTCAAACACATCTATGCAAATCGGATTGCTCTCGAATCTACGGGTTTACCGGTTGAGCAATATATCGGGAAAACCCATCATGAGATGGGTTTTCCCGAGCATTTGTGCAAGCTATGGGAGCAGCACATCCAGAGCGTTTTTGATACAGGCAAATCTTCACAAATGGAATTTGCGGTGGAAATGGCGCCTGGCATAATGCACCTGGATCTTGTCTTCAACCCGGAATTCTCTCCCGACGGAAATGTAAATAGTGTCATAGGTATTTCCCGCAACATCAGCGAACGCAAGCAGGCTGAGGCCCAAAAGCAGGCTGCGTTCGAGGCGCTTCAACAAAAAAATGATGAAATGGAGCGTTTCCAACACATCACGATTGGGCGCGAACTAAGGATGATAGAATTAAAAAAAGAAATCAATCATCTGCTGCAACAAACCGGCCTGCCGGAAAAATATCGAATTGTCGATGAGAAGTGATGATGGATTTTTCCAGCGTAACCCAATTGCTCGATCAAACTCCTGGCAGGCCTAGTTCCATCTATGAGCGGGCTTTTCTGCATACATCGATTGAGAAGAGGCTGCAAGAAACGGGTTGTGGCTCGCCTGCAGCGTACTGCGGCTATTTGGAACAAAACCCGGCCGAAGAGCAAATTCTGCGCGCCTGCCTTTACAACCATTTTAGTGAATTCTTCCGTGACCCACTGACATTTGCCATGCTTGAACGCTCGATCCTGCCAGAACTGATACAAAAAAAGAAAAATGGTAAACGCAGCGAGATCCGCATCTGGTCAGCCGGCTGCGCTGCCGGACAGGAACCATACAGCCTGGCAATTTTATTGGAAGAAGCGCTGGGTAACAGCTACCCGGGGCTTACCTACCGGATATTTGCTACCGATTTGGATGAAACGCAGTTGGATGAAGCGCGTTTGGGCTATTACCCGTCTGCCGCGCTTGGCAACCTGAGCCTGAAACGCTCCGAAACCTGGTTCATCCGGCAGGCTGAGGGCTATGTAGTAAAAGCGGTGCTGCAAAGGAACATCAATTTTTCGGTCTTCGATCTGATCCAGGAAGAGCGCGGCTGCCCGCCCGCCAGTATTTTCGGCGATTTCGACCTGGTGCTGTGCTGCAACCTGCTGATCTATTACCAACCTGGCACCCGAGCCCTGATCCTTGACCGGTTTGAACACTGCCTGGCGCACGGCGGAACCCTGGTGACTGACGCAGCGGAGCGCGGGTTGGCTCTTGCGCACCACTTTCGTGAAGTTTACCCGCCAGCAGCAATTTTCCAGCTTAATCGCGCCACGAGGAAACAAATATGAAAAACTTGAACCTGAAAATTCAAACCCAACTGCAGCTTGGTTTTGTTATCATCTTCCTGTTTGTACTTGTGCTGGGCTGGGTGGCCTGGTCTCAAACCGATCTGATCGCCAGGCAGACCACGGATATGTATGAACACCCGCTGCGGGTCAGGCGTGCCATCGGGGAATTCAAGGCAGATATCCTGGAAATTCGCATTGGGATGAAAGAAGTGGTTTCCGCATCCAATAGCGATGCGGAAATCGAAAAAATTATCGCAGACATCGAAACCTACCAGGCTCATGCCTTTGACCAGATCGATGTTCTTTACGCCCAATATCTGGGACCGCGCAGCGATGTGGACCTGCTCAAACAGGAGTTTATTCTGTGGACTACCACCCGGGCTGAGACCTTGCGCCTGCTGCGGGTGGGCAAGACCGCCGAAGCCGAAGCCAGAACCCAAACCGGCGGGGTGGGACAGATTAAGGCACTAGCGGTACTCAATGCGCTTTCAAAGATTGATGCCTTTGCATTAAACAAAGGCGATCAACTCTTCGCCAATTCGCAAACCCTGGATGCGGCGTTGAATCAACAGCTATTGATGCTCGTGGCCGCAATTCTACTGCTATCCATGGTGATTTACTATTTTTTGCTGCGCAGCATTCGTCAGCCACTGGGCGAGCTGACACGCGCCACCCAGGCTTTCCAGGCCGGCGACCTGGGCGCCCGCAGCGCATATACCCTGAAAAACGAGTTCGGGACGCTTTCAGATTCTTATAACCAAATGGCGGAGACTGTTCAGGTGGAGATGGTATCCAAGGCCGGGGTGGCCAGCCTTTCCGCTTTAATGCTTGGCTTCAATGAGGCCGAATCCTTTTTTCAGGCAACCCTGTCTGCCCTGGCTGAACAAAGCGGTTCGCAGATGGCGGCCATCTATCTCTTAAGCCGCGATCAGAGTTGCTTCGAACACTTCGCCTCCATCGGACTGGATCAAGGCGGGCGGGCTGCCTTTGCTGCAAACGTTTTCGAAGGCGAATTCGGCGCCGCGCTGGCTACCAAAAAGATCCAACATATCGCCAGCATTCCTGCCGATACGCGCTTTGCATTTTCTACTGTCAGCGGCACATTCACCCCATGCGAGATCATCACCCTGCCAATTACTTCAAACAGTCATACCGTGGCGGTTATTTCACTGGCAACGATCGCGGGCTACAGCCCACAGAAGCTGCGCTTTATCCATGATGTCTGGCAAATCCTGAATGCGCGCGTGGTGGGCATCCTGGCCTTCAGGCAAACCCAGACCCTTGCCAAAAACCTTGAACACCAGAACCGTGAGTTGGAAGCGCAGAAGAACGAATTGAACACGCAGACGGTTGAGCTCAACCAGCAGAACCAGGAGTTGGATGCACAAAAAAGGCAGTTGAGTGAAGCCAACCGTCTGAAGACAAGTTTTATTTCAAATATGAGTCACGAATTGCGCACCCCATTGAATTCGGTGATCGCCCTTTCGGGCGTGCTGAACCGGCGGCTTGCCAACCAGATCCCTGAAGAGGAATACAGCTACCTGGAAGTGATCGAGCGCAATGGAAAGCAGTTGTTGGCGTTGATCAATGATATCCTGGATCTATCCCGTATCGAAGCCGGTCGCGAAGAAATCGAAATTTCTCAATTCAATATCAATGATCTGGTGGCAGAAGTGATGTCGGTGATCGGCCCCCTGGCTCGGCAGAAAAATATCGAGCTGCTGCAGCAGCCTGCGGCAGGGCTGCCGGCACTGAGCAGTGACCCTGACAAATGCAGGCACATCTTACAAAACTTGGTGAGTAATGCGGTTAAATTTACAGAGGTGGGGCGGGTGGAAATCTTGGTTCGCCAGGCAGGCGCTGCGATCCAAATTGTTGTTAGCGACACTGGAATTGGCATTTCCAAAGAGGATCTCGAGCATATCTTCGATGAGTTCAGGCAGGCCGATAGCAGCACCTCGCGCAGATTTGGCGGTACCGGGCTTGGATTGGCGATCGCAAAAAAATATGCCCAACTGCTGGGTGGGAATGTATCGGTCGAGAGCAGCCCGGGCCACGGCTCTGTTTTCACCCTGAGCCTGCCGCTGCAGTTTGGAGCCGCGGCCGGTTTCTGGAAAGAAACCGGTGAAAACGTCAAAACGGCCCCAGTCAGAGCTGCAGCACCCGCTTTAGAGCCAGCCCAAAAGACGATTTTGGTGGTCGAAGACAGCGAACCCGCCATCATTCAATTGATTGATATTTTTGAAGAACCTGCCTACCAGATCCTGGTTGCCCGGAACGGCCAGGAAGCGCTGGAAATCATCCAACATACCCTGCCAGATGTGATCTTGCTGGATCTCATGCTACCTGGCATGGATGGTTTTGACCTGCTTAATATCGTGCGAGAAGCTGAGCGCACGGCCCAGGTGCCTGTGCTGATCCTGACCGCCAAGGCCATCACCAAAGACGAGCTCAAGTTGCTGAAACGCAACAATGTTCATCAATTGATCCAAAAGGGCGACATCAACCGCGCTGAGCTGTTAAATGCGGTTGCCAGCGTGGTAAATCCGGAAATTGAAATGCCTGAAATTGTGCGGCCAGCACGAACGCCAATCCATGGCAAAGCGTTGGTGCTGGTGGTGGAAGACAACCCTGATAATATGCTGACGACTAAGGCGCTGCTGGCTGCTGATTTCACAGTCATCGAAGCCACAGATGGCCTGGCTGCGGTGGAACAGGCCAAAAAACACAAACCTGACTTGATCCTGATGGATATTGCGCTGCCCAAAATGGACGGTATTCAGGCCTTAAAAGCGATCCGGCAGGATGCCCATTTACAAAATATTGCGGTGATCGCCCTGACTGCCAGCGCCATGACCAGCGATCGTGAAGCCATCCTGGCCTATGGCTTCGACGGGTATATCCCCAAGCCGATTGATCAGAACGAATTTATGCATACCATCCAACAGGTGCTGTATGGAAAAGAATAAGATCAAGGTGTTGGCGATTGATGACAGCCAGGATAACCTGATCAGCGTCAAGGCCCTGATTCGGGAAGCGTTTCCGGATGCGATCATCTTTACGGCCACGAACGGCAGAACCGGTCTGGAATTGGCCCAGGCCGAAGACCCAGATGTGATCCTGCTGGATGTGCTCATGCCGGGCATGGATGGGTTTGAAGTCTGTCAGAGCCTGAAATCCAACTCAAAAACCCGTGATATCTCGGTGATCTTTTTGACCGCGCTGAAAGGCGACAAAGCCAGCCGCATTCGGGCGCTTGAAGTTGGCGCCGAGGCCTTCCTGGCCAAGCCGATTGATGAAATTGAGCTGGCAGCCCAAATTCGTGCCATGCAAAAGATCAGTGTTGCGAGTAAACAAACTCGCCAAGAAAACGAAACCCTGGCCAGCCTGGTGGCGAAAAGAACCCGTGAGCTTGAGCTGGCCAATACAGCCACCCTGAACCTGCTGGAAGATTTAAAAAACGAAAACGAAACCAGGATGAAAAGCGAAGAAACTCTGCGCGGGAGCGAACTAAACCTGAAGAAGGCCCAACAGGTGGCGCAGGTGGGATCCTGGGTATGGCAAGTCCAGTCCAACCATATGGAATGGTCGGACGAGATGTATACCATCTTCGGCATCCAAAAGCAGAATTTCAGCGGTGACCTGAAGGATGTGATCCAGCGCGCCATTCATCCCGATGACGTCGCCGCAGTCGAAGCGGCAAATCTGTCAGTCATCCAGGAGCATACACCCGTTCCGCTGGAATATCGGGTGATCCGTCCGGATGGGAGCGTTCATGTAGTCTGGGCTGAAGCAGGGGAACTGATCCTGGATGAGGCTGGCAACTCCGTATCCATTTCAGGTATCGTTCAGGATATCACCGAGCGCAAGCGCGCGGAAGAAGCGCTGCACGAGAGCGAGCAACAGTATCGTGAACTTTTCGATAACATGACTGAAGGATTTGCGGTTCATGATATTATTTTCGATGAGAGTGGACAGCCTTGCGATTATCGTTTTCTAAGAGTCAACCTTGCTTTTGAGCAGCTGACCGGTCTTAAGCGTGAAAATATTATCGGCAAGGGACAACGCCAGATTACGCCCGATGAGGACTCGTTTTGGTTCAAAACCTATTGCAATGTGGCGCTTAGCGGCGAGTCCATCCATCTGGAACATTATTCAACGGCACTGCAACGGTATTATGGGGTCTATGCCTATTGCCCCGGGCCAAATCAGTTTGCTGTTATCTTCAGCGACATCACGGAGCGCAAAAAGGCGGAAGAGACAATGCGTTATCACGCCAGTCTCCTTGATAACATCGACGACGCTATCATTTCAACTGATATGAAGTTCAATGTTCTCTCTTGGAACAAGTCTGCCGAAAATATTTACGGCTGGCGCGCAGATGAAGTAATTGGCAAACCCTTGGGGGAGTTTTTCAAACCGGAATATCTTAACGAGACAGGCGATGATGTGATTCGGATGTTTCTTGAACAGGGATACTGGACAGGTGAAGTGATCCACCTTGGAAAAGATCGTACACCCATTCCCATCTTTGGGTCTGTCGTGAAGATCCTGGATGAACAGGGAAATCCCATGGGAGCTGTATCTGTCAACCGAGACATTCGCGAGCGGAAGCAGGCGGATGAACAAAGAGAATTTGAACAGATGGAAAAAGATGCGCTGATCAACAGCACCAAAGACCTGATTTGGAGTGTAAACAAGGATTTCACTTTATTGGCAGGAAACAAGTCTTTTATCCAAAACGTTATAGATTTTTCGGGGAAAACATTAAAGCGCGGTGATTTCTTACTAAGCGATGAAATATTTTCGCCTGAATTAATCAGTTTTTGGGAAAACATTTATAAAACCGCCCTTTCGGGCAAAATTTTTAGGGATGAATTTTTTACGCCTGCAACAGAATTTTCACAATTTTCATGGCTGGATTTAAGCATCAATCCAATATGGAATGAAAATGAAGTCAATGGCATCGCTTGCTTTGGAAAAGACATCACTGAGCGCAAACAGGTCGAGGAAGAATTGCTCCAATATCGCAACCATCTGGAAGAGCTTGTCAAAACCCGTACAGCCGAACTGGAAGCTGCCAAAGAGTTGGCAGAATCCGCCAACCGCGCCAAGAGCGAGTTTCTGGCCATGATGAGCCACGAAATTCGCACCCCCCTGAACGGGGTGCTGGGTCTGGCGCATCTGGTCTTGCAAACCGAGCTAACCGACAAGCAGCGCAATTACCTGGACAACCTGCAGATTTCAGGGCAGTCTTTGCTATCGACCATTAACGATATTCTGGACTTTTCGAAGATCGAATCGGGCAAACTAAATCTTGAATCAACCAGTTTCGATCTGGATGACGTCTTGCGCAGGCTCTCCAGCAGCCAGGCCTATCATGCCCAGCAAAAAGGGCTGGAACTGGTTTTTAACACAGAAGCCAATATCCCGCATCTGTTAACAGGTGACCCATCCCGACTGGGACAGGTGCTGCTGAATATTGTGGGGAATGCCATTAAATTCACGAATAAAGGCGTAGTTCTAGTTAAAACATCGCTGCGCGGACGAAACGCTGGGCGTGTAACGCTTGAGTTCTCGGTACGCGATACAGGCATCGGGATGAGTGAAGAAACCCTGGCGCGGCTCTTCCAACCTTTTACGCAGGCTGATAATTCCACCAGCCGCAATTATGGTGGCTCCGGGTTGGGTCTCAGCATCAGCCAACGCTTGATCCACATGATGGGCGGAGATGTATGGATTGAAAGCCAGCCTGCCCAGGGCAGCATCTTCACATTTACGGTAGTGCTGGGCTCTCAGGAGGGCGAAGACCCAGAAACACCTGCCAATATCCAGGCAGTACATGGGCAGCGTGTTCTGGTAGTGGACGATAATATCGACACACTGGAAGCCCTGCGCAGTGCTCTTGAATCCTTCGCATGCATTGTGACGGTCGCGCAAACGGCCGAAGCGGGGCTGGAGCTGTTAATGCAGCCTGTGCCCGAAGGAAAAGCTCAATTTGCATTGATACTGATGGATTCGAGCCTGCCTTGCACGCCTGGCGGCATGGACGGATTGGAAGCCATCCAGCGCATTAAACACGACCCGCGCTTTGGTCATATCCCCATCATCTTGATGATCAGGGCCGCGGAAATGCTGCAGCAGAAAGAGAATGGTGACCTGGATGGGTATCTGATCAAACCCATTACACGCTCACAGCTTTTTGATGCCATCATGCAGGTGTTTGGACAGAAGCACCCTTTAAAAACCAAACCGGAAACGAAAACCATGGCTGGCGAAACCCTGGAGAAACTGCGCGGCGCACAGATTCTAGTGGTCGAAGACAATGAAATCAACCAGCTGGTGGCGCTGGATGTACTGCAAAACATGGGGCTGCAGGTTACCATCGCTAACAACGGCGAGGAAGCGCTTGAGCTGGTCAGGAAAGAGCGTTTCGACGCAGTCTTGATGGATATTCAAATGCCGGGTATGGATGGCTACCAGACCACCGCGCAAATCCGCAGAGATGCACATGCAAGCGATGTCGTCCAACTGCCAATCATCGCCATGACCGCCAATGCAATGGAAAGTGACCGCCAGAAGGCGTTGGAAGCCGGCATGAACGATTACGTTTCTAAACCAGTAGATGTGGCAAAGCTCGCCAGTGTCTTATTAAGCTGGGTAAATCCCCAGACCGCGAAGAACGACACCGTCGCCACCAGCGAAAACCGGGATCCTGATGACACAGATGCGTTCCCAAAGCTAGTACAGGCTGGGATAATCCCGGAGTTAGCACGGAGCGAGTTGCCTTCGACGCTCGACTCAATCAATATGGTTGCCGCATTGGCCCGTCTGGGCAGTAACCAACGGCTTTACCGGCACTTGCTATTGCTGTTCCATGCCGAGTATGAAAATGCTGCCCAGGCAATCCGAGCTGCCTTGAAGAGCGATGATATTGAACTTGCCAGGCGACTGGCGCATACCCTGAAAGGAGTGGCCGGGACAGTCGGCGCAGAGGAATTGTGTGCAGATGTAAAAGATTTGGAAAAGGCGCTTGCGGAAGGGAATGAGCCTTTGTACGAAATGCTTCTGAAGCTGGTGGAACAGAGGTTGGCGGTGGTGATGGCCTCGATTGCCACAATTAACCATCCTGTTGGATAAATGTCAGGATGGGAGAGCTAATGAAATAATTCGCCTCGTGCGAGACCCACGCCTGCCACGCTTCGCAATGCAAAAACGCGCCCCCACTGGAGCGCGTTTTTGGAAACCGGGTACAGCGGAGGCTGTGCTCCGGTTGATTAAGCCACGAGGACTTCCAGCGATTGCTGCTCTTCGAGATCGAGCACCTTGCCCAATTCCAGCAAGATGATCAGGCGGTCCTCCAAACGCACAATGCCTTTGAGAAAAGCCGAATTGACGGTACTGACCATAGGCGGCAGAGCGCCGATGGTGTTATCCTGGACCCTGAGCACTTCCGAGACACCGTCCACCACCACCCCCACTTTGACATTGCCCATCGTAACAATGATAATGCGCGTTTGACGATTTACATCCTGGGCTTCCAGGCCAAAGCGCAGGCGCAGGTCAATGACAGGCAGCACGGTACCGCGCAGGTTGGTGACGCCCTTGACGTAATAAGGCGCTTGCGGGAGCTGCGTGATATTCTGCATCTTGATGATACTTTCGACCGCGGCGATGTTGATGCCGTAAGATTCCCCAGCCAGATCAAAAACCACCAGTTGAAGTTCCATTATTTTCTCCTTGTGCAGAGCACGGCGAGGCCGTGCCCTGCACATTTATTTATGCTTTTATTTAACCTTTCGGACGACAACCGGCCTGGCAGCGGCCCTGGTCTGGACGGGTGCCTGTTTCACAGCACTTGTCTCCAGGTTCAGCGTAAACTGCGCCACGATTTCCTGCAGGCTCTGTGCCAACTCCATCATTGATGCAGCCGAAGCCGAGACTTCTTCCACCTGTGCCGAGACTTCTTCGGTGGAAGCTGAGACTTCTTCGACGGCGGCGCTGTTCTCTTCACTGACGCTGGCGATATTCTCGATTTGCTGGGTCAGCTCAGTCGAGTTGGCGGCCATCTCTTCAGTGGCAGCGGTATTCTCTTCGA
>CAYWXS010000103.1:0-22851 GCA_964462245.1 uncultured Anaerolinea sp.
GGCATGGTAATGAAACCGGAACCGATATTTGAAGCTATTGAAGGTGTCTTGGGACCAGTACCCAATTGCCCGGTCATCATGATGACACCCCAGGGGCGAGTATTTAATCAGAAAATTGCGATTGAACTTTCAGAACAACCACAAATCGCCTTATTGTGTGGTCGATATGAAGGAATTGATGAGCGCATCCGTCAACACCTGGTCACCGATGAAATATCGATCGGAGATTACGTATTAACCGGTGGTGAACTGCCAGCACTCATATTAATTGACGCCATCTCACGTCTGCTGCCTGGTGTTTTGGGTGACCCGGATGGGGCCATGGATGATTCGCACGCCAGCGGTTTGCTTGAATATCCACATTACACCCGCCCCCCCGAATTCCGCGGCTGGGGCATCCCCGAAATCCTGCTCTCAGGTGACCACGGAAAAGTCGCCAAATGGCGGCGCGAACAATCTCTGCTGCGAACGCTGCAAAAGCGACCAGATTTATTGGAAAGCGCATCATTAAGTGAAGCTGATAAAAAAATGATAGAGTCTATAAAACGTAAGCTCTAATTCTTTGTTTTTTACCCGAGCACAGGAGACTGGCATGCAGCAAAAATTTTCGTACAGACGGATTTTCCTGCTGGGCTTTGGCTTTTTTGGTATCTCAACCATCTGGGGTGTTTATAACGCCTTCGTTCCAATTTTTCTTTCAGAAAAGTTTCATCTTACACCAATCCTGATTGGCTTTTTTATGACCCTGGATAACATCGCGGCACTCTTTATTCAGCCGCCGGTGGGAGCCTGGTCTGACCGCTTACGCACACCTCTCGGCCGGCGCGTACCTTTCATTTTGATTGGCGCACCATTGGGGGCACTGGCCTTTGGGATTATCCCAATGACAGCAGTCTTACCCATGTTTGTAGCCTGTACCAGCACACTGCTGCTCAGCATGGCAATGTGGCGCACACCTGTCATAGCCCTCATGCCCGATATCACCCCCTCGGATAAACGTTCGCAAGCCAATGGCGTGATCAACTTCATGAGTGGCATTGGAGGCATAATCTCATTTCTGGTCGGCAGCTCCTTATACAAAATAAATCCTGCCTACCCCTTCTGGATGGGCTCTGCACTCGTGATCGCAGCTGCTGCACTGGTAGTCATTTTTATCAAAGAACCAAAACAATTTGGAGCAATCCAAAAACAACCCGGTATGTTTGAAAGTTTAAAGGAAGTGATTGCAGATAAAGACAAAAGTGCGCTGCGGCTCTTTTTAGCAATTTTCTTCTGGTTTTTGGGATTCACTGCCATCGAAGCTTTCTTTACGCTCTATGCAAAGAATTACCTGGGCATGAACGAAGCAGACGGCTCCCGCTTACTGGGACATCTGTCGTTATTCTTTGTCCTGTTTGCCCTAATTTCCGGTGTAATCGGCGCACGTATTGGTCGTCGAATTACAATTTCAATCGGTATCGTTCTAATGGCTGGTCTTTTGGCCGGTGTTTTCTTTACACCAGCCAACATACTCACCACTGTCATTGCCAAAGCCCCCGTACTCGGAACCATTCCTGTCATCAGCCTGTTTCTGATGGCTGCGGGTGCCTCCTGGTCACTGATCAACATCAACTCGCTCCCCATGGTAGTGGATATGACCACTACAGCCCGTTTGGGAACTTACACCGGGCTTTACTATTTATTCTCCACGCTTTCAGCCATTGCTGGGCCCAACTTTAACGGCATCTTGATTCAGAGCACCGGTAACAATTACAACTCAATCATGCTCATGGCACCAATATTTATGGTCATCGCGCTCTGGCTCATGCTGGGTGTAAAACGTGGTGAATCCAGCTCCTCAAAATCATAATCAGCACAAGGTAAGTTGTAAGCAAGCATACGAGAACCAATCAACATGAAAAGAAAAACTGGCTTTTTTATCATTATGATCCTGATTTCGCTAGTGACAGGCGCCTGCGGACCTGTCACTAGCGACGTACCTGACTGTAAAAAGGAATCTGTCTTTTGCATCGGTTTGGTAACAGACCTGGGTAAGATTGATGACAACGCCATTAACCAATCTACATGGGAAGGTATTAAACAGGCTCAAAAAAATCTGGGAACCGTTGGCTACTACATTGAAACCACAGATTCAAAGGATTATGAGAAAAATATAGCCACCTTTGGCGAAGCTGCTTACGATCTGATCATTACAGCAGGCTATGCCCAGAGTACAGCCACCCTCAAAGCAGCTGCGCATTATCCAAAAATTTTGTTTATCGGTATCGATCAGGTTCAGGAACCCACCATAAAAATCCCTAAAAACCTGGTCAACCTGGTTTTCCCCGAAGACAAGGCCGGTTTTTTAATGGGCGCACTGGCTGCTCAAATGAGCACTTCCAAAAAAATTGGTGCGGTCTGCAGCCGCGATGACATCCCATTTGTCTGGCGCTATGGCGAGGGTTTCAAAGCTGGCGCTACTTATATAGATCCAAGTGTGGAAGTCACAGTAACCTACCACAATGAAGTAAACTTCGAAAAATCCCTTAATGATTCTGAATGGGGAAAAGCCACTGCCAACACGCTGATCGGTCAGGGCGTGGACCTGC
The DNA here is from genome assembly GCA_964462245.1 of uncultured Anaerolinea sp. Lineage (GTDB taxonomy): Bacteria > Chloroflexota > Anaerolineae > Anaerolineales > Villigracilaceae > UBA5195. Next base: position 2,589 of record CAYWXS010000103.1, read on the forward strand.
TGTTTGGTGTTGGCGGGAACACTGGCTATGGCGCAATTCTGGCCGCTGCCGATAAGTCCGTCTATGCACTCGGGATTGACTATGACAGGTATTACAGCCTGCCCGAAGCACAAAAGATACTACTCTCCAGTGCCGTAAAACTTGTTACCCCAATTATCTTTGAATTGATCAAAGCAGCTAAAGAAGATCAATTCCCTGGTGGCAAGTACTATAATGGTAAAGTAGGCTATGCTCCCTTTCATGACCTGGAAAAAAAGGTACCTGTAGAGATAAAGGCCAAAATGCTGAAAATATCCATCGGATTATCGAACGGCACCATAAAAACCAACGTGGAGCAGGTCAAACCCGTACCCACGTCAGAACCAACCCCCATAGTGGAACCAACTCCAACACCGTAGCGAGTACAACCTGATAATTCAGGCTGCTCGATCTGATTTCTTTATTGAATGGTATCTGAACCTGGGTGAAGAAAATGAACTCCTTACCTAAACTTAAGCGGACATAAGGGGCATAAAGCGGGGGCTTTACTTTTGTTATAATGACATCCACGTGAAAGGAAAAAAAATGCAAAAAAACAATTCCATGCTTATTACACTTGTATCCGCTCTGGCGCTAATCATGAGCGCCTGTAACACACAACCCACCCCGGATGCTGCAGCCATATCCACATCTGCAGCCCAAACAGTGGAGGCGCGCTTTACCGAACTGGCTGTAAACTTTACCGCCACTCCACTACCTGCAACCGAAACCCCTCTCCCAAAAGCCACTGCCACATCCAAAGCAAAACCGAGCGCAACCACAGCCCCAGCAGGGAGCGGGAAAGCCTGCTATGCCATGACTTTCCTGAGCGATGTCACCATTCCAGATGGAATGATCATAGCCCCTGGCGCAACATTTACAAAAACCTGGCGAGTCCGGAATGATGGCAACTGCGTCTGGGATCAAAAATATGCTCTCGAACTCGAAAAAGGCGCCGCACTTGGAACCGTGACCAAAACACCCCTGACACGGGTGGTCAATCCTGGCGACAGTCTCGATCTTTCAATTGAATTCACCGCTCCCACCACGGAAGGCGATTACACCGGCTACTGGCACGTAGCCACGCCATTTGGCGGTTACATGGGCGTCGGAATGTATAACCAGTCATTAAGTGTCATGATCACCGTCTCCAGCAAGCCCGCCCTGGCTTTTGGGGCAGTGAGTGTGGTTTACGACTGGAATCGCCGCCCTCAAAAAGGCTGCACCAAGGATGGTGCGGTCTACAATTTCACCGCAACCATAACCGCCAACGGCCCGGGAAACCTCAATTATCGCTGGGATCACAACCCGTTTGATGGATCGGTTGTAGGTGACACGCTAAAATTCACTGCCGCCGGTTCCAAGACCGTCACCTGGAGCTGGGTTATGACTCCGGACCACAAGCAAGGCATCGACCGCTGGGTAGCAATTACCACCATCGTTGAAGGACAGGAAACGACCTTCAACAAAATTCTGTTTATGTATTCCTGCGATAACTAACCTGAATAATGGTCAATGGTTTGCCCCGCAAGTAGTGTTTTGCGGATGAGTTGCATCCGCAAAACACTACAAATATAAATTACTGTTTTTGGCGTACCTGATTCCTATCCATTCTTGGCGTTAACTAACCTGAATAATAGATAACATTCATAGTTTTATTCGGGCCTTCCACAATCAAAAGTTTTACTGTCACCAGACCAAATTATCCGCGGTTTGCCCCGCAAGTGGTGTTTTGCGGATGAAATCATCCGCAAAACACCACAAAAAAAACAATTCTACTGTTTCAGATTCGTAACCATTACTGACGTCAACTAAGATCCAAGGCTCAAGTTGAATAAATACTACGCGGGTTTCCTTCCTACCAGAAGAAAACCCGCGCATTGATTCATGCCAGCATTAACCCTATTAGGGCTTTATCTCAAATAATGCGCCGGCCGTCGTGCCTTGCACCTCGGGGAAATAGGTCTGCCAGGCATGTGCCGGAAGGACACGATATTCACCCGCCAGGGATGGCACAATTGTATAGGTAAGTTCATACGTACCAGCGGGCAGGTAATCCGCACTCCACATAATATGACTGCTGTAAATTTGTGGACGATTGAAAAGCCACCAGCCCCAGCCTTCACCAAACGGATCCGCCGGGTCAAACCTGACCTGCACACTTTGATCTTCCACCCCCTGCTGACTTGTCTTCAGCGACGAATCGAGGATATCGGAACCCGCGGGGATATAATCCTGAAGCATCAGGTAATAGACATCATTCGGCAAGGTTAAGGTCAACCTGACCGTAACACGCCCGCTTTGATCAGGTTTCATCTGATAGGCAGTAATGGGCTGGCAAGGTTTACTGCTGCAGTCTAAATATTGACGACTGATGGACATCCCTTTTTCAAGTGCAGGCGCAGATTCAGCCGGGCGATCCACCGTCAGGGCGGCACGGTAGTACAACCTGCCGGTACCATCCTGCTTATTAATAAGCAAGGAATTCGCTCCACCCAGGTTCAACTGGGTTAATGGAGCAGATGCACTCACCAGGGTCATATTTTGGGGACCGGCAGCCTGTCCCTGCGCCAGTGCTGTGCCATTCAGATCCGCTGAAAAGCCAAAATCACCGCGCAGTTCACCACTGGCCAGCATATATTTATTTAGCGCTAAAAGCACCCAGGCCGTTTCATAGGAGGATGCCCAACGTCCACCTTGATCGCGCTGCGATGCCAGGTAACGAACCGCATCAACCACCATGGGCGAGGCTGGATTGCGCTCAGCCAGGGCTTTTACAACCACAGCGGTCGTAAAAAGCGCCGAGCCGGGATTCATCCAATCCCCCGCTGCACTTTCCCAGTGCGCCCCACTCGCCGAACGAATAGCACCAGATTCAAGGTTGGAGAGCAGTGTCGTTACCCGTTGATCGACCGGCGAAATTTGGTAAAGTGACAAAGCCAGCATGGCACGCGCCCAGGGTGAAAGCCTGTCTGACTGCGAATAAAGCTCTTCGGCCAGAGAAGTGTAATCACCAAACCCACCAGTTTGTCCCAGAATATAAAAATAAAAAGCTGCCCGATTTGCCTGCCAACCAACGGTAAGATCCGTCTTACCGATAAAAGGCTCAGCATTAGCAAAAAGGTAAGTCCGCCCGGAAAGAATAACCTGATTGATATTCATCTCTTCCAGGTTTTGACCACCAGCCAAAACCTTATCCAGGTTTAGCCCACTCTCTAAGACCTGCTGCAAGCCAAACAAAACATAGGCAGTCAGATACGGATCGGTTTTCCCACTGGAGGCATTCCAACGCCAACCACCATCTTCATTCTTAAAAGCCATTAATTGGCGCAGATCGCTAAACAGGTTGGTCTGCAATCGGGCGGTCAGGGCGGGATCATCAATCCCCGAATCCTTTAGCGCACGATAAGTAGCAATATTAGACAGCAGAGATGAAATAACTTGTTCGCTGCTCCAGGGTTTTTCGTCCGTTTCCATAACTTTAAGCGTGCCTAAAATGGCAGCGGCCAGCGATGGCGAAAGCTCCACCTGTAAATTCCCACCCAACGGCTGGAAACTACGTGGCATGGCGATAATTTCCTGGCGCGTGGCTTTTCCGGTCAAAACTCCAGCAGTTGAAAAAGTTTGTGGGGCAGAATAACGCAGCACAGGAATAAGTCCGTCATCCGGACGGGCGGCATCCTGCAAATCACCTGCCTTAACAGAGAAAACAGGGTCGATATTCTCACCATTTTGAACCAGCCCGCTCCAACTGACCCGCACCCGTCCATTGGCAGGAATGTTGACTTTTTGCTCTGCCAAAGCCGGGTCATCCAGGGTCAGACCTGTTGCCTGCAGGCTGACAACGGCGTCCAAAGGCTGGCTGGTGGTATTGTTTAGCATAGCTGCCAATTCGGCATGATCTCCCACCACCAGGAAACGCGGTGTTTGTGGACGGATGATCAATTCCTTGCTCGTAACTACCCGAACCCGGGCCTGACCAACCCTGGTATCACTGCTAAGACCTCTGGAATCTACTTGCCACGTGGTCAGGTTATCGGGCAACTTAAAGCTGATACTGGCCTTACCCTGCGCATCGGTCACGATATCAGCCTTCCAATAGGCTGTATCCGGGAATTTACTACGAATGGTCATGGGACCATCACCGCCACCCCCACCACCCTTGCCGCCGCCAAAATCGAGCAAGCGACGCGTATAAACCGCTGCGGTTAGACCGGTATTCACACCGATGGGTTGAATAGGATAAAACGCAGGCACTATATCTTCCGAGTTTGGATCGGCAAGCGCCAGAGCAGCCAGATCCACCACAGCCATTGAAAATTCGGCCTGGACAGGCTGCCCCTTTGCATCACTGACTGCCAATTCAAGGGTTATCAGATCACCTGGTTTTGCTTTTTCAGGTGTGGCCTTTAAATCCACGTTCAGAATCAAAGCAGCCGGATCCACTGCCAGGTTAACATACCCCTGCCGGAAATCCACACCTTGCGGTCCGAGCAGTGTGGCCGAAACATAAACATTGGGCGCATAATCATCACTCAACGGCAAGTTAAACGTGTACCCGGCAGCCGGAATACTGATTACATCCACCGATTTGAAGGTACTTCGTTCTGTGGTCAACAGGGCCTGGATTGGGGTATTAAACGGGTTGGGAATAAAAACACTGGCCGTCTCGCCAGCCTTGTACTTATCCTGATTGGCAGTCAACTGAATCTGCTGATAAGGCAAATTGGGCCATTCGGCATTCTCTCCACCGCTCACCCACAGCAACGTCTGCGTATGGGCACTACCGGAGGTCACATCCAGAACATAAGTACCCGCATCGGGTGGTGTAAAGCTAACGCTGGCGCTACCATCCGCAGCAGTACTGACCGATTTACTATCCACCGGGGTATAGACCGGGCTAAAGCTGGCTTCGCCATACACTCCATCGCTCCGGTCCCAGCGAATCTTTTCAAAGGCAACCACGAGCGGCTGACTGACAGGTTTTTTATCCCAATCCACACTCAACAAATCAAACCCGAGAGCCGAGCCTGCCTGACCAACCCAGGCCGAAGGCCGAACCCCCACATAAAAGTTTTCGGGGTGCAGCAAAACACTGGCATGTGCACTGACCGGAAAACCACCTGACTCACTGGCACTGATCTCCAGGGTGACTTCAGAAGTATCATCAACTTTAATATCATTAAAAGGAATACTGAAGTTGCCATCGGCGTCGGTTCGGCCATCCCCATTCAGAAACGTATTTCCGAATTTTCCAGTTTCACTGCTGATAAGCCAGCGCGAAGTTTGAACACCTGTATTGAATTGAGGAATGGAGAAATAGGAACGACTGGAATACAACCGCCAGGTAATCGGCAGATCAGCCGCCGGTGCGCCAAAAAAGTACTCAGCTTTGAGCGTTCCAACCAGTGGCTGACCACTCTTAACCTGCTCAGCACTGAATGTCACGGATAAATTGAGCTCCGGCTTGCGATAATCCGCCACCTTGAAATAGATGTCACTGCCGTATATATTTTTATCCCCACTGGAAATTGAGAAATGGTAGTCGCCTGGTTCTGCATTCGCTCCAAGGACAAATTCCCCGTTAAAAGTGCCATAAGCAGAAAGTTTGACCGGCTGCGGCGGACTGATCGTTCCATACGGACCGAACCAGGTACCATTGACCTCGGTTAGCTCAGTTGGTGTGTAACGTCCATCATACCCATTTTTCAAGATACCGCGATAACGAACGGTGTCACCCGGTCGATAAACTGGTCTCTCAGTATAAAGATAAGCTTCCGGACGGGGTCCGCTCGGATCAGAACTCAAACCGAAATCCCACGATGAAACACCCATGTTCCAATTCGACGAAGCCACACCAAACTGGTCCTCACCCACTTGTCCCAGAATGGCATAAACATTCCCATAACCCGCGGGCTCCGCGACCGGACCACGCCACAAACCACGCACATCTGTAACACCGCTGGCAATCGGTTTGGATTTATTGTCGTATAAAGTGATCTGAATATTTTGAGCCGGCAGATGGGTGCGCAAATCAACCGCCCAGACCAGCACCTCAGTCGGACTGATCTTGATAGTAGTATTCAGATTACTGACTGCCAAAACCCGCTGATTGCCATTATGGTATTGAAGATCTGGCGAATCTATATTGAAGAAATAGAACCCTGGCGAAAGCGGACCGGAACTCAGATCAATTGCCAGGGGTTGATTATCGTTGCGTGGTAAATTGGGGTTAAGCGTAAAAGACTGCTGGTCGGCAGGAATATAGTTATTTTGAAAATTATAATCCGCCTGAAAATTCAGGAAATCCGCCAGAGTCATTTGGCCGTGTGAAACAAAAATCGTATTCAAATTCAGAGCCTGCACACTGATTCTGGGATCGTCCGGGCGAGTGAACATCACCTGCTGATAAGAGCCCAGGTTCAGGCTGGGATCGGCATCCGGCTCTGAATAGCTAAAAACATAATCCTGTCCAAGCGCCTGGCCCCAGCGATCTTTCAGGTTAGCTGGAAAGGTAATGGAATAACGTTGTCCGGGATTAAACTTCCCGTTAACATAAACCACTGCATCATTAACATAAATCCCATAATTTCCAGATCCAGGACTAACCTTCAGCATATCCTGCAGTTCCGCATTGGTATATTTTGCCAGGGGTGCATTGAAGGTGAACTGCAAATTCTGATTGGATGGACGGACTTCGCCGTTTGGGAAACTGGTGGAACGCACACCAAAATTGGACACAGACCGATAATTAACCTGCCAGTCCTTCCCAATTGCTACGCCACCCTTTGAACGGGACCCTGCCCCAACCGTCAGGGTATAGGCGGCCTGACGCTGCAGCAGTGCTGCAGGTTTAAACGTCAAGACACTAAATTTCTTATTCCATTCCAGGCTTCCAGCAACCTTACCTTCCGGTCCGCTTAATGAAAAACCAGCTTCCACGCTGGACTGATCCATAGGCTGGTTGAAGCTGATTTCCAAAACTGCATCCAGATTCAACTCAGCATCCCCGGCAACCGGTTTAACACCAGAAACTTCTGGCAACGTTGTGGTAAATGACCAGGCTACATTTTGGCTGGATGGCTCAAGGGCGACACCGCTCTGACTGACCAATTTCGGATTAACATGCGCGGTGTATTGGATACCACCAGCCAGGGCCGGGTCAGCATGAAAAATATAGGTACTGGTATTCAACCACTCGCCCTTGCCAGGCGCAGCAGGCTCCAGCGTCAGCCCTACTGGCAAGCTGCCCGAATACGCACCCAGGGGTACAACAGGTTGATTAAACGTCACAACCACAGCAGAATCAGGCGAAACATCCGCCGCCGCATCCGCCGGCAGCGTTTGGGCAACGCTCAGTTTTCCGGGTGTTTGGTAGGAAAAGTTGATCGATTCTGGCAGCGCCAACCCGCTTGTCGATTTTGCGCTGGTCGCAAGCGAAAAAGTTACCTGCGAATCTGCGGGAAATGCAATCTTTGGCGATAGTGTTAGTGTCGAATCATCCACCCAGCTAAAGACAAAGCCACCCGGGAAATCCCCACTCAGTGCCGATTCAACCGAAGCACGATCCATCTTTTCACTAAAAAACAGAGTCAAGACAGGTTGTTGTGAAATGACACTGCCAATTGCTGGAACAGTTTCCACAATGGTAGGCGGCAAAGGCAGCGGGGTTGGGCTGGGCGTTGCGGATGGTTGCACGCCGGGCAAGGCTGGCAGGCTCATAGTACAGGCCATGGATACTAATAAAAGGATAAAAACCATTATCTGCCAGATGGGAATACGCCGCTTCATAAGACCTCCTTGAATCAACCAACCAGTAATTATTAATAGATGGATTACATGAAATTATGACGGATTATAAACCAGTAGAGTTCCTGAAAAAAATAACAAAATGATGATCGTTGAAACAATCAATGGTTTGCCCACCGCACTGGAACCAGGACTACCTCGCAAGTGGATATTTATTGGATGAAACCAGACAACATTGGCTCGGAACTCCCACAATCACAGAGCATGCCATTTTTGGAATGCAGCAATACGCCGGCTGATATCCGGTTCCGGAAATCGTGACCGATCATCGATCGTGACCGGTTCAGCATCAGTCAAAGCACTGAAAACTGCCTTAACACCATTCAGAACATTCTGTGAACTATAGCCGCCTTCCAATACAAACATGATCCTGCCCCCACAAATTTCCCCGGCAAGATCCACAAGCTTTTTGGATATAGAATAATATCCTGCAGTGGAGAGGCCCAGAGAAGTCAGTGGATCGGTCCAGTGCGCATCGAATCCAGCTGAAACAATCATCAAACCCGGATTAAATTTCCGAACAAAAGGTGTCAGAGCTTGGTCAAACAACTGTGCAAAACAGGCATCACCACTGTAAGCCGGCAATGGGAAATTTGCAATCCGCCCTTTAGCATGCGGGGCATCCTCCAACCCACCGCTGCCCGGATAGATATTTTCCTGATGAGTGGAAAAATATGCAGCCTGCGGAATAGCCCACAAAGCTTTTTCGGTACCATTGCCGTGATGCGCATCATAATCCACCACCATCACACGTTCCAACCCACCCGCAAGTGCATCCAGGCTGGCAATGGCAGCATTATTAAACAGGCAAAAACCCATTGCCCGATCTGGCTCGGCGTGATGCCCTGGTGGGCGCACAATGGCAAAGGCATTCCTTGCCACCCCACTCAATACAGCCCGCTCAGCCGCCAATGTGGCACCCACTGCCATTAACGCAGCCTGATAAGATTGATGTGTCACGTAGGTTGGCGCACTATCGATCAGCCCCGGTCCATTTTTGCAGGCTTCCAATAAATTCTTGACTAATCTGGCAGTGTGAACACGCTCAACATCTTCCAGGCTGGCAGCAGAAAAAGGAACTGACCTTATGCCCGGAATAACGTTGAAATCCAAAAGCTCCAGGCGTTCAGGGCTTTCGGGATGATCCTTAAACAGGTGGTCTGCGGCCGGTGCAAAATAATAATTGGTAGACATGCAGGAAATTTATCCTTTTAACCGGCTAAGAGATACGTCCTATGGACATATCTCTTAGCTTTGAGGGGACTTCACCACCGATTGGGGTGCATGGGGGGGACACGCGCTGCCAATTTTGCCGGTGGAGGACACCCGTTATACCAATAAAGAAAACTCAGGTGCCGTTACATACATATTACATCAGGTTTGCTCATTCTACATTAAATAATTGTTAGAGTTTTTTATGATTGTCCGGCTTCTCTCCAAAAATAATCAGCCACTCAGCAACCTCGCTTTGACTGATGACTTGTTGCGCAGGCGAACCTGCAGGTGGGCCATTTCGCAAAGTTTCCATGATTTTTAGCGCAAATTCATCCGAAGAAATAAATTTTGCGCCCACAGCTTTTGCTTCAGACTGAACGCGGTGATCGGATGAGATCACGACCCAATTTTTGGCAGCATTCTTAAGCTTTTTTAAACGCAATCGAATGGCTTCGTCCGCTATCATCGGCCTGCGCACAAAGTGAACATTCAATAATCCGATTCTCTTATTTTCAGGTTGAGCAGGACGCCCATTATCAAAATACACTTCCACCTGTCCAATTCGGGAAAACCGACAATATTCATTTAATCGGGCTATCAGCGCCTCCTCATCATCCAGAGAGCTGATATCCAACCCAAGCTTTGGAATTAAATTATGACCATCAATTAAGTAAGGCACATCTGGATTATACAGCAGGCCCATGCCATAAAACGGAGCCAGAAATAAACCACCGAAATTCTTACAGGAAGAACATTATTTGGTTACCAACATCATTTTTGCAAAACGTCCAAGGATTTGACCTATCGCCCCTACCATGTGCATGGCATCTGTCAATAAAATTACACCCGCCAGCACAAACAACGCTAAGTAAACTACCGGAACAAAGTAATTGCCGCTACTCAGAGTCAATACAAGGGGAGGAGTATCCTTTTTGGCACGATTTGCCTGTCTCCTTCCTCTATTTTCGTACTTTGAAAATGGGGGAAGACCGGGAAGGGGGTCGATCCTGTGCGGATATCGGGACCGTAGGGCGAATCAAAATGCGTGATTATTTGTAAAGCATGTTGTTACTTGATGTGAACCGTGCCTATTTCCATCACCAAAAATTATTGGAATATCTCATATTAAATTGTGTCCAAGGGTGATAAACTAATAAGAAGCCTTTTTTTACACAATGCCATTTCTCCACAAGACGATCAGAGCGAGCATACAACGCAAAGGATACGGCGCGTTACTGGGGAGAAATTTCTGAGAGATCCTTGATCAAATTTACAAAAATAATCGGCGCTACCAGATCTTCCGCCCTGGAAATGTTAGGAAATTTTCTCAAGCAGGATGCGAGACTGATGGCAGGTGCTCAGCCCAAATAAAATTCAGTTATTCACTTATAAAAGCGTAATAAAAAGGAAATGCATAAACCATGACCACCAAAAAGAAAACTAAGCTTGCATCAGCCAGCAACCCCGGAAACTTTGAAATTGCAAATCCAGTAGCATCCGGCTCCAGTTTTCCCATTGTTGGCATCGGTGCATCCGCCGGCGGATTGGCGGCCTTCGAAGCCTTCTTTTCTGGCATGCCCACGGATGTCGAACCGGGCATGGCCTTTGTTTTGGTACAGCATCTGGCCCCCGATCATAAGAGCATCCTGACTGACCTGATCAAGCGCTATACGCGTATGCAGGTTTACGAGGTCGAGGATGGTGTCATCGTGCAGCCCAACTGCGCCTATATCATTCCACCCAACCACGACATGGCTTTCCTGAACGGCACGCTCCAATTACTGGAACCTGGCAAACCGCGTGGTTTGCGCCTGCCAATCGACTTTTTCTTTCGCTCGTTGGCTCAAGACCAGCGTGAGCGTGCCATCTGCATCGTACTCTCGGGCACTGGCAGCGATGGCAGCCTGGGCATAAGAGCGGTGAAGGGCGAGGGCGGGATGGTGATGGCGCAAAACCCCGAAACAACCGAATACGATGGCATGCCGCGCAGCGCCATCGCAACCGGAATGGTGGATTATGTTTTACCGCCCAACAAAATGGCCGCCCAACTGGTGGCATTTACCGCCGGGGCTTATCACAATCCACTTACAGCCATCTCCCCTGTATCGCATAGAGCCGAAGACCTGTATAAGAAGATCTTTGTCGTGCTGCGTGCCAAAACCGGGCATGATTTTTCCCTTTATAAGCAAAACACCATTACCCGCCGCGTACAGCGCCGCATGGCAGTGCAGCAGATCAATCAGCTGGATGGGTACCTGCGTTACTTGCAGCAAACCCCAGCCGAAGTGGAAGCCCTCTTTCGCGACCTGCTGATCGGTGTCACCAATTTTTTCCGCGATCCAAAGGTGTTTGAGGTGCTTGAACAGCAGCTTATCCCACGCCTGTTTGCCGAAAAATCTTCGGGTGAATCCATCCGCATCTGGGTGGCGGGCTGTTCAACAGGCGAAGAAGCCTACTCCCTCGCCATCCTTCTGCAAGAACAGATGGACGCTTTGAAAAAAAATTTTAAACTTCAGATATTTGCCACCGATATCGACAACCAGGCCGTCGCAAAGGCCAGAACTGGTATTTTCCCGGCCAACATCACGGAAGATGTTTCCGCTGAACGCCTGGCGCGTTTTTTTGATCTGCAGCCCGGCGGTAACTTCCGTATTCATAAAGATATCCGTGACCAGCTCGTCTTCTCGGAACATGACCTGATCAAAGACCCACCATTTTCCAAACTGGACCTGCTTTGCTGCCGCAACGTGATGATCTATATGGGTACAGAATTACAGAAGAAGCTGATGCCTTTATTCCATTACGCATTAAACCCCGGTGGCAGCCTGCTCCTGGGCACATCCGAGAGTTTCGGCAATTTCTTAAACTTGTTTACCTCCCTGGATCGCAAAGCCAAGCTCTACCAACGCAAACCAGAGAGCAGCAGTCATTATCACCCGATAATCGAAAACTTCAATCCTCTCGCCATTACCCGCGCCGCAGCCAGTCTTACAGGAGAAACCATGAGCGCAATACGCCTACCCGCACAACCCCTTAGCGCTGAAAACAAACTGCCCCTACGCGAGTTAACCGAGCGTATCTTACTGCGCAAGTACGCACCTACCAGCATCCTGGTCAATGATCGCGGAGAAATCCAATATCTGCATGGCCGCAGCGGGCGCTACCTGGAACCAGCCCAGGGTGATCCAGATGGACTGACGAATATTCTAAAGCTGGCCCGCGAAGGCTTACGCTCGGCATTAATCACAGCCCTGCACAAAGCCGCAACCCATCACGAGCTAGTCACTCAGTCTGGGCTGCGAGTGAAAACCAATGGCGATTTCAGCACAGTCAACCTGATCGTCCAGCCAGTGGCAGCCGGCAGCGCTTCAGAAGCTGCTCCCAACCTTTTCATGATCATCCTGGAAGAAGTCTCAGAAGCAGAACAAGCCAGTCTCAACACAGCTCTGTCCAGCAATCCGGCAGAGGTGGATGCGCGCATCACAGCCTTGAAGCAAGAACTGATCGACAAGGATGAATACATTCAGAACAGCAACGAGGAACTGGAAACCACCAATGAAGAGCTGAAATCGTCCAATGAAGAGATGCAGTCGGTCAACGAAGAATTGCAATCCACCAATGAAGAACTGGAGACCGCCAAAGAGGAATTGCAATCGGTCAACGAAGAACTTTCCACAGTTAACGCCGAACTGCAGCAAAGGGTAATGGATCTCTCGCGGGTCAACAATGATATGAGTAACCTGATGTCCAGCACAGGTGTGGGCACCATCTTTGTTAACTATCAGCTTGTCATTCAACGTTTCACAACTTCCATCACCCCCATCATCAACCTGATCCCAGGTGACATAGGACGATCGGTGGGGGATATTGCCTCCAGCCTGGTGGGCTATGATCGTCTGCTGGATGATGTGCGCGCTGTTTTGGACAGCCTGATCCCCAGGGACATTGAAGTACAGACTCGCGCGGGGTTGTGGTACCTGCTGCGCATCCAGCCCTATCGCACCTCCGAAAATGTAATCGAAGGCGCAGTGATTAACTTTACCGAAATTAGCGAGCTAAAAAAGGCCCAGGCAGCCCGCCAGGAAACCGAAGGCCTGCGGCGCCTGGCCGCAGTGGTACGCGATGCGCACGATGCCATCCTGGTCCAAGATTTATCCGGGCGCATCCTGGCCTGGAACCCTGGCGCCGAAAAAATGTATGGCTGGAGCGAGCCCGAAGCTCTGGCACTAAACATCCGCGATCTTGTACCCGAAACGCAGCGCAAGGAAGCACTGGCAATGGTGCGTCAACTCAGCCGTGGACAAGCACTGGAACCCTATCGCATACTGCGCATTACCAAAAGTGGTCAGACCCTCGAAGTCTGGCTGACTGCTACGGCCCTGCTGGACGGGGATGACGAAATGTACGCCATAGCCACCACCGAAAGAGCAACCAGCTTGTAACCATGTCTGGTTTCGCAGTACCGGCCGGGAGTAACTCTATGAAAAAAAAGCCATTTACCACAGACGCTGCAATTGAACTGCGTCACCAGGCAGAAGCAAAGCTGAGCGAGCAGAAACAACCTGCTCCACCTGGTGCCATGACCGAAACCCAGCGCCTGATCCACGAACTGCAAGTACATCAGATTGAACTGGAGATGCAAAACGAGGAGCTGCGCCGCACGCAGATAGAACTGCAAGCCTCGCAATCCCACTACTTTGATATTTACGATCTGGCGCCGGTCGGCTATTTGATTCTCTCTGAAAAAAGCATGATCGTGGAGACCAACCTGACGGCAGCCAACCTGCTGGGGATGGCCCGTGATTTGTTGGTGCATTGTTCATTTCCTCTTTTTATTCTGGCCGAAGACCGCATTATCTATCACCAATATTGGAGAAAACTCGTTGAAACGAGTTCCCCTCAGGCTTGCGAGCTGCGCTTGAAACGCAAAGATGGCTCTCACTTTTGGGCCCAGGTGGAAATGCGTGTTGGTCCGGATGCTAATGGAGATAATGCACAACGAGTTGTGGTCAGTGATATCAGCCAACGCAAACAGGTTGAGCAGGCCTTAATCGAAAGCGAATCGCGGTTTCGAAACCTGACCAATACCGCGCCAGTTTTGATCTGGCAGTCCAACACCCATGCCTCGTGTGATTATTTCAACCAGCCCTGGCTCGATTTTACCGGGCGCACACTAGAGCAGGAATTGGGCAACGGCTGGGCTGAAGGTGTTCACCCCGATGATTACCAGCGACGCCTGGATATTTACCTGGCTGCATTCAAGGCCAGGCGGGAATTCTTGGTGGAATATCGCTTACGCCGAAACAATGGCAAATATGGCTGGTTAGTGGATAACGGGGTCCCACGCTTTACCGTGGATGGAGTTTTCCTTGGGTTTATCGGTTCTTGTATCGATATTTCTGATCGTAAACATGCCGAAGAGGTAAGCAACCAAACACAACAGCGCTTGAGCGAAGTGCTGGAGAATTCGCTGGATGCATCCTACAAGCGTAATTTACTTACCAATGCATATGATTATTTGAGCCCTGTTTTCTCCCGGATTTCTGGTTATTCTCCGGATGAGATGAAAACCCTCCCCATTGAAGCGGTGTTAAGTTTGATGCATCCTGACGATCTGACCGAGATTAATCGGGTTATTAGCCTGTCCACGCTCGACACCCAGGCCGCACCTTATCAGGTGGACTATCGATTCCTTCACAAAGATGGGCGATATCACTGGTTTCACGATCAATTTATTGTGATGCGGGATTCGGCTGGGCGGGCTATCGCGCGCATTGGTAGTGTGAGCGACATCACCGAACGCAAGCAGGCAGAACAGGCGCTGCAAGAAGCACGTACTCTGCTGGAACAGCGCGTGGGAGAGCGCACCGCCGATTTGCAAGCTGCCAATATCAAGTTGGCAAAAGTCATGCAGCTGAAAGATGAATTTCTGGCCATCATGAGCCATGAGCTACGTACCCCACTGACAAGCGTTTTGGGACTTTCAGAAACGCTACAAATGCGGACCGCCGGACCGCTAAATGAGAAACAAAACACCTACCTCGACCATATCTACAACAGCAGCCAACGCCTGCTCGAACTGCTTAATAATATCCTCGATCTCTCAAAGCTTATCAATGGTGAGTTAGAACTTTCCACAGCAGCCTGCTCGCTGGCTAAAATCTGCCAGGCAAGCCTGCAAACATCAGCCGCAGCGGCTCTCGCTAAAAATTTGCACGCCAGCTTTTCCATAACACCCAATCAGATCATGCTTCAGACCGACGAGCGTCGTTTGAAGCAAATCATTCTCCATCTGCTCAACAATGCGATCAAGTTTACCCCACCAGGTGGCAGCTTTGGCATACAGGTGCTCGGAAACCAAAACACTGGACAGGTTCAAATTACTATATGGGATACCGGTATCGGTATAAAGGCTGAAGATCAGACGCGCTTATTCCAGTCCTTTGTGCAGTTGGATGCCAGACTCGCGCGTCAATATAATGGCACAGGCCTGGGACTGGCGCTGGTACAACGTCTGGCAGAGCTGCATGGTGGCAGCGTATCGGTTGAAAGTAACATTGGCAGAGGCAGCCGATTTACAGTTACGTTACCCTGGCTGGGTCAACAAATTTATTCAGCATTAGAAAGCCAGGAAAATTAACTTGATTCATAAAGGGATGGTTATCTGCCTAATCCCGAAAAAACCCTTTTCCAGGTTGGATGCGATTGCACCCAGACTGAACGCGGAAAGGATCGTGCCATGCAAAAGAAAATAGATAAACCATCTGAGAATCTTGAACCCCGCCCCAATTCTGAAATTAGATCATTACGACATCAGGCAGAATCAGAACTGGCTGAGCAGGAGCAAACAGCTCGACCGGTGGATGTGTCCGAAACAGCCAACCTGATCCACGAACTGCGAGTGCATCAGATTGAATTGGAGCTTCAGAATGAAGAACTGCGCCAGACCCAAGCCAACCTGGAAGCCGCACATGCACGCTACTTTGACATATACGAGATGGCGCCGGTTGGTTATTTAATTCTGAGCGAAAAAAACGCGATACTCGAGGCTAACCTGACTGCCACCAATCTATTCGGGATGACCCGCAGCGCGTTGATTCAATATTCTTTCCTGATGTTTATTCAAGGTGAAGATCGTAGTACCTACTATCAGCATTGGAAAAATCTCTCCGCAACGGGTGAGCCACAAACCTGCGATCTGCATATGCGGCGCAAGGATGGCTCTCGTTTTTGGGCGGGCGTGGCGTTGGGCATAGGCCAGGATGTCAATGGCGCACAGGCCTACCGTGTTGTGATCAGTGATATCTCCGAACGAAAACAGGCGGAAGAAGCATTAAAAAATAGCGATGCACGTTACCGGGCCGTATCACAATCCGCCAACGATGCAATTATCTCAGTCGATAGCCAGGGCTGCACCATAGGTTGGAACAATGCCGCAGAACGCATGTTTGGTTACCGTGAAATGGAAATCAATGGACAACCCATGACTCTGTTTCTGCCGAAAGGTTATCCATGCACACACCTGGCCGACATGGCCCGGATACTAATCGATGGAGAGAAGCTCTATATCGGCAGTTCCATGGAAATGGAAGGGCTGCGCAGGGATGGGAGCAAATTCCCACTGGAGCTTTCTTTATCGGAATGGAAAATTGCCGCCGGTCAGTTTTACACTGGCATCATTCGCGATATTTCGGAACGCAAACAAGCTGAAGAAGCAATAAAAGCCTCTGAAAAGAAATACCGCAGCCTGCATGAGAGCATGATCGATGGATTTATCTATGTTTCGATGGATGGCAGGATTTTGGAGTTTAATGAGATTTATCGAAATATGCTCGGGTATGCCGCAAATGAACTGATCCATTTAACCTATTTTGATATCACCCCCGAAAAATGGCATGCCTTTGAATCTGAAATTGTAAAAAATCAGATCCTGCCGCGCGGTTATTCTGATATCTATGAAAAAGAGTACCGCAGAAAAGACGGCTCGATCTTTCCAGTAGAGCTTCATACGGTCCTGATCCACGATGCTCAGAACCAACCGGTCGGTATGTGGGCCATTGCACGCGATATCAGTGAGCGCAAACAGGACGAAGTAGCACTGCGCCTGGCACTGGACAAATATCAAACCTTATTTAATGCCTTTCCGTTAGGTATCACCATCTCAGATCGCAGCGGACAGATTGTAGAATCAAACAAAGAAGCCGAATCGATCTTGGGATTATCACAAGTTGAACAAAAACAGCGCACTATCGATGCTTCCGAATGGAAAATTGTGCGACCAGATCTTACCCCTATGCCGCCTGAGGAGTTTGCAAGTGTTCGGGCGCTAAAAGAAAATCGTTCCATCGAAAACATGGAGATGGGTATCGTGAAAAGCCCCACCGAAACCTCCTGGTTGAGCGTCACGGCCGTTCCTCTCCCGCTGGAAGATGGCTTGCTGGTTATCGCATACAGCGACATCACCCAACGCAAAAAAGCAGAGGATGCATTGTTGGAATATCGGGACCATCTGGAAGAGCTGGTTAATGAACGCACCGATGCACTAAATTTAGCGAAAGAACAGGCCGAGGCTGCCAACCGTGCCAAGAGCGAATTTCTGGCGATGATGAGCCATGAGATTCGAACCCCCATGAACGGCGTGATAGGGCTGGCGCAACTGATCCTGCAAACAGAATTAACCACCAAACAACGCAGCTACGCCGCTAACCTCCAGGCTTCTAGCAAAATATTACTGGCAACGATCAATGACATACTCGATTTTTCAAAAATCGAATCAGGCATGCTGAACATTGAACTGACAGACTTCAACCTGGATGAAGTCTTGCATAGACTATCAAGTACAGTATCGTACAAAGCACAGGAAAAGGGTCTGGAACTGGTTTTTAACACCGCCCCCAACATCCCGCGCCTGTTAGTCGGCGACCCATCCCGCCTGGGCCAGATACTCCTCAACCTGGTAGGCAATGCGCTCAAGTTTACCCAGCAGGGACAAATCATCGTCAAAACCACGGTGCGCGAACAAAATGCTGAACAAATGCAGTTCGAATTTTCAGTAAGCGATACCGGCATTGGCATGACAGAAGATCAAATTACCCGTTTGTTCCGACCCTTCACCCAGGCGGATTCTTCTACCAGTCGCAAATATGGCGGCTCTGGGCTGGGACTGACCATCAGCAAACGGCTGGTGGAAATGATGGGAGGTGAAATAAAAGTTGAGAGCCGGATGGGACAGGGCAGTGTATTTACTTTCACGCTGCCATTGACGCGCCAACCCGGGATAATTAACGAATTCTCGCCCAATTTAGCCGAACTGGGTCTGCGGCACGTGCTGGTAGTCGATGACAATGCCGAAGCACTGGAAGCCTTGCGCAGCGCACTGGTATCCTTCTCGTGTCAGGTAACAGTCGCACATTCGGCCGAAGCCGGGCTGGAACTTTTGACACAATCCATACCAGATTCACATGGGCTGACCCTGGCAACGCCATACGATCTGGTCTTCATGGATTGGAATTTATCCCCTGGCATGGATGGCTTGCAAGCCATCCGGCACATCAAGCATAATCCCCAGCTGAGTCACATAACCGCCATCCTGCTGGTCAGTGCGGATGAAATGATGCAGCAGGATGACAAAGGCGAGATGGACGGAGTTCTGATCAAGCCCATCACCCGCTCACATCTTTTTGATCTGATCATGAAAGTAGTTGCGCACAGGGAACCCCCCAAACCATTGTTACAAGACGAACCTGTGAAAAATTATTTACTGGAAAAGATAACCGGCGCACACATTCTGTTGGCAGAAGATAACGAAATAAACCAGATGGTGGCAACGGAGATCCTGCAAAACATGGGTCTCGAGGTTGCTCTTGCGGTTGATGGTGAGAATGCAGTTGAAATGGCTGGCAAGCAGCATTTTGATGCAATCCTGATGGATATTCAGATGCCCGGCATGGATGGTTACCAGGCTACTGCCCACATCCGCGCACAAGGTCCAGGCTTTGATGCCGCCCATTTGCCGATCATTGCCATGACCGCCGACGCGCTGGAAGGCGCAAGAGAGAAAGCATTGAATGCTGGATTAAATGATTATGTTTCCAAGCCCATCGATGTGAATCAGCTCGCAAATGTTTTACTACACTGGGTACACCCTCAGTTTGTAAGGATTGCGACAGATGCTAGCCAAAACCTGGAATTTGATCAATCGAATTCGCTCCCAGAATCGCGTACACAAGACCCTCTGAAAATAAAACCAGAGCCATACCCTGAAGTTTTAAATTCAAACAGTGCATTGGCACGCCTGGGCAACAACCACACCCTCTACAGACGTTTGCTGTTATTGTTCCATGCCGATCATCAGCAGGATGTACTGGCAATCCGCACTGCCTTGCTATGCAATGATATTGAACTGACCAAACGCCTGGTGCACTCACTCAAAGGGGTGGTTGGC
This sequence comes from uncultured Anaerolinea sp., assembly GCA_964462245.1. Taxonomy (GTDB): domain Bacteria; phylum Chloroflexota; class Anaerolineae; order Anaerolineales; family Villigracilaceae; genus UBA5195. The sequence continues at coordinate 22,075 of CAYWXS010000103.1, forward strand.
ACCATCGGGGCAGACGCATTAAGTACAGCAACAAAGGCTCTTGAAACCGCCATCGCGTCCGGCCACAATTCGCAATACGAGAATCTTCTGGCAAAAATGGAACAAGAACATTCGCTTGTCATGGCGTCAATTGCCAAAATACCTTAAAACAGCATATGGATTGAAAGAAAATTCACACAAATAGATGCAGACTGGCTGGAATATTGAAACTTTACAGGCGCTTCTGTAAAGTTTCAATTCTGTTACGTAGAGTTACGCGTAACTCCCCCTTGACACTCCAAATTGTCGGTGATATAACCGCCAACTAACAATTCAATAGTAGCTCTTATCCAGAGAGGCGGAGGGACCGGCCCTGCGAAGCCTCGACAACCTGACAGTTATTTTGTCAAGGTGCCAATTCCGGCAGGTGCCAATTCCGGCAGTACGATCTGGAAGATGAGAGGATGTGGTGACTGCGGATACTTCTTCTTATTCTTTCAGAAGGAGTATTTTTTCTGTTTAAGGGCAGCTTTTCAACCCATCTCAGGAGGATGTTTGCATGTCTGCTCAATCTCGCAAGTATGGTTTCGCCACCCGCCAGCTGCACTCCGGTTACAGCCCGGACCCCACCACCGGCAGCCGCGCTGTACCGCTCTATCAGACCACCAGCTACCAGTTCAAGAGCACCGAACATGCTGCCAACCTGTTTGCGCTGAAAGAACTGGGCAACATTTATACGCGCTTGATGAACCCCACCACCGATGTGCTCGAACAGCGCATTGCCGACCTGGAAGGCGG
>CAYWXS010000104.1:0-22768 GCA_964462245.1 uncultured Anaerolinea sp.
GGCAATCTTCCTTCATGTCAGCCCCGCCAATTATGTCATTAGGAGGAGCCTTCTCGGCGAAGCCGCGATATCATGCCCGCTTTTGGGTACGTGGCACGCGTAGCGTTCCTTCATGTCAGCCCCGCCAATCATGTTATTAGGAGCCGCCGCACTTGGGTTTCCGAAGTAGGCACGATTTGCTAAGCAAATCGAACTTGTGGGCGGCGGCGTGGTAATCTTCACCACGCTAAGGAACGCTACGCGTGCCACGTTCGCGGAAAGCACGCTCACTCGCAATGATAGATTTAGCGAATAGCTGAGTAGTAACTAATGAACAACAAAGGTCGAATCATTAAATGTCAATAGTTTGGCACATGAATCTGGTATCCCTGGCATGTCTGTCCCTCAGTTGATTAGTTGGCATGCTGGCCCTGTTTGCCTGGCTGCAACGCGCTCAAGTAGATACACCCCCTGCACTGATGCTCTTCGGGAATGCGCTCTGGCTGTTCGGCTTTGGGGCGGCCACTGGCACCCTCGATTTTGGTGTGCGCGTTTTTTGGGCAAAATTTCAATTCCTGGGAGCCGGCATTCTGTTTGTTGGGTTAATCAGCCTGACGATGGCTTATGCCGGATACGCGCGCTGGTTGACCCGCCGCAATCGCATATTGGTTGCTCTGATGCCCCTGACGGGTGCGCTTTTGGCATGGACCAACGAAGCCCATCACTTGATCTGGATCGATGTCCAGCCCAGTATTTATTCTGGAATTTCCTTGCTAAGCTTCCGCTATGGAGCATTTTTCTGGTTTTACCTCGGCTTCTATTACCTGGCGCTTGCGTTCAGTATCTTTTGTTTTGCCAAAAAATTCCGCAGTACGCGCGGAATTCAGCGCAAACAGGCCGCCATTCTGCTATCTGGTACGCTCTTTCCTTTGATGGGTAATCTGATCTACCTGAGCGGCGTCAGTCCTATTCCAACGCTGGACCTGACCCTGCCCGGGCTGACCCTGATGTCCATTATATTTTTTTGGGGATTTATGAGCAACTGGATGCTGGGTTTGAGCACTGTTTCGCGCACCAAAGCGCTTGAATATATGCCGGACCCGGTCGCCATCCTGGATATGCGCGACCGGGTGATCGATCTCAACCGTGCAGCGCTCAGCTTTCTGGGCCTCACTCGAGTTCAGGCGCTGGGTTGTTCTTTGCAGCAGCTCATCCCGCATGAGGTGGAGATGCTGCGCAAGTACCAGAATTCCTGGGATTTACAGGAAGTATTACAATTTGGGCCGCCGGATGCACCGCTGTATTATTCCTTGAGTATCACCCCGCTCTATGATTGGCGTAATCACCTGTGCGGGCGAATGACTATTCTGCGCGATACCACCGATCTGCACTTGCGCGAAATTGCGATAAAGGAAGCCAGGGACCACCTGGAGGTTTTGAACCAGCGTTTGGTAGCCGAAATGGCATCCAGGGAGATGGCCCAGAACCAGGTCTTTGAACAGCAGCGTTTGCTGGCCGTTATGGAAGTGCGTGAACGCCTGGCGCGGGATTTGCACGACAACCTGGGACAGGTTTTGGGCTTCTTTAATATGCAGGTCGCTGCTGCGCGCCAATACCTGCGCGATTTGGACCTGAGTGCAAGTGATGCTTTGCTGGCGTCCATCGCAGAAGTGGCCTTGAGCTCGCAGTTGGAGCTGCGCGATACCATTCGTGAACTAAAATCCCCCGGGCAAATCGAACGGCGTTTCTTTCCAAGTCTGGACCGGCAAATCGCACGCTTCGAACAAAATTACAATATCCGCGTGGCGCAAGAAATTGATCCGACCATCAAGCAGCGCGGTTTTGACAGCAACGTCAGCACCCAGCTATTAAACATACTGCAGGAGTCGCTGAACAATATAGCCAAACACGCCAGCGCCAGCACTGTGCGTATGGTAATCTCACAAAGCCCAGTCCCCAGCCAGGCTGAGATTGTCATGCTGGATGATGGGAAAGGTTTCCTGCCAACGGATGGTACCGAAGAAAGGTCCCACTTTGGTCTTGGCTTTATGCAAGAGCGAGCTCTGTTGGCCGGAGGCGAGTTTCGCGTGCAGTCTGAACCAGGGCAGGGCACCCGCATTATCATCCGTGTTCCGCTGCGCGCAATTATTCCAGGAGAGAACCCATGAGAGTCTTGTTGGTCGACGACCACTCGCTTTTTCGAAAAGGTGTTGCCAGTTTGCTAACTGCGCATCACATTGAGGTTATTGGAGAAGCCTCAGACGGATTGACCGCATTTGAAATGGCGCGTGAACTGCACCCGGATGTAATTCTGATGGATATCGAGATGCCGATCTGCGATGGACTGGCAGCAACACGCTTGATCAAGGCTGAGCTGCCCGAGATTAAAATTATCATTCTTTCGATCTCGGATGAGGACGAGCACCTTTTTGAGGCCATCAAGAGTGGTGCTTCGGGCTATTTGCTCAAACGCTCTCGTTCGGAAGAATTTCTGGAACGATTTCGCAGTCTGGCGGAAGGCGAGCTGACTTTTTCCAAAGGATTGGGCGAGAAAGTCCTGGTCGAGTTTGCCCGTCTTGCAAAGCATTCAGCAAATCAGTCAGAGCCTGCAGAAAGCGAGGTTGCATTGGAGAATTGGGCTAATTCTACTAATTTGACTGAACGCCAGGTGCAGGTGCTAACGCTGGTGGTGCAGGGTAAATCGTATGAAGAGATAGGCGAAACACTCAATTTGAGTGAGCGCACAATCAAGTATCACATGTCGTTAATTCTGAAGCGTTTGAATATGGATAATCGGGCGCAGGTTATCGCGTTCTTCGCGCGCCAGGGGTTTGGTGGAGCGAAAATTCCAAAAGCATAAGGCTACCCACTAGACTGTATGTAAAAGTGTTGGCCTCATTGGCATCTGTACTGATGAGAGTGCCCACATCAAGTGTCATCGCGAGGCCGCGCCCCTGCTATTCGCTGCTGTGGCGATCTCCCGACCCTGCCTGAAACACAATCATGGTTACGCGAGAGTCCCCCGCCATCGCAACACCACAGCCAATGTATTTACTCACCGGATATTCACTTCGAGACCAAAACAGCTTGATTTTGCCGCGTAGGTGAACATGAATCGATGGTTTGCTCCGCAGGTGGTGTTTTGGAACGCGGAACGCGTTCCAAAACACCATAAAAAAAATCTTTTTGGCTTTTGGGGAGAACTCCCCGTGAGTAAATACCAGCCAATTATGTTACTCGTACTCGTAGTAGTCGGCTTCAGCCGACGTTGCACGTCCTGAGGCAGTCCGCAGGGCTGAAGCCATCTGCTCAAGCCTTGCAAGCCCTGCGGGCTGATCACATTATCATCCAGAGATACGGCCAGCCAGTCCACTCCACACCAAGTGTCATCGCGAGGCCGCGTCCCTGCTATTCGCGGCCGTGGCGATCTCCCGACCCTGCCCAAAACGCTGCCAGGTCTGGATGGGAGCTTCCCGCACCATCAGCAGTACGCTCCTTCGCAACCTGTCAGTTCCGGCAGCCCTCGCCTTCGGCAATACCGCCACTCAACAAAAAAGTCCGCACCTTTTTGGGAGCGGGCTTTTTTGAAATCTGAAATCCATAGCGCTTCAGCGGGACCAAGGGGTCCCGACTTTGGGTTTGGTCAGCTCTGACATCGCTGCTTACAAGGCGTGCCTTAAATAGTTAACTTAGTGATCGGCTTACCTGACCAAACCAGTTAAGCAATGGGTGTTTCAGTACCAGTTTCAGTTGGTGTTTCTGGATTGAGGCTTTTCATGAAGGCTGCTCTTTCCAGCATTTTCGCGTTTCTCATTGCCAGATATTCGGGGGACTTTGTCAATCTTCTCATCGGTATTGCGCCTTGACAGCTGTCCACGCCGGCCTTAACATCCGTCGCGACGGCCATACCGGGCTGGTGCCCGCTGGTAAGTTTCTGGTTCGAGGTGTTCATGCGTTACTCCTTGCTTGCTTGACAACAGAATGCGGGAAGTGTGCGCTGCCTTGCAACGAATACACGCCTGAGACTTGTAATTATTATAATACATAATCGTGATAAATTTCACATACAGGGCTGGTGCTTTACACAAACTGGAGGAAGTAGAATACTGGTCGGTTAAGTCATTTCACCATTTGATGCCAGAAACGAGATCAAATACGAACTCTGCACCCCAATTTCTCAGCATATGGGATGGTTTGAAAGTTCCAGGCGCTGCCTCATGGTTTCCCTGCATATGGGGGTGGGGTGTCGGAAGATTTTCCTGCCAAAATTCCACTAATCCCCCTTTTATTCTTTTGGATTAGCCTGCCCTATCGTGCCGCTCTGGCAACTGGGAAAACCACTGACAATCAAAAGGTCCGCTCCTCACACGAGGAGCGGACCTTTTGATTGTAACGCACTGCCCAGCGCTATGTTTGCGTCGATTGTTATTTGACTTGATCGACCCTGGCATCGTTGGTTTCCACGCAAAAAAACGGTAACTCAGATTATTAACAATGAAGTGCTATCGTGAACAGTGTGTCGGGCTTATCCAGGTTCACCCCTAATCAGTCTGATTGTCGCATTTCCCTGAGCTTCTGGCAGCGCTTGGTTTCTGTTCATTCTCTTTTGATGTGTTCATGTTTTGCTCCTCGATTGATTGACAAGAGGATTTGAGAAAGTGGGCGCTACCTTGTGGCGGATGTACGCCGGGGACGTGTATTCATCATATCAGACGCGCGTAACAAAAATGTGACATAAACGCTGTTGATTTACACCTCCCGCCAATCCTCCTTTTATTCTTGTGGACTGGTAGTCCAGTCAGCCCCATTCAGGCAATTGGGAACAATGCAATAAACAAACCCGTTCCTTTTGTGGAGAGCAGCCCTTTGATTGTACGCACAAGCCGACGATTTGACAGGGCTAATGGGGACCCGATCAGCCTGGCAAATGCAATCCATCGGCGAGCACATAGTAAAAAAGGTTCTGCACAGAAAAAAACAGGTGCAATTCGCAAGTTGATTGCTGGCAGCTCGTTTATTATCCAACACCGGTAGTAACTTACCGGCTAGACCACCGTAACTTTATCACAGGCGCTGGCAGCTGCACGACAGGTATGGGCTTGTACGCGGGCGTGTACTTGGATGTTGGCCCATAGTCATCAGCAATTTCAAATTTGAGGATTTAAATTATTTATATTTTTCCATTTGCCAATAAACGGGCTATTTTTGGCGTTTTTTTAGCATATAATTAAGATTTTGGAAATATGGTGTTGAAAAACCATCTGTTTTTTGCAAAATATGGTTCAGATTTGGAAATGCTTCATAGTCAGGGACGGGGACCAGATTGATCTCGTTTTCCTCTCCGTGATCATCGAACCCCGCCCGCACATCCGTCGTGACGTGCATGCCGGGTTTTTTATTGCTCAGGCTTTTCATTATGGGTTGCATTGAAATTCTCCTTGTTTTTTGTGAATGAGGTTACGCGGAGGCGCATGCGTGCCAGGGACAAACTGTCGATCTAAAATAATTTTACCATGTGAGCCTGAAGTTCGCGCGCCAGGCTGGAATCGGGACTAACTCGCCCCGTGGATATTTATCGGGTGATCTTCCCGATAAATATCCACAAAAAACCACCAGGTTGCCCATATTTTATTTCATGGCGGCTTGGATCGTGATGGTATACAGCTTTTGCTCTGGCTGCAGATCGCAGGCAGAGCTAGGTTGGTCCGCCGGGCAGTTTGCAGCCGGGTCAGGCAGCCAGCCGACAAGGATCAGCAACACCGCCGAGTCGCGCTTCAGGGCGAAGGCCTCACCGCTGGGACCAGAAGCCTGGTAAGCCGGCAGCTCGCTAAAACCTGGGAACCCATTTCTCAAGTTCGTGTAAATTGCGCCCTCTTCCGGCAAATTCGCCCCGCTGCCTTTGAAGGTTAACGTGCAGCCCAGGCCTGTTTCACCGGTGACAAATTCATCGAAAGGCGTGTTGGCTTCCATCGAAAAGCTGATCGAAAGAGCCTGGTTTGCCATTTCTTGCAGCATCTGGCACACCTGCGCTGTGACCGGCACATACGGCGTCGATCCGATGGCCGGGATAGCCAGCAGCAATGTCAGATCCAGCGCCTGCTTGGATAGCGATTTGACTGCGATCGAATAATCCTGACTGACGGTCAGCGCACCTTTCCAGCGCGTGGGTTCGCCGGCAGTCAGCAGGATGCCACCTGTATCAGTTGTAAATGACCAACCTCGAAAGACACGAAACACACGAAAAGAGCTTTTGGTTTTTTTGGCTCTCTGGGATTTGCCGTGGAGCCTCCCAATAGTGGGGGGTAATTTGCCGAAATCCTGAAATTTTGCCACCACATATGGCAGTCACCTCGGAGATTCCCAAAGAACCGTTTTTTTTGTTCGTGTGTTTCGTGTTTTTCGTGGTAAAAGTGCGCGCCAGTGATTGTTTTAAAGTTAGCAAAAATGTTCCAGCCAACCGCAAACAGCTCTGTCAGAATCACGCGCTTTTTACCAGAAACTCACTGCTGGTAAATATATTATTAAATGAAGCGACCGACCTCTTTTACGGTCGGCCAGGCCAATATTGAGAAACGCACTCGCTGCGGAATGGCCTGCAATCGCTCCTCTTCCCCTTATTCGATATTCTGCTGTTGGGTCTGGCGGCTGGCCGGGCGCTCTACCCGCATGGGCGCGTGCCCAGAATCAGGCTGCCCGATCTCGCGCGTTGTCCGTTCATCTGCAGATTGGCCATGCTCAGACGAAATGCGTGGATAGTTTACCTGGTTCCGGAACCCATTTATCTGACCGGGATTGGCCTTTGCGAGAGCCGGAGTTTGTATGATCCCATAGTGTAGCGAATACAGATTCTACCTGGCGATTACACACCCGCAGTGACAAGTCTTTCCCCTAAAAAAGATATTCTTTGTACTCCTGGCGCCTGGTCAAGAGCCAGGATTGTATGAGCCCATAACTGGTAGGGTACTATAAAACCACAAATTAAAAAAATGCGAACCCATACCCCTCTCCGACGTTCGGAGAGGGGCACAAAAGCAGAAAAAGAAAATGACCCGGTTATGTGTGATCTACTTTGAGCCGTCCCTTTTCCCGGCGTGTCTCTACCAAAACCTTGGTGTAAAACTTATTGTAGGTGGCACAACCGATAGGACTTTGCTGGATAAGCAGTTCGAGGCAGTTATCACACGAAGTGCAATAGTTGATCTCATCCTCGCGCCCTTCACGCAGCTTCAACGCCAATAATGGATCCGCAAAAGATTGGCGGCCAAGAGCCACCATATCGGTATAACCCCGGGCCACATTCTGCGCACCGTAGGATAATAAAGAGCTATCTTCGGGAGTGACCGCCTGCAGCTTATTCTTCCCCTTGCCAAACACCGAGTAATTCGAGCCAACAACCACGGTCTCTGGTTTCAGGTTATCTCTGAAAACCTTGGCAAAATACTGGTGCAGATATGCAAAATAGGGATGATCTTTATCGGCCTGCGTCAAGCTGATGGTGATCGACGGGCTGCCCGCGGACTGTACAAAATACTGTGCCCCGCGTTCTTCCAGCCCTTTAATCAAATCGATCGGTTCGCTCAGGTCAATCACCGGAGTGTCTGGCCCGGCTGTGCCAAATCCGCCGGGAAAGCCTTCCCAGACCGAGATTTTTGACCCGATCAGGAAGTTCTTGTCTGGAACTGCTTTCTGGATGCGCTCGTACAGGTCAAAAGCAAACTGCCGCCGGTTTTCCCATGCGCCGCCGTACTTCCATTTGCGGGTGTTGTAGGGGCGCAGAATCTGCGAGCCCAGATAGCCATGGCAGAATTTCATATCAATGCCATCCGCGCCAGAGTCATAGGCAATCCGGGCTGCCAGCACAAAATCAGCCATTATTTTTTCAAATTCATCTTCCGAGAAAATGTCGGCGGAGAAACCGGGCAGGGGCTTTACCGAAAGACGTTTTGAAAATTCCGGGTTGCTCAGTTCACCCGAATGCGTCAATTGAAAGATAAAGAGTGTGTTTGGGTTGATTTCTTTTAAATGCCCAACAAAGCGGGTCAGAGCCGGCTGGTTCTTGGGCATGATAAACATCTGGTTCAAGCGTGAACGGTTCTTATCCGTGATGGTGATCGCTTCCAGGCTGACGATCCCGGCTTCACCCTTGAACAGGTTCTCATAGCGCTGATAAGTCAGGTCGGATGGATTACCATCCGTATCTGCGTCAGTGCATTCCATGGCCTGGCTGAAGAAGCGGTTCACGCTGGTGCGAGTTCCCACCTTGATCGGCGAAAGTAGAATTTCTCGATTGTCCATTATTATTTTTTACTCCAGAGTATGTCTTGTTGAGCGGGTAACCTACTGATTAAGAAAATTCGATTGCCATAATTGTAAAACTGTCATAATTTTTCGCAAAATTCAAGTGTGACGCCGTTTGGGTCAAGAAAAAGCAGCACGCGTGTGCCCAGGTCCGGCAGCTCACAGGTTGAAAGGGTGATCTCAACCCCTGCGGCTCGCAATTCCTTTTCATGGGCCGCCACATCTTCCACCTGGAAAGCCAGGTGCTTCAGCCCAACTTCGCTGACTTCGCGCGTCTGGTTTACACCGGGCTTTTTATATTCAAAAAGCTCCAGGCGCGCACTGTTTGGGAGTTGGTAATAATGAATGATCGAGTCACCACGATCCACCGATTGCAGCCTCGTGAAACCGAGTATGCTCCCGTAAAAATCAATTGATTTCTGAATGTCGCTTACATTTATGGCGATGTGTTCAATAGCGCTAATTTTCACCGTCTTCAACTCCATTGGGTTGAAAGTGCAGCCTGCCCTGCGACAGGCTGTACTTTCATTTTAGATTACAAGGTCGTACCGTACACCTTACTATCCTATCAACACCCGCGCACGCTGGCTGCTCAAGCAACCTTTGTCTCCAAGTCATATTTTCTTCCCAATTAAAAAAAACCTGTTTCAGGGTTGTTTTGCTCCCCCTTCCCGTTTTTCGGGAAGGGGGCCGGGGGGGATAGGTCCAAACGCCAATAGCAAGTTACACTCAATTGTATTAAAGGATTTCGCGCTCAGTGATTTCAGTCGACACAAAAACCTTAAAGATATTCGGGTCCCTGCGGAGTTCATGCAGCGCCCACTCAAGGTCTTCCAGCGGCACCTTCATCGAGAAAAGGGGCTCAGGATTAATGCGCCCGCTTGAGATCAGATTCATAGCATCCGGCCAGTCGCTGCCAACCCCGGCGCACGAGCCGGTGACTTTTTTCTCGCCCAGTACAAATTCAAAGGGCCGCACCTGCATCGTATCCTGCTCGCCCATAATGCCAAAGGCGGAAAGGGTGCCGCCGCGCCGCAGCATCTTAAAAGCCTGCTCATAGGTCTCAGCTGTGCCAACTGCTTCGATGACATAATCGGCGCCGCGCCCATTGGTCAGCTTGATAACCTCCGCCACCGGGTCTTCGGTCTGATTGATATCGATAATGTAATCAGCACCCATTTGCTTGGCGATGCTCAATCGTTTGGCGTTGTTGCCGATCACGATGACCGGCGTGCAGGCTCGCAAAACTGCCATGCGGGCGTGCAGGACGCCCAGCCCACAGCCGATGATCGCTACACTGCTTGCCAGCCTGGCATTCATCGCTTTCGCGGCATGGATCACGCACGATACCGGCTCAATGAACGCGCCGGCTTCAAAGCTCAGATTTTCTGGTAGGATGTGCACCTGTGACCAGGGCGCTTTAACATACTCAGCAAAGGTTCCGTCCTGGTGAATACCAAGCTGTGTAAATTCATTGCACAGCAGCTTTTCACCACGCAGACAGTAGAAACAGGTTCCGCAGGCCATGTTGATGTCTGCGGTGACCCGGTCGCCTTCCTTCAAACCTTTGGCGTTCTTGCCAACCTGCGTAATCACCCCCGAGAACTCATGCCCTGGGATCATTGGCAGTTTATCTGCCGAATACCAACCGTTATAAATGCTCCAGTCTGTGCCACAAATTCCGGTATATTTCACTTTGATCAAGACCTGATTGTCACTGATCACAGGTACCGGCACCTGCTTAATCTTGATAACTCCCGGTTTTTCAAAAACCGCGGCTTTCATTGTATTCGCCATGGCAACCACTCCTCGTCAATTTGCAATAAATATCAATTAAACAAAACGTCGTGTCGTCCTTCGTACGGTTTTTCAATTAACAGCGGTTTCAAATAAGCGATGGTTTTTGTGATTCCATCCTGCCTGCTCATTGTCACATCTTCGTGCTCGTAGCTCATCACGTAGTCGTAGCCGATCATCGAAAGCTCAGTGATTACTTTCTTCCACGGTACGGAACCCCAGCCCGGAATGCGGAACCGGAAACCTCTATCCAAACGCTGCCAATCACCCTGCGGGATGACCCCGGAGCGTTTGACATTGTGCGCTACCAGTTCGCCATCCTTGGCGTGAACGTGGAATATTCGACTACCCAGCGCGTCTATAAAGTTTTCTACATCAATTCCCAGGTAGACCAGGTTGGCGGGGTCGAAGTTGAATCCCCATTCCTTGCGCCCACCCATCAACTCAATGCTTTTGAGAGCGGTTTCAGTGTTATAGATCAGTTGATTCGGATGCGGTTCGTGCGCAAACTTGACGCCATATTCAGCGAACTTATCCAGGATTTTTCCCCAGTTCTCCACGAAATCCATTTCCATCTCAGACCAACCTTTGGAGTAAGGCCACGGGAAAAACCTTCCGAAATTTTCACAGCCCACAAAACCGGTCACCACCGGCACTTCCAACGCGTTGGCGGCTTGGGCTGTTTTGATCATGCGCTCGCTTCCAAACTTTACCTTTTCTTCCTTGGTGCCCGGGCAGATAAAATCAGTATCTTTGCCATAAGGGCCTCCCACAATTTGCCCTTCAGGATGGTTGGCAAGCGCAGAAATGATCAGTCCGTAATCATTGATCTTTTTCTTCAGTTCCCTGGCCTGGCTGCCCTTTATTATCTCTTCAATATCCAAGTGGGGGTTACCTGCGAAAGCCGGTATCTCCACCGCCTGGTAACCCGCCCCAGTTGCGAGCTTGCAGACTTCTTCGAGACTTTGATCCATGTACGTTGCTGTAAACAAACCGATTTTCATTATTTTGTCCTTTCGCTATTTTTTTTGAACGATACAAGATTTTATTCATTTAATTCGGATCACTACTTGGCTGGTTGATATTTCGACATCAACACTTACAACTTTAAAAAGACAAGTAGATTAATCCCGGCTTGTTCCGATCTTGTCGAAACCTTTAGCTGCTATTACAAAATAACGCGATATTGTAATCCTGTTATTACAACTTATTATAGAAAAACTATTGTCACCTGTCAATAGTGTCCAATATCACCTCTTATAGGTGAAACCTCTCTCAATCAGCAGCCTTCACCCCAACTATCCCGCCGGCTATAGCTCAATGCTCCGCAATTGATCACTAATCGCGGCCTGACAGTTCGAAGCGAACTCAAATGCAATCAGCAGCTTTTCATATTTACGGTTATTTTCGGGATCTGGCATAACGATTTCCACGGTTTTATGAATTTCATCGATCCTATCGAAATCCGCCCAAAGACCGCTGCCCACTGCAGCAATCGCCGCCGCACCCAACGCGCCCGCATCCTGATCGATATTGGTCTTCAAGATCGGGGTATTGTAAACATCAGCAAAGATGCGCCGGTTCAGCGCGCTCTTGCTGCCCCCGCCCACCAGCAGAATCTCATCCTGCACCTGGCAGTATTTTCGGAGCACATCCAGCCTGAGACGCAAATTCATGGCCACGCCTTCCATCGCGGCCCGTACCAGGTCAGCTTTTCCGTGTTTCAGATCAAGCCCCATGTATGCGCCGCGTATATGGACACTGCGATCCTGTGAGGTGCCTCCCGCCAGGCTTGGGTTAAAAAGCAGCTTGTTTGCCCCCAATGGGGCTTGGGCAGCCAGCGCCGTCATCAGATCATAGACATCCTTATTTTCGGCTGTCGCCTGCAGCTTTAAATCAGCACAGATATTATCTCTTACCCATGCAAAAGACGATCCCGCCGAGAAAATGCTCACAGCGGATGTGAACATATTTGGGATGATATGCGCGAACACAAAGGGTTTCGCCAGCGTGTCGATCACTGGCTGGGCCGATGAAACAGCAATCCAGGCCGATGAACCCAGCGAGGTATACACTCGACCATCCTTGATGTTCTTGGCTCCCAAGGCCATGCAAGAGTTATCCACCCCGCCGCACATCACCTGGACCGACGGGTTCAGCCCCATCAGGTCAGCGGCTTCCTGGGTCAGCCCGCCCAGCACAAAAGTGGAGGGCACAATTTCTGGAAAAAGCTCAGCCTGAATTCCGCTGGCAGCCATAAATTGCGGGTGATAGGCCCACTTTATTAAGTCATAAATTCCGCTGCCCGACGCATACGAATAATCCGTTTTTAGAACCCCGGTCAACTTGAAATTTATGTAATCCTTGGTCCCCAAAATTTTATGAATCCGGCCGAACATTTCCGGTTCGTGCTTGCGATACCACATCACCTTAAAGATCGTATAGCAGGCTGCCGGGAATCCATTGCCTGTGGTTTGGTACCATTCATCCTGATTTATCCGCGTAAAAAAGTCCTGTACCTCATCCTGGGCGCGGATATCTGACCAGATGGGGGTCGCCGCCCGTAAGAGCTGACCATCACTGTCCACCGGCACAGCGCCCAGGCTGTGCCCTGAGATTGCCAGGCAGCTGATATTTTCCTTATTTTCGCCGCTGATCTGCAGCAGCTTGCGGGTGCTCTCCACCACTGCCTTCCACCAATCGCTGGGGGCTTGCTCATGCCAGCCCACTTGTGGATAGTACGTATCGTAAGGTACAAAGGCGCTTGCCAGACAGTTGCCGTCCACATCGTACAGCGAGGCTTTGTTGCCGCCCGTTCCCAGGTCAAACGAGATGATTTTTTTTGCCATGCTCTTGTCCATTCTATGCAGCTGGCCCGCAGACGGGGTCAGTTGGAATTAAAAGCTTATGCTTCCGCCTCTGGCGATGCAGTCATCCAGAATCAATTTGCCGCTCCTGAGATTGAACCCAAAGCGCCTGGCCCCCAGCCGGTACATACCCAGCAGCGTATCCAGATCACGAATGCCGCCGGATGCTTTGATCTTGATCCGATCTCCCACGATGGATTTGACCAGGGCCACGTCAGCCAATGTGGTCCCTTTTTCGGCCCAACCGGTTCCGGTTTTTACAAAGCTTGCACCGCTGCGCACGCAAATTTCACAAGCCTGCTGTGTTTCTTCGCGCGTTAAATACATGATCTCAATAATCACCTTGACCGGTATAGGCTGCACAATCTCGATCACGGCGCGCACATCAGCTTCCACCTCATCCAATTCACCCGAGCGTAGTTTGCCAATATTCATAACCATATCGATCTCATGGCAGCCGGCCGCCAGCATCTCTTTTGCCTGGGCAGTCTTGATCGCTGTTGAATCGGAACCGGTCGGGAAACTGACGTTGCCAACGATGTGTACATCCGGCGTGCCCTTGAGCAGCGCTACTGTGGTTGGGATGAAGCTCTGCAATACCGAAACCTGTCCGAAACCGTAACTACATGCGGCGGCGGCCATTTCATCAATATCCGCCCGGTTGGAAATCGTCCGAACGCAGGAGAGATCGATCATATTCGCAATTTCTTTTGTAGTTAGGATCATTGTCCACCAGCCTTTTTCACCTTCAAGCGCTTTTATTCAAACACGGCGCACAGACCGTAAATGCGGTCTGCGCGCCGGTCAGGGCTTTACTTGCCTCGCACGGTGGAGGCAGCCTGGTTCAACTGCTCAAATACGGCCGGGGTCAGGTCAAAGTGCAGCACCTGGGCCACAACTTGCGTCCAACCGTGCACAAAATACAACCAGCCGTCTTCCACTTTTATCTTTCGGCTTTCCACCTGCGCCAGCGATTGAGCCAGGAAGTCTAGCTCGCCGCGATAGTTGAATTCCCATGACAGGCTGTTCATTGGGAATTTGCCTTCCCATGTGATCGGCGAACCGGGCGTATCCTTGCCCATGCCGGTCGCATTGATGATGATGCTGTACGGCGGGAACTGCTCCATGATCCTGTCATTGACCAGCGCGTCCGAGTTGCAGATATACTCAATCTCAATATCGGTCTCCACCTCGGCTACCATCTCTCTGGCATGATCCAGCCGCCCCTGGCTGCGATTTACGAGTGTAAACTTGCGAGGCCGGTCGGCCTTGTCCTTCTTATTGATCAGGTGCAGCAGTGTGGCTATGGCCGACCCGCCTGCGCCAAAACACAGCACCTCACCCTGCGTCTTACCAAAATAATCTTTTTCGATGATCGCATCCAGGCTGGCGCCGGACGTGAGCGGGTCCTTGGCGTGACCTTCCAACCGGCCATCCAGCTTGGAGATGCTGGAAACTTCATCGGTCAGCATGGCGTAAGGGTCCAGATAATCGAACATATCACGCGCCGCTGTCAGCAGGTCAATTTTGTGAGTGGTTACCAGCGCGCCGACTGAAAGCGGATCGTATTTGATCTGCGCCACGGCTTTGCGGTATTCTTCGGGGTCATCATGAATTTTACGATCCATGCCTTCCATGACCACATCTTCCCGCCCCAGCACCTTCATCCATAACGGAAAAACTTTCATGATCGATGATTTGCCGGTAGTCACCCCAATAAAATAAAAAGTGGGGACCGACTTTTTCACGACCGGGTATGTTGTTTCATTCACTTCATTTAAAGTATTCATCTATTTTCTCCTAAAATCGGGTACCTAAACCCTTGCAGCTTTTACAACTTGTACGAACTCGGCGGCTCGTTTGGATATTTCGTCAAATTTTCCTTCTTTTGCCAGCTGCGGCGGGCAAAGCTCACTGCCTGCACCCACGGCCACAACACCTGTCGCGAACCATTCGGCCACATTTCCAGCGTTCACGCCGCCAGTCGGCATCATCGGGATATACGGGAAGGGGCCTTTCAGCGCTTTGATGTAGGCGGGGCCTCCCAGTGAACCGGGGAAGATCTTCATTACATCTGCACCCAGCTTATAAGCCTGGAAAAGCTCAGTCGGGGTCAGCACGCCAGCCATCGTCGCTAATCCACTGGCAACCATGGCCCTGATCAGGTTTTCTTCACAAATTGGGCTAACCAGATAGCTTGCGCCCGCCGCCTTGGCCGAAATAGCCTGCTCGGGGCTGGTCAGTGTTCCCATACCCAGAACGATGCTGTCGCCAAATTTCGCAGAAAGTGTGCGCACCACTTCTTCCGCATTGGGGGTGCTGTAGGTAATCTCAATCCCCAAAACGCCGCCAGCCACCAGTGCTTCCACCATTTTGACTGTCAATTCAGGGGATGGGCCGCGGATTACAGCCAGCAGGCCCAGTTCTTTAATTTTTTCTAAAACATCAGTTTTATTCATAGTTCCTCCAAAAGAATGATTTTATTGGTCAGGCAACGGTTGTACCGAATCACCGCTTCGAAAAGACAGCAGTGGGTGTAATTGTTATTGCGAGTGGTTCTACAACAGAGAATCACTGTTGTTCAATGGCAAAGAACATATTGCGCGTAATTGTCATGGTCCCGATCACTGCACGGGATTGCGAGTGATTCCACAACAGAAAATCACTGTTGTTCAATGGCAAAGAACACCACGCGAAATTGTCATTGCGAGGAGGGTGCTCTCCCCGACGTGGCAATCTTCCTTCGCGTCAGCCCCGCCAATTATGTCATTAGGAGGAGCGTGCTCGGCGAAGCCCCGATATCATGCCCGCATTTGGGTACGTGGCACGCGTAGCGTTCCTTCATGTCAGCCCCGCCAACTATGTCATTAGGAGGAGCGTGCTCGGCGAAGCCCCGATATCATGCCCGCACTTGGGTACGTGGCAATCCCCGATCCAGCCAGGAGATTGTCACACTCGCTGCGGAACGCTCGCTCGCAATGACATGACTGAGTGGTAACATTTAATTGTTTGTCCTGCTTACCCAACCGGGTAGGCAGGTTTTTCATCTCGCAGCACGGCCAGGCAGTCCCGCATCGCGAACCAACCCATATTGCTGGTCGCGCCATCCGTCTGCGCGCCCAGGTGCGGAGTGGCGATCACCTGCGCTAAGGCCAGCAGTGGATTGGCAGGGTCTGGCGGTTCAATAGCAAAGGCATCCATTCCGGCGCCTTTGAGATGCCCGCTTTGCAGTGCTCTCAATAGGGCCTCTTCATTTAATATCTCTCCGCGCGAGGTATTAATCAAGAACGATCCTTTCTTCATCCTGTTTAAAAAATCGTCATTTACGATCGCGCGCGTCTCAGGCAGAAGTGGAAGATGCAGGCTGACAAAATCTGACCTTTCGATCACTTCCTCCATACTGGCCAGCTGAATATGATTTGCCTTCGCAAAAACAGCATCTGCAAATGGGTCGAATGCCAAAATGGCACAGTCAAAACCGGCCAGACGACGTGCAAGCTGTTTGCCGATGGCGCCCAGTCCCAAAATCCCGACCGTCTTTCCTTCAAGGCTGATGCCGGTATAGCGTGGAAATTTGCCCTGATGCACCGCTTCGACCGCCTCAGGGATTTGCCGCGCCAGTGCCAGCATTAATCCGAGCGCAAGCTCCGCCACCGAGACAGAATTAGCTCCCGGTGTATTGGTGACCACGATGCCCCTCTGCTGTGCTGCAGCCAGATCCACGTTGTCCACGCCAACCCCATAGCGTGCAATTACTTTCAGCCGGTCAGCAGTTTTGAGGGCGTTCGCATCAATGCCATCCAGTCCGGCGATATAGCCATCCACCCCTGGCAAAAGCTCTGCCACCTGGGCAGAGGTCAGCGGTTTGCCGGTCGGGTTATAAATTACTTCACCCACTTGCGCTTCCAATTCGGTTTTTAGGCGCGCATCATTCTTGCCGTAGGATGTAGGCGTTACCAGTAAGCGGCATTCTTTCAGGTTCATAAATCCTCTTTTTTAAGGCGGCGCGGGTTATCAACAATTTCAGGGCCGTCTAAACCATCCAAAACCATCTTCTTAAAACCATCCCGTTCGATGGTGCCATAATCATGACCGGCATTGGCGGGGTAGGCAAAGAATGTGACAAGATCTTCCAGTCGCGAGGTGCAGACCGACCTGTGGGCCCAGCGCGGCGGCACATACAAAATTTTCCCTGGGGCCAGCGCCTCCACTGAAGTTTCACCTTCAGGGGTCTCCATCACCATGTAGCCTTCGCCACGCATGCAATAATAGATTTCGGATGTCTCCAGCACTGAGTGAAAATGGCCCTTTGTCATAAAGAATTCCCGCCCTACTTTGCCGGGGTGGACAATTGAGATACCCATCAGCATTTCGCCTTCAATTTCAGGCCGCTGAATTTCATAAACTTCATAAATTAATTTATCTTCAATCGACAACATCTTGTTATAAGTTTCTTGATCAAAAAATTGACCACGCAGCGCGGAAAGCCGTCTCTCGATGTGGTTATCCACTCTCGAGGGAATCACTTGCGGCATGGGCAGTGTGAACGTAAAGGGTAAGTCAATCATTTTATTCTCCAATTCGATTTAATTTATACCGACAAGCCGGCGGGCGATATTGCCGCCCAGCATCTGCTTTCGATCTATTTCCGGGATTCCTGCTCTAATTAATTGGTCCTGGATCTGCGCTGGCAGGCTTGCCAGACCTGCTCCGCCGCCAATGAAGTGATACAACTCAGACTCGGCCATGTCTGTCGCCAATGCAATCCGTTCTGCAAACCCGTCGGCTGTCATTTGCTCAATCAACGGCCACAAGTTGGCGATTGGGTTGTATTTCGGCCTGTAAAACGTGTCATATTCGAGCAGGACCCCCAGGCGGGCCAGCTCTTTGTGCAGACCGGCATCCGGTCTTTTATCCATGTGGCATAACACCAGTTGGGTGGGTGAGAGCCCCATGTCGTTGAAATAAACGCAAGCCTTCTCGGCCAGTGCGCCTTTTTCGGTATGGATTTCAATTAGCGTCTGTGATTTGAGCGCAGCCTGAGCCGCACCTTCCACGGCTGCCAGCGGGCATTCGGCCCACACAGATTCGAGTGCAATCTTGATAAAACCAGCCCTGACGGGCAGCCCTGTTTCCAGCGTTTCCAACACGCCCTGCTCCAATTCGGAACACAGGAAATCACAGACTTGCTCGGCGCTCGCCGTCCACAGCCAATGATCTTGCGTATAGTATTTCTTGCGGTGAAAACCGGTGCAAGCGATCAAATTGACCCCGCTTTGCTGTGAAAGCGCCAATAACTGGCGCCCATCCCGGCCACAGCCCTGGGGCTGACAATCCAATATTGTCCCGCCGCCTTCATTTCGGTACGCGTCCAACTCCATCAGGATCGGGTTAAATTGGTTCAAAACCGGCGCGCCGGGCTCTGAGCCAGCAACAGGCTCTATCCACACATGGTTATGAGCGTCTGTGATTCCCAGACGCTCGTACGCGAGAGGACCCTGAACGGTCATTACAGCCCGTGGCGTAGTAAATTGAGGCGAAACAGTCATCTTATTTACCTATTTTCCATTGCCCCATAAAGGGGTTTAGTAGGAGCGCATGACACGCTTCGCGGCCCAGCTGTAACCAGCCACGCTTCTTGTCTTCGCAAAACAAACAAATCCATCACCACACAAGGGCACCGGAGCGCACGAAGATAAAAAAAAGGTTTTCTCTGTGCTCTTTGCGTGATCCGTGGTGAACGATCTTCGCTTGTCAGGGTTCTGGTCTTACGGTTCCAAAACGATTTTCAACGATTTTCGGTCTTCAGCAGCCGCAAAAGCCGCCACCGCTTCTTTTAACGGGAAACGCTGGCTGATGAGGTCAGAAAGATCAACCATACCCGAGTTGACGATTTCTGTCGCCTGCCAGCAATCAGCAGTGCTGCAGGCCGTGGTAGCCGTAATCACCAATTCTTTATAGTGCACCAGGTTGGAATCGAAATTTATCATCGGGCGATCCTTGGGCAGACCACCAAAGAAATTAATCCTTCCGCTGATCGCCGCCAGATCAAGCGCACTTTCCTGCGCTGCATGTACAGGCGCCGCCACGATGATGACATCTGCACCGCGCCCATGACTTTCCTCGTTCAAAACTAATTTTAAATTTTCAGAAGTCGGGTCAACCACCCGGTCGGCACCCATGTGTCTCACCTGGGCGGCCCGTGCGGGCAGAGGTTCACTGACGATGATTCGACCTGCGCCGCGCGCCCTGGCCAGTTTGGTGTGCATCACACCGATTGGTCCCGCGCCAATCACCAGTACCACCTCGCCGGGTTTTATGTGCAGCGCATTCTGGCCCCTGAGCACACACGCAAAAGGCTCCATCAAAGCCGCCACTGCCGCATTCAGCCCTTCGCTGACCGGGATGACATTACCCTGCCGAACCGAGTTGGCCGGAATACGAACGTATTCTGCAAAACTGCCATCCGAGGTGACGCCGATCGCGTCATAATTGGCGCATAAGTTGTTGTTACCGCTGATACACTGCAAACAGTGACCGCAGCCAGTATTAGGCGCGCAAAACACGCGCTGGCCGACCGAATAGTTTTTAACTTCATCTCCCACTGCAGCAATCGTCCCAACCACTTCATGACCTGGTATGCGGATGGTTCCAGGCAGGTACAGCCGGTGATTTCCATGAAAAATCCGTAAATCGGTTCCACAAATACTGGCGCTTAGTACCTTGACCAGGATTTCGTTTTTATCGATGACAGGCACCGGCACATCTTCCACGCGTAAATCGTTGGGCCCATGATAAACAGCAGCTAACATATTTCCTCCATCAACTTGAGCTTTATTCACCGATAATTTCTTTCAAATACACTGGCCGTTCTTCCAGGAAAGATTTTGTTCCCGCCAGCACACCCGCCACTGCCCAGCGCCCATCCACCCCACCGGCACGCGGTGTGGTTTCGTTCTGGATGCTGGTGATAAAGTGTTCCAATTCATTGATGTAAGCCCATAAGAAACGCTCAGGCCAGGTTCTAAAAATCGGCGAAATCAGGCCCTGGTCGCGATTGGTGCAAACTACAATCGCTTGACCCTGCAGCTGACCGATTTGCAGGATGCCTTTATCACCCACAATTTCAACCCGCGCATCGTAGCCATAGCCGCACGGGCAGATGCCCGAGATCAGCCCCAGGCCACCGCTCTCGAACTTGATGTTGACCAGCGCATTATCGTAAAAATTGGGTGTGTCCACATTGTTGGCGGCCCCCTTAAAATTGGCAACCTCCGTGTAGACGCGCTGATAGTTTGAACCCATCAGCCAGCGCACCGTATCCCAATCATGGCTGTTGACCTCGGCCAGCATGCCGTTGGAGGTGCTCAGGTCGCGCGCCCAGGCCGGTGGCAGTCCGGGGCCGTGCGTGTTCGATTTGATCATCATCGGTTGGCCAATTTCGCCCGCTTCGATCCGCTGCGCGGCAGCCACAAATTCTGGATCAAAGCGCCGCATAAAGCCCAGCTGTAAAAGAACCGCATTCTTTTCCACCACGGCATTGATCAGATCGCATTCCTGCAAATTAAGCGCCATGGGTTTTTCAAGGAAAATATGTTTATTATTTTCGGCTGCCAGCTTAGTTAGCGACCAGTGGGTGGGTGTGGGGGTGGTAATGATCACGGCTTCAAATTCAACAGCTTCAAGCGCCATCTCCAGCGTATCAAACTGGCTCTCAATCCCAAATTCAGCCGCCGTTTCTGCGCGCACCTGCGCCATCGGGTCAACCAGCGCCACAATTTTTCCAGCGGCGATATGACGGGTGATCGCACGTGAATGATTTTTTCCTACACGGCCTGCGCCCACCATACAAATTCGAATTTGTTTTTTCATTAAGCACTCCTCAAATTTCAGTAAATTTCTGACACAATAGCAGGGCTAGCCTGCAAAAAATTGGTTTAATAACCCTTCCAACTGGATGTATTTTTCTACCAGCGGTTTATAGATTTCATGATTTGCCTGGGATGGCAGGCAAGCTTTGCCATTCAAAATAGCGGTCTGCTCAGCATGGGCTGCCAGATCAGTGATCACCCCGGCCGCTTTGCCAGCTACCATGGCCGCGCCCCAGGTGCCAAACTCGTTTCCCTTTAATCTTTGATAGGGAACATTGAGAACATCGCTCTTGATCTGATTCCAGACCCCGCTGCGGGCTCCGCCGCCCACCACACGAGCTTCCACCAGCTCCAGATCGGGCAACAATTCGCGCAGAATTTTTAGATAATAGGCGTACTCGTAGGCGACACCTTCCAGGATGGCCCGCGTAAAGTGAGCCTGGCCGTGCATCCAGGATGCACCCACCCACGCCCCGCGCATCTCCGGGCTGGAAGGGCAGATGCGGCCGCCCAGGTGCGGTGAAAAGAACAGGCCTTCAGCGCCGGGCGGGGTGGCTTCCACCAGCGCGATCATTTGCGGGTAAAGATCATCATCTGAAAGAGCAAGACCCGCACCGCGTGCCGTGTTATAGAACTGGTCACGGAACCAGCGCAGGGCCAGCCCGCCCCCTCCTATATAGGCCAGCGGATTCCATAGCCCCGGGATGATCGAGCGCATCGTCAGTAGGGCGCGATTTTTGCTATCGGCAGTGTACTTATCGGTGCAGCCCGCCAGAACCGAAGCCGTGCCCGCCACATCAAACACCATTCCGCTGCGCACAATGCCCGCTCCCAGCGCATTGGCGGCAGTATCCCCCGCGCCGGCCGCGATCAGCGTGCCAGCAGCCAGGCCAAATTCCGCCGCGCAGCGCTCTGATACTTCTCCTATAACGTCACACGGATCGACGATCTTTGGCAGCCGCTCCATTTCCATACAAAACTGGTCACATAGTTCCGCAGACCAGCCTGTCTTTTGTGCATCCGAAAATCCTGAAAAATGGATATAGGTGTGATCGATAAAAGCCTGGTCTGCTTTAAGACCCGCAATTTTGCCGGCCACATACGTTCCCGGTATGACAAATTTTGCGGTGCGTTCGTAAATCTTGGGCTGCTCATTCTTCCACCACAGCATCTTTGGGCCATGATCGCAGGTTGGAGGGCAGCCAGTCAACTGCGTGATGCGCTCGCCAGCTTCTTTATCCATCCACTCAATATAGGGTTGGCAGCGCATATCCAACCATGAGTCAAACCTCGCCACGGGATTAAAATCTTCATCGATCAGTCCGATACCCGCCATTTGCGAATCAAAGGCGATGGCCGCGATTTCCTGCGGCTCAACCCCGCTGGATTCGACGCACTTGCGCACCGTCGTAGCCGCCGAGCTGTAGAAATCTTCATTGTCCTGCTCCACTACCCCGGGCTTGGGATAGTAAAGTGGCACTTCAACCGCAGCCTCTGCAATAAGTTTCCCATCAATCTGATACAGCGCCGCTTTTGTAGCGCTTGTGCCAAGATCAACGCCGAGCAGGTATTTCTTTTGCATAATATTCTCCGGGAAACGTTATTTTGAAACTTGCCTATTCAAACCAAATCCATTGAAAAGGAGTTTCGTCAAGTAATGCTTGAACAATTCTATCTTTTTAACCTGTCTACTAATTTCTGTCATCGCGAGATTCGTACAAACCACCGGTGTGGTACTCGCTGAGGGTTTGTAATTTCGTGTAGTTGTCATTGCGAGTGATTCCACAACTGAGAAAAACTGTTGTTCAATGGGAAAAAACAAACCACGCATAATTGCTGCGAGTGATTCCACAACAGAAAATCACTGTTGTTCAATATGAAAGAACATACTGCGCGTAGGTGTCATTGCGAGGAGCGTGCCCTCCGCGACGTGGCAATCTTCCTTCATGTCAGCCC
>CAYWXS010000105.1:0-22712 GCA_964462245.1 uncultured Anaerolinea sp.
TGCCAGGCAAGCCAAATCTGAGATAGAGAAGCTGGATTTTTCATGAGCATTGTTTCGGATTCCGCGCATCTTGGTCATCGTGAACGTTTGCGAGAGCAGTTTGCTAACTCTCCGCAGACGCTTTCAGAACTTGAGTATCTTGAGCTGCTGCTGACCTATGCCATTCCGCGTATGGATGTCAGACCAATTGCCAGGGACTTGCTGGAACAATTTGGAGATTTGGATGGGGTCTTATCTGCTAACTCGGGTGAATTAAAACAAATTAAAGGGGTTGGTAATTCTGCAATATTTTTTTTGAACTTGATTGATATGGTGGCGAATAGAATGAACAAAAATAAGTCTGAAGAAACCCAAGCATTGCTATTTCCGGATAATAAAGTTTTACTAACAAAGAAACCACGCGAAATTCGAGTGTTCGGGAATGATGAAATTGCCAATTCACTTGAGCATTTACCGGCAGCAGGTAGGTGTGAAAGCTATGAAGCTTATAAGACCTACTTGAATAACAACCTTCCCTATAATTCTCTTGAGACCCGCCAGCGCAGGACAAGTTATATCTTGGAACGTTTTTATCCGGGTGGAGACCTAAATACAGCCCTGACTTTTTTTACTAAACACAATAATACTTCGGACGCACTCAAACCTGTTGTTTTTTACCATCTTGCAAAAGCAGAGCTAGTACTTGCGAAAGTAGCGGAGGATTTATTTTATCCCGCGTTACCACTGGGAAAAGTTGGGCGTGCCCAACTAAAAGAATATGTCACATCACTTATGCCTGAAATTCGAAGTACATCTCTTGAAAAAGTACTTCGCTCAGTCACTTACTCATATGAGCTTTTGAATGTTGGCCGAGTGGATAAAGAACAGATTAAATTCCAGTTACGTCAGGGCAGTTTGGATGCCCTTTTGTACATTCTTATTTCCGAGTTCCCAGAGCCAGGTATTTACAGCTTTGACAATTTATTTGATGGTCCTGCTCACCATTGGTTGCTGTGGGATAAAGAGTGGATCCGAAATCAGTTGTATGTATTGAGAGACATGGGGCTTGTAAGCAAGGTTAGCGAGATCGATACAGTGAAACAGTTTTCTCTGGAATTCGGACAGCAGGAATTCCTTACACGTTATTATCAAAACAGCCTGAATAAATCGGGGAGAGATACCGGATTATGAAACTTAAGGGGACTCAGGTTATTTCCAACTTGAAGGCGGGGCTTCAGATGGAAATCGGACGTCATTTATATGCCGTCGTGGGTAGTTATGAGCAACTCAGCGCTTTTGAGAAAAATGACCTTTCCCTGGCGAGAAAAGAGAATGGAACGGTCATGCCGATACCGGTCAATTTGAGCCGGGCTTTACTTGAGCGGATTGGCGACAGCGATTTACGCGAACTGGTCAAGCAGGAAGGGAAACTACCCAAAGGTGTCAAGCGTAAACTGGGGCTTGAATTTGATTCTTTACTGGCTAACTTGTTAAATCAGGATCATTTAGTCATTCTAAAAAATCTGGAGCTGCTTTTTGCTTTTGAACTCGAGCTGGAAACAGTGCGAGCGCGTGCGAATAATCAGAATCATATCTTGATGATGCTGCCTGGTGAAAAACGTGGTGACCATGTCGTTTTATTTTCCGAAGCTGAACAGCGTTTTCATCGTCAGTTACCCCTTCAACTCATTGCCGATAATCATTTGTGGGAGTTAGACAATGCCTAGCAAGATTTCCGATCCCAAGCCAGAACTCAAACTCTTTCAGCGCAAATCTCTGGATCAGATCACCTCTGTACCGGATGAGATTATCAGTGTCTATGTGGTTGAACAGCATATCTGGTCCAATGCCCCGACCGAAGAGGAACGTTTGTTGGCACGCAAAACCCACCGGGCTGAGACTCGGACGGTGGAAGAGTTTCTGATCGACCCGATCCGCCCCTTTTTAATGGATTTTTTCCGGCAGATATCCGCTCCTTATGATCCCAACCGCAAGGATAATCCCATTGGGCAGGGCTATTGGATCCAGGCAGAATTTGGTTCGGGAAAATCACACCTGCTTTCATTTATTGGTTCCCTGGCCCTGGGGGGAGAAAAAGAATGGGAAGTAGTACGCCAAAAAGAGGAAAAAGCGGGGCGTGGCAAGCGTGAAAGTCTGTCTTTCTTTTATGAAAACGGTCTGCAGAAGAAAACAAAAGAAGGGAAAGGCATCCTGATTGCTGTAAAAACCCTGGTTGGACAGGGCTCGATCAACACCGCTGGAGACGATAAAACGCTGGGTAGCTATATTCTGGATGCAGTTGCTGAACAGTATTATCTGGAAAACGGCAAATCTTTGCCACTTTACCCACAGGAAATCCTGGCCGAACGATTTTTGAGTGAAGATCTTGAGCGCTATTCCAAGGATTTGCAAAAATACTTGCAGGATCCGGCTTATTTCGATGAAGAGAGCCGCATGAGCCTGGATGAATTTTTGAGCTTGCTCCAAACCAATCAGGATCCCGGCATCCAGCTTGATCTGGGTCAAAGGCTATGGGATTTCTACGATCGTTATCTGAAAATCCGCCCAAAAATCGAAACAGATGTCGAACCATTAATGAAGCATATGGTTAACCGTCTGCTGGCTGATGGTTATGCCGGTCTGCTGCTGATCCTGGACGAGGTTTCGCTATTCATGAAAAATCGTTCCGATAAACTGCGTGCAGATGATGAAAAAGCCCTGGTGGTGCTCTCCAACCGGCTGGCAAAAGTCGAGAACCTGCCAGTCTGGACGGTCTGTGCTGCCCAACAAGCCATCGAAACCACCTTGGTGGGTGTCAAAAATATTATCGCCGATGAGCGCTTGAAGCTTGTACCGCTGCTGAACAAGCAGGACGATTATTATGATATCGCGCTGGCGCGCGTGCGCACGATTACTGACAAAGCCGCCATCGCCCAGTATTATGAGGATTACAAAAAAGGGTTCAGTTGGCCCCAGGCTAACGGGCAAGCCCAGTTTGAACGCTTTTTCCCATTTTATCCCCCCGCCATCGATGTGGTCCGTTCGGTTTCTTTCGGTTTGACCACTATTCGCTCGGCTCTATATTTTATGCTTCAAACTGTTAAAGCCCAGCGCAAACAGCAGTCCCGGGAGCTGATCACGCTCTGGGCCTTGTTTGATGATGTGGTTAACTATACCGAGGATCCATCCGGCACCAGTCGCAGTATCGCCAGCTTGAAAACCAAGCACCCGGCGGAGTGGCGTGCGTATGAAGACGGCAGACGCCAAATTGACGAGGCTATAGCGGGTCCGCTTAAAGCCTACCGTAGTCGCTGCGAAAAAATTGTCAAAACCCTGTTTCTGTACCATATCGCTAAAATTTCACCTGACGGGCTGAGCCATGAAGAAATCATGAACTGTGTCATGGAATGGAAAGACCATGACCGCGGACAAACTGCCGATGTTCAGGATAACCGCGATCATTACGAAATACTGGTCGAAAAACTGGATACGGAACTGGTTCAGGTTGAAAAAGTTGGCAGCAGGTATCGCTTTAACGTGCAGGGTACTGGACCAAATCCAGCGGATGTCTTCCAGCGTGCACGGGCTGAAGCCGAAGCCAGTGAAGTGCTGCGCCAACAAGCCTGGCACCAGTTACTTGATCTGGACGGCTGGCCTGTGGAGACCAATTATATGGTGCTCGATCTGGCTGCCGGGATAAGTTCCATCTTCCGGGTGATTGCACCAGAATCACAGCAGGATATCGTTGTTCGCTGGCATGGACGTGAGATCAGCGGGCGGGTTTTTATGAAAAACCTGCAAGATACCGCCAGGCGTAATGGCCTGCTGCCCAATATCAACAGCACGGATACCAATCTGGACTTCGCGGTTTTTATCAGCAATACGCCGCTGGCGGACACAGAACAAGCCCGACTGGTCAAAGATAAAGCCGATCCACGCGTGCTTTTCTGGACACCGGACGCTCTTACCCCGGCTGAACAATCGCTCTTGATTGATTTTGCAGCCTATCGCACGATGGTTTCGGAAGCGATGGGTAAGGAAACTGAAAATGCCAGGATCATCCTGGATTGGGTACAGGGGCGTCTTACCAACCAGATGGGAACAATTTACCGGATTGTGCAGGAAAGTTTTGGGCGTGGGCGCATTTCAGCCCTGGATCATACCCAGATGACCTTTCACGTTCAGGGTGAGTTAACTTCCATCCTCGCGCCGCTGGTTGGCCAGGTGTTGGATTCAACCTATGCCAGCAAGGATATCGAGATTACTTTCAACGCTATCTTTAATGATGTCAATGCCATCAACGTCATCAACGGCATTGTTAAGAATGGTGAATACTCGCGCGGTGTCAAGATTGGCAAGGAAGTCTCGGCCTCTCAAAATTATGGTGTTGACCTGGGCATCATGCGGCGAGGCAATGATTACAAGCTCGATTTACGCGATTGTCGCTATACACGCCAGATGATGGATTGGATCGAGGAAAAACTGGGTGATAGTGGCGCCAGCATGCAGGTTGGCACAATTTACAAGAATTTCATGGGTATCAACGGACCAAATGCTGTGCATTACGGTCTGAGCAAACGGTTAGTGCAGATGTACCTGCTTTGTCTGGTGAGAGAAGGCCGTCTGCGCATCACGCTGGCTGGGCGAAATATGCCCGTGGAAGCGGTCGATTACAGCAACATCTCCACGTTGGATTTCAAGGTAGCGCTGCTGGATGCTTTTGACCAGGTGCAGCGCTTAAAGCCCCCCGAAGGCTGGGATATCCTTGCACCGTTCGCGGCGATTTTACTGCAGGATGAAACGGTAAAAAATGTGCGCGAAGATGCCGATATCCAGAAAAGCGTACAGCGCTTGCTGATTGCCAAAAAAGATGCGCAGGATGTATACCGTAAATTTCAGCATGGGTTGATTGATTTGTTTGTTGAGTGGGAGCGTCCATTCGGTGCGGCCGAACGGTTGACCGCCTGGGAAAAGTATCTGGTTTCTCCGGTTGAAGCCAGTGATCCGATTGCTTTCCTGCGCAGTGCCCTCGAAAAATCTTTTGGATATCCAATCTATCATGAGGGAACTGTGCGCAGCGAAGACCTGGATGATTTGGCTGTGCGGCGGGCTGAAGTGGAACAAGCCCAGCATTTTTATGGGCACAAGGAAACACTAAAAGCAGCCATGCGCTATTTGCGGGTGGAAATAGCGTTATCCACAAGTGCTGGGGGTATTATTGTGGATGATCTCATGCGTAACTTCCAGGCCCTGAATGTACGCTTGAAGGATCTGGATGCCTGGGTTTTCAATGAGAGCCGCCTTGAAAATGAATTTCTGATACCGGTAGAAAGCGCCATTCAAACTTACAAAATACGCTATCTGCAAGTGTTTGACCAGGTGGTTTCGCGTACGGAGCATGTCCGCCAACAGTTAATCGAGCTGGACGGGCGCAAAGATTTTTCGGCACTGGTTGCATTGGGCCAGGTGCGTTCGCTTGGCAGCGACAGCAGTCAGGCGTTGCGGCAGGATGCACGCGGCATGGCTGCCACAATGTTGTTCCCTGCCAAAGTCACGCGGGCCATGCTTGAGCGCGAACTGCCCTATTCTCCGGTACCGGTTGATTGTCCCTTGACCCTCGGAAACAGTGCTGAGTGGATCCAGAGAGCAGAAGGCGCTTTGCAAAGCTGCACAGCAGCCATCTTTTCAGCCTTGATCGAAAAGTCACATTTGCTGGATAGTTCTGCGCTGCGTGAAAGGCTTGAACAAGGCCGGGGCGAAAAGCTGATCGCCAGCTTACTGGAAGCCAAATCGCCGGATGCGTTGGCCAGGCAGATTTTGAACATCACCGAGACTGGTCAGGCGGACGAAATGATCCGTTTGTTGAACCATTATCTTAAAAAGATTCGCGTTGAAAAAGTGCGCCTGGGTGATTTTAAACCTGGCAAGCATACACTCGAAGCTTCTGATCTGGATCAGGTGGTGAAGGAATTCAAAGATTTCATGCTGTCCAGGCTGCAGAGCCAGGGTGATGATGAACTATCGGTGGTTGAGGTTGAATCATCTTCCGACTCTGTGACAGATCATTAGGTTATCTCCAATTGGGCTTGTAACTCACTTGTATTTGGGCATAAAGCGGCCTGCGTTTCGATTGTTTGGGCGAGGACGCGCAGGTGCAGGTGGAAGAGGCTTACCTGACTTTTCGAAAGCAAACTCATGCTTGATATATGGATGCTCTCCAGGCTCGAAAAAATCATGTATGCCTCGCCCTTCTGGTTGGCTGGAAGGAATCCGTTCCCAAAACCTGATTGATTTATGAGAAGGATTGCTTAATTTTCTGAACTGTGTGAAGATTGCGTAATACGCTCAGTACGAATGGCCGAAACGGAGAATATGGATTATGGTCAGACCGTTGGATAAAATCAGCATAAAAGGCTACAAATCAATCCGGGAGTTGGATGGATTTTCACTGACATCTCTGAATGTGCTAATCGGGGCAAACGGAGCTGGTAAGACAAATTTTATTTCTTTCTTTAATCTATTGAATCAGATTGTCCAAAGTAATTTACAGGTTTACATTGCCCAAGCGGGTTATGCCAATGCGCTCTTATATTTCGGTCAAAAGCAAACCTCAGAATTGGCGATTCGGTTGACATTTGGCGAGAACGGGTATGACTGCAAGTTGGTACCGGCTGCTGGCGATACGATGGTATTTTCAAGCGAAACTATGATGTATCACAACAAGACTCGCTTTCAAAATCCGCAGGAAGTGGAGTTGGGCGGTGGGCAAAAGGAAACCAGGTTGCTGGATGAAGCACGTAAAAGCAACAATTTAACCATCGCAGATTATATTTTAGGCGCGATTAATAGTTGGCGTGTTTATCATTTCCACGATACCGGTGTTAGCGCCAGGGTAAAACAGCAAGGGGATGTTAACGATAACGAGATCCTTCGCCCGGATGCTTCAAATCTGGCAGCTTATCTCTATCTTTTACGCGAAACTGAAAACGAACATTATCAAAAAATTGTCTCCACCATCCGTCTGGTCGCGCCCTTTTTTCAAGATTTTTCACTCCGCCTCAACCCCTTAAACCAGGACAAAATTCAATTGGAGTGGCAGGAAAAAGGTTCGGATACGTATTTTAATGCTCAAGCACTATCGGATGGTACGCTTCGATTCATGTGCCTGGCCACCCTGCTGCTGCAACCAAAGCTTCCATCAACCATAGTGATTGATGAGCCTGAGCTCGGTTTGCATCCATATGCCATCACCATGCTGGCTGCCTTGTTAAAGAGTGCATCCACAAAAACCCAGGTGGTGGTATCGACCCAATCGGTGCCGTTAGTCAACCAGTTTGTTCCTGATGATATTATTGTTGTGGATCGTAAGGATGGGCAATCGACCTTTGAACGGCGCACCGCTGCGGATCTCGAAAATTGGTTGGACGATTATGGCATGGGCGATCTGTGGGAGAAGAATTTGCTGGGGGGCAGACCCAGATGACACAAGTTTTCATTTCTGTTGAAGGACAGACCGAAGAAACCTTTGTACGTGAAGTTCTTGCAAGTCACCTTGAGCACTATGGAATTTACACCACCGCGATCATTTTAACCACATCGCGAACCATCGCGGGGATAAAACGTAAAGGCGGAATAATTCCTTATTTCAAGGCACAGCATGAAATTACCAACCTGCTTCGTAACACTAAGATTGACGCGGTTACTACGATGTACGATTTGTATAAATTACAGACCGATTTCCCGGGATATGCAACAGTACCAGCCGGAAATTGCTTTACAAAGACTGCTTATCTGGAAGCAGAATTTAAAAAAGCAATAGACAACCCTCGATTCAGACCTTACTTGCAAGTGCACGAATTTGAAGCTTTCTTGTTTGTCGATCCGACCATAACAGCGGGGTTATTTCCGGGTACCAATAACTTAAAGGAGTTGCTGGCAATTAAACAGAAGTTCAATTCGTCTGAAGAAATCAATGATGGAGAAACAACTGCGCCATCCAAACGAATTTTGCATTTATTTCCTAATTACCAAAAAGTCACAGATGGGTCTTTGGTTGTGAAAAATGTGGGCCTTGAAAAGATTCGGGCTGAATGTCGCCATTTCGATGAATGGTTAACCTGGTTAGAACAATTGGGATGAATATCCTCAATTAGTCAAATCAAAGCAGCTTTATTTGCTTATTGTAAGAGGGATTAACCCATGATTGAACCCTGGATTCTCACCAAGCTCGAAAAGATCAAGAACGCCTCGCCCATCATCCTGCGTGACCCACAGCGTATGATCCGCTCGGGGGCCTGGGCGGTGGATGGTTGGGCAGAAGAACACGGTTACACAGTTTTGTTCTGCACCGGCAACCTGGCACTGCGTGAGATGGTCGAACATGTGCGCACCGACCCAACGGCGCGGATTCTGCTCGTTGATCGCAGCCGTGTGGATGCCAAAACCTTGCTTTTCTACCCGGACCTGGATGCCCAGGCGGCCAGAAAACAAAAACTTGACCTGTCTCTGCGCGATTTCCTGATGGAACAAACCGGCGACAGCACCTGGCCGCACCTGGTCAATGACCGCAACCTTTCGCGCCTGATACTGGGCAACCTGGAAGGCACGCTCGAAGCGCATCGCCAACTGCGCAGCATTGACCGCGGGCGCTTTAGCGACACGGATCTCTATAAAATTATCCTGGGGGCAGCCCTCGGGATCAACCCATTTACGAAGCTGACACCCAGCCAGGTCAGGCGGCTGTGCATTGAGCAGCACGATATCCTGGATGAACTCAACCGGGTCTTGCCCAAGGACATTCAGAAAATATTACAGGATCTGATCAAAAGCGCACCTAAACCGTTTTGTTGGCTGCTGGAGCGTGATCCTGATGCGATCTTGCGGGCCTTCACACTTGCAGCCCTGCTGCGTCAGCATGAGCTGGATTATGGCTTGCTCCTGACCAATTTTGACCCAAGCTTGCATGAGTTTCGTAATATTGACGCGCATTTTTTGGATGGCGCCATGAAAGACCAATTGGCCGCGGATCCAGAACGTGTGTTGGCCGATGTTCAAAAGGTGGAAGATTTCATCAAGGAGGATCCACAGCGCCTGGCCCTGTTGATGCGTGATCAACTAAAGCTTGATGCTCCCATAAAGGCAGCGGAAGTGCTTAAGCGCGAAAGGCTTTCAGGTTTGGTTCGAACACTGGCCCTGGCCTCGCTGCTGATGGATTTGATTTCGACACGCAACCTGTTGAGGCATCAGAATACGTTGGCTGAACTTGAGAAGCAGGAATTGGATGCGCTCATCCCGGCCTTGCGCCGGCCCACCGAACAATGGACGCAGTTATTGAATGCTTACCGCCGCGCGGTTCGCCTGCATGAAATTACCAATTTGCTGGCAAAGCACATGAAAGACCTGAAAGTCACGAGCGCCGAGACACTCGATTTTGCCTTCTTTGATAACCTGTGGAATCGCGACAAAATCAACCGGCTGGATTTTTACACCTCCGACCTGGATCGCATGCTGCGCGTAGGCGATATGCTGCCTGTGCCGCATACCCGACTCTGGCCGGAATTCGAGGCTCGCTGGACAAACGCCAGAACCGAGTTCAAAGCGACTGCGACGGCAGTGGAGGCTGCTCTGAAAGGAGCCAACCGTCTTTTTCAGGATGTCTACCTCAAAAATTATGCCAACTGGATCCGGCATCCGGAAAGCCCTGTAGTATTTACGCACCAATTCCTGCCGCGTATGCTCAAGGCGCACTGGGACCCGAAGAGCGGGCGTAAGGCGGTCGTGCTGGTTTTTGACGGGCTGCGCACCGACGCCTGGGATGAGTTTGTTCGGCCGGTGCTGGAAGAGCGTTACGCTGTGCTTGAATCACGCCCGGGCAGTGCTATTCTTCCGACCGAGACGCAGCTATCGCGCAAGGCCATCAGTGCTGGCATGCTGCCGGTTGATTTCCCATCCAAAAACCCGCGTGAACTGGATTTGCTGACAGCCTGGCTCAAAAATGTGATGCGAATTCAGCCCAGGTTTGAGGTCATTAAGGATGATGACACGGTGGCATCCGGCATGACGGTGCGTTACAGCTCGCCAGAGTTGGAATACATCGTCTTTAACTTTACCGATGAAAATCTGCATCACAACGCCCAGGACCTGGCCTTTATCTATACCAGTACGGTGCGCGAGATCATCCGCCAGGATGTGCGCAGTGTGCTGCGCGAACTACCTGCCGATGCCCTGGTGTTTATTACCAGCGATCATGGCTTTACTCCCATGCCGTCCAGCCCGCTGGAGATCAACGATGATGTGGCATCGGATGAGAAGAACGTTAAATATCTTTCAGTCAGAGCCTCCGGTATACCGGATGAGAAGATTGCCAAAAAGTCAGTCCAGTTCAACGCTGCCGATTTCCGCATCCCGCTGCCTGCACAGGTACACAGGATTTTATTCCCACGCCCTGGTTATTACTTCCAGCGTGCCGGCGGACGCTTTGAGCCGGACCGTTATTCACACGGCGGGCTGAGTATGGCCGAGTGTATGATCCCGATGGTGGTAATGTCGGCACCCAAAACGGGTATGGGCTTGCTGACACTCGAATCCGTGCAGCAGGTGGGTTCAGTCAGCGAGGGCGAACCACTGGAGATTGAGATCAGGCTGCGTGCCAATAAGTTGGGCGAAACCCAGACGATTGCATTGAGTTTCAGCCAAAGTGAGCTGCCCGAACGCAAGGAGATTTTCAGCGGCAGCCAGCGCAGCTACCGCGTTCAGTGGCAGCCCAAACTGTCCGAGATCACGCCTGAGGATCGCGAGCGTGGTTATGTACAGATGCCCGTGACGGTCATCCTGACCTATCGGAAGAATGAGCAGCTTTACCGTTCCAGCCGTACGACGGATGTGCGCATCAAGCTTGACCCCTCTCGTTTGCGGCGCCGGATCGATTCCAAGCTGGATTTGATGATGGGCAAGCTGCCCAAAGAGTTGAAGTCGTGATCAGCAGCCTGCCGTAACCCTGCCTGTCTTGCTTTATTACGATAAAATGACCCGATCCCTGCACTATCCAATAACAGGAGCCAAACATGTCTACAGCATCTGAACAGAAGTGGCCGGTTGAGATGATCCTCGTCCAAACCTCCAATTCAATCATTGAAGAATTTAACCTGTATTTTCTTTCTGGGATTGCCAATCAAGATCAACTCGATACTCTAAAAAAGAGAATGCCCATATTGGCTGAATTTTCAATTGACGATCAGAAAATCGCCTTCTCAACCCTGGTCAATGAGCGCCAACTGCGCGTGGTTTATGATGAATTTACTCGTCTGGCTAGAGAATGGCGCGGTCAATACTATTCCCTGACCAATAAGTTTGTGGATGTCTGTGGACCGGTATTGGAAAAGAAGAATTAACCTGAATTTGCCTCAATCAGGAAGCTGTGAATTCCTGGTTGTTTGATTTCAAAGAAAGATAAAAATATGCCTCCTAAAAAATCAAAACCCGCCCCGCAGGCCAGTCTATTCCGGCGCGATGTGCCCAAAATGCCGGAAGGCTATTACACACCCGGCCCCAACCCCAACCTGCGCCGTTTTGTGGAAGAGCATGCCACACCCTATGACCCGGCGACGGATGATTATGATGTGCCGCCCTTTGACCAGCCGATCACTGGCACCAAGGCCACAGCTATTTACAACATGCACACCTACTGGTCGAAGAAACCGCATGACGCCATCCAGCAGTATATTCGCCACTATACCAAATCTGGTGAACTTGTTCTTGACCCATTTAGTGGTTCTGGTGGGACCTCGCTGGCAGCTCTATTGGAGGGGCGCGCAGCTATTGCTATTGATCTTTCTCCAGCGGCTACTTTTATTACTGCTTCATATATTTCTATGCCAGAAATTTATTCCTTGGAGACAGGAATTAACAAAATTTCTTGCCAAATGAGTAGTTTTTTGGCCGAAAACTGTACTTACGCTGATACGGGAGAATATATAAAAGCGGTTGTTTATACCGAACAATTTCGTTGTTCTAAATGTTATGAAGTAATTCCATTTATTGAAGCAGAGACAGGCGAGATAAGAAATTTTCGAGGGAGGGAAAACAGCAAAGAAGTTTGTTCTAAATGTGGCGAACCTCTAAATACGGCGAAAGATCAAAGGTTTGGTTTTATTCCGGCTGAATTGCATCTGACAACAAATGTTACTGGAGGAAGAATAAGGGTTAAAAAGGTTCTTCATGAAGAGAATGTATTGGTCTCTTATCCAGCCAAGCCAAAACAAATACCAGATATTCTGCGAATTCCATTTGATGGCAATATTCCCCCACGGCTTTCAAAAAATATTGCCAAGGCAGGTGTTTCTATAGTTGGTGAATTATTCAGCGATTTAAATTTACGAATATTGCTTGAAATTAAACGACAAATAGATACTTTAGATTCTTCTGAAAATACTAAACAAATTTTGAAATTAGCGCTAAATTCAATCCTCTTAAATTCGAGCAGAATGTATCGTCATAGAATTAAAACCGCAGGAGGAGGAGGGTTTAGTGGTACTTATTACATTCCTCATCTATCTAAGTGCATTAATCCATGGAATGCTTTTTTAGAAAAATGTGAAGAAATGATTCGTGGGGTGGAAGAAATACAAAGAAATATTATAGGCAAGAACGTGAACGTAGTTGTTTCGACAGAAACTGCTACTGAAATTTATAATTCAGGGCATATACCGGCGAATTCCATAGATTATGTTTTCACCGATCCACCATATGGAGGTACATTTCACTATGGTGCACTAAATTTTGTTTGGGAAATATGGAATCAATTGGATATTTCTTATCGACCAAATGAAGTAGTAATATCTGAAGACGGTAGCATTACATTTGACGATTGGACAGACAGGATCAAGCAATCACTTCAGCAAATCTTTTATGTTCTCAAGCCTGGACATTGGATGAGTTTGTGTTTTCACGGGGAAGTAGAATTGTGGTCGGTATTACACGATGCTCTTGCGGAAGTTGGGTTTGTTGCTGAAAATCCTGGGGTAACTCTTTATCTTGACACTAATCAAAAATCATATAATCAAAATACAGGTGAAACAAGTAAAAAACGTGACTTGATCATTAATTTTCGTAAACCACGCAATGGAGAGCTTGCTTCAAAGATTTTACTGACTGGCGAAGAAAATCTTTCTAGTTTTAAAGAAAAGGCTGGTTTGATTTTATGTGAAACACTTGAACAATATCCGGGCGCTCCGACAGACCGTTTATATGATGAGTTGGTCAGCCGCATGGTGCGCAAAGGCGAGTTCCAGCGTCACAACTTCGATGCTTTGCTACGCAGCGTGGCTGAGGAGACCGGCGGTCGTTGGTATTTGCTTGAAACCGCCGATCAGCTCGATGAGACCGAGGGCAAAAAGGAAAACGCGTCTGCCGCACGGTTGGAAGCCTTTATGGAAAAATACATGCAGGCGCATCCTGGCGAGGGCGGCGTGCATTACTCCAACCTGTTTGAGGAATATCTTCCCATCAGCGATAAACCGCGCCGCCTGCTGCAGGACTGGCTGCCCGAATATTTTTACAAGACCGAGAGCGGCACCTGGCGGCCCCCATTAAATGAAGAAGAGCGCCAGGTGAAAACGGCGCTGCGCCTGAGCGGTGAACTGCGCCATATCAAACGCTTTGCCAACGCACTCAGCGCCGGGGTTCCACCGGCTGAGCGCGACCGTCCAGCCAACGCCGCCACCCTGGCCGAGTGGCTTTACCAGTGTCGCCGCTCCGGGCTGTATGAGCTGGGGCGCATACTTTATGAACGCGGCGGCTTGCGCTTCGACAGCCTGGGCGAGGATGCCCAAATGCAGGTCGAGGAAGATTACCAGATCTGTGTCAAGCGCGGCAGTTTGCATGAAAAAAAGAATACCAGGAAGAAGAAAGAACAGTTAGAATTACTGTAACTTCTTGTATTTTTGTTTGAACGAAAAGGAATAATAAAATGGATCCATTACGCCTCTCACAAATGGGCTTTAAAAATTATAAAAACCTTGCATCCGTTGACTCAGTGAACCTGCATAATTTGAATATCCTGATTGGCCCAAATGGATCGGGGAAAACGAATTTTATTCGCTTGCTAAAATTTTTGCGTGATGCAGTTCAGAACAAGGGTGAGTCTCACAGCGTGACAGCTTTTGACAAAGCAATTATTGATTTGGGTGGTGATCGCGCCCTGGATATGTCCGTTTCCATGCCTGCAAGCATCGAAATTGATTACTCCTTTGCCCAGAATAATCTAGCTCCATACCGCCAGGAATTGCAATTGCTTATTAAGGACAGTCATAAAAAACCAATCATCAATCGAGAAGCTCTTTCTCAGTCTCAGCCAAACAAACCTGACGAACCATTCTATTTTTACCAATGTCATAACAAGCAAAGCGGAGCGGGAGTAGTGACCTACTACTCAGATCCTCCCAGCCAAAAAACAGAATTTCAAAAAATAAATGATGTGCCCGTTGATGAGCTTGCCCTGGTGTCCATCCCCCGTTTGTTAGAAAATTCTAACATCCCATCAGAAAGAACGCCGCTCTACCAGGTCAGACGCCAAATCATCGAACATGTTTCAAATTGGCAGTTCTTCAATGCCAACGACATGAATCTTTCGGAGATTCGCACATCTGAGCCAAATTTGGGTCCCACCGATACATTCCTAATGCCTTCAGGAGAAAACCTGCCTTTGGTAATGGAAAATCTTTCCCAACAAAGTATCGAGTTTGAAGAAATGCTGACAGACGAAATCAGAAAAATCTTGCCCTGGACGCGGAAAGTCCGGGCAACTCGCTCTGGCAGACTCAAGCTAACGGTGGAATGGCATATGGAATTTCCTCAAGGGCGTAAGGAACAATTTTATCTGAGCGAGATGTCGGATGGTAGTGTACGGATGTTATGCTGGGCAATCGTTTTATTATCGCCAGTATTACCCACCTTGCTTGTGATTGAGGAACCAGAAATCGGGATTCATGTTTCCTGGTTGCCGGTTTTAGCTGGCTGGATTAAAAAAGCGAGTTCAAAAACGCAAGTAATTATTTCAACCCATAGCCCAGATTTATTGGACCATTTTACCGATGAAATAAATAACGTTCTGGTTATGGCAAAAAATGAAACTATAAATCATCGCTTTGATTTGAAACCCCTTTCCCCTGACCTGTTACAGGATAAATTGGAAGAGGGCTGGCAGCTGGGCGATCTATATCGTGTTGGTGATACACGGGTTGGAGGCTGGCCATGGTGATCTGGGTCTTTGCTGGAGGTGGCCAAACCGAAATTGCAGGGTTATCCATTTTTCTCGAAGCCAATTATCCTTTTCACCGTTTTGAGAGAAAAACCCCGGCACGGGTTAAACCAGGTCCAAAGCCCAATCGCTTGCCAACACATCGCAGCCTGGGTAGAACCGGCATCTCATTTTCCGGGCAAATTGAAGAAATATTCCAGGTTTCCATTCGGGCGAGTTCTTGTGACGCGATCCTGGTGCTCGATGATCTGGATTGTCATTCGCCAACTCTTCGGCGAAGTGCGTTTGATGGCGTTCTGAATAGTATTCCTGTTCAACCAGACATCAAGCGCATCATTGGGTTTGCGTCTCCGGAAGTTGAAGCCTGGTTAATTGCTGATTGGGAACATACCTTTATGACTGATTATGATTTGCGATCCTTTCATAGAACCATCCAGTATCAATTGTCGCAGCATGGTGTGGATTTTAAAAATCCAGAACAATTCAGTCATTTTGACGCAAGTAAAAATTCGTGTGATTCCAAGCTGTCGGATGTGATAATTCACCAGGTATTTGAGTGCAGCGGAATTCATTATTCAAAATCTGATCATTCGCCTCGTATGCTTAAAAACGCTCTCGCACCGGTCATCGCCCAAAAGTGCCCTGAGTTTAGAATAATCCATACTGAGCTAATTAAAAACAACTAAAAGTGGGTTCAGTTTTAGAGTGGAGCGCTCCATGAATTTACGTTTCAAAGAAATCTTTTCTGGCAAAGTAGTCAACAAAAAACTAACCTTCAATACCGGCATGGATGAGTTTCCGCGTTATGTGCTCGAATATCTGATTGATAACTACTGCAGCGAGGAAAACTTTGTCGAAGACTTTGAGCGTGTAAAACGCCGCCTGCGCGAGAATTTTGTCCACGGTGCCGAGGCTGAGCGCATCCGCTCTTACATCCGTGAAAATCGTGAACATTCCATTATTGCCAATCTTGAAATCCGCCTGGTGGAAACCGAGGACAAATACTGGGGCAGTATCAGCGCCATAAATGAAAGTTTTGTCAACATCCCAGAAGCCTTGGTCAAGCAATACCCCATGCTTCTGGCAGGCGGCATGTGGGGTACCATCTCACTGACTTACGACGAAAACGAAGTGCATAATAAAAAGATCCGGCCTTTCAAAGTGACCGAATTTACGCCCTTCCAGATTTCCATGATCGACCTGAAGGAATTCATCGAAAAGCGCAAACAATTCTCGGATACAGAGTGGCTGGATATCCTGGTCAATTCGTTCGGTCTAAATCCCGATAAAATGACTCGCCGCGAAAAGCTGCTATACGTTTCCCGCGCAGTGCCGTTGGTGGAAGCCAACCACAACATGATCGAACTGGGTCCGCGCGAAACCGGGAAAACCTACCTGTTCCGTAATGTCTCTTACTATGCCCATGTGCTTTCGGGTGGAAAAGCCACGCCGGCCGGGTTATTTATCAATCTCAACAACGGTAATGTCGGATTAGTCGGCACGCGTGAAGCTGTTGTTTTTGATGAAATTGCCAACACCGACTTTACCGACCCCAAGGCCATGGTCAGTATCATGCAGGGCTTTATGCAGGATGGCAAATTCAGCCGGGGCAAGAAGGAAATCCTGGCTTTTGGTTCGATCGTACTGGTAGGTAACCTGGATGTGCAGGGCAGACTGCCGCATGAAAAGTATTTCCACCTTTTTGAGCCGCTGCCCAGTTTCATGCAGGTTGAAGCGCTGATAGACCGCTTGCATTACTATCTGCCTGGTTGGGAAATCCCCAAGATTGGACCGGCTGCATCCAGTATTGATTACGGTTTTATCAGTGACTACTTTTGCGAAATCATGCACGAACTCAGGCGCATCGATGTTTCTGGCTTGCTCAAGAGCCGTTTTGAACTATTTGATGCTTCCGGCAGCGGACCAGGCCTGACTTCCCGCGATGTGCGCGCCATATACAAGACCTTATCCGGTCTGTTGAAGCTGCTTTATCCACATGGGTTGGTAACTGACGATCAGCTCGAGGAAGTCTTGCTGCTGGCTATCGAAGGCCGCCAGCGTGTGCGCAACCAGTTGCATCTGATGGCGCCGGGTGAGTTCTCGCCTGTCCAAATTTCGGCACGTTTTGTGGAGAGCGGTAAAGCCGTCAAACCGACTTTACTGGAAGGGGACCGTAAGGTGCATGTCGATATGCCCACGCGGCCAACGGTGGGTGAGGTTGTTGGGTTGGCAGTGGCAGGTGAACAGGGTGTCATTTTGCGTTTTGAAATGCAGGCTACCAAAGGACATGGGCGCATCGTTCCTTTGGGTTCGATCCAGCGCGTCATGCGCGAGTCAATCGAGGCGGCGGCGCAGTACATTCGGGTTTACTCTTCCGATCTGGGAGTTTCAGCGGATTGGCACGAGAACTTTGATATCGCTGTTTTGGCGACCATGATGGCTATCCCCAAAGAGGGTCCATCGGCAGGCATCACGATTGTGACGGGTATCGTATCTGCGCTCAAAAATATTCCTGTGCGTCACGATATCGCCATGAGCGGTGAAATTACCATCATGGGCAAAGTCCTGGCGATTGGCGGTGTTCAGCCCAAGTTGATGGCAGCCATCGATTCCGGTCTTAAGTTGGTCATCCTGCCTGCCGAGAATGAAAAGGATGTGAATAACCTGCCCGATTACATCCGTGGCAAGATTGAAGTCAAGTATGTGCAGACCATCCAGGAAGTGCTGGCGCTGGCGCTGGTGAAAAGTTAACAGCTGGTCCCGTGCATCTTGTTGAGGTGTATTTGGGCAATTAGCGACCGAGTCAATGTAACTTATCTGCTACTTTAGTTTGCTCCGAATAAGAAAAAATATGCCCAATGCCTTTTCGTGTAACCGTAAAATCGGATACAGGTAGAATTATATTTGCAAAGCATAGTGGGATAAAATTATTTGATTGTGTACAGGTGGCAAAGCCGGAAAGTGTCAATTTACTGGTAAAGCATGATGGACTGGCAGTATTTGCCCAAGTAAATACTGCAAAGTTAAAGTTGAACGTTTACCTGATCATGGTAAGTTTATTTTCGGGTAAATTTCGAAATTTATGGGCAAACCAGTAATTTATTTATCCATCAAGGGCCATCGACGAAAGCACAATCCAGCACTTTGGACGGATATGGTTTTTGGGGCGGTGGGTCAAAAAATCTTTTGCTGATAGGGACGGTAAAACCATGCGTGTGCTTGTTGCTTCAATCATTAACCAGATTCGGCAGAACCTCAGGGATCGCTATAAATCGGGCTTTCCCATTATCAAAGAGTTGATTCAAAACGCAGATGATGCATATGCCAGCCGTATCGATCTGGTTTTTGTACCAGGTATTCCAGAAGCTAAGCATCCTTTGCTGCAGGGACCTGCCCTGGTGATATTAAATGACGGAACCTTTGATGAGAAAAATGCGCGGGCGCTCAATTGTATCGGACTGAGCAGCAAAGCCGGAAATCCCAATGCGGTTGGCCGCTATGGACTGGGTTTGAAAAGTGTTTTCCACCTCTGTGAGGCATTTTTCTTTTTGTCAAACATAGAACCTGCCTTGCATATTGTCAATCCTTATGCAGAAATGGACGGTCCAGACAGGGAGATAGATAAGAAATATCCCGAATGGAACTCTCTCAGTACAGATGATTACAATATGGTATTTGCTGGCCTTCAACCTGTGCTCAAAACCTATCCCAGGTTTCTGTGTATCTGGATCCCATTAAGGAAAATGAGTCATTTTGACCGGCGCCATCCGATCATCCCTGAATTTCCAGGAGAGAAATGGGATGAAGTTGAAAAAATCCTCACTCCCACAGGAAGCCAGTCCGTTGGCTTGGCCAATGAACTGGGGCGACTCTTCCCGCAGTTACGCTCACTTGAAAATCTAAGTGTGCTGCGCCTGCAAGATTCGAAAAAGCTAGAGATTCTACTGGAATTAAAACTGGGTGAGGGTTCTGCCCGAATGGCATTCCCAGCAGAAAATATTGAACCTAATAAGCCCCGGAAGTTTAATGGGAATTTATCATTGCAGCGTCTAGACGGAAAAAATGCGGGGATTGATTATGCGGGGGTTGAAAAATGCCTTGATTTACTCGTTTTTCAATCACTGAATGGCTCAACATTATGGCCCAAGCACAGCAATGAAGACCCCGAGACTTTCGAATTGATCGAGCAAAAAGATAATGCGCAGCCGCATATTGCTGCAATATTCAGCCGATTCCCTGTTTCTACTAAAGGTGGCATGCTTGGCATCAGCCGAGCTGTCTTTCTGCCTTTGGAAAAACAATACGAATTGGTTAATATGAGCGGGAGTCGTAGTTATGGTCTCACGCTTCATGGTTGGTTTTTTGTCGATGCCGGGCGTACAGAATTGCCTGGTTGGGATTGGGATTATCAGCTTCCTCTGGAGACAAGTGAAGACCTGACGTTATCCTGGAATGGAGCGCTTGCTCAACTGGGAACGCTTCAGGCGGTGATACCTGCGCTTGAGCATTTTACAGCCAATCTTAATTTGTCATTATCTGATGTTTTCAATCTCACGACAG
Source organism: uncultured Anaerolinea sp. (assembly GCA_964462245.1). GTDB lineage: Bacteria > Chloroflexota > Anaerolineae > Anaerolineales > Villigracilaceae > UBA5195. The sequence continues at coordinate 19,796 of CAYWXS010000105.1, forward strand.
GGCTACAGTCAGCAGACCTTTATAGGCGCTACAAACAATATATTTGCGAAAGGGATCAGTGGCTTTTTTCATATGACCCGAAAGGTAGTAAATGGCTTAGAACATCAGCGTCCCAACGAGTTATGGTTTTTCCCAAGCCACCTGAGTCTGATTTTGATCGTCCAGGAAAGATGTTCCCTGGTATTGCAAGCAAAGGCTTGGTCACCATGGATGGGATGCCGCGTCTTAGTATGGAAACTGAGGATAATTCGCTCACATTAGACGACCTGGTTCCCTTACTCATTACAATGCCAGTTCAAGAAGTGTTCTCTAATCAGGGTATGCTTGAATACCTGGTCAAGGTCCTGGAAAAAGCTTCACACGATCCTGAACTAAAACCAGTAAATAACAACCAACGTTTTATTGAGCTACAATTAAAAATCTGCAGGGAAGCTTTTGCAAACCTAGAACTGAAGAAGTTGGATGAAAATCGCAGTTTAGTGAAGAGGATATGTGGTTTGATCCCCTCTCAATATCGGTTTTCGATTCAGGGAAATGATGAAGATCTTCGAAAACCAGATTCCCTACTGGTTCTTAAAAATCTATTCCAGCAAAACATAGGTCTATTGATCACTCCAGCAAATTTCGATAATTCAACATTAAACGCCACTCAACGGATTAGCATTAGTGATGCTGAGGTTATTTTAAAGGCAATTTCGGAGGATACCGGTTTTGCGGAACCTTCAAAATCTGAAGACATTCGATCCAGAATCGCTCTGCAGGTTTTCGGAAGTTTTCAGGAACCTTTCGCGTTAATGAACCGTTGCGGTAATTTGCCTTTGTTCAAAGGCACCCGGTATGTTGAGGGAAGTCCTCAGGATATTACATTTTCCTACGCAGAATTACGAACATTAAATAGGGAAGACTTGCTTTTTCATTACTCGACTGAAGGAGCTAGGGGTGACAAATTCCATCGCGATCTGAGCCTGGCTTTTGAAGGCGCCAACCCTGTAATTATTCGTAGGGAAATTAAGGAAGGTTTAAAGCTACCGACTCCGGATAGCAGTCCAATTGGCTGTATTGCATTATTGGGCACCACTCCGAAGCTTTCTCGGCCCGAACAGCGTCGTGAATTGGCACGACATCTTATCGGTTGCGTGGACACTAATTTAGATTCTACTCAACGCACGAAGCTGGTCAGTAGTTTGAGATTTGTTTTACATGGAATGCCAAACCAATATAATTACCCCGGTTTCCTTTATACCCAGGAAGGAGAGAACAAGATTTCAAAAATTTTGGCAAACTTGATTCTGGAGAAAAAACAAGAAGGCTGGATGATACTGGATCCAGAATTTGGTCAGATACTGACGCGGGATATGCTACAAAAATTGCGAATTACAGAGCTTGGTGACACTTCCGCATTATCTCTGCTTCGGTCACATAATCCCGAAGAACGAAAACATCTGGATTTTTCTGAACTATCAAGTCCAGATCGCAATAAGATAATATTTTTCTTATATCAACATGAAATGAATGATATTTTGCTCGATCTTAGTATCCACGAAACCCAGGCAGGAAACCTGGTTTATATAACCCCACAAACATTTTTGGAAAGCAGTTTTGTTATACCTGCAGAATTAGCGAATGATGCCGTATTGTTACGTAGTTCAAACGATCCCATTCTGCCTCCGATCTATAACAAGTTAGGTGTGAAACTCCTGAGCGCCGATTCGACCATACAATTGGCGGTGAACAAAGCTCAACCTGAGAAATTTTGGCTTACTATTATGAATGCTCTACCAGGCATGGACGTGGAGGAAGGCAGTAATACTTTAAAATTATTGCGCGAGAAATTTTGGCTGCCAACCTTGAAAGATGGAGGGGTTTCGCCTAATCAGATTCTCCATATCCCTGGTATGGAGCCAGAAATAGCAATTCTTCTCGCGGAATTAAAATCAGAATTTGTAGGTTTTTCCGATCTATTACGAGAATTTGTAAATCATCCAGCTTGGAAATTGCTATGTCAGACAGTTATTCCAGATAATCGAACAATTGTAAAACGGTTGGGAAGATTGATATCTCAATCGGAAAAATATTGTATAGGAAGTTTGGATTCGGTAATAATAAATGAAACTTTTGCGATGGTATTCCGGTATACCTTTGAACAATCCAAAGGTATGGATGTATTGCCCATTATTCCAATTTTGCAAAAAATTGAAGACTTACTTGGCATAGGCGCCGCCGAAGATTTATTAAAATCAGTATCTAAAGCAATATCACCTGATCGTTTGGCAAATGTTTTTAATCATATCTCGGCAGCTAACGACGCAGCTCCCAAGGACAAAAAAGATTCTGTTTTAGGCTTATTTGATCGTTACCTGGGCTATATTTCAGACCAAACCGAGTTGAGAGAAATCATTTTGCTCAAGATCCAGTTGATGAATCAAAATAGAAAGTGGAAACCTGCAAGTAACCTTGCATATCGAGCCAGAGGGATTGATCCGGAGGATTTATTAGATAACCGCCAAGGCCAAATCCTTAAACTACCGCTGACTGTTAATGTGAGTTTTGAACAGTCAGTCAGCAGTGTTGCTAATGCAAGTTTATATGAACAGGATCTTCGCTCAGGTGCAAAAATATTATTGGCAAACTTCCAGGAATGGGAACCGTTCATTCAAAACAAGGAGGTCCTGGGTGGCTTTCTTTGTCTTCTCGGAGACCAGTTTGAGTTGCGGGAGAGGGCTAAAAAATATCTTGGAATAAGAGATATTGATGAAACCCGTGAAATCCTCAAATGGGACCATACAGAGACTTTCCGAACAGGTGAAAATGTAAAAAGCCGTTTACATAGGCAGGCATTTTTTATCAGAATTGTGGAACCTCAGTATCTTTTCAAAAATTCATGGATTCCCAAATAAGGGAAAGTTGGGTAAACTAA
>CAYWXS010000106.1:0-22617 GCA_964462245.1 uncultured Anaerolinea sp.
CCAGGCGCAGGAGCCAGTGAGTAAGTACGAATAATTTAGATGCGATTGCCCTGAACTTGAGGTGCGCTAAGTCAAGTTTCAATAAAAAGTATATAATGATTACGTGGGTTGTATCTATCCGGTGCTGATAACTCTTTTTTAGGCAAACTATGCATTGTTCAGAATAAAATAAAAAAAGGATAGGCCATGAGCCAAAAACTGACTGATCTTTCGCAGGCGCAGCTGGTGCGGGCCAACCGGGCCAATTTATACGAGTTCTTCCGGTACTTTGCAGTTTCTCCTAAAATGGATTTCGCCCAGGCAGACGGCCTGGTGCGTTGGAGTTCCCCGCTGCAGTATGCCTGGTTTAATGCGGTGCTGTGTGCACGTAATGTCACCTGGGCGGATGAGGCTTTTGTGGATGAGAGCCTGGTTTATTTCAAAGACCGGAATACAAGCGAGATCAGCTGGTGGTTGGAAGATGGGGTTGAACTGGAAGGTTGGCAGGATCTGCTCTCGCGACGTGGGTTTGAGTTGATGGCTGGCCCGATCGGGATGAGCCTGGATTTGACCCTATTAAAGGAAGACTATCCGGTGCCGCACGGTCTGGAAATTAAAGTAGTTGTCGATCTGCTAGGTGTGCAGGACTTTGCCGCAACCCTGATTGAGGGTTATTCATTCCCATTGGATTGGAAAAGCGTCATCGTTGATTTTTATCTGGGGTTGGGACTGGACAGTTCTTGTCGAAATTATGTGGCGTATTGGGATGGTCAACCGGTTTCGACGGCTTCGGTCTTTTTTGGCAGTGAAGTGGCCGGGATTTATTCGGTGGCGACTGCTCCCGCGGCGCGCGGCAAGGGGATCGGCACAGCCATCACGGCGGTGCCTTTGCTGCGCGCACGCCAGATGGGTTATCGCGCCGCGACGCTGCAGGCTTCCAAAATGGGGCTGCCGGTGTATAAGCGCATGGGGTTTGAAGAGGATTTTAGAGTAGGCTCTTTTTATTATAATCTTGAGTAAAAGCGGGTGTTGTTTTCGTTGGCTTATGCCAATCCTGCCATGCTATACATACCTTGAATATGGCGGAGTCTCTTATTCAACCAGAAGTTTGATTGTCACCAGCCCAAATACTGCATGATTTGCCCTGCAAGTGGTGTTTTGCGGATGATTTCATCCGCAAAACACCACAAAAACCGCCTACTATTTCATGTGTTTCTGATTCAACCCCATTCTTGACGTTAAAATATGGTTTGAAGTGCCCAGAGCATGAGCATGCCGGCCAACAAGGTCAGCAAGACATTGCGCGTGCGCCAGGCGACGACTGCTCCCGCCAGCCCGGCCAATAGACGGAAATTGCCAAGCGTGAGATCCAGCACGCCGGTTGGGTGGGTGAGAGCCGGGAAGACCAGCGCTGCCAGGACCGAGGCGGGCACAAAGCGCAGGGCACGCCGCAGCCATTCGGGCAGGCTGATTTTCCCGATCAGGAAGATAAAGGAGAAGCGCATCAGAAAAGTGGCCAGACCAATCATCAGGAAGAGCAGCCAGAGGGAGAGTGTATTCATTGTCTGCTGCCTGAGCGAGATTTTTTCAAAATGTTTTCGACCAGCAGCCCACTGCTAATCCCGACCACAGCTGCCAGCATCAGGCCAATGTTATAGGGCAAGCCCTTGCCAGCCACAGCTGTCAGACCTCCAGCCAGGGCTGCGACTACGGTTGGGCGGTCGGTCAGTGCGGCAAACATCAAGGCCATGAAACTGAGCGGGAAGGCAAAATCGAAGCCCCAGGCGGGCGGGATGAGCGTGCCGAGCAGCGAGCCGGCGATGGCGCTGATTTGCCAGGTGGTCCAGATCGTCAGGGCTGTGCCAAAGAAAAACCAGCGCCGGTTGACTTCGGTGTGCGTGGCAAAATAACTCATGCTGATTCCGAAGGCCTGGTCGGAGAGCATGTAGGCCAGCAGGGCTTTTTGGCGTGTTTTTAAATTCTGCATGGAGGGTGCCAGGACGGCGCTGTACATGATGAAGCGCAGGTTGATGATCCAGGCGGTCAGGACCATGATGATCCACGGGCTGCCGATCTTGAGCAGTTGCAGTACGGCCAGTTGGGATGCGCCGGCAAAGACGATGACGGACATGCCGAATGAGTCTAGTGGCGATAGGCCGACTGCCACAGCGGAGACGCCGGTGATTATGCTGAAGGGTATCACGCCCAGCAGAATCGGCAGTGCTGCCTTCGCGCCTGCCAGAAAATCTTTGTGGATTGGTTTCATTAAGGGGTCCTTGTGGGGCGAGAGGTTGGTGTGAAGTTTACCAGATTTTGACGGGTACGGAAATTAAAAGCGAGGCAGGCTGTGGGGGAGCCTGTCTCGCGATGTGGTGGTGGGGAGGGAGGAGCGCATGATTCCGTCGATGTTATCGTTCAGGCGCTCGACCTCTTGACGGGGGTGTCGGCGCTGCGGGCTTGTTGAAAGGCATAATCGCCAATCCTGAAAAGCCTACTGTACAATAATTTTTCCGGATATATTTTTAGCTCTACCTGTTTCCAATAAATATTCACATGCGGTTTGCATAGATTGGGTGATATTGGATCCAGAACGACCAAATCCAAACAATCGGGCAGTAGCTAGAAAGAGATCGGTTGGCAATATACCAACACTAGTTCCAGCGATAATAAACATCGCTTCAGTAAGCTCTTCTGTGCTTATGTACTCAATCTTTCTGTCTGATTCATCACCTGCTGGAATTCTCACTGGGCATTGCTTAGAGTCAATTAACCAGTAAAAATCACCTTTTCTTAGTACTTTATTGTTCAAATTTCGAATTATTGAGATGCGTACGGCATTTTGAACTTTATTTGTTGCTTTTTGATTACCGAAAATACTAGCGACTCGTTTGCATAATAATTCGAAATGAATTGGGTATTCCAATTCAATGACATAATATATTGCTTCTGAAGGGGAAGTATATGGTTTTGAATAAGTTAATTGAGGTATATCGGCTTCTTTATATATTGGAAATCCGAATGGATTTAAAGGATTGATTGCCAATATTTTGGGATCGATAGGTACTTCGATTGTCAAGAATTTTTCATCTGATACAAGGGTAAAAACATTATTTGGGGCTGATATTATATCAAGATGATTACCAGCATATGTTGAAATAGAATCCATTACCGCTTCAATGAGTTTTTGGCCTTCGGTTATAGGATCTTTTATCCAATCGGTGGACCAGATTCTATAAATTTTCCAGCCGATATCTTCTAGTATGGTTTGACGCAAGCGATCGCGTTCTCGGGCGGTTCTTGCTGAATGATAAGTGGCTCCATCGCATTCAATTCCGAGGACGAAAATTCCGTTCAGAGTTGGGTGTTTTATAGCCATATCAATTCGGTAACCTGAACAGCCTACTTGTGTTGTTACCTTATACCCATTTTTGACAAGAAAATCATAGACTGATTCTTCGAATGGCGATTCGACGGCGATTACGTCAGGCACAATCAGTTCCCGACTTAAGACATCTGCGCCATTTATGGCAAATTCGATGTAAGATCGAAGCATTTTTACACCTTCGGCGGAGGTGTTTTCAATATTAATATCTGTTGGATGGATTGATCCAACTAATTTGACATTGTATTTGGCTCTGGTTATCGCAACGTTTAATCGTCTGTAGCCCCCCTCCTTACTGAGCGGACCAAAATTCATATACATCATACCATTTTGGTCTTTGGCGTAACCTATGCTAAAGATGATGGTGTCTCTTTCATCGCCCTGCACATTTTCAAGGTTTTTGACAAAAAAACTATCTTCTTTATCCTCAGCAAAAAAGCTTTCATATTGCTGGTGTAATAATCGCAATTGATTAATAGCCGTTTCAACCGTTTGTTGCTGTGCCTCACTAAAAGTTACAACCCCAAGTGAACGTCTGGGATAATTTCTTATATGTTCAAAAACAATTTCTGCAACTTTTTTGGCTTCCAAAATATTATTCCGCTTTCCACTCCTATCATAAATTCCATTAGCGACATAGATGTATTCAACTCCATTGTCTGGTATTCGTTCGATATAAGATGGAAAGGTGATCAGGCTATTATTGTAAACTTTAGCATTTGAAAAAGCGATCAAATGTTCATGGCGGCTTCTATAATGCCAACGCAGAGTCCGTTCTGGCAAAACGGTGACTGCTTCGTCCAGTATAGATTGATAAGAGTCTGTATCATCATAGGTTTCTTCGTTGTCATCAGTATCAAACTCATTATCCGATGACGTATTTGCTGCAAAAAAATTAGTTGGTGGTAGTTGTTTGCTGTCACCAGTAATGATAACCTGACTGCCTCTCATGATTGCACCAATTGCATCCTCTGTACGAACTTGAGAAGCCTCATCAAATAGAACTAGATCAAATTTGTAGTCATCAGCTTCCAAGAATAGACTTACTGAAAGTGGTGACATCATTAAGCAAGGTTTCAGTGTCAATAATAAATTTGGTATTGCTTTAAAAAGTTTCCTAAGAGGCATTATTTTTCGCTGTTTGTTTAATTCCCTTTTTAAGGTTCCAACTTCATCAAAAGCGGTCGTGAATCTATTATTAAAATCTGGCAGTCTGGAAACCAATTGATGTTTTACTCTGGTTTGAGCAATTGCGAGTTGATCTTTATCCAGTTGAATAAAACGTTTGATTGTATGTTCCTGAGTGCGTCGCCTAAATAATTCCACTGCTGGAAATTGAGGAATGATTGCATCAAGCCATAATCTATAGAAGCGTTTTAAGAATGCAGGAAGAATCAAATTGCTATCAAGTTTGGAATTGTCTAATTTTTCTATAAAATCGCTTAGTCCATTTAATTTACATTGTTCTCTACTATTTCTAAAATCAATCCATTCTTCCAGTGCCGAAAGATTTTTAAAACACTTTTCTACACGTGTAAGAATATTGAGAAGTTCAGTATTATTTAATAGATTGTTATCTGAAAATAAAGATAAAAACCAGATCCAGTCATTTTGGATAGCCTTGAGAGCTTGTCTGGTTTCAACAAGCACGATTGCAGAATGATTTATAGATGGTTCATCCAGACAAATATTTTCAATAAATGATCGGGGTAATTTGTACTGCTGGTTTAGTTTCTTAAAATCGCTAGTCCAGATAAGAGAATTTAATATTTCTTCCCAATTAGTTTTCATTCCTTGGAATAGAAACTGAAATTCGTTTTGCAAATTCTCATTTTCTAGTTCAAGGTTTTTCTTAATCTTCTGATGGAGGTCTAGCTTTGATAGGTTTTCAATTACATCACTATAGTTAGTCTCCTGAATACAAAAACTGATAATTTTTTTGTATTCAGTGGATAAGTCATTTAATATAGATAAGGTAGAACCAAGTTTGGACATAAGATCATCAAAATTGTTATTGTTTGTATCGATTTCTATGTTAAATGTTTGATGAACTGCAGTATGAAGATTTGTATTCCAAAGTGTTTTTAATTCTATGTAAAGATCGAATTCGCTTGTTTTTACTTCTTCCGATAGAAGAATATTTTTTACTTTTTCGGGAATACTATTTGGCGCAAAATATTCAAGTATTTTTTCGAAATTCGTAATCCCCTTTTCACATTCAGCCCAACCTGTAAATTCATTAAGATAATAACCACCCAACAAGGTAGTTATTATCTCATCGTTTTTACTAAGCCAGGATTTATTTTCAGCTCGGCCCATTAGTTCCATTAATAGGACTAATATCGTGAGGTCGTCAATTTTCTTGTTGGAGTCCTTTAGTAATGATTTTATGTGTTTTTTATCAGCCCAGTAATTCTTATTAAATATTTTAAAAATGGAAGAATACTCTACTTTAAATCTTTTCATCATTGGTAAAAAGTCAAGATTTAGTGTTTCTGTTACATACTCTGCCAGAATATTATTTTCCGCTGTCTCAATTTCTGCACATTTATTTTTAGTTTCCAAGAATAACCGTTTTACAATTTTAAGCTTTTCTGTCTCAAACCAACCTTTAGTAGGTTTGGGATTTGCCAGTAAATGTTCGATAAAGTTTGTCACCTCTATGGCATTATTTATGTTTTTTACTGGTTTACCACCAAATAAATCGAGTAACTTCTTGCTAATATCTTGTAACGAGTTAATCCCGATCAAATATGTATGTAAAGAGGCAACAATACTATTTACAGAATTAGCAATAGCAGAATCACTTGGATATGCTGATCTGCTAAGTGTTTTTTTTGCCAAATTTAAGAGGGTAATTATGTTTGAATAAATCTTGTTTGCTTCTAAAGAAAAAAAGCCATCAGTAAATTTTGAAGAAAGCTCCATTTCTAGCTTCTCGTACTGCATTTTATATAATTTATATTTTTCAGCTCTTCGAGAAAGATGGGCTATATCTTCTTCAAGTATCCAAGAAACTGGTACCCTTGGAGATTTTGATGCTACTTCAAGTATTTTTATCAGTTCGAAAATATACTTAATAGATACGTCCGTTCCTAATCCAAGCTCATTGACTGATTTATTTACATGATTACTTAAAGTTTTCAAATTAGGTAATAGATGCTTTAAATTTGTCTCAATATCGTGTCGCAATTCATGAGTAATATTTAGAACTTGAGAATCTCTCCATGGATTTGTCTCATAATCTTCACTCATTTTTCCGATGGTTCCAGCAAAGGTTTCGAGTAAGTATTTATACTTGCTTAGTTTTTCCGGGGTTGTTGCACGAACTTCGTCTAAATGAAAAATGATATCAGGAGTAGTCTGGAGTTTCGCTACTTTTCCATTGATTTCATAAATTGAATTTCCGAGAGGGGGACAAGGGGTGTGAAGTTCAGTCATGTATTGATTGAGTGAATCTCTCGTTGATTTCAATGACTCAAGTTGGTGCAGAATATCATCCTGCAAATTGAATTTATTGAGGTTAATAGTTTTACTAAGTTGGTTTAGTATCTCTTTTTTATTTGCTTTGTGGCTATGAAGAGGTAGACAAAAATTAGCTAATCCAACCTGGGATAACCGTTTGTGAACAACCTCTAATGCTGCCATTTTTTCTGACACGAAGAGTATCTTTTTGCCATCTGCCAAGCCTTCTGAAATAATATTGGCAATTGTTTGGCTTTTTCCGGTTCCTGGGGGACCTTGGAGTATGAAGCTTGCACCTTTCTTCGAAAAGAGGATTGCATCCTGTTGGCTGGAATCGGCATCCAATACTTGGTAGGTATCAATTGGTCTGGTTTTTCCATCGTGATCAAAATTATCATAGCCATCTGGCATATGCATAATCTCATTCTTATCACCTGATAATGCTCGCAATATTATGTTTGATGAAATCCTGTCTTTATTTTTTTCCAAATCACGATACATATTAATTTTCAAAAAAGACAGCATACTAAGGCCTAAATCAAAAGTAACATTCCATCTATTCCGGAGGACGATTTCACGTATGCTGTAGAGAAAACTTTCAATATCGTTTTCATTACTGTCGAAATTAGGAAAGCTAATATTAAAATCATTTTCTAATTTATGGGATAAAGTTGGGTTGACGACGATTTCATCTTCGTGCAAAGAAAGTACAAATGGGGAGGTTATGGATTCACGTGTTAGGGTTACAGGTACAAGCACAATTGGTGAGACAAGTATTTGGTCAGAATCGATACTCTCTTTCCAGTGAAGGAAGCCCACTGATAGATAAAGGATATTAACGCCTTGTTCTTCTGCTGCAATCTTGGTTTTACTCCGCAAATTAGCCAATGTTATTTGTTGCTCTTTGATACTGCGGTTAGTTTCTAAATCACCTTTGATAACATATTCAGAACCTGAAGATTCAGTTTCATCAAAATTATATTGGCTCGAAGAAGAAAAGGTCAGTGCCTTTTCATTAACAACAAGTTTGGTATAGATATCTGCCAAATTTGGCGCCGTAATTTTGATGTTGGAGCGTTTGGTTTCACGATAATTAACCAATCTGTTTCTTTTCCCCAAATCAAGCAAACGCTTTTTCCATTTCTCGATACGTACGTCAATATTGGCCATATTTAGATACCATTCGCCTTTAGGTGGATTTAATTTATTGTCGATGGATACTTTTACTTGACTATTATTTAGATGGCGGTGAACCCCGCTTATTTTCAGCGGTTGAAAATTCAGACGGTGGTTTGTCCGCTGCAAGTTTAAAACTACTGGCTGAAAATAGGCAGGGTCTTAGTGTCTTCCTCTCTAAACTCGAACAAAGACCCAGCTCTGCTATTTGTTTTATTCGCTAAAAATATAATCTTCCAGGTAGCGATACCTTTGCGATGGAGTTGGAGTAATAAACATACAGACTTCTCTGGGCTTTGGAAATACCAAAGGTAGTTCGTGAATTGCGATTTGAATTTCTCCGATTTCATCGAATTTTTTATCCAACAGGTATTCTTCGCGACAATATTCAAGGGAAAGTTTGATATATCTCTTGAGTACATAACCCTCTTCAAAATATTTACCTATGGTTAATTTCTTTTCATAAGGATTGACTAGGATTCTGGGGGTATTTTGGCAGAAAGATTTCCAAGGGTTGGCCCCGATAGAGTTTAAGTGTAGCATAAAAAAAGACACCTGGCAGGGTTTGTCAGATGCCTTTTTTAGGCTGGGTTATTATCTCGGCTGGCGAAAAGGTCTTTGCGTGGTGGGGGAATCTGAGCCAGGTGCATCGCACTTCCTTGTCTGACAAGTGGGTCTTTTGGTTGGGTGACCTGGCTGGCGAAGGTGTTGGTGAGGGGAGGAAGCGCGATGCACCTTCTGCGTTGGGCCAGGCTCAATTGTTTGTCCAATCTAAATGCTGCTTCAGGTCATTGCAGTTCTGTATTGGTAGTTTGCCATCATGCTGTAACCGTCCAACCACGATCCCAGGTGCGATGGCAAGTCGCTGGGCAAAATCTTTGATTTCATCTTTGCTGTAATAGCTGGTGCGCGAAGTAAACGGGCCGTAATCTATTTTTGGGATTAAAAATTCCGTTGCGAACTGGTTGGCTTCGGCTTCCTTCTCATCCTGTTCGCCGTCATTTTCGATAAACACATCGCGTTTTCCATGCTTCAAAATGTGCCCGGCTTCATGGAAAAAGGTAAACCAGAGCTGGTCATCGGTCTTGTAGCGCAGATTGAGCTGGAGTAAAGCTTTATTGGCGGTCAACCATCGCGTGGCACCGCTGACACGTACTTTGGGCAGCTCTGGAACAAAGGCAACGGTCACACCTGCTTCGGCGCACAAGCGTTGTGCTGCGGGTTGGAATATTTGTGCTGGTTGGGTTGTCAATTCGCGCACCTGGCTTAGTGCAGAAAGAAAGCGCTCGTTGTCGTATGCAGCGCAGTCGATTTGCCGGGCTTCAATCTCCCCTCTGCGCAACCACGCAGAGACAGCATACGGGTCACTTTCAAAAACAGCCGACTGCCTATATGCCACTCCTGATTCCCAAATCCTTTGCCATTGGGTCGGCGCGGCGATGCCGAAGAAGTTGAGTACATTTTCAAGCATTTCTATCGGGTCCTGGGTTGGGATCAGCCAGCCAAAACCAACCATTTCCTTGATCGGGAATTGCTTGAGCCAGCCAACCTGGCCTTCCAACGAATCGCGCTCCGCCTGGCGTGCCAGACTTTCACGGTAATTCTGTTCACGCTCATTCCAAAAGCTGGCGGGGGCACCCAAAACGCGCTCCAACTGCAAAGCGGTCGCTGGCGTAATGGTGGCTTTGCCCTTGATAATTTCGTTGATGGTCTTCTTGGGACGTCCGGTGCGCTCGGCTAGTTCTGCTTGCGGCATGCCGCGCTCTTCCAGCATTTCCAGCAGTGTTTCACCTGGTGGCGAGACGAAATCCGGTTGGTATTCATTTTCAATGGGGTTAATCATGAGTATCCTCGATTCTGAGAATCTTTACCGCGCGCACATTCTCCCAATCCAGCCCGCCATCCGCTTTCAGAGCGGGCGGTGCATCCGCGGGCGCAAAAATAAAACGCCAGGGATGATCCAAATCAAGCTACAACAAACCATCCCGTGCAAGAATCGGGACCATGATGATCCCCTTTTAGTTCATGACACCTGCCTGGGAGCGATTTCATGGTGCTCAAGGAATCTGCGGCTCTTAAGTTATCCAGGCGTTGGCGGATTTTCCTGGCACGCAAATCACCCTGGCGTCGTTTTAGAAGTTTGTCGTTGTTGCATTCATCGCGGAAATCCGGGTCTTCAAATAGAATGATCAAAATATCTACCCTCATCCGTTTTATATAATTTCATTAACGAAAAGGGTTAACGGAATTATAGCATAATTAGGTGTAAATTTCTGGTTTAGGGCTGGTTTGTAAGGATTTCGAATCAGTTATTCACTTTTTGCCATGAATCCCAAAGATAACTTTCGAGTACGGTTATGTCAGTCAAAAGTGGCATGCTGCTCCGTGGGGTAGCCCCCGCTAGTGATTAAGTGTAGCATAAAAAAAGACACCGACAGGGTTGTCAGGTGTCTTTTTTTATGCTGGGTTATTACCCTGTTAGGCGTTTTTGCGTGGGAGAGGAGTTCCGCTTAGCCAGGTGCGTTGCACCTTTTAGCCTAGCCAGCCGCGGGCGGTCTGGATGTCGGTGTGGACCTGGGTGATGAGGGCGTCGACTGAGGGGAATTTTTGTTCGTCGCGCAGGCGGTCTACAAACTCGAGGGTCAGGTTTTGCCCGTAGAGGTCGGAGGTGTGATCGAGCAGATGGGCTTCGACGCGCGGTTTTACTTCGCCGTTGGTGAAGGTGGGGCGCAGCCCAATATTGACTACGGCTGGATGTTTTTGATTGTCAGGCAGAACAGCCCAACAGGCATATACGCCGTTGCGTGGCAGGACCTTTTCTTTGGGGATATTAACGTTGGCGGTGGGAATGCCAATCGTGCGCCCGCGTCCATCGCCGCTGATGACCAGGCCGGTCATCGAATAGTAGCGGCCCAGTTTTTCGGCGGCTTGTTTCACATCGCCATGTGCGATGGCCTGGCGGATGAGGGTGGATGAGATCAACTCGTTATTGAACGAGATCGGTTCCACCATGCTGACACGGTAGCCCAGGTCCTGCCCGATGTGGCTCAGGCGTTCAAAATTGCCGACACGGTTTTTCCCTAGTGAAAAATCATAGCCGATCAGCAGCTGCTGCAAGCGCAGGTGGCGTTTGACCTCTAGCATGAACTTCTCAGCGCTTTGTTCAGCCAGTTGGAGCGTAAACTCCATGCTGATGACAGCATCCACCCCCAGCCCAAAGAGCAGCTCAGCGCGTTCTTCCGGGGTGGAGATGCAGGGAATTTCGCGCCCGCTGAGGACAAAAGCCGGGTGCGGGTTAAAGGTAAGCACAACGGCAGGCGCGCCATTGGTATGAGCGCCTGCCGTTAATCTATGAATTATTTCCTGATGTCCTTTGTGTACACCATCGTAGACACCAATCGTGAGCCAGGTGTTGTCCAGCTGGACAACATCCAGAGAGCGGTAAAGTTGGGGCATGCAGTATTCCCTGTTTAAGGAAAAAGATCAGGGTGCGATCAGGAGAAGAAGACTTTCTTAGGCTGCCACTCGCTGGTGGTTTCGTCCAGCTCCATGAGTGCTACCAGCTCGCCAGCCATACTGACGCCGCGGACCAGGTTGTTGATGCCAGGTTTGACAGCCGGGTCGGCTGGCATGCGGTGACCGTGCTTGACATTTTCGACGGTATCCGGGTCCAGCTCAATTGCGGGCCAGTCACCCAGGGCTTCGGCGGCTGGGATCAGGTATTGGTACCAGTTGCCAGCGCGAAAAGCTTCCTGCAGTTTGCGCAGCGGGGTGGCGTCGCGCAGGCTGAAGCGGCCGCTTTTGGTGCGGCGCAGCCCAACCAGGTATCCGCCCACACCCAGAGCATTGCCCATGTCGTTGGCCAGCGAGCGGACGTAGGTGCCGGATGAGCAGTGCACATCCACGACCACTTCGGGGGGTGCCCATTCCAGCACTTCGAGATGGTAAACGCTGATTCTGCGCGGCGCGAGCTCAACTTCTTCGCCTTTGCGGGCCATGTCGTAAGCGCGGCGACCGCGGACCTTAACGGCAGAGTAAGGCGGCGGGGTCTGTTCGATTTCGCCCACGAACTGCTTGAGGGTTTCTTCGAACTGGGTTTCGGTGACGGTAAAGGGATCGGTGGACTGTGAGGTGAAGCGCCCATCGGCATCAAAGGTGTCGGTGGATGCGCCCATGCGCACAATTGCCTGGTAGCGTTTGTCTGAAGCGGAGACATATTCGCTCAAACGCACAGCCGGTCCAATCAGAATGACCAATACGCCCGAGGCGCGTGGGTCAAGTGTGCCGGTATGCCCGGCGCGGCGGATGCCTGTCCCAAAGCGGACGGCGTTGACGACATCATGCGAGGTCATGCCAATGGGCTTGTCAATTACCAGAACACCCGAGATTGCGTTTTTTAAATCCTGATTATCCATAGTTTTTCTCCTGCCCCCTAAAGATTGAGCATTTCACGCGTGGTTTGAAGGACACGCGCTTGAATATCGTCGAGGGAACCAGCAATATCAGCCCCAGCTGCGGCTTTGTGTCCGCCACCGCCAAAAAACGTGGCGATTTGGGCGACATTGATGCCGGGCTGCAGGGCGCGCCACGAGATTTTGACTGTGGTGGGTTGTTCTACAAAAACCATGCCCACTACGTGATCTTCAATGGCAGAGATAATATTGATCAGATCGGCATCGTCGTTGCCGCCGTAACCGGCATGTTTTCGGTCTGCCACGCGCATGGTGGCGTAAACGATGCCATCCAGGGTTTTTAATCCCGAAAGACCGGCGCCCCAGTAGCGGGCGGCAGAGAAGGAGCGGCTGACCAGTGCGCGGGTGTAAAGATCCGGCATGTTAATTCCGGTCTCCATCAGCAGAGCCATTTGACGCAGCGAGGCGGGGGTAGTGTTGGAGGTGCGGAAGCCGAGCGTATCGGTCACGATGCCGGTTGCCAGGTTGGCAGCCACGTCATGATCAATTGTCAGACCCCAGATGGGCAGGTGGTCGGTCAGAACAGCCGAGGTAGCAACGGAGGCCGGTTCGATCAGGTTGGTGACGCCATAACTTTCGTTGGTGACGTGGTGGTCGATGTTGATATCGGGTTTGCGGTAACTTTGGAATTGTTTTCCAGTGCGCTTGAAATCGGCGCAGTCCACTGTGATGAACAGGTCGGGTTCACCCCTGGGTTCTTTTTTGATCAGTTCACTTCCCGGCAGGTGACGAAAGGATGCGGGCAGACCGTCGTTTAGAACCATTTGCACAGTTTTTCCGGAATGAATCAGTGCCAGCCCGAGACCGAGCGTTGCACCGATGGCATCACCATCCGGGCGGACATGGGAAACGATCAAAATGTTGGTCGCAGAGGAAATTTTGGCATTAATTTCTGCGTCGATTGGGTTCATACGTGCTTATTGCTCCTGATTTACTTTTTCTCTTCGCGCAGTTGCGCCAGGATTTTTTCGATATGATCAGCGTTTTCGGGGGTGGGGTCCCAGTGATAGCGCAGGCGTGGAAATGCGCGCAGGTCAACGCGTGAGCTGACGACGCGCCGGATGTAGCCATTGGCACTGACCATGCCTTCCACAATTTCGGGCGCGCGGGATTTACCCTCGAGGGCCGAAACGTAAACATCAGCCCAGGCAAGTTCACGGTCCACGCGTACATCAGTCACGAAGACCTGATGCAAGCGTGGGTCACTGATTTCTTTGATCAGCAAGTCCGAGATTTCTTCCCGGATGCGATCGGCAATTCTTTGTAATCTAACACCTGATGTCATAATTTATTATCTATTTCCAGTAGCAGTTTAGCTATTTTTCTCGAGGCTGTAGCATTCAAGCAAATCGCCCACGAGTACATCGTTGAAGTTTTTGAGACCAATGCCACATTCAAAACCGGCGCGGACTTCACGCACATCGTCTTTTTCGTGGCGGAGTGAGGCGACTTCACCTTCAAAAACGGTGTCATGGCCACGCATCAAACGGATCTTGCCGTTGCGGCGCAGTTCGCCTTCGAGTACACGACATCCGGCAATTTTCCCGGTTTTGGAAATTGGGAAGATGGCCAGGACCTGGGCCTTGCCGATATGTCTTTCTGTGAATTCCGGCTCGAGCATGCCTTTGAGGGCTTTTTCGATGTCTTCGGTCAGACGGTAAATTATATCGTAGAGGCGGATGGAAACGCCTTCGGTTTCTGCCAGACGCCGGGCGGAAACTTCGGCCTGGACATTGAAGCCGAGCAGGATGGCCTTGGAGGCGGATGCGAGCATAACATCATTTTCGCCGATATTACCCGTCTCTGCATATAGTACTTTCAGGGCAATTTCTGAGCTGTTGCTCTTGGCCAGTTCGTTAAGTTCTTTGACGATTGGCTCAAGCGAACCCTGAACGTCGGCCTTCAGGATCAGGCGCAGTTCTTTGAGCTCACCAGCCTTGAAGCGGGCGAACAGGTCTTCGAGCGACATCTTGGCTGTCGCAGTCTGGTTCTTGAGGGCCTCGAGGCGTTTGGTGACGATTTCACGCGCGACGCGTTCGTTTTCCACCACCTCAAAGATTTCACCGGCGGCAGGCACTGCGTTCATGCCCAGAACTTCGACCGGCATGGATGGCCCGGCTTTTTGGCAGGGCTTGCCGCGATAATCGTACATGGCCTTGATGCGGCCCTGGGCAGTTCCGGCGACAACTACTGCGCCATTTTTCAGGGTGCCGTTTTGGACCAGCAAGCTGGCCATGACGCCCTTGGTTTTATCAACTTCAGCTTCGATGACCGTGCCGATGACTTTGCCCTGCGGGTTAGCGCGAATTTCCAGGCTGTCTGCGACCATCAGGATGGAGGCCAGCAGGTCGGTGATGCCGGTCTTCTGACGGGCAGAGACAGGTACCACGATCGTGTTGCCGCCCCATTCATCCGGGACGAGTTCCAATTCAGAGAGTTGATTTTTTACACGGTCTGGATTGGCGTTGGGTTTGTCAACTTTATTGAGCGCTACGATCATCGGGACGCGGGCAGCCTTGGCATGTGCTATGGCTTCGCGGGTCTGGGGCATCACGCCGTCATCGGCAGCCACGACCAGTACAACGATATCCGCACCCTGGGCGCCGCGGGCGCGCATGGCTGTAAAAGCGGCGTGACCAGGGGTATCCAGAAAGGTGATCAGGCGGCCTTCTTTTTCGACTTGATAGGCGCCGATATGTTGGGTAATGCCACCGGCTTCGCCAGCCGCCACTTCCGTCAAACGGATGGCGTCCAGTAAGGAGGTCTTGCCGTGATCGACATGCCCCAGGATGGTTACTACGGGGGCGCGGTTTACCAGGTCGGCGGTTTTCTCATTCGCGATTTTCTGACGCCAGAGCGGGATCTCGCCAGCTTCTTTGAGGTCTTCTTCTGGCAGAGCTTCGGGTACGGCTTCAAAACCAAACTCGGAAGCCACGATGGCGGCTGTGTCGTAATCAATACTCTGGTTGATGGAGGCCATCACACCGTTCATCATTAATTTTTTAATAGCATCGATTGGACTGATGCCCAATTTTATGGAAAGATCGCGTACGCCAATTACGACAGGGATCTCAATCTTTTTTTCGCTCATAAGGATACCTCCAACAATGTACTACATTGCCCGATGGGGCTTAGTGTGTCGCAGCCTTTGTGAGCGAAAATTTCCGATCACATGGCGGCACGCTCAGGCTTGTGCATCTGCATTTCCATCTTTCGTCTGAGTTTCCACAGGATCATCCGGCAGGATAGCCATGTGGCTTTCCAACCGTTGCCGGTCTTCGGGCGAAAGAGTTGTCTTAAGTCCATTGGCCAGGGCGCCTTTCAGGCCGCGCTGCCAGCATGACTTTAAATCGTGTAAATAGGCTCCTCTGCCATTTAACTTACCAGTTGGGTCAATAAAGACCCCTTCGGGTTGTCGCACAATGCGGATCAGCGTGCGCTTGGCCAGCACAGTGCGACAACCGACGCAGGTTCGCTGCGGTATATGTTTCGGTCTGGCGGGTTTCCCGGCCATATTTACCAGTCTTCGCCGGTCCAACCAACGTCACCGCGTTTGTGTTTCTTGCGACCAACCACTTCGCCGCGGTCTTCGTCGAATTGATACTCGACAGATTTCTTGCCTTTTTTGCCCTTCTTGTCGCCCTTGTCATCTTCTTCAGTGCCCGGTTTGAATGTTTCGGGGACCAGTTTGAAGAGTTCTTCGAAGGTGGCTTCGGGGACGGCTTCTTCTGTAGTGGGTGCTGCGGCGGTAACTTCAGCGGCACCAGCCTCGGCGGTAGATGCGACCTCACCCGCCTCAGCGGTTGGGGCGGCTTGCAGTTCGGCTGTGCTGGCTTCGGCAGTTACTGCTACTTCAACGGCGGCAGCTTCCAGGACCGGAGTAACCTCTGCGACCGGCGCTACTTCAAGCACGGCTTCAGGTTCGGGTTGTGGCCCAAACTTGGTCTCGGTAATGGCCTTCTCGATGGCCTGAATGGCGCGCGGGCCAATACCAGCCAGGCCCAAAACGCGGTCCGGGCTGAGCTTCATGGCCAGCAGCAAATCGCCAGCCGTCAGGTATTCTGCTTCGGTCAAAATATTGAAGACATGCTCGGGCAGTCCCAGGGCTTCCAGGGATTGCTCGAAGGCTTCGTCCGGGATACCGGAACGGGCTTCGGCCATCTTCTCGGCCGTGGCTTTGTCATCCGCGCGCTGGCGTTCCAGGCTGCGGCGCTCAACACGATCCACAAATTGGGCCAGGAGGGAGTATTCTTCGGGCGTGATCGGGCGATTTTCGGCTTTTTTGGCCAGGACTTCGCTGACGCGCAGCACGTTGTCTTTTTCGTATTCGGCAGTCAAACGCATGCTGGGTTCGTTTTGAAGTTTGTTGAGTGTATCGCCAGCGGCTTCGACCACGGATTTGATATCGATACGCCAGCTGGTGAGCTTGGCTGCCAGGCGGGCGTTCTGCCCGTCACGACCAATGGCCAGCGAGAGCTGATCTTCCATCACCACCACGGTGGCGGTTTTTTCGTTTTCGTTCAGGTAGACGCCACTGACGCGGGCGGGGCTGATGGCCTTGGAAATATAAATGACCGGGTCCGCGTTCCACTCGATGATGTCAATTTTCTCGTCATGCAGTTCCTTGACGATGGCCTGGATGCGCATGCCTTTGACGCCGACGCAGGCGCCGACCGGGTCGATACCGGCCTGGGTGGCAGAGACTGCTACTTTGGCACGCTGACCGGGTTCACGTGAGATGGCACGGATCTCGACGATGCCGTGATAAATTTCGGGGACTTCGTTTTCCAGCAGGCGGCGCAGGAAGTTGCGGTGGGCGCGTGAGAGGATGATCTGTGGGCCGCGGGAGCCGTCTTTGACTTCCATGATGATGGCGCGCAGGCGGTCGTGGATGCGGAACTTTTCGCCGGGGATGCGCTGGTTGGCAGGCATGACTCCTTCGGCTTTCATATCCAATCCGACGGTCGTGGTCTGGGGATTGCTGGCCTGGACCACGCCGCTGACGATTTCGCCCAGCTGGCGTTCAAAATACTGCATCTGGGCAGAACGCTCGGCTTCGCGAATGCGCTGTTGGATCACCTGGCGGGCAGTTTGCGCAGCCACGCGACCGAAGTTGGTCGGGGTGGATTCGATAATTGCCATGTCGCCCAGTTGTATGATGGGGTTGACCTTGCGCGCATCAGCCAGCGACACTTCGGTGCGCTCATCCTGTACGTCTTCGACAACTTCTTTTTCAGCGAACACCATTACCTTGCCGGTATCTGGGTCTACTTTGGCTTCAACGTGCTGTGCACTCGAAGCGTTTACGGCCCGACGGTAAGCTGATACCATGGCCGATTCCAGCGCTCCCAGGATGATTTCCTTTGGAAGCTGTTTTTCTTCGAGTACTTCATTAAAAGCCAGGCTAAACTCGTTTTTCATCTTGCGCGAACTCCCGATTGACTGTTTCTCGGATAATTTGATTGGGTGGCTGGCACGTTTTGGGGTGGTTTGCCACCAGTAGGGTATTACAAACGAAAAAGTGGGGGGTTCCCACTTTTCGGCGCTTGCAATATTGGGTTTTCAAATATGATTCTAGCACAAACGCGAGAAATCTGCAAGCAGATGCTTTTTAAAAAATGGGCAATTGCAGCTATTTTTTGATAGAAAGTGTATTGGTCAGGTAAGCCGTATCCAAATAAATCTGGACGCTAGTGAGACAGCCGCTGCGCGTGAATCCGCTTTGTCTGATTTATTGGGTGTTTTTGCTTAGCCAGGTGATTTTTTAGTCGAGCACTATCAGTGGTTTGGTTTGTTGTTTGTTTTTTGCTTTTTGTCTATCGAAATCGAGCATTTCCAAAAAGACCGAGACCACTTCGGGGTCAAACTGTTTACCGGACTGGTTGGTGATATATTCCACGGCCATTTCAGGCGACCAGGCTTTTCGATAAGAGTGGTCATTGGTTAACGCATCCCAAACATCCACAATGGAGAATATGCGGGCTGCGAGTGGAATATCCTTGCCCTTGAAGTGATAGGGATAGCCAATGCCATCCCATTGTTCGTGATGATGCTTTGGGATGTCCATCGCGGGTCTTAAATACGGAATCTGGCTCAGTATTTCTTCTGCTTTTAGCGGATGACTGCGCATGACTTCCCATTCCTCTTCGCTCAGTGGACCGGCTTTTAATAGGATCGCATCTGGGATGGCGATCTTACCGATATCGTGCAGGATGGCGCCATAGTGGAAATTAAGCATGTCTGATTCTGGATATTGCATAGCATGCGCCAATTTTTCAGACATTTCCACCACCCGCTGGGAATGATTCCCATTTCTTTCATCGCGGGAATCAAGGGCTTTCGACCAGCTCAGGATGGTCAGCTCGTAGGATGCCTTCAATTTAATTTCTGAAGCCCGCAGTTTTTCGTAATTATTTTTCAGGTTGTCCAGAATGATCGAGATAATCAAAGCGCCAAAAATAAGAAAGAGGCTGATGGGCAGCAGGTTGCTGGCGGAAGAGAGGTCGATTGTAGGATTCAGAAATCCGTTGGCTTGCATCAGCCCCACAAACGCCAGGCACAAAATAGATGCCAGGGTCAACCAGAGTGTAAAGCGAAAATCCAGCAGCGTACCCAGCAGGATCACCAGCATGTAGCCCATAATGCCCGGATCCAGCAGTCCATCTCCGTTATACACATTGTATGTGATCGTCATCAAAAGACTGAGGGATACCAGCAGGCTAGCCTGGGTCGGATGGTTTTTGTTATTTAGTCCAAGCGCCATCAGGCACAAGAGTGCAGATGTCAAAATAATGAGCGCAGATGACCAGGAAGTCCGATCCAGATTGAGTGCACCAAAGATCAGGCAGGTGCAGATTGTGACCCAGATGGCGCGGTCAAGCGTTTGCCTGCGTAAATTCTGTTCGTAAGTGGTATAGGTTGCCAGCATGCGTGTTTTACCTGTAAGTGAGTTGAACTCATTTTGAATGGGTTGGCTGTTTCAGCGGCGGCGCTGAAACCCCAGGTAAACTTGTTAAATAAAATTAAGCAAATCCTATGAACATTACCTATATTATATAAGCAATTCGGACTTTTGGTCGTATTTAATTTTAAAAGAGCGAATAAAAAAACCGGGGGAAATTTCGCCACCTCGAGTGGCAAGACTCAATTTGCTTTAGATGGTGGTTCCAAGCCAGGGTAAATGGATGGTGAACAGGCTGCCAGAGCCCAGTATGCTCTCGACTTTTACCTGACCGCCGTGCAATTCCACCATCTGTTTGACCAGTGCCAGACCCAGCCCAGTGCCTTCATATTCACGTGAAAGGCGCATATCCAATTGTACAAAGGGCTCGAAGAGTTTGGAGAGGTCCTCGGGTTTAATGCCGATACCGCTATCCCGGACGCTGATCATTACCTGGTGTGTTTTTGGTAAGCCAATTACACTTAAAATGATATGACCTGCTTCGGGAGTGAACTTGATGGCGTTGCCCAGCAGGTTGAGCAGCACCTGCCGTAGACGGCGTTCATCGGCATTTAGAAAAATGTTTTCAGGAGAGATGTTGAATGTTAGCTCCTGGTTCTTTTTATTTGCCAGACTGTTGACCATTTGCAGGGCGGACTGGCAGATCTTATTTAGTGAACAAGGCAGGGGTTGCATTTCCAATTTGCCGGATTGAATTTTGGAATAGTCGAGGATCTGGTTGATTAATTCCAACAAGTGCTGCCCACTTTTTTCGATATTTTGAACAGTCGATAATTGTTTTGGGGATAGATCGCCGTAGGTTGGGAACTGCATGACCTGTGAGAGACCCAGAATGCCAGTCAGGGGGGTGCGCAGTTCGTGGCTCATGATCGCGATGAACTCATCTTTGGCTTTGGAGGCTTTTTGTATGACGATATTGGCTGCTTGCAGCTCGGATGTTCTTTCGATTACGCGTATTTCAAGTTCGTCACGGGCGGCTTGCAGGTCACTTTCGGCCTGCTTGCGCTCGGAGATGTTACGGACGATGTGAACTGCGCTGATTATTATTCCTTCTTTATTCCGAATGGGGCTGAAGTGCAGTTCGTACCAATTACGCTTCAGTTTTGTATCGCCAAATTGCTGTGATATTGTGAAATCTTCACCTGCCAGGGCGCGCCTCCAGTATTGCATGGCGTCCGCCTGATCATCGGAAAGATGGGCCAGTGCCGCGGGCATGGAATCGCCGGGATGGATATCCACTCCAAAGATATTCTTGAATTCTTCGTGGAAGGCGGGATTGAAGAGAATGTAGCGGTAGTTGGTATCCAGCATAGCGATCACATCGCGCGTGCCTTCCATGATACTTTTGAGTTGTTCGCTGGTCTTGCGCAGCTCAGCTTCTGTTTTGTTTTTTTCGGTCACATCAGAAAAAACGATGACGACACCAGATATCAGGCCGTCTTTATCTTTTATGGGAGCTGCGCTGTCTGCGATTTGATATTCAATCCCATCTTTTGAAACCAGGATGGTGTGATTATCCAGCTTGAATATTTGTCCGGTATCCAACACGTATTTAACCGGGTTGGCGGCTGGCTTGCGCGTATCCGTGTTGATGATGTTGAATATTTCCGAAAAGGGTTTTCCGTCGGCTTCACGGAAAGTGTACCCACAAAGTTTTGAGGCGCTGGGGTTCAAGCGGACTACATTTCCATCCAGATCGGTCGCAATGACTCCGTCACCAATGGAGTACAGCGTGATGGAAAGGTTTTCTTCCCTTTCACGTAGATCCAGTGTCAATTTTTTGGCAATGCGCTTGGCAGTGATGCGGGTGCGGAGTAGGGAGAGCGTCAGCCCAAAGACTAAAAAGCTGATGCAGGTGCCGCCTAAAAAGAAGAGCCAGACTTTGCTGTTGTCTGCGGCTGAGACCAGGTTGCCTGTCTGGGAAAAACGTAAAGTCCAGCGATGGCCTTCAAAATCCACCGCTATCAACTTGTTGACAGGGGTTTGGGGCAGGGGGGAGGAAATATTGCTGGCGGCCTGGCTGTCAAATAAAAGGCTTGCGGGTGAGATTGTATCGCCATCATAAATCTGCAGGGTGATTTGCCTGTCCTGCTCTTTTGCGCCCCAATCCCTGAGGGTACCGCGCATCAGGTCGGTCATGCGGTACGGGCTGTAAACCCAGCCGCGGATGGCGGCGCGGCGCTGTTCAACCGTCACAGTTGGCAGGCCGTGTTGGTAGATGGGCACATACATCAAGGTGCCCGCCTGAACTTCCTGTTCGGTTTCCTGGACCAGGATAACTTTTCCGGAGAGAATGGCTTTGTCCTGATCGCGGGCCTGTTCCATTGCGGCGCGGCGCACAGGTTCTGAAAACATATCATAGCCAAAGGCACGCAGGTTACGTCCCGAAAAAGGTTCGAGGTAGATGATGGAGGTATACACGTCTCGTGTTCCGGCAGGCCTGACGGTATAGTCTGGGAAGCCTTCGGATCGAATGGTCTGGATATGTTGTTCGAGGGTGGTGGGTGGAATCAAGAGCGCGAAACCGACTCCCTGGGTGCCGGGCAGCATGGTTTCCAAACGCATATCTTCGATGAAGGTCTGCCATGCTGTGCGCGAGACGGTATCGGTGGCGTTGAAAAGCGCTGCGCCACTATAGAGGATTTTGGCATTGTCGTTAAGCCTGTCGGCGATATTGAGCTGAATTTCATTGCAGATAAAGTTAAACTCTTGCAAGGCTGTTTTTTCGACTTCTGCGCGGATATATAATGAAACGAGTGTGGTGAGGGTCAGCCCGGATAGAAGTAAACTTACCGCAAGCCAAGTACTGCGGGCACCCACGCTGCTTATAAAATTGAGCAGGCGGGTCTGCCAGGAGGTCAGTTCCGCGTTAGGGGGCAGGTTGGCGACGATTGGTTCGATATTGTTCTGGGGCATTATTTTTCACCATTAATGGTCAAGTATTAGATAATGACGGGTTAAAAAGGTATACGGGTAAATAAAAGAATAAACAGATGGCTTTCAGCCGCCTGATCTAAGATTAATATTAAATTAATTTTTTCCCTCACATTGGTCCTTATAGTGTAGACGATTTTAATATTTCCAACCAGTAGCAATGTCAGGGCAATCGTATCTAAATTCAGATTTCGGCTAATTTTCTGGATTCGCCTACCAGCTAAAGTCCCGGCTTAGTACTTGAAAGC
>CAYWXS010000107.1:0-22137 GCA_964462245.1 uncultured Anaerolinea sp.
GTAGGCGAATCCGGAAAATTAGCCAAAATCTGAATTTAGATGCGATTGCCCTGCCTAATGGGGGCGCAATCAACGGGCACAGGTGGAACAAACCTGATAAAATAATTTCGTTATGTATATTCTTATAACCCTGGTAATACTTGGATTAACCATTGCCACCATGATTGGGCTGCGACTGACCCAATCATCTGTTTCCTATTCCTGGCTTGCATCCGCACTTGGCGCTCTGCTGGCCTGGATCAGCATTATCGTCTGGCAGGCAAAGATGCCGCTAAGCTTTACCCCCAGCCTGTGGGCACCGAGCGGGCTGTTTCAGGCATCTCCCACATTTTTGGTGGACCAATATGCCTGGTTGTACGCGCTCAGCCTGGCAGCACTGGCAGCAGCAGTCATGCTCACCTCCCCGGCCCGGGCTGCGCTTGTGGTCAACCCGGCTTCGTGGGCGGGCACGCTGGCACTGACCAGCCTGGGATTGCTGGCAGCACTGGCAGATAACCCCTTGACGTTGGTTTTGTGCTGGTCCGCGATCGATCTGACCGAGTTCATCAATACCCTGCGCGCTTCGGATTCACCCTCGCTCAGTGAGCGGACCGTAATCTCATTTGCCGTGCGCGCTGCCGGAACCAGCCTGGCCCTGTGGGCCAGTGTAGTAGGCTCGGCCAGCAGTGGGCGTGTCTTCCTATTTGAAAATACCAGCGGTCAGGCTGGCTTTATCTTACTCATCGCTGCCGGTTTACGCCTGGGCGTTTTACCGCTGCACCTCACATTTCGCAATGAACCCGTTCTTAGACGCGGCTTTGGGACTGTGCTGCGGCTGATGACCGCGGCCAGCAGTCTGATCCTGCTCTCACGCCTGCCTGTTTCCAGCTATCAAGACCAACTTATACCTTATCTGCTGTTGTTTGTGGCACTGGCAGCGCTCTACGGCGGCTGGAAGTGGCTTTTCGCCAGCGATGAACTGCGTGGTCGGCCGTATTGGATCATTGGCATGAGCGCACTGGCCCTGGCTGCCCACTTACGCGGCAGTCCTGAGGGCAGCGCGGCCTGGGGCAGCGCGCTGGTCTTATTTGGTGGAATTTCCTTTTTATACTCAGCCCGGCACATCATTTTTACGCGCATCCTGGCCGGGTTAGGGATCCTGCTGCTGGCGCTACCCTTCAGCCTGACCGCCTCCGGTTGGGGCGGCTCTTTCCCCTGGCCCTGGCTCTTCTGGCCCTTGTTCATCACAGCCCACCTGCTGCTGGTTGCCGGATACCTGCGACATCTCTTTCGCTCAGGTGAAACCGCCTATGCTGACTTACCAACCTGGGCCCAGTCTGCCTATCCGGTCGGGTTGGGGCTGTTAGCACTGACCGCCATCCTGACAGGTGTCTGGGGTTGGCCTGGCGCATTACAGATCGGCACATGGATCACCGCAATTGTGACCGTTCTGGTGGGAGGGCTGGCAAGCCTGGCTGTCTGGCGCTTCAGAAGCTTTGCACCTGCCGAAAACCCGGCCCGTCAAAAATCGCAGGCAGAAAGCATCACCTTCGTCAGTAATCTTTTTGGCCGTGTCTTTTGGGGCATCTACCGCCTGCTGGGCAACCTGTTTGGGCTGGCAGCCAGTCTGCTGGAAGGCGACGGCGGCTTGTTGTGGACTTTGCTGCTGTTGGTGCTCTTTATTACCATCTTTGGGGGCAAATAATGCCCATCTTTCTATCCTGGATCGTTGCGATCACCCTGGCCGGCACATCCGCCGGTCTGCTGCTCAGCCGCAACTGGCGTTGGAGCCTGGGTCTGTTTGTGCTGCAATATTTTGCAGCCTTCTGGCTTTTATTGACAAATTGGCCGCTCAACATGGCAGCCACTATATTGGTCTCGGGTTGGATGTCTGCTGCCGCACTGGGGACAACCCTGCTCAATATCAAGCACATCTCAATCGAAGAAACTTCCTGGCCGCAGGCCAGTACCTTCCGTATCTTTGCTTCCGGGGTGGTCTTATTAAGCATTACTGCTTTCGCCAAAAGTCCAGCCGACTGGTTTCCGATTGCCTCGCTGCCACTCACCTGGGGCGCTTTAGCATTGATTGGCCTGGGGATTTTACATTTGGGGATGACCCTGCAGCCGCTGCGCGTTATCCTTGGGCTGCTGACCACGCTGCTAGGGTTTGAGATCCTGTACACCACCGTCGAAAATTCAATCCTGGTTACAGGATTGCTGGTGGTTGTGAGCATGTCACTGGCATTTGCGGGCTGCTTCTTGCTGATCCTGGGAGAACAAAACGCATGAATGCGCCCACTGTCTGGATAGCGGCTCCGCTTGTTTTTGCATTTTCGATCTTCTTTATCCCGCGTGAACGCTGGATCGCTTACCTTGGAAGTATTTTTGCGCTGGCCCTGGCAGGATTGGCCTATTGGCTGCCGCCGGATACCGCCCAGCGCCTGGGCAGCTTTTCCCTGATCATTGACTCCAGCCTGACCATTCTGGGGCGCACAATCAGCCTGACCGGTGAAGACCAGGTCATTATCATCCTGGTCTACCTGGTAGCTGCCTTCTGGTTTTTTGGAACCGTGGCCACAGGCTACGCGCGCCGAATTGTCCCACTGGGCCTGGGAATCATTGCGCTGCTGGTGGCTTCGCTGGCGGTGCAACCCTTCCTCTACGCTGCGCTGTTGATCGAGATGGCTGTGCTGCTCTCCGTCCCGCTGCTGGCCGATCCGGATCAAAAACCTGGGCGCGGCCTGATCCGTTTCTTGATTTATCAGACCTTTGCCATGCCGTTCATTTTATTCGCGGGTTTTCTGCTTTCGGGCGTGGAAGCCGGTCCGGCAGATATCGCACTTATTTCTCAGGCTGCCCTGCTGCTGGGCGTGGGTTTCGCCTTCCTGCTGTCCATTTTCCCACTTTACACCTGGGTGCCCATGCTGGCCGAGGAAAGCCTGCCGTATGCAACCGGCTTTATTCTGATGGTCTTCCCGACCTTCAGCCTGGTTTTTGGGCTGTACTTCATTGACCGCTATTCATGGCTGCGGGATGCACCCGCTCTAAGCGAGGGGCTAAGGTTGGTTGGATTGATGATCGTCGTCAGTGCTGGCTTGTGGGCCGCCTTTCAACGTCACCTGGGCCGCATCTTTGCTTATGCGGCTGTGGCCGAAACCGGGCTTTCACTGCTGGCGCTCAGCCTGCCAGATCAACAGACCGGCCTGCAGATTATGTTTTACCTGATCGTACCGCGCGCGCTGGCCTACGGCATCTGGACACTTTCGTTAACCGCCCTGAAAATGCAGGTACCCGACTTAATGTTTAAGAACCTGCAAGGCCTGGCCCGCCAGTTCCCGCTTGCCAGCGCAGGTATTGTGCTCTCCAACCTGGCACTGGCCGGGCTGCCACTCTTCGCCAGCTTCCCCGTCCGGCAGGCGCTCTGGGAAAAACTTGGGACACAATCCCTGCCCGCCGCGCTCTGGTTTGGAATTGGCACGCTCGGGCTGTGGGCTGCCGCCCTGCGCAGTATGGCCGTCCTGACCATGGCACCCGCAGACACACCCTGGAAAATAAGCGAAAGCTGGAGTCAGCGCCTGCTGATCGGGATTGGCCTGGCTGCCCTACTGATATTTGGACTTTACCCACAGTGGGCTCAACCTTTCCTGGCAAACCTGCCATCCATGTTTACACATTTGGGTAAATAAGAATCCCAGACCGCATCTGCTTTTTTGACATGCTATAATTTACGGTCACCACACCGGAGGCTGATCTCAGCTGGAGAGAATGAAATATGGAAATTGAAGATCTCGCAAAAAAGATAGATTGGTTGGAAAAAGAACATCGTAGAGACCGTGCCACCATCTCGGAACTGTTGGAGAAGCAAGCCATTTACGAGGGCAACCACAGCCTGTTGCAAAACCAACTAAAGGAATTAAACTCGGATCTGACACGCTATAAATCAACCGGCGCCAGACTGGATCAATTCGACTGGATGGTGACCCAATATCGGGCCGAGGTGACAAAAACGATTGATGAAGTTGAAAAACGGCGTGTTAAACACGAACGTGATCTGGAAGAACGCCGGCGCATTGAAATCGACGTGCTGAATAAATCCCTGATCGAAGTCAGAACTTCGATGGATGTTCTGCCAGAACTGCGGCGCATGATAAAAGAACGCATAGAAGAAGACCTGCGCCTGGCACGGATTCATGGCGAACTGGAAAAGAAACTGGATATCTTCACCCAGGCCGACGAAGAAATCCGGCGCAGTGTCCGCAATGTAGATGAAGCCCGGCGCTACGATATCAAGCGCACAGCCGATATCCAGGGTGAGTTGGCCTCCATCCGAAAACGCGCCGAGGATGCCAAAGAAAAATCCGACCTGAATTCAGACAGCCTGCATCAGCTAGATAACCGCATCAATGAACTGCTGGCATCCGAATCTGACCGGCGCCAGGCCCAACTGGTCTTTATCGAACAGCAAAGCATGTCCACAGTTGAACGGGACCGGGGTTGGAAAGAAATCCAGACCCGTTTCGAAAGCTTTACCCGCCAGAACGCCAATATCGACCAGCAGATCATTGCACTGGAAGATACGCATCGCTCTGTAAAACGTTCGCAGGAAGCCTTTGAAGATCTGAACGTCCGCATCGAACGCCGCATCAATGAAATCACCGAAATTCAACGCCTGACCGAAGAACGCTTCCGCCAGGAATGGGTAACCCTGAAGGCCGACGACCAGAAACGCTGGACGAACTACAGCCTGACCCAGGATGATTGGGTCAAAGACCTGCGGGCTGAGCTGGAAAAAGTTAACCAGCGCATCGCCACCCTGGACGATGTTTACATCTCGCTGCAGGACCTGATGCAGCAAACCACCGAAACGACCGAGACCCAACTGCAGGAACTGATGAACTGGGCCCACGAATTTCTCACCAGCTACGAGCGCATTTCGGGACGCACTCGCACTGCCAGATAAATCCACAGGGGCGACCAGCCGGTCGCCCCTATCCTTACACGGAGCACAATGCGCGTTATTGGCACAGCAGGACATGTAGACCACGGCAAATCCACCCTGATCGCCGCCCTGACGGGCACGCATCCCGACCGCTTGAAGGAAGAGCAGGAGCGCGAGATGACGATCGAGCTCGGTTTCGGCTGGCTGCTGCTGCCGGATGGCGAGGAAGTCGGGATTGTTGACGTACCTGGGCACCGCGACTTTATTGCAAACATGCTGGCGGGTGTGGGCGGGATTGATGCGGCATTGCTGGTGATCGCCGCCGACGAAGGCGTCATGCCGCAGACCAGTGAACACCTGGCTATTTTGGACCTGCTTCAAATTCAGCGCGGACTGGTGGTCATCACCAAGATCGACATGGTGGATGACGCCGATTGGTTGGACCTGGTGGAAAATGATATCCACACGGCACTGGCGGGCACCGTCCTGGAAAACGCCCCCATGCTGCGCGTCTCGGCCCGGAAAGGCCTGGGACTGGAAGAGCTCAAACGCGCGCTGGCAGTGCTGCTGCAAGACCTGCCGCCGCGCATGGATCTCGGACGCCCGCGCCTGCCGATCGATCGGGTCTTTTCGATGCCGGGCTTTGGCACAGTTGTGACCGGAACGCTCAGCGACGGACACCTGGGCCTGGCGGATGAAGTTGAGATCCTGCCCTCGGGTAAAAAAGGGCGCATTCGCGGTTTGCAATCCCACAAAAAGAAGGAAGAAAATGCCACACCCGGCAGCCGGACCGCGGTAAATATCTCGGGACTGGCCGTGGATGAGATCGGGCGCGGGGAAGTGCTGGTCACACCCGGACACTATCAGGTCACGCGGCGCGTGGATGCGCGCCTGCGCCTGCTCAAGAACCTCTCGGCACCGCTCAAACACGGGACCGAGGTCAAGGTTTTTGTGGGCACAGCCGAAAGCATTGCCAACCTGCGTATCCTGGGCGCAGACAGCCTGAACCCGGGCGAGGAAGGTTGGGTGCAGCTGGAGCTGCGTGAAGCGCTGGTGCTGGTGCGCGGCGATCGCACCATCCTGCGCCGGCCATCCCCCAGCGAAACCCTGGGAGGGGCGCAGGTGGTTGACCCGCATCCAAAACAACGTCACAAACGCTTTGATGAAAATGTACTCAAGGCTTTGCAGACGCTCTCAAAAGGCAGCCCGGGCGAGATCTTATTTCAGGCTGCGCTGGCGCTGGGAGCGGCACCTGCCCGTGATTTACTGGCAAAAGCACGCCTGGAACCCTCCACTGCCCGCCAGGCGCTGGAAGAATGCCTGCAAAACGGGCTGCTGCTGGCTTTGGAAGGTAAATCCATAGAATCCTCTGGCGAACTCAACCCGGCCGCCGTGCGCGATGAAGACCTGCTCATACCGGCTCCACAGTGGGCTGTGTTAAAAGAAGCTATCCTGGCAAACCTGGCTGCCTTTCATAAAAACCTGCCGCTCAGACGCGGTATGCCGCGCGAAGAACTAAAAAGCCGCCTGAAAATTAATGCGCGCTTATTAAACGCCGCGCTCAAGCAGCTGACGCTGCAGGATGGCGGTGCCTGGCTGGCACTCCCACAGCATTCCATCCGCTTTTCGGATGCACAGCAGGCACAGACTCGCAACCTGTTAAAGAAATTTGCAGCGGCGCCCAGCAGCCCACCCTCTGTCAAAGAATGTCAGGCCGAAGTGGGCGAAGATGTGCTGGCAGCGCTGGTGGAGCTGGGCGAATTGACCCAGGTCTCGGGCGAAGTGGTCTTCCGGCGCAGTGACTATGAAGAGATGGTAACCCATATCCGTGAAACCATCACCAAAAACGGACAGGTCAGCGCCGCAGAAGTGCGGGATTTGTTTGGCACAAGCCGCAAATTTGCCATGGCGCTGCTCGAACATCTGGATGCGATTGGGGTTACAATTCGGGATGGCGATTTCAGGCGTCTGCGCCGTTAAGGGGCAGCAACCCGCACGCAAAGCGCAACGGAGAACAACATGAACATTGATCCCACCTATTTGAACAGCATCATCCTGATCATCCTGGCCTTTGGCGGCGCATTTTTGGCAGCCCTCTGGCTGGCACTGGTGATCTGGACCTGGCGTGACATCCGCAACCGTGCGCGTGATCCACTTTCTCAGGCCCTGGCGGTCCTGGTGGTGGCAGCGCTCAACCTGCCGGGCGTGCTGGTCTATCTGATCCTGCGCCCGGCGCACACGCTGGAAGAAG
The DNA here is from genome assembly GCA_964462245.1 of uncultured Anaerolinea sp. GTDB lineage: Bacteria > Chloroflexota > Anaerolineae > Anaerolineales > Villigracilaceae > UBA5195. The sequence continues at coordinate 7,170 of CAYWXS010000107.1, forward strand.
ACTATCAGCGCACATTGGAAGAAGAAGCGCTGCTGGCTTCGATCGAAGATCAGTCACTCTGCCCCGGCTGCGAGCGGCGGGTGCGCGAGGACTGGCAGGTTTGCCCCAACTGCCACACAAAGCTAAAAAAGAGCTGCGTGCACTGCAGCAAATTGATGGAATTACCCTGGAATCTGTGCCCTTACTGCGGCGGCCCGACCCCCGGCATGAAGATTGAAAGCGCTCCCCCCGCTACGCCACCGGCCAACCCGGAAAGCTTAATATAGCGGGTCTGGTGGCTGGCGCCTGACTGCAATCCAACCTTAATTGATAATTCAACCCAACCAAGGATTAATCCCATGAAAATCACCAAGATCAGCCTGTTTCCCCTGAGTATGCCGCTCGTCTCACACTTCGAAACCTCTTTTGGCCGCATCCACGAGCGCGAATGCGTGCTGGTAAAAATGGAAGCCGATGGACTGGTTGGTTGGGGTGAATGCGCCGCCGACCGTGACCCAGGCTATTCTTACGAAACCACCGGCACCGTCATGCACATTCTGGAAGAGTTTGTCCTGCCCTTGTTGATTGGGGAGGATGTGATCGATGCCAACGATTTCCAGCAGCGCATCACCCCAATCCGTGGTCACCACCTGGCCAAAGCCGGCGTGGAAATGGCACTCTGGGATTTGCTCGGCAAGCGCGATGGCAAGTCACTGAAGGAGATGCTGGGCGGTGTGAAAGACGCCGTGGACGTGGGCGTTTCGGTTGGGCTGCAGGATACCACCGCCGACCTGGTGCGGGTTGTGGATGGCTACATCGCCAATGGCTACGGCAGGATCAAGATCAAGATCAAGCCGGGGCGGGATGTCTCTGAAGCCCAGGCTGTACGTGCCGCTTACCCAAATATCAAGCTGCAGGTGGATGCCAACTCGGCTTACAGCCTGGAAACCGCGCACGTGCTCAGACCGCTGGATGACCTGAACCTGCTGCTGATCGAACAACCGCTCTTTGAGGATGACATTTGGGATCACCGCCTGTTCCAAAAACAACTGCGCACGCCCATCTGCCTGGATGAAAGTGTTATCTCCCCACGCCATGCACGCTATGCGATCGAGATGGAAGCCTGCCGTATTATCAACATCAAACCCGGCCGGGTGGCTGGGCTGAGCCAGGGTGTCTTGATCCACGATATGTGCCAGCAAGCCGGTTTGCCGGTCTGGTGCGGCGGCATGCTGGAAACGGGCATCGGGCGCGCCTCCAACCTGGCGATGGCGTCTCTGCCGGGCTTCAGCCTGCCGAGTGATATTTCGGCGTCTGACCGCTATTACACGCGCGACGTCACCGAGGAACGCTTCGTCCTGAATGCCGACAGCACCATCAGCGTGCCGAGTGGACCCGGGCTGGGCGTGCATGTGGACGAATCCGCCGTGCAGGACTTTGCCTTTGGTGAGGTTGTGATCGAATAAATGCAAGTCTGCCCGCCTTGGCAGCCGGAGCATAACGGAGATTCTAATGACAATTTTTGATATTTCAGTTTCAATCAGCACGAGCATGCCGGTCTGGCCGGGTGACCCGGCTGTGGAAATTTCGCTGGCTTCATCGATGGACCGGGGTGACGATGTCAATGTGACGCGCCTGGGAATGTCGGCTCACACCGGAACGCACGTAGACGCGCCCCATCATTTTCTTAACAACCGCAAGAGCGTCGAAGAACTGGCGCTGGATGTGCTGACCGGTCCGTGTTATGTCATGCAATTACCGGATGATGTGGACGAGATCAGCGCGGAAGTGCTGGAGCGGATGCCCATGGGTGCCAATACCACGCGCCTGCTGTTTGGCACGCGCAACAGTCACCTTTGGGCACAGGGACGGACTGACTTTTTCAAGGATTTTGTGGCCGTCAGCCCGGACGGGGCGGAATGGCTGGTAGCGCACGGCATCCGGCTGGTGGGAGTGGATTACCTCTCGGTAGCCGCCTACGAAGACCCGCACCCGACCCATCTGACACTGCTCAAAGCTGGCGTGATCATCCTTGAAGGCCTGGACCTTTCGCAGGTACCACGCGGGTTTTATGATCTGTACTGCCTGCCCCTCAAGATCACTGCCGCGGATGGCGCCCCGGCCCGAGCCATTCTGATCGGTTAAGGACGCCTGGTAGGGATTGTCCGTCGTAGGGGCCGCAAAGCGTGGCGTGCGCCCACCTGTAAACGGGCAGACTCCTTTCCCGTAGATGGTGATCATGATACGCTGGGCAATTATTTTTACCAGATCCCCGGAATAAGGCGATATCTGGTTTTTTGTTTGTATTCCACATACCCTTCCAATTCTTTTGTAAGAACTCTTTCCTCATTAATTATTCTTGCGATGAAAATTGGAATGATGAATAGTCCTGGAATCATTGCCCAATAGGAACCTAATGCCAGCGGCGAGGCGACATACATTAATGTCGAACCCAAATACATTGGATGCCGAACAATTCGATAGGGTCCACTCTCGATTACTTTTTGTCCCTTTACGACTTCAATAATTCGAGATGCATACTGGTTTTCTTTGAAAACCAGAACCACAAAAATATACCCCACGCATACCAATATTTCTGCAACCACAACAATAAAACCGGGAACGTTAGACCAGCCCAAGCGTTTGTCAATGCCAGGCAGAATGAATGCCAACAGAAATGGAATGAATGCCAACTTAACGATTATTTTTTGCTCACCTTCCTTTTCCTTGAACTGCATTCTACGCACCAGAAATTCTGGTGCTTTCTTTAGAAAGTAAAGCATAACAATCGACATAGGAATCAGCAAAATTGCCAGGTAAACCCAGGCTTCCCAATAAGCAAATGTTCCTGCGGGAAGAAATAAAATTAATAGTAAAGCTGGAATTCCCAAGATTAACCGGCTGCCTACCAGCTTTATCACTTCTGATTGAGGTATTTGGGTATTTGCCATAGTATTTTCCTCGTAGTATTCGAACAATAAAAAAACAATTCGTATACTCCAGCCGCCTGCCCGCGTGTAACTTCGCCAGCTGCAAGCGCTATGTCGGGCTGCGATGACAATCTTACCGTTTTATTAATTATACCTATCGCCGCCACAAATTGCGCATTTTTCTACGCGGGAGAAAGCAGAATTTGTGACCGAGGACATTATTTATTTCCGAAAAACCCTACGGATGGAAAAATTCCCCACACGCAGCGCCGCCTAAAATCAGAACGGCGCCGGCGATTTGCACCAAACTCAATGCCTCTCCCAAATTTGACCTTTTGACCGAGCAGCCCTTCATAAAAATGCCGCGAGCGTGCCATTTCTTCGACAACGATCAGCGGAGCGTTAAATTTCAACATATCTTCCTCCTTGCGAGTGATACCACAACAGAGAAAAGCAGTTGTTCAATGTGAAAGAACATACTGCGCGTAAGTGTCATAGCGAGTGATTCCACAACAGAGAATCACTGTTGTTCAATGGGAAAGAACATACTGCGCGTAGGTGTCATTGCGAGGAGCGTGCTCTCCGCGACGTGGCAATCTTCCTTCATGTCAGCACAGAATCATGTCATTAGGAGGAGCGTGCTCTCCGCGATATCATGCCCGCACTTGGGTACGTGGCACGCGTAGCGTTCCTTCATGTCAGCCCTCCAATTATGTCATTAGGAGTATTTACAGGTTTGTGGCTGAAATCCCTTATACGGCTTCCTGGCTATAAAAATAATCAAACATAGGCATTCCCCTGCCCTTGGTAGCAACTGCCTGAGATAGCGACAGAAATTGCCCTCATGCCGGGGTTGCCATCATTTTTTGCCATCAGAATAATTCATAAACACGAGCTTCTTGAGCACCACGAAACCCTGCTTTTGATAAAAGCGTTCGGCAGCCGAATCCCTGGCAGTCAGCAGAGTCAGCTCGCCAACCCCCAGCTCGCCAAGTTTTTGTATTGTATACTGCATGATTTGCTGACCGATGCCCTGTCCTTGCCTTTCGCTTATCACACACATCTCATCCACAAAGAATTCATCTCTCACCCACCAGCGTTTAATATGCCCCCAGCACATTCCAATTATTTCGGATTCATTCTGTGCCACAACCCCATAAAAATTGGGCAGCATCACAATATCCCGCAAATAGAGTTTGGCGCGTTCCAAAGACCAGACATCGTTCCAGGGTGCCTGGCTAAAAACCTGGATAAAGAGCTTGGTGCATCCATCAAAGTCATCTGGTCTGAAGTCTCGAATTGTTATCATAATGCTATTGCAATCACTTTCCTTTTACTAATAACAGGGAAGCCGTCCAACGAATTAAAAGATAGCTCCCTAAAGAATCGGGATACCATGCAAGCCCGTATCGGAGCGGACGCCGGGCAAGTCGTTCAGTATCGCGGCCCTGATTGAGCTGACAAGCTTGGATTTATGGTAACCCTGCACCTGGCACGTCCACCCGGACGGTTGCAATGCAGCCACTCTTACGAGCGACAGCATCTTCTGGCTGGTTGGTCGCGGTTGTGGTCACAAAAAGTGTGCGCCGGTCAACGCCACCCAACATACAAGCTAACGGGGTGTTCGCGACCCGGACACGCTGTGTAATCAGGCCACCTTCGCATACACGCAGTATTTCATTATTTCCAAAATCAGCCACCCAAATTGCCCCTTCAGCATCCAGACAGATTCCGTCTGGTGTGGTGCCCTTAAGCTGTGCCCAGATATGTCGATTGACAAGGGAACCATCCTGGGCGATATCGAAGGCGGTCAGGCATTCGCCCAAAGATTCGGCAATAATCAGCGTACGTCCATCGGAAGTAATAGCCATTCCATTGGGGAAATCGAGCTGATCCGCGACGATTCGGGCCGTGCCATCCAGTGTGACCAGAATTATCCCGCCCGCTGCATAAGGTTCATCTGTAAAGGGGTTATATCCCATGCTTCCAATATAGGCCCCACCCTGCTGGCTGACCACCATGTCATTGCAACCCCCAGGCTCGAGAGTCCGCAGGTCTGCGATGTTTACCAGTCTATCAGAATCGAGCTGAAGAAGCGTTCGTTCTATTATCGAAACAATCACCAGTCGATTATCAGGCAGCCAGCCGAGGCCAGAAGGCCAGCCCGGCAAGGTAACCACTGTCTCACAGTGTCCGGCAAGATCAACGGTCTTAACTTTTTGAGCATAGATATCCGAAAACCAGAGTTTGTCCGCATGCCAGCGTGGCGATTCTGGAAAAACAAGCCCATCGAGCAAAATAATTGGTTCGGGAAGCATTTCATCCTCCAGACAGGTTGGATTAATGTCATAAGGGCTGCAAGCAACAGCCCTACACTTATTTATGACACAATTTGCCCTGATAAGTCAACACATTGCGCTTCGCTACAGGCTGCGGGCCAGATAGTCACTGGTCAGGGAATGACTGGCGCTGAGCAGCTGGCTGGGCGTGCCCTCAAACATGACCTTGCCGCCTTTGTGACCGCCTTCGGGACCCATATCGATGATCCAGTCGGCATTTTTGATGACATCCAGATTGTGCTCGATGACGATGACCGTATTGCCGGAATCAACCAGGCGATTGATGATGACCATAAAATGGCTGATATCGGACATATGCAAGCCGGTGGTTGGCTCGTCCATGACATAAATGCTGCCTTTTTTTTGCAATTCGCTGGCTAGTTTGACGCGTTGACACTCGCCACCCGAGAGCGTGCTGAGCGGCTGCCCCAGGGTCAGATAATCCAGACCGACATCACTCAAGGCTTGCAGTGTGTGAACAATTTCCTTGATGCTGAAGAATTCCAGCGCTTGCTGAACAGACATGCTCAGCACATCGCTGATCGATTTGCCATTGAGTTTATAGGCCAGCACCTCATCCTTGAAGCGCTTCCCGCCGCAGGTTTCGCACGGAGTTTTGACCTCATCCAGGAAAGCCACATCGGTGTAGATCACGCCCAGGCCCTGGCAGGTTTCGCAGGCGCCTTTGGAGTTAAAACTAAAGAGAGCGGCATTGACCTTATTGGTTGTGGCGAAGGCTTTGCGGACATCGTCCATGATGCCAGTGTAGGTGGCAGGGTTGGAGCGGCTGGATGTGCCAATCGCGCCTTGATCAATCACAATCGAGTCGGGGTGTTGGCGCAAAAAAGTCTGGTTAATGAGCGAGCTTTTGCCCGAACCCGCCACACCCGTCACCACGGTCAAGACTCCCATGGGAATATCGACACTGACGTTCTTGAGATTATTCAAGCTGGCGTTGACGATACTGAGCTGGCCTTTAGGCTGACGAAAATGCTGCTTGACCGGCAGTAACTGCTTCAGAGAGCGGCCTGTCAACGTTTCCGCCTGGGTCAGACCGGCATAGCTGCCTTCATACACGATATTCCCGCCCCGGCTGCCTGCAAACGGCCCGACATCCACCACGTGATCCGCTATTTTGATCACATCCCGGTCGTGTTCGACCACCAGCACCGTATTGCCCTTGTCGCGCAGCTTTTGGAGCAATTCATTCAAACGGTGCACATCGCGCGGATGCAAGCCGATACTGGGTTCGTCGAAGATATACAAAACGTCCACCAGGCTGCTGGCAAGATGCTTGACCATTTTGATGCGCTGTGATTCGCCACCGGATAAGGTATCGGTTTCACGGTTGAGGCTCAAATATTCGAGGCCGATATTGATCATATCCTGCAGACGCTCGACCAGGGCTTTGACCATTGGCGCCGCGACCGGGTCCTGGATGGCGCGGATCACCTCGATCAAATCGTCCACTTCCATGGCGGCGAGTTCCGCGATGTTGCGACCATCAATCAGGGAACTGAGCGCCAGTTGGCTGAGCCGGGTACCTTTGCAGAGCGTACACGGACCAAAGGTCATGTATGGTTCGACCGATTTTTGGGTGCGCTCCGAGTAGGATTTGATATCGCCGGTGATGTACTTGCGGCTGAACTTATCGACGATACCCTCAAAGGTAATGTTGACCGAGCGGCCCCCAAACTGGGTTTTGACCTTTTCTGGTTTGCTGTGCAGGAGCAGGTCCATTTCCTCCGCTGTATAGTCAGCCAGTTTTTTGTCCATATCGAAGAAGCCGGACTGGGGGAAAATATCCCAACCCCAATTACCTACTGCATACTCCGGGTACAGAATGGCACCTTCATTGAGCGATTTGGACAGGTCCAGAAAAACGGACAGATCCACACCGATCTTGCGCCCAATGCCGTTGCATTCCGGGCACATGCCCTGCGGGTCATTGAACGAAAACATGCTGCGATTGCCGACGCTGGGCTGACCCACGCGCGAATACAGCAGTCGCAGCAGGCTGTAGATATCGGTAATCGTCCCGACTGTGGAATGCGAGCCCCCACCCATATGTTTCTGGTCAACCACAATCGCCATGCTCAGGTTTTCGATCGCATCGGCGTCTGGTTGAGCATAACGCGGCAGGAAGTTACGCACGAAGGTGCTGAAGGTTTCGTTTAGCTGGCGCCGGGCTTCGGAGGCGATGGTATCAAAGACGATGGAGCTTTTGCCCGAGCCGGAGACGCCGGTAAAGATGGTAATCTGGCGTTTGGGAATGCGTAACGAGACATTCTTTAAATTATTTTCGCGCGCACCGCGTATTTCGATATATTCTTGAGTCACAATACCACTCCTTTTTTTGGCTTGTATTTAACCACGTGTTGGCCGCTTGTTCAATAGAATAAGGCGGTTTTTTGGTACAATCTCGTGGCAGAAAGCGCGCTCCTCGGCGAAAATGTCATTGCGAACCAGCGGTGATCTCCCGCTGGTGTGGCAATCTGCTCTATGGGTGAGAAGATTGCCACGCCGCGGAGGGCACCCTCCTCCTAATGACGTAATTGGAGGGCTGACATGAAGGAAGATTGCCACGTCGCGGAGAGCACGCTCCTCGCAATGACACCTACGCGCAATATGTTCTAGCCCAATGAACAACAATTCTTTTCTGTTGTGGAATCACTCCAAATAACAGCATGCGGTATCACCTCTGCGAGTACCGCCCCGGCGGAGAGCACGCTCCTCACAATGACAGCTACACGAATACTCAACTTTATTATACTATAGCCTATATCGTAAACCATTTTTCGAGTAATTACATCAACTTCCAGTAATTGTTTTACACATGAGATAATTCAAGGAGCCTGGCATGGAAAAAAGAAAAATAATTTTGGATTGTGATCCCGGGCATGACGATGCCATCGCCATCATGCTGGCTGGCAAAAGCCCGGCAATCGATTTGTTGGGCATTACGGTCGTGGCCGGGAACCAGACCCTGGACAAAACGGTGATCAATGCGCTGAATGTCTGTCAGACCCTCAACCTGGAGCTGCCGGTCTACGCGGGCTGCGGGCAGCCGATGATCCGGGATAAGCAGATCGTGGCTGGCGATATTCACGGCGAGTCCGGGCTGGAAGGTCCCCAATTTGCGGCGCACAAGCGGCAGGCCGAAAAGCAACACGCAGTGCTGTATCTGGTCGAAACCCTCTTAAAATCTGATGGGGATATCACTGTCGTCACCACCGGACCGATGACCAACCTGGCCATGGCCATCCGGCTCTGCCCGGAGATTGTCCCCAAAATCAAAGAAATCGTCTTGATGGGCGGCAGCTATCAACTGGGGAATGTCACCCCGGCTGCCGAGTTCAATATCCTGGCGGATGCGGACGCAGCCCACGTCGTCTTTGGCTGTGGACGCAAAATTACAATGGTTGGGCTGGATGTGACCCGCAAAGTGCTCTGCCTGCCGTCTATCATGGAACGGATGAGTAAAATCCAGAATAAGGCCGCCCGGCTGTTTATCGAACTGATGACTTATTTTAATAAAAGTCAGAAAGCTGTCTTTGGCTGGGAGGGCGGCCCGCTGCATGACCCGGTCACGATTGCCTTCCTGATCGACCCGAGCCTGCTGACCACCAAAGCCATGTTTACACAGATTGATATTCGAAGCGAACAAAGTTACGGCCGGACGAACTGTGATTTCTTTAATTATTTCAAGAGGGAACCCAACAGTTTTGTATCGGTCGATATTGATGTGGAAAAATTCTGGGATATCATCGAAGCGGGCATTAAGAACTACGAGTAATGGCCCAGGGCGCACCCAGACCGCGCCTTGAACCTACTTTTCCCACCCGGTGCTTCGATCTACTCATTTGCATCCCCGTTAAATTGAGAGGGGGCTGTCTTTTCAGACAGCCCCCGCTTGGAAAATTACTTCATCAGGCTGACGCCATCCAACCAGATTGTGCCAGTTGACTTGGTATAGGTGATCCTGATCACCAACCTATTAAAGGCCGTGGTGGTCTTAAAGGTAGGCAAGCTAGCCTGGGTAAAAGTGGAGTAAGTGCCGGTCTTGCAAGCCAGCGTTTTGGTTACCAGCAGGGTTGCGTTACTATAGATCATCACATCCAGCCTGCACAACCCGGCCTCCGGAATATTGCTTCCCCTGGCCCAGAAGCTCAGCATGAAGGCCGTGTTCGGCATGCCGATCAGCGCGATAGCCTGAGTGAGGAACTTGGTCTTGGAGTTCTCTCCGCCAATCCTGAGCGAGGACAGCCCCAACTTCTTTACGTTGATATCACGGCCATCCAGGCCGCTAAAATTGGTAGCCGCCCAACTGGCTGGGGTTTTTGCGATGCTGGACGAATAGATTTCAAAACCACCATTAACGATGCGTTCCGCCATTGGCAGCGTCATGAAGATCATGTCATGACCCGTTGCTGTGCCCGCGCTGTTAACCGCTTTGACCCGGAAATGATAGATTCTACTGGGCAGCAGCCCACTGATAGCCGCAATGACGGCTGTTGCGGTTCTGTTTGTCAGCGTGCCAGGGTTCGCCGCAGCAATCGACCCGTAACTAGTGCTCAGACCGTACTCAAATGTGATCGTGCTGCTGCTGCCATTCGCGTTCGCCACCCCTCTCAGGCTTGCAGCAGTGGTGCCAATCCCATAGGCCGCACCGGTCGTACCAGCCGGAGCGATGGCTGCGGTGCTGAAGGTCGTATCGGCACCGTAGGTTGTGCCCAGAACGTTGACTGCTTTGACCCGGAAGTGGTAGGTCATGGCCGGGAGCAAGCCAGCAAGATTCAGTCTGACGGCTGTTGTGGTTGAGCCATTCAAAGAATTAGGTATGGCCGGTTGGCTCAGACCGTAACTTGCGGTGGGACCGTATTCAAAAGTGGCCAGGGTAGGGCGGCCGTTGGCATTCACTGAACCATGTAAAATAGCAGTGCTGACGCTAATATTGGTGGCCGCACTGGTGGTTGCAGTCGGAGCGCTGGTCAAGGTGGTAAAGGTCTTATCCGCACCGTAGGTTGTGTTTACGCTGTTGACTGCTTTGACCCGGAAGTGGTAGGTCGTGCTGGGGGCCAGGCCGGTAAGTGCCGCGCTGACGGCTGTACTGGTTCTATTTATCAGCGTACCAGGCGTGGCGGCTTTGGTCTGACCGTAACCTGTGGTCGGGCCATATTCAAAAGTGACCACGGTACTGCTGCCGTTGGCGTTCACCGACCCGTTCAGGGTTGCGCTGGTAGCGCTGACCACGCTGGCCGGACTGGTCGTTGCAGCCGGCGCGGCTATAGTGGTGAAGGTCATATCCGCACCCGTAACCGTTAATGAGCCCCCGCCGTTAATTGCTTTGACCCGGAAGTGGTAGGTCGTGCTGGGGGCCAAACCGGCAAGAGCCGCGCTGACGGCTGTATTGGTTCTGGTTACCAGCGGACCAGGCGTGGCGGCTTTGGTCTGACCGTAACTTAAAGTCGTACCATATTCAAAAATGACCGTGGTACTGCTGCCATTGGCGTTCACCGTACCACGTAAAATGGCAGTAGTGGCGTTAACATAGGTAGCCGCACTGGTGACGGCAGTCGGGGCGCTGGTTGCGGTGGTGAAGGTTCTTTCCGCACTATTCGTTGTGCCCCCGTCGCTGACTGCTTTGACCCGGAAGTGGTAGATCGTGCTGGAGGTCAGACCGGTAAGTGCCGCACTGACGGCTGTTGCGGTACTATCGCTCAAAGTGGGAGGCGTAGCATCGACTGTCTTTCCGTAACTGGTGGTCGGGCCGTATTCAAAAGTAACATCGGTGCTACTGCCGTTGGCATTCACCAACCCTTTCAGTGTTGCAGTGGTAGTGCTGATTCCTGTGGGCGCACTGGTGGTTGCTGTCGGGGGGGCGAATGGGGTGGTAAAGTCCATATCCTCACCGTTAGCCAGTCCGCCGCCGTTATCGGCCACAACGCGGTAGTGATAGGTTGTGTTGGCTGTCAGTCCGGTAATGGCCGCACTGACGGCTGTATCGGGATCGCCGGTCAATGGGCTCTCAGCGGCAGCGACAGAGGAACCATAGTTTATATCCTGTCCATATTGGAAAGTAACCGTGGTACTGTAGCCACCGCCACTGATGGTGCCATGCAAGTTGACAGCACTGGCAGTCGCATCCGATGCGGCAACGGTCGTGGGCGAGGCGGCTTCTGGCCGGACAATCTGCACCTGGCCAACCGAGACAGACGCGAAGTGATTGTCATCGCCAGTGTAAGAAGCCTGCACCAGATGCGCACCCAGGGCCAGGTCTGTATAATCCAGGCTGGTGGCGCTGCCATCCAGCATGGCCACAGGCGGGCCACTCACTCCATCGATCGTGAACTGGACCATTCCGCTCGGGATCTGCACGGCACTGGTAACTCGCGCTATGAGTGAGACTGTCTGCCCATAGATGGCAGGCTGCGTCACCAGCAGCAGGGTTGGGAAGCTCAAGGAGAGCAGTCCGCTGACCTGCACAGGTGTGGGACTGTCTACACCGGGATTGTTATCCCCAAGCTGGCCGTGTGAATTGCTTCCCAAGCATTTCACCCCGCTGGCCGACGTGACCGCGCAGGTGTGATTTTCGCCCGCAGAGATGGCACTCAAGCCGTATTCAAGACCGCTGACCAGCAAGGGCGTGGTACTGTACAGACCAGGGTCAACCCCAAGCTGGCCGTGCGAATTGCCTCCCCAGCACATCACCCCAGAGGCGTTGGTTAGTACGCAAGTATGCAAATAACCTGCCGAGATAGCGCTCACTTCGCCCAAAGCAGATCCTTCCGGTTCAACCAGCACATCCACAGGTGTAGCGCTGTTAGTGGTTGTACCAACCCCAAGCTGACCGTTTGAATTGCCTCCCCAGCACTTCACCCCGCCGGTTGTCAGCAGCGCGCAGGTGTGGGACTCTGCGGCCGAGATGGCGCTCACACCGCTTTCAAGACCGCTGACCTGCACAGGGTTGGGACTATATGTGCCGCTGTTGCCGTCACCGAGCTGACCGAAGGTATTTCTTCCCCAGCATTGAACCCCACCGACTGTCGTCAACACACAGGTGTGAGATAAACCTGCCGAAATGGCGCTGACGTTGCTCAAAGCAGCCTCGCCTGTGGCATCCAGCACATCCACGGGTGTATTCCTGGGCTCCAGGTTGCCATCTCCGAGCTGGCCATAAGCGTTGTGTCCCCAGCACTTCACCCCACCTGTTTTCGTCAGCGCACAGGTATGAAATCCACCCGCCGAGACACTCACAACGTCCGTCAGGTTTAAGACATCCAAAGGTATATTGCTAAAAATATCATTCAATCGGCCAAGCCCCAGTTGGAGTAAAGAATTATCTCCCCAACACTTAACCCCAGCGGCTGCCGTCAGCGCGCAAGTGTGAGTTGCTCCGACCGAAATGGCGCTGACACCGCTCAAAGCAGGTCCGCCCTCGGCAACCAGCACATCCACAGGAATGGCACGGTCTGTGCTTGTGCCATCCCCGAGCTGTCCTACAACATTAGCTCCCCAGCACTTCACCCCCCCGCCTGCCATCAACGCGCAGGTGTCTGCTTGACCGCCGGAAATGGCACTCACCCCGCCCGCCAGGCCAACCACATCCGCGGGTGTCGGGAAAGGACTGTTATTTTTTGTGCCATTCCCCAATTGGCCCAAAGTGTTGTTTCCCCAGCACTTAACCTCAGCGCTCGTGGTCAGCGCGCAAGTGTGAAATGCGCCTGTCGCAATGGCGCTCAGACCACTTGCCAGGCCGCTGACCGGCGTTGGCGTAAGGCTGTTACTGTCGATTGCATCATTTCCCAATTGGCCAAAGGAGTTATTTCCCCAGCACGTCATCCCACCCGTGGGGGTCAGCGCACAGGTGTGGTTAACCCCCAGCGCAATAGCGCCCATATCACTTTCCATACCGCTGACCTGCACAGGGGTGTTTCTTTGAGTTGTGCTATTATCCCCCAACTGGCCAGAAGAGTTATCGCCCCAGCACTTCACCCCACCAGTTGTGGTCAGCACACAGGTGTGATTTACACCCACTGCTATGGCATTCACTCCGCTTGCCAGGCCGTTGACCGGCACAGGCACGGCACTGTCAGTGGTTGTACCATTCCCAAGCTGTCCAACATCGTTGGATCCCCAACACTTTACCGCGCCGGAAGTCGTCAGCGCGCAGGTGTTATTGCCGCCCACCGAAATAGCGCTGACAGCGCTTGCCAGGCCGCTGACCGGCACCGGCGCAGTCCGGTTCGTAATGCTGTCATCTCCGAGCTGTCCATATAAGTTGAAGCCCCAGCACTGAACCCCACCGGCTGTCATCAGCGCGCAGGTGTGATTTTCACTCGCCGCAATGGCACTGACACCGCTCTCCAGACCGCTGACCGGCACAGGCACGTTGCTGACAACTGTTGTACCATTCCCTAGCTGACCCGATCCGTTATTGCCCCAGCACTTCACTCCACCGCCTACAGTCAGCGCACAGGTGTGATCTTCACCCGCCGCAATGGCGCTGACACCGCTTTCCAGGCCACTGACCTGCACAGGAACGTAGCTGACATCTGTTGTAGCATTCCCAAGCTGTCCATAACCGTTATCTCCCCAACACTTTACCCCGCCGGAACCCGTCAGTGCGCAGGTGTGATATCCACCCGCTGTCACTGCAGTGGCATAAAAACCGATAGGCAAGGCAGGTTGACCCTCACCTGCGGTATTGAGTGCCTGGGCAAACCGGCTGGCTTGAGCTTCTTCCACCATTGCAGCCGGTGCCGCCTGGACGGGTAAGGCTCCCGCGGCGCCAAAGAGTAACACCAACACAGCCAGCAGGGTTGTAACACGAAATACGATATTTTTCTTCATACGTCCCTCCATTGCGAACGGAATTCAGGAACCGACATCACGCCTGTGACCACCAATCTAAAATAAGGGCTCTTTCGGTTGGGAGAAAAGTGACCTATTGTACAAATCAACATACATGTGGATACAAAATTATAACTTTTTTTTTGTAGTTATAATTTACAAAATTGTAGATTATGCTCTTCCATGGCAATCTTTTCATAGGGAAATAGCAAAACACAACCACAGCGCCTCCGACACAATGGCGCCACAAAGGTTCTTCACGAAGCCAGCCCCCAATCCAAATTAAATACAAACAGGGTGAGCACATCAATGCTCACCCTGTTATTTTTATCGAATCAATTACTTGCTGTTGAGAGCGGCTACGCCGGGCAGTTCCTTGCCTTCGAGGAACTCGAGAGAGGCGCCGCCACCGGTGGAGACGTGGGTCATCTGTTTGGCAAGGCCGGCCTTCTTGACGGCGCTGGCGCTGTCGCCGCCACCGATGACGGTGGTCGCGCCAGATTCAGCCAACAGTTTCGCAAGGGCGAAGGTGCCTGTAGCAAATTTGGGGAATTCAAAGACGCCCACTGGGCCATTCCAGACGATCAGTTTCGCGCCAGCCAGGGTCTGCTTGTAGAGTTCAATCGTCTTGGGGCCTACGTCCAACATGCGCCAGCCGGCGGGGATTTTATCCACATCCACGACCTGAGTGTTGGCTTCGGCATCAAATTTATCGGCAATGACGGCGTCCACGGGCAGGACCAGTTTGTCGGCCACGCGCGAGAGGATGGCTTTGGCCGTCTCAAGCGAGGTGCTTTCCACCAGGCTGTCCTGCATATTCAGGCCATTGGCGGCCATGAAGGTGTTGGCCATGCCGCCACCGATGAT
>CAYWXS010000108.1:0-7113 GCA_964462245.1 uncultured Anaerolinea sp.
CTCGGAAAAAACTAAAATATCTATATCCGAAGATTGAAGATTGACAGACTACTAGGTGATTGTTTTGCAATAACTGAATCATTTATTGAACAAAATAGGATCAAAAACATATCATGAAACAAACATCTTTTTCACGCCGCGATTTTATCAAGCTGGTAGGACTTGGCGCCAGTGCACTGGCGCTTAACGCCTGCAACGCAAGCCTGCCTGGATCGGTCAACCCTCAAATTGACATTAGCCAACCAACTCCACCCGGCATACCCAAGTCTATTCCGACTACTTTGAAGGTAGACCTGACCGCTGTACAAAGCAGCATCCCCATTCTGCCTGGAGCAGAAACGCCGGTTTGGCACTACCAGGCAGCCCTGCGTGAAGGAAGCCCTGAAATGCTCCAAGTGCTGGAGGACTCCTATCTGGGTCCCATTTTCAATGTCAAGAAAGGTCAGCGGGTTCAGGTCAGGTTAAAAAATGACCTGCCCGACCCCACCATTATTCACTGGCACGGATTGTTTATTCCAGATGAGATGGATGGACACCCGCGTTATGCGATTGAACCCGGCAAAACATTCGATTATGCCTTTACGGTGAAGAACCGCGCCGGAATGTACTGGTTTCATCCACATCCTCACCAGTTGACTGGCAAACAGGCTTATCTTGGGATGGCCGGACTGTTCATTGTCAGCGATGACGAGGAAGCCGTGCTGGGATTGCCTTCCGGAGAATACGACTTACCCCTGGTCATCCAGGACCGGTTATTTGATGCCAACAACGGCCTGGTTTACATGAACAACATGACGGACCAGATGACCGGTTTTTTGGGCGATACAATTCTGGTAAATGGCAAACCCAATGTAACACTCACTGTAAAAGCCAACGCTTATCGCTTGCGCCTGCTCAACGGCTCCAATTCGCGCATCTACAAACTGGCATGGCAGGATGGTTCACCCCTGATAGTCATCGCAACTGATGGTGGACTGCTTGAAGCACCGCTAACACGCGAATACGTGATGCTCGCACCGGGTGAACGCGTGGAACTATGGGCGGATTTTAGCACCCAGAAGACTGCGAAACTGGTAAGCCTGGCATTTGACGGTGGAATGGGGAATGGTGGGATGGGTATGATGGGCATGGGTGCTGGTTCCAACCTACCTAGCGGCGCAGCCTTCGACCTGCTCAGTTTGCATGTAGGTGGGAATGGCGCTATCGTTTCACCGCTCCCAACACATCTTTCCAGTATTGAGCGCCACAGCATGCAGCAGGCTGTTAATCAATCAAATCCACGTTCATTTACGCTGGCAATGCAAGGCATGATCCACACCATCAACGGGCGTGTTTACGATATGGATGCCGTGGCAAGCGATGAAGTTGTACACCTTGGTGATTTGGAAGTCTGGGAGTTTGTAAATCTGGAAGGTGGTAGCGGGGATGGCATGGGCATGGGAGGCATGATGAATATGCAAATGCCACATCCCGTGCACGTGCACGCAGTCCAGTTCCAGGTTGTTGAACGCCAGATTGATGACAATTTCCGAAAACAGTACGATCTGGTCCGCGCCGGTTTTGTTGACGAAGGCTGGAAGGATACCGTATTAGTGATGCCCGGTGAACGGGTGAAAGTACTGGTACGTTTTGAAAATTTTGCAGGAACATACCTATACCATTGTCACAACCTGGAACATGAAGATGCTGGGATGATGCGCAATTACCGCATTGAAGGCTGAAACTGGGAAGCATACATGAAGACAAAAATAATTGCCATTATCAGCTCAAGACCATGCCCAACCTTCCTCTATTTGGAAAATTCAGCCAAGGCAATTTAACCAACGCAAAACTTTATAGGCAAAAATGCATGAAACAGAATATGGCCGCGAAGCGTGGCGCTTTAAGCCCTGGCGTTAGATTGGTATGCTTACGATTTTCTTTGTATCCTGACTGGAGGCCTGATGACTGCATCATCCCCTTTTTTAATAACTCGTGAGTTGTGTTTTGGAATAATAGCAAGTCAAGCTGTGGCATAAGAAAGCTGCTTGGCAAACAAAGAATCGAAAATAGATTTTGTACTTTGACCGTCTTGAAGCATTTTGTGAGTGTGGATGATCAGCAATTCGATTAATGCACGCGTTTGCTGTCGACAGGTTTCGCCAATAGATTTGGTTGGCACTTGTGCTTTTGCCAGTGGTGGAGGTAAGCAATCCAGGTGTAGCAACGAATAAGCTACGAACACCAGACACCAATGTTTTCCAATGGCTTTAGCGTTTCGCATGAGATATTCGTCCAGACCTAACTGTTCTTTTCCATCCTGATAAAAGGTTTCAATCGGCCAGCGCAGCAAATAAGTTGCAATAATCCGTTTTGCTTCCCAATCCAAGGCATTGGTTACCAAAACGACATAGGTATCGGTCAGTTTGCCATTTTCGTAGCTAATCACCAGACGTACTTTTCCCAAAGAAGGGATACGAACTGTGAGGCTGAAAGTCCAGTAAGTTTTCTCATTAACCACAACCATTTTGAAGGCATTGGCAGGTATCTTTTTGACAAACTCCTCGACAGAAACATGCTCTCCTTCAAATTTGATCGGTTCACCATTGGCGTCTTTCAGCTGAAAACTGTTGGTTTCCAGGTTGCGGTTTTTCTTGAGAATACTGATCCATTTTTTGTGGCGCCGCGCAGCTTCAGTTACCAGAGCTTCGGATAAGTACCAGCCATCAAAAAGCAAGATATCAAACCGTAACCGGTGCGTAATTGCTGAGCGAACCAGATCAATAGCCAAATCGATTTTTGTGCAAAACTGCTTGTGTAGCTCCAAAAAATTCGGGTCTTTCAGCAGGGCTTCATCCACCTGCTTGTGCAGTTTTTGGCGCTCTTTCTTTTTCTTTGGGATCACTGTTTCAGGAAAATGCTTCAACACAAACATTTCCCATTGCGTGATCTCCTCATAACGGCGATAAAGTCGCAAATCTACTGGAAATCGAACCGCTCCACTCACATAATGACTCGTTACTGGATTGTGTGCGATTGGATAGCCATTGTCTGCATGATCATAATGCCGGTCTACATACTCGAACAAGCTTCCTACATGCTCGCACAGGCTGTCATCGATTGCCAACGCAGATTCAGCTTTTGGCCTGCGCACCAGTTTTGTCTCTTTGTTCATATATGTTAGCCGTCGGGTGTTCACCTGCTCTTGTAACCAGGGCGATTCCGACATAAATCGGGAGATGTTAGTCTTGTCCGCGCTATCCAGCAAGCAGCGGCTAATATTCGCCATACTTTTGTTTGGCAATACGATCAAGCCAGTCAGGTAATTTTGAAAATGCCGATATTGTTTGCAGTTCTCAAACAGATCTTTGAATACTTCAGCATGTTCGATTACCAGCGGTGCAGGTGCTAAAATCGGTAATTGCATTTCTTTTTACCAGTCTTTCGCCAAGGATGTTTCACGCTAGCTTAGCATTCTTGGACTATTTTGTCAAAACACAACTGTCGAGTTAATAATCAACAGACAATGTGATCAAGCAGTTATTTGGGCAACCTTCAAGCTGGAACAGAGCGTGTATCAGGTAATCAGAACCTTTGACTTACAGACAGACCGCTTGACCCATCCAGGCTACCCCTGCCCTCAGCACGGTTCTATACAGTGCGAGTGCCAGATGGTTGTTTTGTTGGTCTACCAGGAAGCGATAGCGCCTCTGACGATGGCCATTCACGGCACGAACAAAACAAGTTGGTTCCACTTCACCAATATTCAGCATCAGCCCACCGGACTTCAGTTGGAAAAAAACATTCAAGCTGTATTAAATGTGGAGGATTTTGAGAAATCATAATTCTGCGCCACACCATCCCTGCCCATCTTGAGCCGGACGGCTTGAAATTAGTCATCATATTGTCGTAATAAAAAAGGAAAAAAAGATCATGCGAAAAACACTGTCAACAGGCACATTAATCACCTTGCTTGCTCTCCTTCTGGCTGCCTGCGTGCCTTCAGCACAACAGTAACCCGAGGCAACCCAACCTGTATCACAACAAACCACAGCCACAGCCAATATAAAACTTGAGACCAATCCAAGTCCGGCACATTCCGGTGATGTAGAATTATTAATGAACATCAGCGATCAAAATGGCAATCCCATTGATGGCGCAAAAGTGAATGTCAGCGCCAGCCATCCAGACATGGAAGGTATGAGTATGGGCGGGCAGGCTAGTGAACTGGGCAAGGGGAAATATTCCTTCAAAGCCAACTTCAATATGAACGGAAGTTGGAAAATCACGGTCCAGGTACTTAAAAACACGCTGAATGTGAAACAAGAACTTCCACTTGAACTCAAGTAAATCTTACTGGGTGCTGGCTGATTGGCAGGTTCTTCTGCCTTCACCAACCCGATGGTATGACAGTTGATTTAAACGTTCAAGGAAAAGCGTTATACTTTGTACAGGCTTTCCATCCCACACAAACTGGGATTACTCCATGAACGTATTTTTTTTACTACCTGTTTTATTTCCGAAACAGCCCTTTAGCCTCGGTATAGTTCAACCCTACCAACTCAGGCAGCGGGAAAAAACAAATTTAACTTATTGCGGTTACGCCAAAATCGTTCAGTTCCGGTTCGCGAAAGATTTTTATCAGGAGAAATATTATGGCTCCCATTCGTGTTTTACTCGCTGATGATCATAAGATTGTTCGGGCAGGTATTCGCAGCATCCTCGAACAAGCTGGTGATATCGAAGTTGTGGCCGAAGCTGAAGATGGCGAGGAAGCCAGGATTCTGATACAAAAATACATGCCGGATGTTGCGGTGCTGGACATCCAAATGCCCAAAATGAGCGGAATTGAAGTAATTCGTTGGGTGCGTGCCAACCTGCGCGGAATTGGGTTGCTAACACTAACCGCCTATGATGACACCCCATATGTATTAGGCGTGCTTCAAGCCGGTGCAAATGGCTATGTACTTAAAACATCCTCCCCAGAGGACCTTATCCAGGCTGTGCACGATGTCCACTCCGGTAAATCTGCCCTGGACGCAGCCATCACCCAGAAAGTTATGTCACACCTGTTCAACCAACAAACGGTATCCAATTACCAGGAATTAACTGAACGAGAAATGGATGTCTTGAAATTAACAGCCAAAGGTTTTACCAATAAAGCCATCGCCATACAACTCAACATTAGTGATCGTACGGTCCAGGGACACCTGGCACACATTTTTGACAAACTGCAGGCCAACAGTCGCACAGAAGCTGTGATGCGCGCAGTATCACTGGGTTGGGTTTCAGAATATTCAGCTGATTCGCCCAAAGAGTAAGGATAGTTGCTTTGAATAATTTTCTCAAACGACTGTTTTGCACACTGCGCGGCAAATTGTTCGCACGCTACGCCTGGCATGGCTCCACGTTACAGGTGATTGCAGCAATTGTTTTACCATTGACCCTGCTATTGGTGATCATCAGCTTTAGTAGTTTTTATATCCACCAAAACGCCATGCGCAGCATGGTGGGGGAGCGGGACGAACGCGCCGTCCGGGCGGCAGCAAGCGCCATTGATTCCGAAATTCATCACCGGATAGACAGCCTGCGTGGCCTGACACTACTCACAGGAACAGGCTCCAAGGAAAACCTGGAGCATGTGCTGACCAATTCCGCCTATTTGCTGGATGATTTTGATTACGGACTGGCCTTTTTCTCCCGGAACAATGAACTGCTGATGGATTCAGGTAATACAAATTTTTGGAATACTGTTTCAAAGCAGGTTAGCTTATCCGCCTGGACGCGAGGCGCACAGATGTTTCAGGGCGTGAAGACACTAAAGCTGGATGGCAAGCCAATAATATTAGCTGCATTTGCCACTACAGATGGAAATATTGTGACCCTGGGTGCTTTTTCAGCAGTTAAAATCCTGCAAGGCGTACTCGGAAAAGATTTTCCGGAAAATGGCAATGCAGCGGTATATGTTTTTGACCAGGCATATACAACTGTATTTCAAAGCGGACCAGGCACCATTGAAGGTAACCCGGCTCATCATGCAGGCATACCGGATGCACTCTCCGGAAAAAGCGGCGCAACCTATGTTCAGGTTGGGAGTGACGAGCATGTTCTGGCCTACAGCCCGGTTTTAATCACTGGCTGGGCGGTAATTATCGAAGAATCATGGGAAGTTGTTGCAAACCCAACCTTGCAAACCTCGCAAATTACCCCCATGATTCTGATACCCGCTTTATTACTGGCAGTGCTGGCGCTCTGGTTTGGTGCGGAGCAAATCGTGAAGCCGTTGCGCTCACTGGAAGCCAAGGCTGCCAAATTAGCCTGGGGAGACTTCAAAGAGATTGAACAACCTGTGCAGGGTATTGCCGAAATCCGGCACCTGCAAACCGAACTGGTTCACATGGCGCACCGGGTGCAGACCGCCCAACAAAACCTGCACAGTTATATCGGTGCCATCACACAGGGACAGGAAGATGAACGCCAACGCCTGGCACGCGATCTACACGATGATACGATACAGTCACTGATCGCGCTCAAACAAAGAGCCCAATTAACCCGATTGGCACTGCCCAAAGACACACCGCTGCAATCACTGGCCGAGCTGGAAACGCTGACTGAACAATCCATCGAAAATCTGCGCCGGACCATCCGTGCCCTGCGTCCCATTTATCTTGAGGATTTCGGTCTTGCAGCAGCACTGGAAATGCTGGTCAACGAAGCCGGGCAAAATTCTGCACTTAAACCCAAATTTCACATAACCGGCGATCAAAGGCGACTTACAGCGGATGTTGAGCTGGCGTTATATCGCATGGTTCAGGAAACGCTCAACAATATGATCCGGCACGCCCATGCAACACAGGCTTCGGTCATGGTTGAGTTTAATGAACAGGCGATCCAAATCAAAATAATTGACAACGGACTGGGTTTTGAAGTTCCCAAAAGTCCGGCTGAATTCGTATCCAGCGGTCATTTTGGCCTGGCAGGTCTTTACGAGCGCGCGCAATTGATTGGCGCAATTCTTGAAATTATATCCATCCCTGGTAAGGGCACAAATTTATCCATTTACCTGGCCAACGACGAACGCACTTCGTGAAAACGCAAATTTTAGAAAAATAAAAGGCATTTCATACCCGGCAA
>CAYWXS010000108.1:7213-21918 GCA_964462245.1 uncultured Anaerolinea sp.
AGATGGGCACCATACCCGGCAAAGATGGGCACCATACCCGGCAAAGATGGGCACCATACCCGGCAAAGATGGGCACCTTGTGAAGCCTCTATCAAATCGAACAGGTCCATATCTCGTATGATGTGGACCTGTTTATTTAACGCCAATAATGGATAAGAATGAGGCGCGCCAAAAATAGGATATTTGTTTTTTTTGTAGTGTTTTGCGGATGAACTCATCCGCAAAACACTACTTGCGGGGCAAACCATTGACGATTTAGCCTGATAGCTGTGGTTCATACTAAAGGTCTGAGCCTTATCCATTATTCAGGTTATTTAAACTGGATGAACCTACGAATCATAAAGAACAACAAGCTGTTGACGGGTAGATCAAAATTACAACCCATCCAAACTCCAATTCTAAAATGTCATATTAATGGCATGACAAATGACATAAGCCATTGTTCTCACTGCAAAAACACGCAATATTGCGCTCATTGTTCCCATATTGCAACGGATAAGATGGTTGAAATTCAGGAACGAGAGGATTTCAAATGAAAAGATTCGCAAATAAATCGTTGCTACTTTCGACAGCAATCATCCTAGCATTATTCTCGCTGCCAGTTGCGGTTTTGGCCGGTACCGGAATCGGTACAAATGTATTGACCCAAACGATCAATGGCTACCAGGTAAGCCTGGTCTTTGAAAAAACTCCCCCTGTTGGCGAAAATCGAAACCAAATTGCGGTTAAAGATGCCATGGGTATGCCTGTTTCCCAGGCTGACCTGGAAGTAAGCGTGATTGAGGCGCAAGCGGAACATGTGGACGTTCCCACGCCCTCGTCGGAAGCTGGGACGATGTTCGGCATGAGTGTCGTGGACGTTGCGAAGCCCACACCTAAAGCAGGGACGATGTCCGACATGAACGGCATGGACGTTGCACAGCCCACCCCTGAAGCCGGGATAATGTCCGGCATGAGCGGCATGGACGTTCCGGAATCTGCTGGACACGATCAAATGGGCATGGTTGCTCTCGTAGCTGGGCATGAAAGCGGCCAGTACGAAGGTCTAATCGCCATTGAAAGTGATGGAGAGTTGACCATGCGCGTACACCTGACAGTAGCCGGAAAACTTATGGAAGTGGACGTTCCCATACACGTTGCGAAATTGAATACTGGGGTAATCGTTCTTGGTAGCTTTTTGGCCGTAAACGTCGCGCTTATCGCTGCCGCAGTTGTGATGAAACCCAAACCTGTATCTTTACTTTTATCCAAAAAGGCATAATCCCATAACTAACCTGATCCAACCCCCTACGAAAGTGAAAATAAACGACCTCCAGGTTTACCAGGCAGCTAGCCTGCCAACCAATGGCACCAATCTCCTAAAAAACAAATACATCGGCACATGCATGCGCAGCAAATAGTATCCCGGCATCATCCAATGGCCCACCTTGCTGGTGTTAATGATCATCATGCTTGAACTGCTGCTCGGGCCATCCGCCGCACATGATAACTTTGGTACGGCGTTGACCTGGGTGCTGTGGTGGCCGATTATCCCGATCATGTTTCTGTTCCTGGGGCGTTTCTGGTGTGCCATCTGCCCATTTGCCACTATCAATGACCTCGTCCAAAAATTCGTTGGTAATAACCGCCCCGTACCAAAGTTCCTTAAGAAATACGGCATATGGATCATCGATGCGCTCTTCATCTTCGTTACCTGGAGCGACCATGTTTGGGGTGTTGTGGAAAACCCGGTTGGTTCAGGAATCCTGCTACTAACCCTGACTACGGGTGTGGTTGCCTCAGGCGCATTTTTTGAACGCCGCTCCTTCTGCCGTTATGTCTGCTTCCTGGGCGGGCTTTCGGGTAACTATGCCCGCAATGGTATGCTCCAACTGCGCGGCACACCCGAAATTTGCGCCACCTGCACTGTCGCGGCTTGCTACAAGGGCACCGAAAAAGCCCAGGCCTGCCATTATTTGAGTTCCCAAAAAAAATGACATCCAGTGCCAACTGCAATCTTTGTGGGAGCTATACCAAAAACTGCCCGAACGATTCGATCCAACTCACCGTTCGCCCGCCATCCCAGGAATTATGGTTCATCCGCAAGCCCAAGATAGAAGAAGCCTTCCTCTCGGCGGTCATCACGGGCATCGTCTTTGTCCAAAGCGTAACCATGCTCAAAGCCTGGCCCTCCATGTTGACATTGCTGGAGAATACAGTCGGCACCACCAGCTTCTATGTGACCTTCTCAATTGCTTTCCTGATCTCGATGCTCATTCCGATTTCTCTGCTCGGGCTTGCGTCACTGGCTGCACGAAAATTCAACGACGAATCGCTACTACAAAACTTCACCCGCTTTGGCTATGCCCTGATCGTATTGGATATGGCCTGGCATATGGCACATAATCTCTTTCACCTGTTAGCCGAAGGCAAAGCAATTATTTTTACCGGGTTGGCATTCTTCGGACAGGGAGTGGGGCATGGACTTTCCACCGCGCTGATGGAGCCGGGCACAATCCAATTGCTGCAATTTGGCCTGGTTGGATTGTGCTTTGCTGGCTCGCTCTATACTGCCTACTGGATAGCCAAAGCTAATTATCCACAGGAAAAACTCTGGGGCACCTTTATACCTTACGCTATATTAATGGTTATTCTCGGCATCATCAATGTCTGGATGTTTGTCCTGCCTATGGCAATGCGCATGTAAAGAAGTATGCTACCCAGTTCCAATTATTCAATGAGTTGTATTTCAGCAGATTATTGAAATTCAAACAGTGACTGCATCCCAATCATGAGATGCAGTCACTGCCGGATGGCAAGCCAGTAGCAATTCAACGAAAAAATGAAAGGAAAACGACACTTTTCTCAAAACCAGGCCGCCTATCACGCTAAAACCGGGGCGGGAATGGTGTCTTCACCTCAGGGCAAATGCCATCTGCCCATATACTCTACGCTACTGGTAAAGCCTCAACTCATAATATTGGAAATGGGACTTGTAACACGGAAGCGATGATTGGCACTCAAGCCATAAGCATGCAAGACCCCGGCAAAATTCACAAATCTTAGCCGCTTGCTCGGTGCAGTAAACCCGGCAGTGTTGCAAGGAAAGATCTTGCGCGGCAGATTGGAGACGGGCATGCTCATGGGGCGATCAACCCGAGTTGAATTGCACAGCGCACCAGATCAGCCTGGGAATGGAAACGCATTTTTGACATGATATGGGCACGATGGGCTTCGACCGTGCGCACACTCAGACCTAATTTTTCAGCAATAGCGGCGTTTGGATTCCCTTCTGCGATATATTGCAAGACTTCCCGCTCGCGCGTTGATAAAACATCCAGAGAATCACTTCTGTCCATATCAGCATTAAGCAGAATTTCAAGCACTTCATTCGCAATACTTGCACTCAGGTAACGCTTGCCTTCCAGTGCGTTCTGAATAGCTTGCAGTATCTCGGTAAAATCAGAATCCTTCAATAGATATCCCATGGCACCACTTTGTAAAGCGCGGACAACATAAGTGGAATTGGCGTGCATGGATAAGAAGATCAATTTTGTCTTTAATCCTCTTTGCTGGGCAATCTTCGCAGCTTCGATGCCATTCATGTTGGGCATCATCACATCCATAAAAGCGATATCGGGCGAAAGCTCTTCCATTAATTGAAGGGCATCCTGCCCATTACTGGCTTCGCCTATTACTTCAAAATTTGGATGAGCTTCCAATAGGGAGCGTAAACCCTGCCGTACTAGTTTATGGTCATCTGCAAGAATAATTTTGATGGAACTCATGGCTTACTCCGTCTGCTCTACATCAAATTCTGCTATAACAAGCGTACCTTTTCCGGGTGAGGATTGCAGAGTGAAACGTCCGCCTGCCAGATAAACACGCTCTTTCATACCAGATAGCCCGGTCGAAGCGCTCAACTCCTTTGATTTCAGGTCGAACCCCTGACCTTCATCTGCAATCGAGACACGCAAAAGACCTGGTTCCATCACCAAGATTACTGTAGCTTCCTTTACTCCGGCATGACGGGCAATATTGGTAATAGCTTCCTGTGCCACACGAAAGACAGTCGTCTCGATGCTCTTGTTAAATCGACGTTCATCCAACGGGTTCGCATTGTGATGAATGTTGATTTTAGTGCGGCTGCTGAAACGTTTAAATAAATCGTCCAGCGCAGCAGACAGACCAAAATCATCCAACGCAGCAGGTCGCAAATTTAGCGATATTTCGCGCACGCGCTGCATCAATTCGTTAGTAACAGCCCGCGCTTCGATAAGCAAACCGGGTGTATCGTCCACCTTTCGCTCAAGAATGAGCTTTAACCCGGTAATGAGTTGACCGATCTCATCGTGCAGTTCGACTGCTACATGCCTGCGTTCATTCTCCTGTGCATCCAGTATCTGCTGTGAAAGGATGCGCAACTGCATATTTGTAGCGGAGAGCTCTGCCAGAGTTTCTTTCAATTTTTCCCGTTCATTGACAAGATGCCGGTAACGGCCGACCCGGAGCAGACTGTTCAACCGGATCCCCAATTCGAGGCTGTCGAACGGTTTGGTGAGAAAGTCATCCGCACCGGCCAAGAGACCCTCTAATTTCGCTTCGCGATCATCCAAGGCCGTAATCATAATGATCGGGACCTCTCCAATTTGGGGATCCGATCGGATATGCTTACAGACTTCATAACCGTTCATGTGCCGCATCATTACATCCAGTAGAATCACATCCGGGTTAAGTTGCTTTGCAATTTCGATACCCTGAATTCCATCTTCCGCCATTTCAACACGGTAATTGGGCTTTTTTAAAAGGGCGGCCAGAGTGGTACGTGTGACCAGTTCGTCATCAATCACAAGAATTGTATAGATATATTTGTTCAAAACTTATCCTCGATGAGTTTCTGAATAGCAGCCACCAACTCAAGTAATTTCAATGGCTTGCTCATATATTCATTTGCACCAGCCTGCAGACACAACTCACAATCGCCCTGCATGGCCAGGGCGGTTATAGCAATCACCGGCAGCACGGCAATCAATGGGTCTGCATGGGCACGGATACTACGAATTGTTTCCAGTCCATCCATATCCGGCATTTGAATATCGACCAGCAGGATATCGGGTTGGACTTCCGAGACTCTTTCAAGCAGTTCAATTCCACTGCGAACCTTCAATACCCGATATTGTTTTGTTTCGAGAAAATCCGCAACCATTTGCAAAACTGTCTCGTTATCATCTGCTATCATCACCAAATGTGATTTTGAATTTTTGGATGAATTTACTGAGCGGAACATCCCACGCATATCAACGGTTTGTTCGGATGAAATAAGTGGGCTCGCCTGGGGTGACCATGGCAAAGTAACGATAAATCGACTACCTTCTCCGAAAACGCTTTCAACATCAATATGGCCGTTGTGCATTTCGGTAAGCCGCTGAGCCAGCGATAGACCGAGCCCGGTGCCTGGGTATTGACGTGCAAGACTGCTATCAAGTTGCACAAATGGTTTAAAAAGCTTGGGCAGGTTTTCTACCTCGATTCCAATGCCTTTATCCCATACAGTCAACTTGACAGTTTTCTCAGATTCATTGGTCTGGATATCCAAACCCAGCTCGCCATTTTCCGGGGTGAATTTAATGGCATTACCAAGCAGGTTTACCAAGACTTGTTTAAGACGACGAATATCGGCACGAATCAGAACTGGCTCCGTTCCAGGAGCATACAGTACTTTCTGATTTTTTTGATGTGCCATACCCTTTGTCAGTTGCAGGCTCGCCTGGCACACATCCGCAATCGAAAAGAGCGCAAACTGTAGCTCCAACTTGCCAGCTTCAATTTTGGAAAGATCAAGGATATCGTTAATCAAATCCAATAGATGACGGCCGCTGGCTTCGATGGTTGCTAACGTTTTTTGTTGTTGACTGTTCAATTCTCCAAAAGTGTTTAACTGCAAAGCCTCCGAAAGGCCGAGTATCCCAGTCAAAGGTGTACGCAATTCATGGCTCATACTCGCCAGGAATTCATCCCTCGAGCGCAACGCGCGTGCCAGATCCAGATTAACTCGACTGAGATCGGCAGTACGTTCCTCCACATGCAGCTCCAGGTCGGTTGCATACTGACGAATCAACTCCTCCGCCTGCTTTCGCTCTGTAATGTCAGTATGAGTCCCAAGCATCCGAAGCGGTTTCCCTTGCGTGTCATATTCCACCACCCGGCCCAGTGAAAGGATCCATTTCCATTTGCCATCCTTTGTCCTTTGACGAAACTCTATTCGATATTCAGGGGAAAGACCACCAACGCAATCAAAGTATGCCTTTGATGTAGCCGCTTGATCATCAGGATGAAGGCGCTCGATCCAAGCGGAATTCGATTCTACAAAAGTCTCCGGTTCGTAGCCAAGCATTTGCGCATATTCAGGGTTAACAATTGCCTCCCCCGTTTGAACATTAATATCGTACAAACCCTGCCTGGCCGCCTGTAACGATAATCGCAATCTTTCTTCACTTTTGCGCAGCGTTTCTTCTGCTAATTTACGTTCAGTAATTTCCTGCACCGTGCCGATCAGGAAAGCAGGCGATCCGCTCTCATCCCGCAGCATCTCTCCGGCTTCTGCCCAGACCACATGGACTGAACCATCCCCCCAAACAATGCGATACTCCAACGGTGAAGGTTTTCCTTCAAGAACAACTGCCAGATTGGATTGATCCACTTTGGCGCGGTCATCCGGGTGAATGGCTTGCGTAATCACATCAAAAAGACTTCCGGAAAATGTTTTCTTATCAAGATCGAAGATGTTATACATCTCATCCGACCAGTCTAATTGGTTCGTCTTGATGTTCCAGGTCCAACTGCCGATATGAGCAAAATGCTGCGCCTTACGTAATTGGGCTTCTGAATCTCGTAAATTTTCTCCGACTATTTTTTGTTCGGTAATATCCTGTGAAATCACCTGCACCCCAACCAGTATCTGCTGTTCATTAAATATGGGTAGATAGGTTGACCGGAACCACTTTGTTCCGGTTGGCAGGTCAAATTTTGTTTCAAAAGATTCAGTTACACTCGATGCCAAAACACTCTGCATACGCTCAGTCACAACCAAGCCTTGTTCGGCTCCAAAAATCTCCAGCGCCGTTTTACCGAGCGCCTCACCTGGTTTTGTTCCCAAGCGTTGAATTGACAGGCTATTCTGCAGGATAAGACGACATTCCGTGTCAAAAATTGCATTTGCTGTGCCCGAATTTTCAAAAATCAGTTGATATCTGGCCTGACTTTCCCGCAAGGCATCTTCCACCCGCTTTCGCTCGGTAATATCCGAACTGATCACAACAATGGAAGCAACCTGTCCACTTGCATTCATGACAGGCGCATAATTCACCTGGATCCAATGCTTTCCCGATACCAGATTAAAACTGTTTTCATATGAGATTGAATTACCCAATTTCACTTCATCTATATATTTTTTTGCAAATTGATAATTTGTTTCTCCAATAATTTCACTTATGTGACTACCAACGATCTGCCCTTCCGGAATCCCAAATGATTTTTCAAATGCATTATTAACAGCTTCGTACCGTAATGTGTCGGCATTAACAAACGCAATATAACCCGGCGCGTTGGCAATCAGGCTCAGAAATTTATCGTTGCTTTCCCTGAGCGCTTTCTCCACTTTCTTGCGCTCCTGTATCTCCAACTCCAAATATTTGGTGCGTACAGCCACTTGTTTTTTAAGCAAAAACAACAACAAGACAAAAATGGAACCAGCCAAGAAAAAACCCAGGATAATCGCCCCTAAAGTCCTCAAAAATATTTCTGCTGTTACTCCAATCGATCCCAACGGTCCAAACCATTTTTTCAAAATTTTATCGTCCTGACCAAGGGCTTTTTCTTTTATATGCCCTTTTTCCATGCGGTCAAAAACAAGAAAGTGCGAATAATCCTGGACCGGATCGCCCTTCAATACAATACCTTTCTCAAATTTTGGTTGGACAGAAAATTTTGAGACATTTTCAGCGCCAGACTGAAGTGCAAATACAGGTGAGTAGCTAACAAAAATAATAACCCCGGCGATCAGTAACATTCCAATCAAAAATACCACTTGAGGCACCTGTTTTGAGTATTGATTTATAAGGCGGCTTAAGTAGTAATTGCTGTTTACTTTTGTGGTCAGGTTTTGATTCATTTGTTTTCTCACGATAAACAACTCAGGAACTTCTTGTTAAGCGATCTGATCGCCCATTTTTGAGCACTCTCTTGGAAATAATTCATAAATATAAATCATAGCAGAAGGAACAAGACCATATTCATCAGGTTATATTAGCGGAATAATCATAATCATGCCATCCGTATTTTTACTTAATTATCCGGTTTCAGAATCAACATGTTCTTAAAAATAAGTAGTTATACACAAACAGAATAAGTAATTAAACGAATTGATAAACCAGCCCATGAATTTATACTTTAGCATACTACAGCGCAGAGTGCTTTTAGGTTTGCAGAAGTCCTATCCCAATAAGGAGCTAAAAAATGGCCTGGTTCAATAATATAAAAATGGGTACGAAGTTGTTAGGTGCGTTTCTATCGCTGGTGATTTTAGTGGGGGGCGTCCTGGGTGGTTTAGGTTACTTCAACCTTAATAATGTCAACAAAGTTCTGATTGAGATTACTGATCAGCGTGTGCCTTCCGTACAAAATGCGACCGGAGTTGAGCGCTATGCACTGCGCACCATTCTGGATGAAAAGAAATACCTGTTGGGCGCTAATGATTCCAGGGTAGACAAAGCTTCCTTCCAGCAATCAGCCATGGCCAATATTGACCAGATCAATAAGTCTCTGGATGCGGTCGATGCTGTTGCGACCAAGTTCAACGACCAAGACCTGCTATCAAAATCAAAAGAAGTTCGCACTGTGACATTGCAGTACAAGGATCTTTACAATCAGGGCGTGACCAAACTGCAAGCGAACACTACACATGCGACCGTAATGGCTGATAATGGCACCAAAGTCACCGAACTCGCCCGGTCTTTTTTTAATGAAAAAACTGGAAAAACTGATGATACGAGCCTGTCGCAACTCCCCATTTTGGTGGATATCTGGGATACGGCACTGGAAACACGGCTCAACCAGAATAAGTATATGCTCTACCATGATGCAAAATACTACACCGCCCTGGAAGAAGGCATCAAGAAACTCAGCGTGCGTTATGGTGACTTAAAAAAAATCACCACCGATTCAGCTGATTTACAAAAGATCAACGATGCGCAGACAGCGACAGATGCGTATTACACAGCCGCTCAGGAATGGGTAAAGAACGACGATGAACTGACGACCATTCTGGATCAAATGAACACGATCGGCCAGAAAGTGCAGGAAAATGCCATGGCCGCTGAAGACGCCGGTTGGATAGCCACGGCAGCCACCAAGACAACCAGCGCACAGACAGTTTCCA
The DNA here is from genome assembly GCA_964462245.1 of uncultured Anaerolinea sp. Taxonomy (GTDB): domain Bacteria; phylum Chloroflexota; class Anaerolineae; order Anaerolineales; family Villigracilaceae; genus UBA5195. The sequence continues at coordinate 16,629 of CAYWXS010000108.1, forward strand.
CTGCCATCACCATCACCCTGATCGCGGTTGGTATCGCCATCTTACTGGGGCTACTGCTGGGAGTGTACATTTCACGCAGCATCACCGGGCCGCTGGCGGTTGCAGCGACCGCAGCCAAACTACTCTCCGTGGGTGATATGGCACGCGACATGAGCGATTCAGAGAAAGACAAGGCTCGCAAACGTAAAGACGAAATCGGCGAAATTGGACAGGCCCTCGACGCGTTGATCAATTACATGCAGTCCATGGGTGCAGCCGCTGCTTCCATTTCCAATAACGACCTATCGGTCAGTGTGACACCTAAATCAACCAAGGATGAACTCGGAGTCGCCTTCAACAAGATGATCTCTGGCCTGCAAAAAGTGATCGGTCAGGTGACCGACAGCGCTAACGCAGTAGCTTCGGCTTCCGGTCAGCTAGCCAGGGCTTCGGAACAATCCGGCAAGGCTACCAACCAGATATCCACCACCATTCAACAGGTGGCCAAGGGTACCGCTGACCAGACCCAAGGCGTGACCCGAACAGCCAGTTCCGTCGAACAGATGAGCCGCGCGATTGAAGGTGTAGCCAAGGGAGCGCAGGAGCAAGCCACGGCAGTTACCAAAGCTTCGCAAGTAGCCTCACGTATCAGCACCGCCATCGAACAGGTAACAAGCAACGCTCAGGCCGTTACCCGCGATTCGGCAGAGGCGGCTCGCTATTCGCGCGATGGCGCCAAGACCGTTAAGGAAACCATTATCGGCATGGAAACCATCCGTACCAAGGTTGGTCTCTCGGCCTCCAAGGTCGAAGAGATGGGCACGCGCTCCGAAGAGATCGGTGCAATCGTCGAAACCATCGAAGATATTGCCAGTCAGACCAACCTGCTGGCCCTTAATGCAGCGATTGAAGCGGCCCGGGCCGGCGAACAAGGCAAAGGTTTTGCGGTCGTGGCCGATGAAGTCCGTAAGCTGGCCGAACGCTCCAGCCTGGCTACCAAAGAAATCGCTGGCTTGATCAAAGGCATTCAAAAAACAGTCAGTGAGGCGGTCAGCGCAATGAAGGAATCGGCAAGTGAAGTCGAGTCTGGAGTCGTACGCGCCAACTCAGCCGGAGAAGTCCTCAACAACATTTTAGAGGCGGCCGAATCGGTTTATCAACAAGCCGAAGAAGCGGGTACCGCAGCCACGAAAGTCAGCCAAGCAGCTGGCGAACTGGTCAGCGCAGTCGACTCGGTCTCAGCCGTGATTGAAGAGAACACTGCCGCCACCGAAGAAATGGCCGCCAACTCAACAGAACTGACCCAGGCCATCGAGAATATTGCCAGTGTCAGTGAAGAGAACAGCGCTGCTGTCGAAGAAGTCTCAGCCTCTACCGAAGAAGTCTCAGCCCAGGTCCAAGAAGTTTCGGCCTCAGCTGCATCCATGATGGATATGGCTAAAAACCTGCAGCAGATCGTGGCGCAGTTCAAGTTGAAATAGGGAAATAATCCATGGAACAACAACTGGTAGTTTTTGATCTGGCCGGGGAATCCTACGGCATCAACATCGCCGCAGTGGAAAGTATTATCAAGATGCAAAACATCACGCGGCTCCCGCAAGCTCCCTATTACGTCAATGGTGTCACAAATTTGCGCGGGACTGTGCTACCGGTCATCGATCTGCGCCTGCGTTTTGGGTTGGAAGCTGGGGAGGTTTCACGCCAGACGCGCATTATTATTGTCACAATGGGAACGCTCAAGGTGGGTGTGGTGGTGGACGGGGTCTCGGAAGTACTCAGGGTTCAGGATGAAACCATCGAAGGTCTGCCACCGATGGTCAGCACAGTCAATTCAGCCTTTTTGAAGGGTATAGCGCGCATGGAGAATCGTCTGATTATTTTACTGGAGCTTGGCAAGGTATTGGACTTTGAAGAACAACAGACATTAGCCGTGAGCATTATCTGAAAACTACCTACACCATTGCACACCCATAGAGCGTAACTTTAATTATCAGCCTCCCCCATTTCAGAAACTTACGATGGGGGAGGCTGACTTGTCCAGAGATTAAACAAAAAATACCAAAACAACTTGACGACCCCTGTTTGATTGTTTTTAGTTCTTTTTTATGCCTACACAGCTGAAATGTGTCTACAATCTAATATACGTAGTAATCAACTTCGTAAAAGACCTTCATTTGGTGCCAATAAAAACATCTTTTTGAATGTGACGCGTAGTGAATGAAATCAAATCAATAAAAGGAGAGCATTCTGTCATTCAAGAAGCTGATCTTTGACATTTTTTGGAATACCCGGCAAAAATGGGCACCATCCAATTTTTGCCGGGTATTGGTTTGTGTATATTAACGCTGAACCTATATATTATAATTCGGACAGGTTGTGTCCATTCGCGCACACCAGAAGGATAATTTATGCTATATCATGTTTGGACTGAAGGCTGCCAGATGAACGTGGCAGATTCTCAGCGGGTAGGTTCAGCGTTGGAGCATCTGGGATACACACACACCGAGCAAATCGAAGCGGCAGATGTGATCGTAATGAACACCTGCGTGGTGCGGCAGTCGGCAGAAGATAAGGCCTACGGACGACTAAGTTCGCTCAAACCGCTGAAACAAAAAAAACCGGGCATGGTCATCAACCTGATGGGCTGCCTGGTTGGTGTGCGTGGGTATGAAAAACTGAAGGCCAGATTCCCGTATGTGGACGTCTTCTCGCCACCTTCCGACCCTGGACCGCTGGTGTCGTTCCTGACACAGGGCGAGGTGCGCTCGATGGAAGACGCGGAAACCACGCGACGCTTCCTGACAATGGATGAAGAACTGATTCTACCAGTTGCAGAGCAAGGCAACTTGATTTCGGCACATGTACCGATCGTCTACGGTTGTTCGCATGCCTGCACCTACTGTATCATCCCCTACAAACGTGGTATCGAACGCTCGCGCCCCGTTGGCGATATCGTCAACGAAGTACGTTCTCTGGCGGCGCAGGGCGTGATGGAAATAACCCTACTGGGACAGATCGTTGACCGCTATGGCATGGATATCCCGGATGGGCCAACCCTGGCCGGGCTGCTGCGCCTGGTAAGCGAGGTGAAGGGTATCGAACGGGTACGCTTCCTGACATCGCACCCCAATTATTTTGGTGATGAATTGATCGATGCCATCGCCAGCCTGCCAAAAGTCATGCCGCACATTGAGCTGCCAATCCAGGCCGGAGATAATACCGTGCTGGAGAATATGCGTCGGGGCTACACTCAGCAGGATTACCGTACTATCATCGCCCGCATCCGAGAGAAGATCCCGGATTGCTCAATCGCAACCGATATTATCGTGGGCTTCCCAGGTGAGACGGAAGAACAATTCATGCAAACCTACCAGGTGCTGGCTGACCTAAAACTAGATGTAGCCCACCTGGCGCGGTATTCAATGCGCGAAGGCACTGTGGCAACCCGGCGCATGCAGGATAATGTCAACGACGAAGAAAAGATGCACCGCTTCCGGATGCTGGAAGATATGCAGGAGCTGCTGGTGACAGAAATCAACGCCCGCTACCAGGGACAAACTGTGTCAGTGTTATTTGAGGAAAAAGTCAAGAATCGCTGGCGCGGTCGAACCCCGAACAACAAACTCGTGTTCGTCGAATCAAATGAAAATCTAAAAGGGCGCATCCTACCAGTACAGGTGACCTGGACTGGACCATGGAGCATGCAGGCCAACCTGTTGCGCCAATCAGAACCAATTCAACTGTAAAAAAGAGACGGAGCATAAGCTCCGTCTCGGCATTTAATCGCCCAGGTAATCTCTCAGGTTGCGGCTGCGAGTGGGGTGACGCAGTTTGCGCAGAGCCTTGGCTTCAATCTGCCGGATACGTTCACGAGTGACGTTGAAATAACGGCTGACTTCTTCCAGTGTGTGATCCTTGCCGTCCAGCAAGCCAAAACGCAGCTCCAGTACCTGACGCTCGCGGTCAGAAAGAGCCGTTAGAACGTGCTGCACCTGTTCCTTGAGCATTTCACGAGCAGCGGCATCCATAGGCTCCAGGGCGTCATCATCCTGGATAAAGTCACCCAGCTGTGAAGATTCCTCATCACCAACCGGGCCCTCAAGTGAGACAGGTTCCTCCGCAGAACGCAGGATACGTGAGACTTTGGCAGTGGCAGTTTCCCAACGGTGCTGCAGTTCAGGATCCAATGCGGCACCTTCGGCCCTGGCTTGTACGATGGCATGTACATCTTCAGCAGGCAGGTAACCCGCTTCCAGCGCCAGCTCGTTGGTATTGGGTTCGCGCCCATACCTCTGTACCAGCTGGCGTTGTATGCGCAAAATGCGGGTGATGGATTCAAACAAATGAACGGGAATGCGAATGGTACGGGCCTGCTCAGCGATAGAGCGGTTGATCGACTGCCGAATCCACCAGGTAGCATAGGTGCTGAATTTAAAACCACGGCGTGGGTCAAACTTATTGACCGCTCTCAGCAAACCCAAGTTACCCTCCTGGATCAGGTCCAGGAAGGAAATACCACGTCCAAGGTAACGCTTGGCAACGCTGACCACCAGGCGCAGGTTGGCACGAATAATTGCCTGATTGGCATCATCCGAGCGCTGTTCAAGCACGCGCGTATCATAATTCAGATCATCGTCTGGGGGTAAATTAGCATAAAGTTCTTCCGCAGGCGGAAAACCAGTTTCGTTTTTCCGACAATAGCGTAAGAGCCAGGTAGCCAACTGCGGGGGCAGCATATAAAGACTGACAAAAAGGTTAAAGGCATTGGCTGCCAGACCGTTCCACATTGTGTCGTGGCCCCATTGACCGTTGTCCAGGAAGGCACGCAAGTAAGAAGGACTATCGATCTCCCAACCCTGGCGCAAAGCCTGGGAAGAAGCCAGCACGAGGGCCATATCCGGGATGTGCGCATCCAGGCGTGTGGCATCCTCTACAAAGCGGCGCCAGGATATAAGCATCTCATCAATGACAGCACAATAGACAGCATTCAGGTTATCGTTTCGATTGCGCAAGTTTTTAAGCAAACGATAAGCCTCGATCATGGTCGAGAGCCTGAATTCGCTATCAGAATCGAGCAGTTTGACGCGCCCGATCTCACGCAGATAGAGACGTACAGGGTCTTCAGAGAGTTCCTCCGCCAGAGCCGGGTGAGAGAAGTCGAGTGGTTCCTCAACTTCTAATTCAACCGCATCTTCGGGAGTAATGTCGACATAGTCAACTTCGGTTGCCATCTCATCATTTTCGAGATCGGCAGGAGCAGGCATCAGGTCTTTTGGGGTTTTAATCTCACGCTTTTTCTTTGGCATGGTTT
>CAYWXS010000109.1:0-21582 GCA_964462245.1 uncultured Anaerolinea sp.
CCGGCTCATTTCTTCTTGGGGTTGATTCTAATCTTCTCTACTGCTTCGAAATCCCTTTTTTATTTGCCTGATCGAAAGGTCTGCCTTCGTTGTATAATGTTTCTAGGGGAAAAAAACATCTCGGACTGAGTACCCTTACCCACAGGAGAAAAAGATGGCAGATAAGCACATGCGCATTGTCAATCTCCAACCCATGCGTGTTATCAGTTTTAATGGTTTCGGTGAATCCCCCGAAGGCCAGGCTTTGGATAAACTTTTCAATTGGTCCCTATCACATCATAAAACAGGTCGTGTCTTTGGTTTTAATAATCCCAACCCCAGCCTGGGTAGTCCTGACTATGGCTATGAGGTTTGGATGACGGTTGATCCGGAGATTGAGGTCAGCGATGAAGCGCGGGTAGTGGATTTCCCCGGTGGTCAATATGCGGTTTTGCGCTGTTCGGTGCGGCATCCCTGGGAAGATATCCCCGGTGCCTGGCAGCGCTTGGTGAGCTGGTTGGAATCGAGTGAGTACCAGCGCGCTCCTCACCAGTGGCTTGAAGAGCACCTGGATCCGGAGAATGCCAAGGAGGGTGATAACTTTGCGTTGGATTTATATTTGCCAATTCAGGAATAATTTGACTCTGCGATATTTCACTATGATCTGAAGGTAAAGCGTTACACGGAGATGCACGGAGAAAACCTTTTCCCCACGAGGACACGAAGAGGCGCTTCGCGAAGGAAGAGCTTTTTAAGATTTTTCTTGCCCGTGTGGAAATCGGCTTCGATGCGTGCCTTGCGCCTTGGCGGTTCCGAAAGTGTTTGCTTAATTCGCGGCAGCCTGCGCTAAATTCACGAGAGCCATTCGTTTTTTAGGGGTGTTTTTGGCCTTGCAGAATCATGATTTCGTACAGTGCCGGGCCGACCAGCTCGGCCTGGGCGGATTGCATGTGGATGGAGAGTTCCAGGCGGGCGTTGAAGCGGAAATAATAGGGGTTGGCAACTAGGCGCAGCAGAGCTCTTTGCCAGGCGGGAAAGGATATCAGCAAGCTGGTGCCTTCGATCAGAGTGGGCTCGCGCAGGCGCAGGTGCACGTTCTCTTCACCTTTTTCCCAGTGAAAATCCAGCTGACGTGGATAAGCGCGCCCACCCGCGGCCGGTACGAAGTCTGCGCTTTGCATAGTCAGGGCCAGGCCGTCACCGGTCAGGACCTGGCTGCCTTTGGCCAGCATAAAGACAGGCATGCGCGTGTAGCCGTATTCCTTTGCCCCGATCTGCTCGACATAGATCAGGGTGTATTCTCCCAGGTGGGCTCGGCCCCAGTACCAGTGATCCATGACCTCGTTTAGCCCCACGTTGCCCCAGTTATGGTCGTGGTAACCACTGCCCTGGACGTGGTAAGTTTGTCCGTCATAGTGGATACTGCCTTCCACCTTTCCATACGGGATGGCGGGCAGCCAGCCGAAATAGTGCTGCATGTCACCAAAGTAGGATTTGCCCGCCCCCGGACGCCAGGCGGGCACCTGGCTGGTAAAGATCAGGTCGGCAGACATGCCATCCACTTCAACGTGGACTTGATAGTGCTGCAAATCGCCGCGCGTCCAGCTTGGACCAATGTGGACGTCGCAGCTTTCCTTTGAGGCGCTGAATTGATCGGCAGAGAGGAAGGGGAACTGTGCCAGTTTGCTGCCATCTGGACGGGTGATGGTCAGCGAGACGCCCGGTTTCAGCGGGCCGTTGCGTTCCAGCAGCGGCTTGGTGGCAAAGACGATCACGGCTGTGCTGCCGCGGGCAGGCGCATCGCTGGCGGGGTCATCAAAGTGTGCGTCGAAATACCACCATTCAAAAGTGCCGCGCCCGGTCGGGGCACGTAAGCCGTCTTCCCAGTTTTGGACGTGGTCAGCCAGGCCTTCGTGGGCCATGAATTCAGGTGTTACGCCGAAAATGATGGGTCTCTTCATTTAATACTCCACGTCCCAGGGCGCGTGCTGGCTGGGATTCAGCCCGGAGAGTCTTTCGCGCAAGGGATCTGCCAGCTCTGAATCCATCAAGTCCGCGGCTGCCGCCAGCAGGCCAAAGTTACCAGCCAGCATCATATCGCCAAAGGGGGTTGCGAAATAGGGTCGCAGGTTGCCGGTTGCGCCGGGACCAAAGAGCGAGCGGCGTGGTCCGCTGACGATCACATCCCAATCACCTGTACCCAGCTCGAGTGGATTGGAATCATAGATGCGGGCCCCATGCCCCATATCATTAAAAACTGTGCTATTTTCCAGGGAGCCATCGGCCAGTGCGCGCAGGTAGCCTTCCAGTTTGGGGCGGTCGATCTCACCGGTGTGATGTTCGAAAATGCCTTCAATGCCAGCCGGCCCAAGCCGGAAGGCGATGGTGTGGAAGTTGCCGAGATTGACGATCAATTTGCGTGGGCGAGCTGCGCAGACCGGGTCCAGGCTGGCGCCCAGGATGGCGGCTGGTGCGGTATCCATGACCAGGATTGGGAAAGGCAGATTGTTGGCGCTGTGTGCCACGGCTCGCAAGCGTGTCATAGCGGTGGGGATGATGCCATACGGGAAGGCGAAGCTGGAGAGTGCATTCCGATTGAGGATGCATTCGTCCAGGTAATCAAAACGATACTGGCGGTCCGAGATGCCGGGCGGGGCGTTGCCGTGGTCAAAAACTGCGACACAGACCGCGGCCAGGTCATCCAGGGGCACCTGGAATGCGGCAAAGGTCCGCGCAATCAGCGTGTAGTCGAAATCCATTAATTCCAATTTTAGGACTGGTGAGGGCAGGCTGAAAACTTTATCCTCGGGGATGATCTTGATCCCCATTTTCTCGACCTGGGAAAGTTCATCATTAAAACTGAGTGCTGCAGTGGGGGTGGCGTAGATCGGCAAACCGGCGCGCGCATGCGCTTCGGCTGCCCAGGTTGCGGGTCCACCGCCCATGGTGGTGCCGGTTAATAGCACAATCCGGCCCCTGGCTGTTGCGGCTTTGATCTTGCGGTAGATCATCATGGTCGGGGATGGCAGCACCATCTTGAAACCATTCTCAAGGTCCAAATTCGTATCATACAGGAAGATGTCCTGTGTGCCGGTGCCAATATCCACTGTTAAAATTTTCATGCCAGCGTTCCCACCACCAAGGATAATATTCTTATTAAGTATACCAGTCTCACCCGCTGGAAAAAGAAAGATTACGGAACTCGGACAAGCTGAAACTGTTCCGCACTTCGCGAAATTTCACCACAGCATTCAGGTGGACTGGTCAAAAAGGCTGGCAATCACGAAAGACACCAAAGACAGTGAATCTGGTAAGCAGGGGTTGGGGTAGACGCCTAACGCTCTTACGATAAGTGCATATGGATTGTTTATTAAATCTTATCTTGCCAAATAATAACATTTTCATGATCTTCTCCTTTTCATCGCAGCTTTTTTATTCAGAAAAATATGGGAACTTTCAGGTAATTAGTTACCGTATAACTACGGTAACCGCCTCAGACAGGTTATGGGATACTAGAATTACGCTTTATTCAGAGTAGATCGATCATGCGGATGACGATGGAAATGAAGGAGACATCAGGTACCCAGGCTCCTCCCATCGCTTGCAACCGTGATTTCAAGGCCGCCAATTCGAGTCATGATCTTTGAAGATTTAGATTTTATTCGACAGTATATAAAAATAATATTGGAACGTGACGCAGGCATTAGTGTGATCGAGGCCACTTAAAGCTGCGATGTTGTGCTTGCCAGGGTAAAAACCCTCCGTCCGGACGTTGTCATTTTTTGGAAAAAAAGTACTGTTGGTTTGGCGTAGCGCTGATTACTTCGTTCTGATGTATTTATCGTTATCCCCCTTATTGATAGTTTGACAATTTATTATTGGTTCAACTGAAATTAGCTCCCAGTCAAAGATGTTTGACTGGTGAGAAAATTTAGATGGAAACAGTACGCCTGGTGAACCAGGGAAGACCCGGGTTCCAGGCTTTCAGCTTATGAAAAGGAGTATGAATTTGTATGAATACACTTAATAATCTAAAAACCAGTGTCAAATTGATTGGCAGTTTCTTGATCATTGCCATTCTTACCGCGATTGTTGGTGCGGTGGGGATCTATAACATCAACTTAATCAATACTGCTGATACCGTGTTGTATGAACACCAGACTGTGCCGCTCGGCCAATTGAGTGATTTAGGAACTGCCTTTCAGCGGATTCGGGTCAACCTGCGTGACACAATCCTGGAAAAAGACCCGGTTGCGGCGCAAAAATATTATGATACGATCAATCAGCTTAAAGCGGAGATCGAAAAAACTTCTGCAGAATATGAAAAATTGATTGTATCGAAAGAAATGCAAAGCCTGTATGACCAATATTCCAAAGATTATCAGGATTTTATGCCATTTGTAGCCCAAATCAATGTTCTGACGAAAGCTGGCAAGCAGGATGAAGCTCTGACTTATTTGCGCGGTGACGCGCTGGCAGCCGCCAAAGCGGTTGAGGCCGATATCGATGCGATGGAGGTGATGAAGGTTGAGCAAGCTGGAATCAGCTCTGCCAACAATACCGCAACTGCCAACCAGGCTAACACAATGATGATAGTGATTGTGGTTGGTTCGGTGCTGCTGGCGATCATTTTTGGGGTGGTCATTTCGACCAGCATTGCCAACCCACTCGGAATTGTGACCAACATGGCGCGTTCGCTGTCGGTCGGTGACCTGGTGCGCGATATGAGCGAGTCTGAGAAAGATAAAGTGCGCAATCGCAAGGATGAAATCGGGATGATCGGCCAGGCATTTGATCAGTTGATCAACTATTTGCAGGGTATGGGTGACGCAGCCACCTCGATTTCCAAAAACGACCTGGCCATCAGAATCGTGCCAAAATCGGCCAAGGATGAACTGGGTAATGGTTTTTCACAGATGATCTCCGGTCTCCAAATCATTATCGGACAGGTCGCCGACAGTGCCAATTCGGTCTCTTCAGCCGCCGGACAGCTGGCCAAAGCCTCGGAGCAATCCGGTGAGGCCACCGGTCAGATTGCCGTCACCATCCAGCAGGTTGCCAAAGGCACCGCTGAGCAAACTGCGGGTGTGACCAAGACCGCCAGCTCGGTCGAGCAGATGAGCCGGGCGATTGAGGGTGTGGCCAAGGGTGCACAGGAACAATCCAATGCTATTACCAAGGCTTCACAGGTAGCTTCGCGGATCAGCACCACCATCGGTCAGGTTACCGTCAACGTCCAGTCTGTTACCCGCGATGCGGCCGAGTCGGCCAAGTTTTCACGCGAAGGCGCCCGGACAGTCAAAGAAACCATCAACGGCATGGAAACCATCCGCAGCAAGGTGGGTCTCTCGACCACCAAAGTCGAAGAGATGGGCAGGCGCTCCGAAGAGATTGGGGCGATTGTCGAGACGATTGAAGATATCGCCAGCCAGACCAATCTGCTGGCACTGAATGCGGCCATTGAAGCTGCTCGTGCGGGTGAACAGGGTAAGGGCTTCGCGGTTGTGGCCGATGAAGTTCGTAAACTGGCCGAACGGTCCAGCCTGGCGACCAAGGAAATTGCCGGATTGATCAAGAGCATTCAGAAGACGGTCAGCGAAGCGGTCAATGCCATGAAAGAATCCGCCAGTGAAGTTGAGTCAGGTGTCACACGTGCCAATTCGTCCGGTGAAGCGCTGGATAGTATTTTGAAAGCGGTCGAATCGGTTTACAAGCAGGCAGAAGAAGCCGGTGGTGCGGCAGCCAGAGTCAGCGTGGCGGCTGGTGAGCTGGTGGGTGCGGTGGATTCAGTCTCGGCTGTGATCGAAGAGAATACGGCTGCGACAGAAGAGATGGCGGCCAACTCGAATGAATTGACCCAGGCCATCGAATCGATTGCGAGCGTGAGCGAACAAAACAGCGCGGCAGTTGAGGAAGTATCGGCTTCGACCGAGGAAGTCTCGGCTCAGGTGGAAGAAGTCTCTGCTTCGGCAAGCGCGTTGATGGATATGGCGAGAAATTTGCAGAAGATTGTGGCGCAGTTCAGGTTGAATTAGTTTGCAAAGGAGGGGGCGCAGCTGTGCCCCCTCCTTTTTGGAGAAAATCAATATGGAACAACAACTGGTGGTTTTTGAATTGGCCGGGGAATCTTACGGAATTAACATTGCGGCGGTGGAAAGCATCATCAAGATGCAGTCGATAACGCACCTGCCGCAGTCGCCTTATTATGTGCGGGGTGTGACGGATTTGCGCGGAATTGTGCTGCCGGTCATCGATCTGCGGAATCGCTTTGGTCTGGAAGCCGAGCAGGTTACTCGTCAGACCCGTATTATCGTGGTTACGATGGGATCGCTCAAGGTGGGTGTGGTGGTGGATGCGGTTTCGGAAGTGCTGCGGGTGCCGGATGAATCAATTGAAGGGCTGCCACCGCTGGTCGGCTCGGTCAATTCTGCATTTCTGAAGGGCATCGTGCGTCTGGAGAAGCGCCTGATTATCTTGCTGGAGCTTGGCAAGGTCCTGGATTTTGAAGAGCAGAAATCCCTGGCGGCTATCGTCTGATAGCTGGCTGAAGTATCCCACCAGGTTGGAGACGTGGTTTTTTGTGGTGTTTTGCGGATGTAGTCATCCGCAAAACACCACATGCGGGGCAAAGCAGTGGGGCAGATTAATCTATCAGGCCGCTTGTTAATAGCAGCCCCAGGGGGAACCAGAAGAGAGCTTGAATTTTTATTCCTTCAATGGTCCGGGAAATGATTTGTGAAACATCCCGGGTTACCTGAGCGGGTGACTGGGATGCATCCACTGTAAACCCAGCCGGTATTCTCGCCATATAAGCGCGATGCCGCTCGATTAGGGCTTGAACTTGCTGTGGTTCGGCTTCCTGTTTGCGATTGTACAATACTTCCAGCGGGGCATCCAGAAAAATGAAAATGTCGGGCCTGGGCAAACTATTAAAGAGCCAGGTGATAAGCGATTTTGGCCCACCTAGCGGTATTTCATTGGGTCGAGGAGCACCCCGGAAAAATAGAAATGATCACAAAGAATCAGGCCGCCATTCTTTTTTATTTTTAATAATTCCAGCCAATAGATAAGCAGCCAGCGAAAGGCTCGCACCCATAACTTGATGATCGAAAGCAGGCTGCTGCGCGGAGCCAGGGCATAATTTTGGATTTGTTTTCCGGAGGGAGCGGGTTGGCAGGCACGGTTCAGTACATAAATTTTTCTGACCTGTGCATGTTTGAATTGCTGCTGTAGATCGTGAATCAGGGTTGATTTTCCCGACCCGTCGGCTCCAATGATGGCAACCATTGGCAGAGGCTGTTTGTGATTTTTCGCGATAGTCATCATAGTTATAAATAATCCCAGTAATTTAGATAAAGTATGTTGTATTAATTTTAGCGTAATTCTCGAAATATTTTATTTCGAATCAGAATTCGTGAAGAAATTGGGCGATTAAAAAGCCAGGTTCTTGCAACGGGTAAAGGTCGCGTGTCTGGCTTTGGGGAAATGAATGTTGGCTGAAGCGGACCCCCTTCCCAACCTTCCCCCATTTTGAGAGCGAAAATGGGGGAAGGAGTTTGAGGTGACCCTTGCGGGTTTTCTACTGGAGAATAAATTGGGGTGTTGAGCTGGTAAAAAGATAATGCGTCCAAAGTTGGACGCATTATCTTTTGTGAGTGGGTTATGGGGGAAACGAAACGTTCAATGCACTGCGCAGGCCAGGCAGGGGTCGTAGGATTGGATGACGCGCAGTGCCTCGATCGGCATGCTCTCGTCTGGAATAAATTCCTTTTTGCCTGCAAGCCTTCCCTTCAGGCCCCCGGATGGTTGCTCCAGGTTATGGCTGAATTTCCGCTCCTGTTTATTACGAGACAACTTTTACCCGAAAAGATTTATAATCAACGTGATTATCCCAAGTCTGCCGTCTTTTACACAGGAGTACATACAATGACCGAGCATTCGACAATTTATGCCAATCCGGAGCCTGGGCTGTCTGTGCGTGCGGTGCTTTGGGAAGATCTTAACGCAGTGGCGCAGCTTATTTATGATATTTGCGAAGCAGAAGGTGATACCAGCGTTGCGGTTACACCTGAAGATTTGGAAAATGAGTGGAAATATGCTGGTTTTAACCCGCAGACGGATGCTTTCCTGCTGGAGACCCGCGCCGGTCTGGTGCTGGGTTATGCAGCCCTCTTCGATATAAAAGATCATTGTGAACTGAGCGGCGATATTTACCTTTTGCCGCAATTCCGGGGACTGGGTGCCGAGAAAGCCTTGCTGCGCGCACTGGAAACACGCGCGCTGGAACATGCCGGGCTGGCCGCCTCGGGTGCGCGGGTCTTTATGCGAGTTCCATTGGATAACAAGGATCAATCTGGTAAAGCCATCTTCGTCGAAGCAGGCTATGCGCCTATTCGTTATCACTGGCGCATGGGCATCGATCTGGCAGCGGCGCCAGTCCTTCCCGACTTGCCAGCGGGTTTGGAGAGCCGACCCTTTGTGAAAGAGGAGCACGCGCAGGCGGTCTGGCAAGCCCGCAACGCAGCTTTTAAAGATAACTGGGGCAGCCATGTGCTGAGCTTTGAAGAGTTTGGCTATTACACTTTTGAAAATCCAGAATATGACCCCACACTGTGGGTTGTGATTTGGGATGGAGACGAAGTAGCCGGGTTTTCCATTAATCATTACAGGATGGGCATTGGCTGGATCCACATGCTGGGTGTACGCCCGGCCTGGCGTACACGCGGGTTGGGGCTGAGCTTGCTGCAGCTTTCGTTCGACGAATTTTACCGGCGCGGAACGACCAGTATTGGGCTGGGTGTGGATGCCTCCAACCAGACGGGTGCCACCCGACTCTATCAGAAGGCCGGCATGCGCACAGTGAGTGAGTTTGTGACCTTTGAAAAAGAATTCCGTGCCGCTGCTGTGGCGTAAGCCTGAGTATCCAGGCGGTTACCCCTGGTTGTTCAGTTACAGTGTCTTTCCAAATTTATCCGTAAACCTTTCAGCGCTTCTTATTGGTAAAAAAATGACCATCAAAAAATTTCACGTTCTGTTTAATTATTCCGTAGTTGCTGCCATGCTGCTGCAGTTGGTCATGCTGACCCCGATCCAGAGTGCGCGCGCGGCGAAAGACCCGCAGCCAGAGGCGTTGGCAGGTCCGAGCCTGGTGGTAAACGCCGCTGCCAGTCAGCACGCCATCAACCCGGATGTTTACGGGTTGAATTTTGCCAAAGAATCTTTTGCAAAGGAAATTGCCCTGCCTGCCCGGCGTTGGGGTGGCAACGGTACTTCGCGCTATAACTGGCAGAACGGCAATACCAATACTGCCCTGGATTGGTATTTTGAGAATGTTGCCCAGTACAACCCACTCACCAATGCGAAGGAGACTCACCTGCAGTGGATCGATCAAAACAAACGCACTGGCTCGCGCTCGCTGCTGACGGTGCCCATGCTGGGCTATGTCGCCAAAGACAGTACCAGTTGTGGTTACAGCATTGCGCGCTACGGCAGCCAGCAGGATTCAGATTCCAGCTGGCGCCCAGACTGCGGCAACGGTGTTAAAAGCAATTCGAGCCTGATCACCAACAATAACCCGACTGATACCAGCCTGGCGGTGAATGAAACCTTTGTCAATAACTGGGTCAAGAGCCTGGTGACGCACTATGGGTTGGCTGCGGCTGGGGGCGTGCGCTATTACGCGCTGGATAACGAACCCGACCTGTGGGGTGACACTCATCGCGATGTGCATCCCAACCCGCAGAGTTATGCTGAACTGCTTTCCAAAACGCTGGCGTATTCCGCGGCGATTAAATCGGCTGACCCCGGCGCAAAAGTATTCGGGTACTGTTCGTATGGCTGGACCGGTTATTGGTATTCGGAGTTGGATGCCCTGACCGCTGCCAAAAACGGTTATACCTATTTTCCCGATTATCAGACGCATGGCAATACGTACCAGACGCAGTGGTATTTGCAGCAGCTGCGCCAGCATGACCTGGCCAGTGGGACGCGCTCACTCGATTACCTTGACCTGCATTTTTACTCCGATAACGGAGTCTCACTCGCTACGGCCGGTGACGCGGCTCGCCAGGCGCTGCGCCTGCGTTCGACGCGCTCGTTATGGGACCCGACCTACATCGAAGAAAGCTGGATTGGCGGCAGTGAGCAACCGCTGGACTGGCGCACGGTGCGTCTGATCCCGCGCATGCGCAACTGGGTTAGCGCATATTACCCCGGCACGCGCCTGGCTATCACTGAATATAATTTTGGCGGGCTGGAAAGTATCAACGGCGCGTTGGCCCAGGCGGATACGCTTGGGATTTTTGGACGCGAAGGTCTGGATTTTGCCAGCCTGTGGAATTATCCAAACAGTGGCGATGGGTTGGGCTATGACCATTTTGAGAGCTTGCCGGGCGCTTATGCTTTTCGCATGTTTCGCAATTATGACGGCAAAGGGGGCCAGTTTGGCGGCACAAGCGTCAGTGCCAGCAGCTCGAACCAGGTCAGCCTGGCGCTGCATGCTGCCCGGCGCAGTTCGGACAGCGCTCTGACCGTGATGGTGATTAACAAGAGCGCGAGTGCGCTTTCCAGTCCGCTCAGCCTGCTTAATTTCCAAAATGTTGGGCTGGCGCATGTTTTTAACTACAGTTCCGCCAACCTGACGGCCATCCTGGCCAAGCCGGACCTGACTTTTAGCGCGAATGTGCTTACCAGCACGTACCCGGCTAACTCAATCACCTTGCTGGTCATCCCACCGGCGCCCACTACCATTACCATCTCCGGCAAGGCCGGGGTGGCGGGTGCCAGCCTGGGCTACCTGGACGGAATCCAGAAGACGGTCGTGGCGGATGCGAACGGCAATTACAGCATCAAGGTCCCGATTAACTGGAGCGGCAGCGTTAAGCCGGTCAAGAGCGGGGTGGCGTACTTTACACCCTCCACCAAGACGTATACCAGTCTGAAAACGAACCAGGCGGCTCAGAATTATCGTGCCAATTATGCGCTGAACTTTTATTCACAGGCGGCTTATGATGGCTATGTGCGCGAAATCAGGGCGGCGAGTGGCATCGGTGGCGGGCTGAATGCTTCGAGTACTACTTTCGCTGTGGGGGATGATGCGCTTAATCGCCAGTTTCGCGGGCTGCTATCTTTTGACACTGCCAATCTGCCCAATACGGCGGTGGTTGTCTCGGCCAAAGTGAGACTGAAGTTGAAATCGAGTACTCCGGTCAGTCCGTTGGGCAGCCTGGGGGATTTGGTGATTGAGATTAAAAATGGTTATTTTGGGGTCTCGCCCAGCCTGGGTCTGGATGATTTTAAGGCGCTGGCTGCATTGAAGGCGGCTGGGACGGTGGCGAAGGTGCCTGTCGCGGGGTTTTACAGCGGCAGTTTGGTGGCTGGAGCGCTGGCGTATGTCAACCGTGCTGGTCTGACGCAGCTGCGTCTGTGCTTTGGGCTGCCGACGAATAATAATGCGCTGGCGAATTATCTTAATTTTTACAGTGCGAATGAGTTGACGTCTGCGAACCGGCCTTTACTGCAGGTGGTTTATTATTTGCCGTGAGGTGGCGTCGAGGATAGGGTAAACAAGCTTCATTTAAATAGAGTGGCCAGGCATCATGCAGTATGATAGTGGGTCACTCTATTTGTTTTTCATGACTTGCAGTCTTTGGTCCTTTGAATCATCGCGAGATTCTCGGGGTGAGGTAAAAGCGTTGTTTTCAACGGTGAAGGATTTTATTGTTTTATGACAAATATTTCAATTCTATGTTCCAACCAACCAATTTCCGTCAATTGTCTGTCTTCCCTGCGGCGATCAGGCATTTATCTTTTAAAAAATCCGGTAGTGGGTCTCATATGGGTTTGTTAAGCCGAATTTGTCGGGCTTGTGGGGCGAGCTGGGGCTGGGAAGCCTAAAAGTCGAGATTTTAATTCGGAAGTGGGGGAAAAGCCCAAAATAGGATTGGAATCAATAAAATATGATCAGGCAGTGGGCTTGATTGCAAAATACCTGCTGTTGGGGGTAAGCACTGATTTCAGGCGGGCGGACGGGTAGTACTTTTCCGATAACCTGGTAAATAATCACCCGGTATTCTTTCTCTTTTGCATAATTGAGAGCATAACCCAGGTTACTGGCTTCATCCGGGTACTGGTTGGAATAGCTTTCTTTAATATCGGGTGACCACTGCCAATGTTCTAAATAGAAATTATAGAAATAATGGGTGCGCGGCATGCCTGTTATAAAGTAGGGTCCCTTGAGCTTTGCCTGTCTCAGCCAGAGCAGAGCGTCTTTGTAGGGATAGTAATGTTCGGAGGTGTCGACATTGTAATTGCCCCAGAGCGGTTTTTTTGTGCCGTCCAGGTTGATGGGGGATACCCACAGGTTGGAGGCAATGAGGACAACCAACACCAGGCCAGGTAGGATCGTGCGTTTTGAAGTGGAGCCGGTTTTATTCCACCCTATTAAATCATCCAGGAAAGCGGCACTGCCGCCCAGGATGGCTGGCAGCATGAAGAGGTTGAAACGGCTGTAGCCGATATACTGCCAGTCGTCGAGGCTGTGAAAGAGGGGGATGCCCAAAAAGAGTGTCAGGAAAAATAGGGCCGGGATGACTTCTTTTTTCTGGATCAGGCGCAGGCAGCCAACCAGAAAGATCAGTTGGAAGAGTCCGAATTGTTCGAGAAAAGACCGGCCCAGGACCAGGTAGGTTGAGAGCTGCCAAAAATTTTGGGGCTGCAAGCCCAGGCTGCGGGTGGAGATGAGGCTGCTGCGCAGTAAAATGTAGAAGATAATCGGAAATAAAACGGAAAAGGCAACCTGGAACTCGGCATAAGCTAATTTCAGGAGTGGTTGAAGTGTGTTTCCAGGCGCAAGCCAGGGGTGCTTTTCAGAAGTAGGTGCCCATCGGGTAAAGCGCAGCGCTGTCAGCCCCAGCCTGAAGAACAAGAAAATCAGGAGGAAGGGCAGGGCGGTCTCCTTGATGAAGCCGATCAGGATCAGGGCGTACCAGGCCGGGTCATTTTTTATTTCATCAAAATCAGCAAGCAGCAGGTTTTTTATGCGCAGGCAGACGACCAACATCAGAAATACGGCGGGCAGCTCCAGATATAAAATGGAGCTGTAATAAAACAAAAGCGGGATGGTCGCGATTGCCAGACCCGTCAGCAGCGCGAGCGGGATATTCCTGCTGAAATATTCTTTAGTGGCGAAGGCCACGATCAACACACTTGCCAGGAAGGGTGGGAGGCGGTAAAAAATTTCGGAATAGGGATCGCGAAACAGGTTGATAAAAACAAGCAGGATGGCATTAGGCCAATAATTTACGAAGGGATACCTGAGGATTACTTCGGCTGTTTCGGGTACTTGTGGAAAAATTTTGTGGTTGAGCAAACCCGGCAGAAGGATCAGCAGGCAGGCTGTGTAAAACACGCCGGCCCATTTTGGACATTTCCAGGCCAACGCCAGGAAGACGATCAGGGCTAAAACAAAGACGAGTGCCCAAAGTGGTTGGATTAATTCAAATAAGAAGAGGGAAACCTGGATGTGGGCGCTCTCGTCGCCGCGCCAGGGGATGACTGATAGCAGTTGGCGAAGATTGAGTGGGATGAGCAGGGTAAGGGTGACGAGGATGATGAAGAAGCTGTTGGGTCGGAGCCGGAGCGTGGGTGTTCCGGATGAGATATTGGCCCAGAGGCCCCCCAATATAACGGTTGCGCCCAGGATTAATAGGTTCAGGTTGTTTGATTGGGCAACCAGCCAATAAGGCGTCAGGATGAAGGCCAGGGTGTAGATGGCCAGAACGCATCCGATTACGAAGGTACGCGGGATTTTTATTTCCTGATTCAGGTTGTGTGTTTTTTCCATTAAGTCTGGCTGCACCTGCGGAAATTATACCATTATGAAAATTCCCGAATTTTTCTTCATTTTATATATTCATGTTTTTTATTACAATCGGTTGGGGTTCTTGGGGTGTGGTCGGGCCATAAATGTGGTTAAAAAATTTATACATTGATCGGAATCCCCTCCAGGCGCTGTTGTGGCGCTATCCAACATTGATGCAATCGCTCTGGTTTCTTCGGCTTTAAATTTTTTGGATTATTCACTATAATTGGATAATGGGCAGGGTTTTTCTTTAGTGGTTATATAAGAGGTCTACTTCGATGTTTAATACAGTGGGCACAAGACCACAGAGAAAACCATTAAAAAATATCTGCAAGGCCAGAGGTAAAAGCGTGACTCGGAGATCACTGAGGTACTCCATTGACCGGCTCAATCAGCGCTTAATTTTTTCCCGACGATTTGCTGGCGGAATGCGCAAATCAGTAAACCATGCCGGGTGGTAATTTGCGCAAAGGTTGGCGCTGATAATTTATTTATTCTTGCGCGAAGAATAGGCCAATGGCATACGTTATGCCCAGCAGGGTACCGTCATGATCATTGATTAATTGAAAACTTCTTTTGAAGTTGGCGAAACCCCAGATTAATCCAACCGCCCAAAGTACCTAAACCTACCGCAAAAATGGGTGCTTCGAGTAAGTGTGAAGATGCGCTATCCAGCGTATTCCAGAATGTGAATGTTTCTAAATCATGGCTGCCACTTCGAAGGTACTCGGCGCTTGCCTGCAAATTTTGTTCAAGACGTTGTGTGAAAAGGAAATTAATAATGAAGCCAAAAATCAGTGCGATTACAACGCCAATCATAGCGCTCCAAACACTCGTCAAAATTCCCAAAGACTGGTGACTGGATTGCTTTGCGCCGTGCCACCCCGCGTAAAGGAAAATTAGAAAGATAAAAAGCATGAAACCGAGCGTAGAGAATGTAATGACTTGCTGACTGAGTTCAACAAAATTCTCGATTGATATTGTGGCAATAAATGTTATACCGACCAACAGACCAAAGAAAGTTCCTGATTTCAGTGCATCACTGCCCGCTTGAGTGGGCAGTGATGTAGCCCTGATAGCAATAACTCCGTAAATTAGGAGGAGAAATACCGGTGTAAGCAGGCTTAGTATTCCCGCTTCACTCAGGATGAGGGGATATCGAATTGTTCCATATCCAATGAGCATGCCAATGAAGACAACAGCCGAGAGGAATCCTTGTCGTAACTGTATATTACTCACGGCGTATCCTGATTGCGGTCATAAAAAACCTTCTCCGTGGTAGAAACAAGCGCTTAATGGTTTGCGTTATGTCCATTTTGGTACGCTGGTGTGGGCGGGGATTCGCTCTGAGATGTAAGAAAAACCCAAAGCCAGAAAAATGCTTGTAAGCACGCACACGGCTTTCGTGAAGGTTATTTGCTTGCAACAATAAATACTCTTCCTTCTTGCTCTGGCTCAGTGAGAGGAGTCTTCAAGTCTTGTAAACGGGCAAAATAAACATCTTTCCAGCCCACTTCCAGCAAGGCGGTTTTAACCCTTGCCATATCAAAAACTGTATTAAACGAGGTCTCATCGAAACGCTCATACAATCCATGTTCAACACGCACAAACCCATCAATTCTGGTCCAGGCTTTATCGCTTTTATCATCAAAAATGCCACGCGTAATAATCAGGGCATCATCGCTACTCTCATCCACCTGAATACTATTCCAGCGTTTTAAACCCAAGCGGGTATTCAAATCAAAAATAAAATATCCTTCACTGACTTCATGAACGCATCGAAAACAATTTCTCAGCATTTCTTCGTCCTGAAGATGATTGAGGGCATCGTATGTTGAAACAACTAATCCAAACCGTTCAGCCAGGGAAAAGGTACTTGCATCAGCTTGTATAAATTTTGCTTGACCTGATGTAATAAATTGGGTTGCGTTTTCTCTGGCAAAATGGAGCATATGTTCTGATAAATCAATACCTGTGACTTTGTAGCCCCTCTCCAAAAAATGTACTGCAAGCTGTCCTGTCCCACAGCATAAATCAAGAACTGGCTTGTTATTGTCCTGACCTGTAGGTGTTGACTTATAGAAATCAAGGATTAATGGCGCGGCTTGCCTGGCAAATCCACCCCATTTTGCATTATAGATACGAGCAAAGCCCTTATTGTATGCCTGCATTGTTTGCTCCTTGAATGCGTTGATGGTGCGAATCTGCTATCCTTGACAAAGACTTTCCTGAAACATTGTTGTCATCCACCCAATGATGTCATCAGCAATGTATAAATTGCAAAAGATGCTTTTGGGGTGGGTCGCCAGCGTAAGGGTTGGGAAAGTTTTCAATCAGGTTCATAGTTTACAGCCAAAACTAATTTTGAAAACAAAAGACTACCATTTCGCCATCTTCTGTTTGTGTAAGTGATTCTGAATACAGCTCATATTTAGCGCTTATGCGCCGCCAAAAAGAACATGCTCGCAAATTTCGTGGAAGAACACAACATTTCCATGCGCCTTGAAACAAATCGATAGCTTTGATTGCGGCTTGCTCCGCTATCCCTTTTTGACGATACGGTTTTAGGATAAAGAACTCGATGATTTCAAAATCGCTATTGCCAGAATAGGGCTTTGAACCAATAAGTGCAAAGCCTGCTGGTCGATCGTCAACTCTGATAATAAATGGGAAAAGTTGCGCTGGATGTTCCCACCAGACCTTTAAAAAGGTTTCTTTATCGTAGGAACGGATTTCGTCACTTTCAAAAAGTCCATGTTGATTGGGCAAAATATCTTGAAATTCTGACAAGTCATGCAGATAGTATGGATACAAATTTTGCAAAATATGTGCCTGGTCAATTTGTAATATTTCTAATGCCAGCATAAATAATCTCGAGTGTTAGAACTAATCATGTGCAAGACGCTACGCGGGCGGGGAAAGCTGCTGCGCGGGACGACCGGTGCATGCGGAGTGAGCCGGGTTTTTAAAATCCATAAACTGAGACGTGCGCTTTGCTATCTATATCAAAAGCAGTTTTCTGCCAATTGGCGTATCTTTGGATCAGACGCAATCCGGCAATGCGCGCCATTAAATCCATCTCGCCGGGTGTGATTAACCGACATACGATTGGTGCCATTGTGATACCGTGCGTAGTTAAATGAATATGATTTTCTTCAAGCAGCTGGGTGATTGGATCATAGCGGGCCACATCCAGGGTGACGCTATCCGTGTTTACATTTTCAGCGTGAACATAATCCGGTTTATCGGGAGCAATCCAGGCGTGGGGTAAGGCAGTTTCAACCACGAAGTACCCATCCGGAGTGAGGTGCTGAGCCGCGTTTTGAAAGCAATGTATCTGGTCATCCACCGTAAGCAGATTGAAAATTGTATTGAAGACCAGATATACCAGAGCGTAACGCTGGTTAGTGGTCGTGGTGCTCATGTCGCCGATGGTTACGTTAATGGGATGGGTTTTAATCCTGGCACGCAGCCTTTCAACCATGTGGGGGGAGATTTCGATGCCATCCACTGGGACTCCCTTTTCTGCCAGGGGGATGGCGATGCGACCTGTGCCAATGGCAAACTCTAGCGCAGGACGCCCTTGAGCCAGGGTTGAAAGAAACGCTACGGCTGCTTCTTCGTCGCCGCGCAGGTGCTCATCGTAGCTTGCGGCTGCATTTTCTCCGAAACTTGTGGAGGGATCAAAGCCTTTCATGGTTTTGTGATTCCTTTATTAGAAGCGATTTACGTTTAAGGAATAGCCCGATAGCAGGCTTTATGACCCTGCGGTGTCCGGCTGTTTTTCAGGTTGCGAAGGTTCTGGTTTTTATGCCGTTATCGGGTAAATATGCACTTCTTTATCGAGCCGGTCTTGAAGGCGGTCTTTTTCATCCAGGTTCATACTGGATAAATACTCGGCGTGCGCTGAGTGCCGGCCGTGAATTCGTATGTTTTATCCTGGAAAGCTTTATCGTTCTCTAAGTGCAGTTTGCAAGACTTCAGTGACCCAACCGTTAAGGCTTTTATCTGCCAATTTCGCTTGAATATAAGCTTTTCGATGTAATTCAGCGGGGAGTCGCACGACAAACTTGCCTGAAAATGGCTTTTCGGGATCTTCACTACGAGCAGCACAAAAAGCTAAATAATCGTCAACCGACTCATGAAATGCTTTTTGCACTTCATCAACGCTAACGCCTTCAAAGGTAATTACATCACGGATATTGATCACTTCACCATGTAAAATACCCGCTTCATCATCAATTTCGACTTTACCGATATAACCCTTATATTCCATCATGGTTTTACTCCTCCTGCTTCCAGAAACTTGCGCACAGATTTCACAGCACCTTTGTTGGTTTCTTTCCTGGGGTGCGGGCGATGAAATACAGCTCGAACACCTTTCAATGCAACTCGCACCCTGGATCCATTTCCTTCGGAGATTTCTGCACCCAAAGAAATAAATAGGACTTCGATGTCTTTCCAGTCAATATTGGCTCGCTCTGGCTTTTCGAAAATAGCCTCCAATATTTTTTGATGTTTGTTATCCATAATGAGATAATATCAGAATATGATACTGTTTTCAAGAGGCAATTATTACGGCCAGATTGTTTGTCATTTAAAAAGCACGTCCTGGAAAGGGCGCGCTTTTGGCGATCCCACTACACAAAATTGTTGCGAACCTACCGTAATGGATTTGCATATTAATCCAAAACCGTTCTGATCGCCCAAAAGTAAACGCGAAATCTGAGCGCGATGGAACGCCAAAATCTTATAAAACTTCCGCGGCGTCTAAAATCTCTAACTTCATACGAGCTGTAAGTTGAATAGTTTTCAGTTTCTTTATCTGCACATGATCTTGATCAGTGTAATTATAACAAAGCTATGTGTCAGGTATGTCAGGCATTGTGATTGGCGAGCACCCCAATTTTCAATACTTTGACCAAAAGGGACTTGCCAACGACAGGCGTTGGGTGGACGCAAGCAGATGGTTGGAACATAGCAGTATTGCAGAAACCGCGGAAATGCTATAATAAAGTAGAAGAGCGCACTTTTGCGCATTGAAAAACGATGGCTTGACAGGCCTGACTGTTGGCTGGGCCAAGCGGTTAGGAGCGTTGGAATGAATGATCTTCAGTTTATTGCCTCACTGTCTGCGGACGAAGCGCGACAGATTCTGCAGATCCTGGCGCGGGAGGATGCGAACCTGGCTGCGCGGATTGTCGAGATGACCAGACGTTCCTTGAAACAGATTGACCCGGAGGAAATCGCCGATTCGGTTTTCACCGATTTTATAGGACTCGAGGTGGAAGAGGTTTGGGCCAGGTCTGGCAAAACCCGCAATGGCTATGTGGACCCGGGCGAGGCGGCCGACAGCATGATAGATGAGATTTTCCAGCCCTATTGGGATGAAATGGATAAATGCCAGCAATTGGGTCTGGCAGAACAATCGCTTAAACTGTGTATGGGGTTGCTGCTCGGTTTGTACAATTTCGCAATTTTGTCTGACTCGAAGTTTAAAGAATGGGCTGGTGATCTGCCCATGCAATACGCGCAAATCGCCCTCTCCAACTGGAAAAAAGGTGCGCCCAGCTCACAGGACCTGTCTGAAATGAAGGCATTTATTCAGGAAGAAGAGATTGGCTGGGTGCTGCAGCTGGACCAGGCATAATGCGAGGTTCTATGCGCACTCACCAGACCTACGAATGGCCATCCACTGGCGAAATCCAGCGCCAGATGCCCTATGAATAGGAGACAAATTTATGCCCCGTAAACCCGAAACCCCCGGAACCTGTGCATACTGCGGCGAAGCTCTGACCATACGCGCAGTGGACAAACACCTGGCAGGCTGCCAAAAACGTCAGGCTGTTCTGCAAGCCAGCGACCAGGCAGCCGAAACGCTCTGGCGCTTGCAAATCCAGCCAACCTACAACAAATCTTTCTGGCTGGTGTTGGAAATGCGCGGTTCAAGCAGTCTGAAGCAGCTTGACCAATACCTGCGGACCATCTGGCTGGAATGCTGTGACCACCTGAGCGAATATACCCAGAGCGTATCCAGCTCCATCAAAATTTCAAAATCGCGCCTGGCGGATGAGGTCTTTGCTCCCGGGCTTAGCCTGCATCACATGTATGACTTCGGCACTACTTCCCATACCGATATCAAGGTCATAAGTGCGGTGCAGGGTCGGCCGGCCAATAAACATCCCATCAGCCTGCTGGCACGCAATCAGCTGCCCGAAGTAACCTGCTCTGAATGTGAGCAAAAGGCGGGTTGGCTGTGTATGGAGTGTCAGATTGAATTTGGTGATATGACCTTCCTGTGCGAAGAATGCCTTGACGAACATATGCATGAAGAAGGTCTGGTTGCGCTGATCAACTCTCCGCGCTTGGGGATGTGCGGTTATGATGGACCGGCCGAGCCGCCTTATTGAGTATATTCAGAAGCGACCACCTGCGCAGCATTTCTTTGATACCCAAAGACTCTGCAGCAGGTGGTCGTTTTTTGCTATAAGCCTGAAGGATAATCGCGAACATGGATAAGGAGGAGAAGGGCGCTTGCTGCGTGTAGTCGCTTTTCTGTGCGTGTTGCAACAGCTGCCCCAACGATTACAACTCGCTGGGGCAGCATTCATCCACGAATAATTTATTGCCCGCTTGCAATTACCTAACCCGGACAAGCCGGACGCTCCGCGAAACAATATTCCCGCAGAGCATCGGGATGCTATCCCGCAGAGCATCGGGACCGCTACGCGCAACTGAGCGCACAGAGTCCACTGAGAAAACCATAATAAAAACTCCGTACTCTCTACTGTTCTCAGCGGTGAAAGATTTTCTTGCTTTGCGAAGCAGTACCAGGATCCAATTTTCAAGTTCCTAATTATGGCACTATTCAAGCAAGGTTCTTTCTATTATCGCCCTCAGTTCATCTGTCAGTAAGGACAGGTCCGCGGGCGCACCGAGCAGGACCTTCTGCAAGACTTTGCCCAGTTCCTGCAATTCAGGGGGGATATCTGCCGAGCCCGCCAGTCTTTGTGCCTCTTTGAAATATTCCTCTGCTTCAGGGCGTTTCTGCCTGGCGGATCGAATGGCAGCCGTGATGAACTGTTCAGCGCTCAGGCCTTGATTTTGCTGGGGCAGTTGTGCCAGCCATTCGGGCATGGGCGCATTAGTAATTTGGTTCCAAAGCGCTTCGAATTCGCTTTCCCCAATGAACTTTCTCATATTTTGCAATCGAGCGACGGTCGAATTTATGCCTTTTTTGGCTTGCATTTGTGCAAAGATATTGAAGGCCTCGATCAGAAATTCAAGCGCCTTTTGAAATTCTTTTGTCTGGATGAGTGGATCGCTCTGCATGGAAATGATATTGGCTATATCAAAAGGCAATTTTAAAGCCTGTGCGATATTGAGCGCCTCAGAGTAAATTGAAATGGCCTGGGCAGGATTTTGGTCTTGAATGAGCTGGGCCATGCTTGCTAACGTCACAATTTTGCCTTGCAGGTCGCCGAGAGCTTCATCAATTTCAAGCGACTGCTGGTACATCTTGAGCGCCCCATCCAAATCGCCGCGCGTGACATAGATGCCTGCCACTGCGTGCAGCGTGGCGGACTTGCCTTGCAGGTCGCCGAGAGCTTCAAATATTTCAAGCGACTGCTGGTACATCTTGAGCGCCCCATCCAAATCGCCGCGCGTGACATAGATGCCTGCCACTGCGTGCAGCGTGGCGGACTTGCCTTGCAGGTCGCCGAGAGCTTCAAATATTTCAA
>CAYWXS010000110.1:0-20948 GCA_964462245.1 uncultured Anaerolinea sp.
AAAGGGGACATCTCTACTTGGGAGAAAAGGGGACATTTCTACTTGGGGTTGACAGGGTTTGGATTCGATTGAGGACTGTTTGAAAATAATTTTTCCTGCCGACGGGAGGGTGGTGCGCTCCAATCGGCGAGGAAAACCGAATATGTTCTGACCATCCCTGACTGTATTTTTGGCATTGGCGCACAATCCGCAAGCCGACTACTACTGGAAACTGCTGCCGGGCAATTTTGCGTTGTTCATCTTACTGTCATGATGGAGCGATATCATTCGATTACATTCTCAGACAAATCACAGAACGTCAAAGTTCTGACCTGCTCAACCCAATAAAAGAGGCATATCATGAAAAAGACAACTCCGGCACTTGTAGCGACTTCCCTGATCACATCCTTCCTGATGATCGCCATGCTTTTGGTCGGTCAGGAAGCACTGAGTGCCCCACATGCATCCATCGCAGCGGTTTCTCAGACCCAGCCCCAGATTCAACAGGTGTCTTTTCTCCGATAGTAAAATTTAATCCTGGCGAGTTATAAAACGAGCCGGTGCACACAGGACTTATAAAATGAACGCTTTTAAAAAGAATTTACACATTTGGATTACTTCCGCCAGCCTGCTGGCGCTTCTGACAGGCTGGGGCTTTCTGGCGCATGCTGCCAAACCTGGCGAAACCCAGGTAACGGTCAATGGCAACACGCAGACCGTGATCGCCAACTCACCTTATCAGGCTCTGCAAAATTTCCTGACCTTCGAACCCCCTGCCAGAAATCGCAGGTCCAGCAATCGCATTCGGACGGGCGGTTCGTAAAGTGGAATACGACAATTTTCGAGCCATGAATTCCGAAATCCTGCTGGCGGCTGAGGGTCGCGGCGCCAGCCAGGGTTTTGAGATGGCACGCAGCTATATCGAAGCCGCTGAAAGACGCTTCACACGCTTCGCGCAAACCAGTGAACTGGCACAGATAAATCAGAGTGCGGGCAGTTGGAAGACTGTCTCGCAGGAGATGTTTGACCTGCTGGAAATCGCGCTGACCTGTCACAAGGCCAGCGCTGGTTTGTTTGATCCGGCAATTTTGCCCGATCTGGAACAGGCGGGTTATACAAAAAGCATGGATGAACTGCGCATTGCGGGGGCCGAACCGTATTTTCAAATTGAATTGCGTGCCCCGCAAATACCCTTCGCCAACATTGAACTGCGCAAGGCTGATCTTTCAATCCTGGTTCCGCAAGGGTTGCGCATTGATCTGGGCGGAATTGCCAAGGGTTGGATTGCGGAAAAGGCAGCTCACAAACTGGCGATTTTCTCACCCAACTGCGTCGTGAATGCAGGTGGCGATATGTTCCTGATCGGAAAGCCAGATGGGATGGAAAGTTGGGAAATTGGTCTGGAAGATCCGCGCCAACCCAGCCGGGATCTGATGACACTGCAGGTGGAGGGTGGCGCCGTGGCAACCTCTTCGGTAGTCAAGCGCGTCTGGCTGCAGAACTCAGCCCCACGCCATCATTTAATCGATCCACGTACCGGTCAACCGGCGCTTACTCCATGGTTGAGTGTGACTGCCCTGGCACCCAGTGCGGCAGTGGCAGAAGTGTTTGCCAAGGCGATCCTGATTGGCGGACCGGACTACGCCGGGGAGTTGATCGTTAAAAATCCAGAAGTCACTTATCTGGCGGTGGATGGCACTGGGCAAGTGTGGATCCCAGAAAATGGGGAGTGCGTGCACTTGATTTTGGATAATTGACAGATTGAAAAACACCTTCACAAAAAGTGAAGGTGTTTTTTGTTTGGGGATTAACTTTCAATGCTCAAAAGCGGGGCGATGCGGCACTTAGCGTCTGTTTTTGGCGCGTGCAGCTGCCAGGGCTTTTTGTTTGGCTAGCTGGTTTTGCTTTGATTTTTGGTTGAGCCAGTAAACCGTCAGAACGATGACCACAAAACTGCTTCCCAGGTAAATAAACTGCATGGATACCAGCGGTGAATCAGTGCCGGAAAACAATCCGTGCAGGGTGACGCCCAGGTAGGCGGCCAAGCTGAAATAATGGATCTGGCGAAAAGTATTCATGCCGATGCGGGCGCGGATATAAAAGGTGCCCGCTACGATCAGCATGATATAGAAGGAGATCACTCCCAGCCCAACCCACTCCGGACGATAGGGCGAAATAAAGGGGATCAGGATTTGGAACAATGAGTAGGGCAGATAGCGGTCGAGTGTGAGGACCAGGATATGCAAGAGCACAAACGCTATCGATAGCAGCGAGATGAACTGGTGGAAGTCAAAGGTGTAGACGCCTTCCAGGACGGGTGCAACCAGCTTGGAGGGGACTGCCAGGCCCCAGACGACAGAAAGCCATAAGAGCAGGTAGGCGACGATACCGGCTGAGCGGGTGATGAACCACCAGAACTGCTGGCTGTCGACGGCGAACATCCACTTCCCAAGTGGAGTAAATAGGATGCCCAATCCGATCAGCAGAACGACCAGGGCTAGATATATTTCGGGGCGGTTGAGTTGTGCTAACCAGGTGGGTTGCGGGGGGACATTTTCTGTTTCGGGGGTGTTTGGTTTCGTATTCATTGGTTTCTCCAAGAAAGCTTATTGTAGCACCAGAATACGAGTGAGTTGATTTCTTGCATGGCTTTTTTCCAATTCTTGCGCGGTATGTCCTGACGGGTGGTTGGGTTGGTCCGGCAGGTTCCTTGTTCTGTGAGCCCCCAAAAAAAACATCCTGATAATAAAATCTGCTTCCATTTTGTGGAAGCAGATTTTATTTAGAGCAATGCCTTTTTTAAGACAGGCAGACCGTTGGCCATTTCGGCCACGCTGTAACCTGCCGGGACCGCATCGAGTGCCCCATCTTTTTGTTCTTTTGAGAAGAAATACAGGGTCTGGTTTTTGCCTGTCTTGGTTATGGTTGTTTTGGAGTGCAGGATATAGGTACTCCCCTTTGTATTTTTATAGCTGAATGCCATTTGAATCTCCTTGTTTCTGCTGATAACGATTGCGTTTACCCCATGGGGCTGGTTGCGAACACAGCACAACCAGTTTTCATTATAATGGCGTTTTGATAATATGCGCTTTTCCTGACTCGGATAAGCCGAAACCGCTGTGCGCGAGACAGGAAGAATCGCGAAGGAAGAGCGTTTTACCACGAAATACACGAAAGGCACGAAAATTGGTGTGAACGCAGGATTTATTTAACATCAAACCTGGTGATAAACTTGAAGCACCCAGGTTTTTGAACTGATGAGAGTCAAATTGCTGGTTGATACAGGTCAGAATATTGCGCTGAGCATTGGAGGGTATTCAGGGCGCTGTCCTTCGGGCAGGACAGAATTTTATCTATAACATAATTGTCAATGCTAACGCGGGGGAATGCCAGGGTGCTACGCCCGGAAACCCCACCAGAGCCGAGGCCTAACTCGGACCCCACAAGAACGATTTGCTTAGCAAATCGAGCCTACCTCGGAGTGCAGCGGCTACTAATGACATTATTCTGTGCTGACATGAAGGAAGATTGCCACGTCGCGGAGAGCACGCTCCTCGCACATCGTCCCGATGCCCTTCGGGAATGACAACTACACGAAACGCTAACTTCTCGGCGAGTACCGCCCCTGTGGTATGTACGAATTTCGCTATGACCCGAGGGGGGATTGCTTCATTACGGTAGCTGGCTGTTCAGATTTCCTGGTTGGGTAAGTGGACTGTGAAGCGGCTGCCCTGGCCGAAGGTACTCTCAACGGTTATGTCGCCCTCAAGTGTTTGCGAGAGGAGCTTGACGATGGCCAACCCCAGGCCTGCACCTTCGTATTGGCGCGCAAGACTGGCATCCAGTTGTTTGAATGGGTGAAACAAGCGTGGGAAATCCTGTTCATTGATTCCGATGCCGCTATCCCAGACAGAGATTTGGACTGTGCGGGTTGATAGATCACGCTGCACTTCGATCCCAAACTCACAGTTGGGAGGGGTAAACTTACTGGCATTATTGAGCAGGTTGGATAGTAAACGGTTGAGGATTTTTTCCTCAACATTGAGCATGATCTGTTCGGGCTGGATGGAAAAATGGGTAGCCTGGTTTTTCTTGGCTGCCGCAGGACCAATTGCGGTCAGTACGGTCTGGCAAATTACAGCCAGTGAAGAGGGGGTTGGATGTACTTCAATTTTTCCACTTTGCAGTGAAGAATAATACAAAATGTCATTGATCATGGTCAGGAGACGCTGCCCACTCTGCTCGATCCGTTCGACCGCTTTGAACTGCTTTTCGGACAAATCGCCAAATTGGGGCATTTGGAGCACCTGGGACAGTCCGAGCACGCCGGTCAGTGGTGTGCGCAGTTCGTGGCTCATGGCAGCCATGAACTCATCCCTGGCACTTAATGCTTTTGTGAGCGCCAGGTTGACATTTAGCAGTTCGGCAGTTCGTTCACTGACACGTTCTTCCAATTCGGCATGTGAGGCAAGCAGAACGGCTTCGGCTTCCTTGCGTAAGCTGATATCGCGCGCGATGGCCTGGATGTGATCCGGTTGGCCTTCATCTGTGCGACAAAGTTCGAGGTAAATTTCAACAGGTAGGATTGTTCTGTCTTTTTTTTGAAGATTTCTTTCAAAATGAGGCAGTGTTTCGCGGTTGAGCATGCGACTCAGGGCGCCTTCGAAGGGAGCTTCTTCTAAAATCATGTCGTTGTAGCTCATTTTTATTAAATCAGATATGCTAAAACCGAGCATTTCACTGGCACGCTGGTTGGCAGTTAAGAAATTCCCATTCAAGTCGCAGATAAAGACAGCGTCATGCGTTTGTTCGAACAGGCTGCGAAAGCGGGCTTCACTTTCGCGCAAGCGGGCTTCTGATATTTTGCGTTCTGCGATTTCACGGCGCGAAAGCTGGAGCGCGTCAGTGGCAATGCGCCGCGAGAAATAACTCAGTGCGCCGATAAAACCGTAAAGGATAAAATACACCACCAGTTCCCCAATTTCGATCGGGTACGTCCGCCCAGGCATCCAGCCCCGGATTTCTGCGTAAGCCAGGCCCGAAAGGAGGATGGAGCAAATTAATGATGAACTCAGGAGACCTTTCCAGTTAAACAATATGCCCGCACAAACGATGAAAAACAAATACATGGCCGAGGTGGGGGTATTGATGGAGCCCACCGCAAAGATGGCAAAGGTTATCAGAAATATGCCAGCCGTGACAAAAACGACACCAACTTTATGAATGTCTCCGTGGAAAAGCCAGTAGCGCAGGCCCAGACCGGTAGCGAAAATGAATAGGTCTACAACTTTGAGCAGGATGGGTAAATCCTGCTCGGATAAAACGAAAGGTAGAACGATGACCATGGCAATGATCATGGACAGCAAACCGGCGTTTAGCAGTTCGGCTTGATGTTTTTTTTCATCGCTTTCCGCATAAACCGGGGCCTGGAGAAAGTTTTTGAATGTGTTTAATGTGTTCATATGCCTACCCTAAGCCTGAATGCTTTAGAAAAATAATTCCGAAACAGAATGAATGCTATGTACCCTACATAAAAACTTATTTGGACAATGATTAACAACTATACTACATGTTTTTCTCAAAAAACAGAAACGAATTTACACAGCGCAAAGACCTGGCCGCGATGCGTGCCATGCTTCGCGGCCCCTACACCGGGCTGTGCGTACGGCATAGGGGCCGCGAAGCGTGTGGCATA
Organism: uncultured Anaerolinea sp.; assembly: GCA_964462245.1. Lineage (GTDB taxonomy): Bacteria > Chloroflexota > Anaerolineae > Anaerolineales > Villigracilaceae > UBA5195. The sequence goes on from CAYWXS010000110.1 coordinate 5,675, forward strand.
CGCCACCAAGTGCCGGCTATTTTCGGGTTCCGGCCCAGGTGCCGCCTGCGCCATCCTGGCCAAGCCACCATTGACCGGTGATGGAATTGTCATCCGCGCTCAGGGATAGCGTCACTCTGCCTGCATCCTTGGGCGCTTTGTAGGTGGGAGCGCTGGACCATGTGCCCTCGATTGTCCTGCCATCCGGGCTTAAGGTCCCTGATATTTTTCCTGAATTTAACGTATAGATGCAGTTGACCTTCTGACCATCCACAGCGCAAGTCAGGACGCCGTAGTTGGTATCCCACAAACCTGCGAATTTGCTCAACCCGGCCGGAATGATTGCTTTGGGAGTGGCGCTTGGTTTTACTACCGGTGCCGGTTGGTCTACCTGTGAGGTTGCCTCAGGTGTGACTTTAGCTGCATCCAGGCAGGCCTGCGGGAAGCTAATTTCGACTGGTTGGTTTATGTCCTTGACTTCAAAATTGATTTCTGTGTGGATGATGTTTGTTTTTGGATCTACAACGGTTTCGGCAATCAACACATATTTGACCAGGTATTGCCCATCCAGCGCCAGCCAATAATCGCCCTGGTTAATGGTGACGTTTGCCCCGGATTTTGCCCCGAGCCCCTTGGCTTTAAAGGAAAAGTGATTGGTGGAAATGCCATTAACCGTTTCTGGGGCGACAAAGATCGGGTTGTCGATAGCAGGTGAAAAACTAAACATGCTCAGGACCATATCCCGCATTTCGGCCTCATTGGAAATGAGACTCTCAAAACTCCATTCTTCTCCGGAACCTGAGCACTGATCGCTGCCGATGCGGTATATATCAGAAGGGTTTTCGCCTTCACCAGGCTGGCCATCGATGATTGATTTGGATGTCATTTGGGTAAACTGGGCATCCTTGTCCGTGGAGCGTTGGCTTTCAAAACTAATGCTGCTGGAGTTATTTGGGTTCGGGCCGGATGTTGTGAAGGATAAAACTGTTCGGTAGCTGTTCAGGCTGGCCAAGCCTTCAGAAATGCTGACGGGCTTGGGGTCGGGTGTTTTACCCGGCAGTTGGAAGAGTGGCGCGGCTGGCGGGGTTTCGCCAGCTGTCGGCGCGGACGGGTCAGCGGGTGAGGATTGCTGCGGGGTTTCCGGCGGGGTTTGTCCGGAGGGGGGATTCAGCGTTGGCAGGGCGCAGGCCAGGCTAATTAACGTAAGCATCAAAAAGGAAATTAAGATTCTGTTTTTCATTTTTACTCCTGTACTATTCCATCAGAATGGAAGCGCGGAACTGGGCCAAAGTTAGGTGGCCTTTCAAGTGGGTTGAAATTATTAATAAACGAGAGCATGTTGGATCATTTTTGTTATTGTCTGAAAAAGGTTGAGGCGTTTAATCCAACCAATCAGGTTACTTGCGCCTGGCTAACAGAGCGTGTTTTCAAAGCGTTCCCGAATAAACGGGTATTCAGCGTTATAGAGCTAACGCTTATTGCTTGGGTTACGGAGCGGTTTCTTAGGTTATCAGTGTGAAATGCGACCCCCTTCCCGGCCTTCCTCCATTTTCAAAAACCGAAAATGGAGGAAGGTGTCGCATCCCTGGCACGAATAACAGGTAGATAGTTGCTATTTCAATGGTTGAGACAGTGAAGGATAACATTGCAAATGACAATGGAACTGTTCGCCTTTTATCTGACCAAACCATGCGTAGGTCATTTTTTCAATGAGACAGCGTTTTGCAGGTCATAAATCACGAAGCCTTCATTTTCATAAAGCGTTGGGAAGGGTTGTTTATGAGGTTTTTCAATGACCAGATAGCGGATCTGGTTTTGTTGAGCAATGCGCAGATAGTCTTCCGGTTTGAGTGAATAGTAGGCGGCGCGGGTGATCGAAAAAGTATCCAGGTAATTTCCATTAAATTGAGCGATGGCAGCGGGTGCCAGGGCCTCGAAATTCTTCTGCCAGGCTGGAAAATAACCCGGGTGTGGAAACTCGAAAATTTCAACCAGGGTCGCCAGGCTGCCGCGTTCCGAGAAAGTGCGCCAATCAGGGATATAGTGTGAGAGGATTTCGGGCGGGGTAATAAACATGGCCGCGCGCGCTGTGTTGTTGCGAGCCCAATCCTGGGTTTGGGTCCAGGCGGTTTTGGGTTCAAAAATGAAATAACCCGGCGACCAAATCCCAGACTGGATGCCGCTCAAAAGCGAGACAACCAGAATCAGGCAGAGTAGGCTGGCGCTGATCAACTGCCGCCATCGAAATTTTTCCATCCAGGGCTGAATGGCCAGGAAAAACAGGGGCAGCAGCGGGGATGGATAAGCGATGAAACTGACAGCAACCAATCCAGCCGGGATACCCCTCAGACTCGACTGCTGAAGACGGCTGGCGAGATAGCCCGCAAAATAGATATAACCAAAGAGCATCAGAAAAACACCGATGCGCAAAATTTGCAGTTGCAAGATGAAGGTGATTGGAAGCCAATAGGTGGTCAGAAGTTGAACCAGCAGGACCAGCCCGATGGCGATAACAAAATGGGTGATTGTACGGTCATGGGCGGAAAGCTGCAACTTGCGGCCCAAAACGAAAAACGTCAGGGTGGCAAAGCCATGCAACGTGCCCAATAAAATCTGGGGCGAGGGCAGAAAGAGATAATACACACCGGCCAACAAGGCGGAAGAAACAAGTTTGAGGACATCCGGGCGGACTTGCAAGTCGATGGGCACGCTGCCGCTGCGCCAGACCAGGACAGGCAAGCTGGCGCCGATGAAGATGGCAACACCTTTCACCAGGTTTTTCCACCCGACTTCCGGAAGTCGTAAACAAAGATCAAAAAGGATCATCACGAAGGCAAACCCGACGTAGATAACGTGGATGTTGAACATGAGACCTAACAACAGAAAGGCGAGCAAAACACGCCGGCGCAGATAGAGCAGGATTGCGCCCAGGATGAAGGGCAGGGCAAAGGTACGGTTGAGCAAGCAAAATTCGACGATCGGAAAGCCGGGCAGACCCATGTGCGGAAAAATCAGCAGGATCACGCTAAAAAGGTTAGCCAGGTTATTCTGAAATAAGGTGGCGGTTAATTCCCAAAATACCCAGACCAGGCCGAAGGTTGCCAAAATATGGACGCCAAACATGGTCAGCTCGAGCGTTCCGGCGCGATAGGCGGGAATAAACATTTGCCAGAAGAAGGAGTAATGTTCGCTGCGTAGATTGAGAAATGGATCGTTTGGATACAGGCCGGGGTCGGAAAGTTTCTTTAGAAATGGGAGATGGACAACCTGGTCAAACGTGCCGAAATGATAGCCATTGACCCAGATGGCGATCAAAGCCACGCCCAGGAAAAAAATATAGCGCAGCAGGCTTTTCTTCGCGATGCAATCTGCAAAAGCGCTGATTTTAGCCATCATTCAATCTCTTCCCAATAATTCCGGGGTGGTCATTGAATTGATTTTACTGGCAGGGATAGCCACGCCCATCCCGCCAATCAGCAAAGTGATGCCAACAATCCAGGTGATGGTCGAGACATCCCAGATGGGCGTGATCGCAATCCCAAAAGCTGAAAAATCCTGGATGCGCGCAATGACCAGCACAACCGCAGAGAATCCGCCCAGGCAGGCGCCGAGCAGCAAAATCAGGCTGGCCTGGGTTAAGAGGTAGATTACGACCGAATTTCTAGCGAAACCGAGGGTGCGCGCGATGCCAAATTCGCGCCGATGAAGCCAGGCCAGGCGCCAAAGCAGATTGGTGAGCGTGATACTGGTTGCCACCCCTGCAAAAGCACCGAGCAAGCCGATGTAGCCAAAGAAACTCATGATTTCCTTTCCGAAAGTATTGCCAGCATCCCCTCTGCGACCAATCGAAACCCCCTTTGTAAGGCTGGAGCCTTCGTGCAGCGGACCCGCATCCGGGATGTAATAGACTGAAACATCTGAACCATAGTCCAGCAATTTTTGTGCATCCGTCAGTGAAACCCAGGCCTGGCTGTCTTCATAAGAGCCTGTCTTGAAAATCCCGATCACCGTAAATTCGCGACCACGTAAGTTGAGCGTGTCTCCAACCTTGAGCTTTAGTCGATTCGCCAGCCCGATGCCGATCATGGTCAAGCGGGGCGAGTCGCCGGAAATGAGGTTTCGACCCGCCAGGAGCCTGAAAGGGCTGACTCGCAGGAGGTTTTCTGGCCGCACACCGCGCAGCATGATGCCGTTCGAGATTGAGGTCCCGACGACTTGATGAATTTCTGGAATGGGTTGGTAGCCAGCCTTTTCCAGGATTTGTTTTATCTCGCTGTTCAGGCGGCTGCCATGAATTTCGCCACTGCCGAAACTAACCTGAACCACCAACCAGTTGGTTTCAAGCGAGAAATAGGTCATGGAGAGTGACTTCTGGTAGGTGATTAAGACCAGGTAAGTTGCAAAGGATATGCTAAAAAGCAAGGCCATCACCAGCGCCAGCAGCCAGCGTCTTTTGATATCTCGTAAGGCGATCCAAATTATCGCAAGCATGTGCACCTAAGGTTGGATAAAACTGGCGACGCTTCGATTGCGTAAATGACGGGTGGGAATCCAAACCCCGACCCAGCCAAAGAATACAGATAGCAGGAAGCCAAACCAAAGGGCTGCGGCTGAGATCGTAACTGGTAAGGGGATGGAATGCAGGGTTAATGGGTTAATGCGATTGAACCAATTTAACAGCAGGGCGGTGACGCCCCAGCTTGAAAAATAACTCACACTCACCAGGAGCAAGGTTCTCAGGGTGATCAGGGCGCGGATGTTAGCAGACTGAAATCCAATGGCGCGCAAAATGGTGATATCCCGGCTGCGCTCGGAGAGGATCAGGAAAATATTGCCATAGGTTCCCAACATGACCGCTGATAAGGCCAACAGCACCAGCAGAGCACTGACGCCTTTCAGATCGGAGAGCGCTTTTGTGTATTCCTGATAGAGGTTATCGGCAAAAAAAACTTCGAAACGATCGATCAGGCGTGGATCATTTTGAAGTTTTACACGCACCGCCTCCGAATCCAGAGCGGGTTGCAGCTGCACCCAGCCGAATTGATAGACGCCCTTTAGATCAAACAGGTCATTGGCTGCATCCAGCGTCATCCAAATAGCGCTGAACTTCGTGCCAGGGGCTCTGACCAGGCCGGTAATGATGAAATCAGCAGCGTAGAAGTGGATACTCTGGCCGATTTTCCAGTTTGTCAGGGCAGCTGTGCCTTCTCCGATGACAACCTGGTTGGCTGCCTTGGGCCAATCACCGCTGATCAGTTGCAAAGAATGCACGCTCTGCATATCATCCAGGCGGGCGGCCCGCAGCTGAATAAGATTGCCGTTGGAGTTGATGATCTTAAAAACAAGCGGGGAGACACTTTTCACATATTCTGGAATCAACTCGCGGGCCGGGAGAAAATCCTGGTCGGTGATTGCGCTTTCGGAGGGGTCGAAGACGTTGCGCGAAATGATCAGCAGCGCAGATTTATCGGTGGGCTGATTGCCAAATTTATAAGCGGCCTCGGCCAGCCCAACCAGGGCAAAATAACTGCAAATAAATACCAATAAATTTAGAATCGTGATGGTTGTGCGCCAGCCATCATTGATCAAATCTTTGATCACAAAGCGAAAAATATCAGCCAGTTTTGTCATGGCGGTTGGGTTGAATTTTCCCATCCCGGAGCTCAAAGACGCGGTCTGCATTTTCGGCCAGGCGCAGGTTGTGGGTGGCGATCACAAAGGTCAGACGCATTTGAAGATTCAATTCGCGCATCAGTCCGGTGATCTCATCCGCCGTGCGTGAATCGAGATCGCCGGTGGGTTCATCCGCCAGGATTAACTCAGGTTCGGCGATGATCGAACGGGCGATGGCAACGCGCTGCTGTTCCCCGCCTGAAAGCTCGGAGGGCAGGTGTTTCAAGCGCTTTTCAAGACCCAGCCGGGTCAGGATTTGGATGGCTTTCAGATTGGCTTGTTTGAAGGCGACGCCTTTGGCCATTAATGGCAGGGCTACATTTTCGGCGGCATTTAAAGCCGAGAGCAGGTTGTAAAACTGGAAAATAAAGCCGATGTGATCGCGGCGAAAACGGGTCAGACTTTCTTCACTGGCTTTTTCCAACGCGAAGGCATTGATGCTGATTGTGCCGGAGGTGGGATGATCGATTCCGCCGATTAAATTGAGCAGCGTGGATTTTCCGCCACCGCTTGGCCCGAGGATGACCACAAATTCCCCTTTTTTTATTTCGAGGTCAATGCCACAGATGGCTTGCACGGCTTGGGTACCGCGCTGATAGGTTTTATATAGTTGCTGAATTGAGATCATGGTTTCATTTTGGATAAATTAACTCCAGCATGCGTTTCAGATCAGGCGTGAATACAGACGATGTTTCTTATGAAAGATGATACCCATCATGGATAATTCTTTGAGCATGCGTGGATTGTCTGTGCCGACCTGCACAATTTCGGCCCAGGTGTAACGGGTGTTCCGGCTGCTCTTGCGCAGCTCGCTGAATAGAATGGCGGTGCCACCCGAGCCACGATATTCTTCGATCATCCCGGCGCCATTGATATTGATCACTTTTGTAGTGCGCAAGCTGATCAGGATATCCAGCCAGCCGAATGGGAAGAGCTGGCCTTTGGAGCGCTGCAGCGCTTCAGAGATATCCGGGTAAGCAAACAGGAAACCAACCGGACGATCGTCTTTCAGGACAATCTTGATTAATTTTGGATCGGCGAACCCGATCAGTTGATCGGCCAGGCCTTTGGCTTCTTGCTCGGTGATGGGATAGTTGCCGATTGTGCCCTGGATGGCGTTATTGTACAGTTCCCGCAAGGGTGCCTGGAGTTTGCGCAAATCGCTGCGCGTGCGATATTCGGCAATCCGCAAACCACGCCGTTCCTGAACGCGTTGTGAGATCTGGTCTATCTTTGAATCCATGAAAAAGCCCTGCTCGACGTACCCGGAGAGAATCTCGCTGGTCATGCTAAAGCCGGCCTGTTCGACCAGTGCGGGGTACCAGTCCGGGTTGTATGGTATGCCAAGCGCGGGACGATACTCAAAGCCATCACTTAATAATCCCAGACCATCAAGGGCAGAAAAACCCTTCGGGCCGATGATTTTATTCAAGCCCTGCGTGCGAGCCCAGGCAATGGCAGCCTCAAACAGGAGCGTGGATGCTTCTGGTAGGTTGAATGATTCAAACAGGTAGAAAAAAGCGCTGGCCTCGTGATTGTAGGCGTTGTAACGCGAATTATTAAGGCAGGCCAACCGTGCAACCGGGCGGGCGTCCTGGTCGAAGGCTAGAAAAAAGGCGGCGCTGGAATGGGTGTAAAAGGGATTCCTGCGGGTGTCCAACATGCGGGCGGCATCCATTTGGAGCGGCGGCACCCATTGGGGGATGTTGCGATAGATGGAATAGGGCAGCTGCAGAAAGGTTTTAACCTGTCTGCGGTTGGATAAATCAATTTGTTGAATGCTATAAGCTGTCATACGGTGGCCTTCCTTTTAATTGTAGCATGGAAAGGAAAGCGCTGGATTACGCATGAAGTTGAGTAGTTGGCGTGATTGTAGATTTGAAATAAAGGCGGTACAGGGAGATTAATAAAAGAGGTTTTCTCTGTGGTCTCGGTGTGCTCAGTGGTTAAATAAATGGTCTACTTCGGTGTTTACCACGGAGGGCGCGGAGCACACGGAGAAGACCATGTAAGAAAAACCATTGAGTCTGTGTGAGCTTTTCCGGATGAAGAGAAGGCGATACACGGAATGCTGTGAGAAGAACTATATTTTCCTGATCAAATTACTGATCATCCAATCCCTTGCCATTCAGGATCTGCGGGATATATTTTTCAACTCGGGCCTGACGGGTTTTGGATTGTTTGGGGGCTGAAAAATATAGGTAGTAGGCTCGCTGGCGTCCGGGGGTTAATGCTTCAAAGGCGGTTTTCAGGGCGGGGTTTTCGTCCAACTTTGTTTGAAATTCTTCAGGGTTTGTGAATTCGGTGGTCTTTTTATATTCCACTTTCAGGCCAGCTTTTTCGACTTGAATGGCCTGATTGATATAGGCTTTCAGTTTGGGTTCCAGCTCTTCTATTTCTTGAAGATTGGTGAAGCGGATCTGGCGCGCGGCCTGGACATTTTCGGTTTGTGTGATCAGGAGACCGATGGGGTCTTGCAACAGGGCCCCTTTGACGAACAAAATCGCACAGTATTCTTTGAATCCGTGGATTAGGAGGATGTTGCTGTTGTCGAGTGTGTAGCAGGGGACGCCCCATTTCAATTCTTCGGTCAACTGACAGTCAAGAATGATCGTTCTCAATTTCTCAAATTCGGCCTGCCATTGTTTGGCTCGACCTAAAAAGGCATCCACCTTGGGATTTTTTTCCATTTATGAAGCTCCTGATAATAATGGTAGGGTTGGGCGAGAAGCTGGTGCGAAAAATCCAATTTTCCAGCCAGAATTGAGGAAAACCAGCGGATTAGCCTTTTTTATAACCACGAAGCAATCGGAGACCACAGAGAAAACCTCTTTTTTTAATCTCCGTGCGCCGTGGTAAACAACGCTGAGCTGGATTAATCATATCACCGCGCAGAGATAATGAAAAGCAATCTTCTGGCTCCAAATTGGCTGATACAATTATTCGAAGATGAGCTCATTTTTTAGATTGGAACCAGGAGATCAAAGGCATGACAGACCAAAATAATGAAGAACGCAAACCCGCTTTGGATACATTGGCGATCTGGGCGGGCGAGGAAGGCCGGGATGGCTGGCATCGGGCCACCCAGGTGCCGGTGGTACACAGTGTGGCCTATGGTTATCCGGACCTGGATACGTGGTATGACGTGGCGCTTGGAAAAGAGAGCGGTTATATTTACAGCCGGAATACCAACCCAACGGTGGATGCCTTTGAAGAAAAGGTACGCCAACTGGAGGGTGCCGAGGCTGCCACCAGCTTTTCGACCGGCATGGCGGCCATCAGCAACACACTCTTCAGCCTGCTTGCGCCGGGCGAGCGTGTCGTTTCTGTCCAGGATACGTATGGCGGGACAAACGAAATTTTCACGCAGTTTTTGCCGCGCTTCAACATTGATGTAACCCTGTGCGAAACCAGCAATCACGAGATGATCGAGCGCGAAGTTGCCAAAGGCTGCAAGCTGCTTTATCTGGAGACGCCGACCAACCCGACCTTGAAGGTGGTTGACCTGGAACGCTTGATTCGGGCCGGGCACGCGGTTGGGGCGATTGTGGTGGTGGATAATACTTTTGCGACGCCAATCAATACCAACCCGATTGCTTTTGGGGCGGACCTGGTGCTGCACAGCGCGACAAAGTTCCTGGGCGGGCACGCGGATGCGCTGGGCGGGATCATTTGCGGCTCAAAGGCATTGGTGCAGACGGTCTTTCGTTATCGTGAAATTACAGGGGCAACGCTGCACCCCATGTCGGCTTACCTGCTGCTGCGCGGGTTGAAGACGTTGCACCTGCGGATTGAACGTCAGAATGAGAGTGCGCTGAAGATTGCACGCTTCCTGAAGGGTCACACACTGGTGAAGGATGTACTCTATCCGGGTCTGGAATCACATGAAAACCATGCGATCGCAAAAAAGCAAATGCGCGGTTACGGCGGGGTCTTGAGCATTATCCTGAATGGGGATTTTGACACGGTCCGAACCTTTTTACCGCGCTTGAAGTATGTGCATATGGCTGCCAACCTGGGCTCGGTGGAAACAGTGGCGGGCCCGCCGCGCACGACCAGTCATGTGGAAGTGTCGCCCGAACAGCGCGCGGCGATGGGTATCCCGGAAAGCCTGATCCGTTATTCGGTTGGGATTGAAGCGCTGGATGATTTGATCGCTGACTTGCAGCAGGCGTTGGACTATACACTGTCTGTGCAAAATAAAGGGTAATTTATAAACAAACCCTCATGATTTTGCGACCCGGGTGGGTCGCAAAATCATGAGGGGAAATGCTTCAGGCTGAATGCTGGTACCTTAGAAGATGGGGGCTGAACCGCAAACGGGTTATTTGGTTTCCCGTAATACTTTCAGAATACCGGCTTTGATATCATCGCGGGTGGCGGGCAGCAGCTGACCGTTGACCGAAAACTTTGCCAATCCCAGATACTTTATGCCAATAAATTTATACTGGCCGGTCTCATCGGTCCAGAATAGGATCACTTCATCCGGCGAGCGGTGAAACTTCCCGGCACCTTTCAGAATCTTGTCGTTAACCTGCGAAAGCAAAGTCTCGACGCCCAACTCCTCGAATGGGTTATAAACCGCTGGAACTGGGCTTTCGACCGGAGCAGTGTGGAGGACCTCGAGCGGGGATAGAACCGGATGGGAATCTTCAAGCGAGGCTGGAACCGGAACAGCCACAACTGCGACTGGTTTCTGCACCAGCGGCGTACTTTTTTTAACCGGCTGGCGGACGGGCCGGGCTTTGGGGCCAGACAGGCTAAAGACCAGAGCCACCACGAAGATCAAAAACAGCAGCAAACCGAAGCCCGCTCCCAGGCCGATATTCAACCAGTTCCAGGAGGCCGAACGCAGATTGAGTGAGGTTGGGCTGTTGCTTTGAACAGTCCAGATAGTGTGATCGGGGTTGTTGCCATCCATGGCGCCATTGGTGGTTTTTATTTCACCGGGCAGTTTGATGGAAAAGCGAATTTGGACAAACCCGGAAGGATCCACTAAACTGGAACCGGCGGTTTCAGAAATGGGGGCCAGTTCGGCTTGCAGAACGAACTCATCCTGCAATAATCCACGCATACGTGTGATTGAAAAAGAATTGAAAAGCTTGTTGGCGCTCAGGACTGCATTGATTTCTTCCAGGCTGGCAAATTCTTTTGAAGCTTTGGTCCATTCATAATCGCCATCCACCCAATTGGTGACTGTCAAATTATTACCATCACTATATGGTAAGCCAAATCCATTGATGATCTCAGACATGGGGTTCTTGCTCTGGGCTGCCAGGAGTGTTTTGGCCTGCTGCGTGACACCGTAGGCAATGCTGACGAGCCCGGAACCATTTTCATTGACATCAACGCTTATTTCGCTTTTGAAACAGCCCGTTAACGCAAATAAACCACACAGAATAATGGTGGTTAGAATAAATTGCCTGAACATTTTCAGTTTCATGGATTCCCTCTGGAGAACAAAAAATATTACCGGACCGGTAATCTAAATCAAACAGGGCATGCGCCTGTTACTTATCCGTGTTTAACCTGGGCGTAGGACCAGGCTGTGGTGGCCAGACACACAAAGTACGTCGCCAGCGTAATGTAACCGTAAACTCTCCCGACCGCGAAGCCGTAGCCGATCAAGCCCATCTGAGCCAGGTAGAACAGACCAAGATATGGTCCGAGCCAGCGCGAGTGGCGAAAGTCAAATTTCAGGATGAAGTCGAGCAGGAATTCGACCACGTTATAGGCAACCATGAGCGCTGGCAGGACAATCGTCCAGCCGGGACGCCCGCCGGCTGCGTTTAGCGCCGCCGCCGCTGCCAGCGGAATCCCAAGAACGACTGCCGCCCACCCGAACCGATTCCCAGCCTGGGGCGTGCCAGCTCCCCGCAGTAGGAACATGACTGCCAGCAAGAGGTTGGTCAGGTTGGCGAGAATAACAACGGATAAATCCAGCAGTTGAGAAAGTGCTTGAGTTTCCATGTTAGGGCTCCAAATCTCCGGGCTGCAAAAACAATCTGGCGTGCGCCGGGCTGGCGAGTGGGCTGTCTATAACATGATGACTGTGCCGACAAGTGAGAACGCTTCGCGTGCCACGTACCCAAGTGCGGGCATGATATCACGGAGGGCACGCTCCTCGCAATCCAGCAGCGCATCTGGATACTATGACAACTATGCGAAGTGTAATATCCTCTGCGAGTACCGTCCCTGCGGTGTGTTCGAATCTCGCGATGACCAGAGGGGTCATCTTTTTTCCCAACACAATAACATTTCCAATAAAAATTTTACAAACATTACCATTTCCCATACCGATCATCCTATTTTACCATTTTCTAACTTTTCGCCCAATGACTTGCGCCGAAGCTGAAACCAAGACCAGACGACAGGCGGGCGAAATTTAAGTTACAATATAATATGGTATGTTAGGAGCAACATGCGCAGTATTGATATCATCATTAAAAAACGCGACAAGCTTGAACTCAACCCAGAAGAAATAGATTTTTTCGTTCAGGGCTATACCCGCGGGGAAATCACCGATTACCAGGCTGCAGCCTGGGCCATGGCTGTGCTGTTGAACGGAATGACCTCACGCGAGACGACCGATCTGACACTGGCTATGGCACGCTCTGGACAGATATTGGATCTTTCCGATATCGTGGACGTGGTGGTGGACAAGCATTCCACCGGCGGCGTGGGTGACAAAACCACCCTGCCGGTTTTGCCGATTGTGGCGGCCTGTGGGCTGCCGTGCGGTAAAATGTCGGGGCGCGGTTTGGGCTTCAGCGGCGGTACGCTCGACAAGCTGGAATCCATTCCCGGTTACCGCGTCAACCTGAGCACAGCGGAATTTAGATCACAGTTAAAGGAAATCGGGATTGTGCTGACGGGTCAGTCTCTGGACCTGGCCCCCGCGGATGGCAAATTTTATGCACTGCGAGATGTGACCGGTACGGTGCAGTCCATCCCACTGATCGCGTCATCCATCATGAGCAAGAAAATTGCGGGTGGGGCGACTGCAATTGTGCTGGACGTTAAGGTGGGCCTGGGTGCCTTTATGCAAACACTGGCAGAGGCGCGCGAATTGGCCCAAACTATGATCGCCATCGGTGAACTGGCGGGACGCAAGGTCCTGACGATGCTTTCGGATATGAATCAACCACTGGGCATCACGGTCGGCAATGTGCTGGAAGTGCGCGAAGCGCTGGACGTGCTGCATGGGGGTGGTCCCGCGGATTTTCGTGAACACTGCCTGGCAGCCTGTGATCACATGCTGGTGCTGGGTGGGCGGGCCCCAGATCAGGCTGCTGCCCGCAAGCTGGCTCTGGCAGCCCTGGATAACGGCTCGGCTTTTGAAAAGTTCAGGCAGTTGGTGATCGCCCAAAGTGGAGATGTCTCTTTTGTAGACCACCCCGAAAAAATGGCGAATGCGCAATTGATCGAGCGGGTCACTGCCCCGGCAAGCGGCTACCTTTCACAGATCCATGCGCGCCTGATCGGCGAAGCAGCGGTGGACCTGGGAGCCGGACGAGTCAAAAAGACCGACCCTGTGGATCATGCGGTTGGTTTTGAAATTTTGCATAAAGTGGGCGATTTCGTCCAAAAAGGTGATGACCTGTTTGTGGTACATGCCAATGACGCTGAAAAATTAAAAAAAGCCCGGGAAGCCGTTCTGGCGGCACATTCGTTCAGCCAGGACAAGGTCTCCCCCCTGCCTTTGTTTTATTAACTTTATTTTATTTATTTTTGGTGTACTGAAGGTGGAGCTCTACCATGCAAAAAGTAGCCCTGCGCGCCTATAACCGAGAAATTGAAACCCTGATAGATCAGGGCCACACTGAGGAAGCGGTAGCACACTGCCTCCACATCCTCAAGAGCTATCCCAAGCACCTTGAAACATACCGGTTTTTGGGTAAAGCTTACCTGGAAATGCATCGCTATACCGAGGCGTCGGATATTTTTCTAAGGGTGCTGCTGGCTGTCCCTGATGATTTTGTAGCGCACCTGGGCATGAGCATCGTCAATGATCAGAAGCATGATCTATCCGGGACGATCTGGCATATGGAACGGGCCTTCGAGATTAATTCCACCAACAGCGGCGTTCAGAACGAGCTGCGGCGCCTGTACGGGCGGCGCGACGGGCTTGAACCGGCGCGTATTCATCTAACGCGCGGCGCTCTATCCCAGATATATATGAAGGCGGGCGAATTCCAGCAGGCTATTAGCGAAATCAAGTCTGTCCTGGCCGACGACCTCTCACGCAATGATATGAAGACTCTCCTGGCGCGCGCTTACTACTTTGCCGGAATGAGAGCCGAAGCGCTGGAGGCCAGCAACGAATTAATCAAAGCCTATCCTTACAGCCTGGATGGCAACCGCATCCTGCTGGCGTTGGGTCAGGGGCTGGGTCAGGTCCAAGCCAGACTACGCGCATTAGACCCCTACACATCCGCCTCGCCAGCCGATGCTTTTGAAAACCAGGCCGGTCCAGATATTGCGGTCATGCTCGACAAACTGGATTGGGTACCGGGCCAACCTGTACAGGCTGCCTGGGATGAAAAACCATCCGAAGTCAAAGCTCAGTCCCAGGAGGAAATTCCGGCCTGGATGGCGCAGTCAGGCTGGAAACCCTCCAGTGGCGATGCCGAAGCAGAAATGGCTCAGCAAGCTGAGACCCCGGAACCTGAAACGCTCCCGACCAACCTGGCTGCAGCAGAGATCCCGGATTGGCTGAAAGCCCTGGCCCCTGCGGCCGAAGCGATCGCCGCTAAAGCTGAACCGAATGAAGTACCCGCCGATTTCGATTGGTTAGACAGCCTGGGCACCCCGCCTGGCGTCAAAAAAGACGAACAAGCCCCGGCAAAGATGGAAACACCCAGCGCTGCCCCGCTCAACCCAATCCAACCTGCTGTCGCAGACACCGGGTTGGATTGGTTGCTGGAAAAGACACCGGCCGAGAAACCCGACAACGGACTGGGTTGGTTACTGGACAAGACCCCAGCCGGTGAACCCGGCCTTGCAGCGCAGCAACCCGCCGTCGAATTACCCGATTGGCTGCGAGATCTGGATCAACCCGGAACGGTTTCGACCCAAAAAACTGGCGAACCGCCTGAGTGGTTGAAAGATATCAGCGGCGTGGTCCAGTCTGAAACAGCCGCCGACCTGAGCTCCAGCGACTGGCTGCAAGAGCCGACAGCGCTTGAAAAACCGGCTGTCACAGAACAAACACCAGCCCTGGCAAGCACGCAAGAGCTAACTCCGGACAAAGAATTGGAGCCATTGGATGAACTCCCTGTCTGGTTTAAAGAGATGGACCATCCTCATCCCGATGGTGAAACGCCCCTGCCAGCGCCAGAACCGAGAGCGCAGGCCGAAACAGAACTCGAAGCTGCTGCAACCGGTGAAAGTATTCCGGAGTGGGTTCCTGAGCAGACCGGCGAAAAAGTAACAGCTGAAGAATCCGCATCCGACGATATGCCGGACTGGCTGAAAAGCCTGAACCAGGCACCCGCCGCCGGTGTGGCCGATATGCCCGCTGTAAACGCAGCCCAGGCGGAGCCTGTGGCAGAACCAGCCGCAACTGCATCCGACGATATGCCGGACTGGCTGAAAAGCCTGAACCAGGCACCCGCCGCCG
>CAYWXS010000111.1:0-20747 GCA_964462245.1 uncultured Anaerolinea sp.
GAGTGGGGACAGAGGGACTTGAACCCTCACGCCTTGCGGCACATGATCCTAAGTCATGCCTGTCTGCCAATTCCAGCATGTCCCCGGAGCTGCGGGTTAAGCGTGAAAATTATACGCTAAGTTCCTGATTTGGTAAATCACTTATTGTGTCAATAATCAAAGTTCTGCATGTGAAATTGAGTATTATTTAGTCGTCAGGGAAACAGTTTTGTAGATTTCTATTGAAATACTAATTGCACTGTGGGATAGCGCTTGCGGATTGGATTAAAGTGAGTTTCAGAAGCGTCCCCGAAAATGTGACCGGCCATCATCGCTGCGCTCATCAATCGCTTTTATTTGAAAAAGATGGTTCGTTTTACTTCAATAGTTTGTCAAAGAATTCAATGCTGCGTGTCATAGCCTGGGTGAAGTTATGCGAGATATTATGATTGTCTTTATCATAGGTGTAAAACTCAACCTGACCACCTGCAGCACGGATTTGCTCTGCCAGCCGAATGGAGAAATCGAGGGGAACATCCTCATCCGCCGTCCCATGGTGAAGCTGGATTGGGCCGGAAAGGTCCGCCAGATAACTGTTGGCCGATATGGAAGCCCAAAAGGCCGGGTTTTGTTCAGGGCTGCCGTAAGTCTCGAGCCATCCGTCGCGCCAACCTCGACCCGTGGAGCTGGGGGAAGGGGTGAATGACCCTGTTCGATGCCAGTTATAGAGCATTTCGGGGTACGAAGCCACCACACCTGCCCAGATCACACCGGCTTTGATATCTGTGGAACTGACCATGGCGCGCAGAGTCAGGTAGCCTCCCATCGAATGGCCCCACATTCCCAGCTTTTCCGGGTTAACCGATGGGTATTTTTTGATCGACGCGACCGCATTCATCACATCAATGGCATAACCGGAGCTGCCGTAGGCACCGCTAGCCAGACCTTCGGATTTATCATGACCGCGATAGTCAATCCGAAAGACAACATAACCGGCTTGTGCCAAGCGGTCGACATAAGCAATGTACCGTTCGGTGGTGCGATATACATCGGGCGGGATATACCCGTGATTGAAGATGATTGCCGGAAAGCCAGCGGTTGGGGGTTCTGCGTTGGGAACGGTCAAAAGGGCATAGATTTTCAAGCCCTCGGAGAGATAATGGACATAGTAACGATGGTAATTCAGACCGGCGGCAAGTTCCTTGTCGATCACGATCTGGCTGCCCGGGTAAATTCCCTGCCGTAAGGCGGCAATACTCATGGGGTGGGGGGTGGGCGTGCTGATAGGTGTGACGGTTGCCGTAAAGGTGGCTGTCGCGATAGGCGGCTGAATGGTTGCTGTTTTTGTAAAATATACTGTGGGTGAGACTGGGAGGATGGTGGACGTCATGCTCGGCGCCGGTGTGCACGCGGAAATAAATAGGAATATTGCCAGTGATAGCGGAATGTGATTTTTCATATGTTTTTGAACGATTAAAGATTTAGATAATTATAGTCGTATTATGACGGTAAGATTAAGCAGTAAAGGGGAAGTGAATAATTATTACTATCTGGTATCCAAACAAGACAAGGCGAGCCCAGGATTATAAAGTCATGGAAAATTTTTGGAAAACTTAAAAATTACGATATAATCGGCAAGCTATGACGATTATTAATCCCGAATCCGCCGGGAAAGAGCGGACACAATTAACCAAAGGTGTAGTTCTCGCAATCCGCGAGCTGGCCAAACAAAGTGACACTGGCGCAGAATCAAGAGACATGGCAGCTTTTATTGCTGTGGCATTGTCCCAAATTTCGGCAGGTATTGATGTATCCGTAGCTGCATGGGAAAAACGAGGTTACTGGGTAAAAGCTGATCGTTTTCGGATGGAATGGCTTTGGACTAGTTTCTATGCTGACAAAATGAAGGCTGCTGTACGGGCTGATGATTGGGCAGCAGTGGCGATGACCATGACACAGGTTGCCCAGAAACTTGCCAAAGTGGATGTTCCCGCCGGTCACCGGCTTGGAAGACCCTGGGTTGGAGCTTGGAAATTGCTTTCAGACACAAAATGATGGATCCCAATATCAATTTGGATGACGCTGGTATTACACAGCCAACTCGTCCGCCTGCGGGATTGGATTCTTTTCAGCCCGTTCAGGTTTCTGCCAGATCAGTGCACTCACCACAACCCAAACGAAAACGATTATGGTTTTGGAGCTTATTCGTGTTGTTTGGGTTTATATTTTTTCTCATTCTTGTATATTTTTTTGGACCGTTTCGAACTAATGTATTGGTTCTTGGTATAGATGGTGGTTTGGGTCGGGGTGAATTAGGCCGAACTGATACGATGATCCTAACCACAATTTCTCCGCTAAAGCCTTATGTTGGGTTGCTTTCAATTCCCCGAGATCTGTGGGTCCCGATTGAGGGTGTCGGCGAAAACCGGATCAATACAGCTTATTTCTTTGCCGAAGCTCAGAAACCAGGCAGTGGACCACAGGCTGCGATCCGTGTTGTTGATCAGAATTTTCATGTAAGGGCTGGGTATTACCTGATTGTCCGGATGGATGGTTTGCTCGAGTTTATTGATGCCATGGGTGGGGTGGATATCCAACTTTCCGAGGCTTCTGCTGGTTATGCGACGGGTACGCATCATCTGGATGGAACGGCAGCCCTTGTTTTTGCCCGTAGCCGGGCGGGTTCGGATGATTTCTCGCGCATGGGGCAGGGCCAGATTTTGATAAAAGCTGTGCTGCAGCGTATGTTGCAACCCGCAGTGTGGCCTAAGCTTCTGGATATTCTTAAGGCAACCCAAGCAGTAGTCGATATGAATATTCCTGTCTGGCAATGGCCGCGATTGGGTCTGGCGTTGCTGCGAGTTGGACAGGAAAATATAGATGCTCGAAGCATTATGCGTGAAATGGTGCGACCTTTTACAACCAATCAGGGGGCCCAGGTACTGGAACCGAATTGGGAGGTGATCAACGTTTTACGGGATGAGATGTTTGGCAAGCGTTGATTTTATAAATGGTGCTCGAAACCAGGCCAGTGCTGAGCCTAAATGTTAATTATTTTTATCCTCAATGCACCACCAAACAGTAAAGGAAAGCCAATACCAAAGTTGCCTTTTTAGGCTGGCCCATTAATTATTTAGCCTACCATGGCCAGTCTTTTGCCCTGTGCCAGCAGTAAAAAAGAATGTAACTATTCAATGACGCCTTCCTGAACAAAGCGGGTCAATTCGCTGACGCTCCATCGTTCCAGGCCCAGTCGTTCCACAGTTCGCCCACGCCGCCAATAATCTGTTTTGTGGATAAAACTACCCAGGCGAATGATGCTTTCCATTCCGAGCACTGAAACACCGTAACGCATGCCCAGTGAAGCCATTGGAACCAGACTCATGGGCACATCTTCGAAAATATAGCGGTGATTGAGAGTAGGTGGGGCTTTTATACCGTAGTAGCCTGGTTGATTTTGGACGGCTTCGTGCAGGTTTTCCCCATCGGTGTTATAAGCCAGTTTGAGCCATTCCAACGAGGTCCGGGCACGGATACCAATGGATGACGCGACTGTGACACGTTCACGATCGAGTACTTCCAACACGCGGGCGACAGAAGGTGTAACACCGTCAATGTAAAATTGGTAATTGCCATGTGTATGTTCAATCCAACCGGCATTGAGCAGAGTCAGGGCTGGATGAAATATAGCACCCATATTGTTCAGCCCGGTATGCAATACATCCACACCATCAATAAATTGTGGATAGGCATGGGAGATAGCTTTCAGTACCATTTCATTGCGGTTGGAAGGTAAGGCTGCGAGTGGTACGGCTTCTTTAATGCGAAAAATGCGCGCCTGAGCTGGTCCATCAGAGCGGCTGGCATAGATAAAGGTTTCAGCTTCGGCGACAGTCACATCTGCTGTAGAGCCGTTATCGCGCAACACTTTTGTAAACTCGATTGCACCAAGCGTGCGACCTGGGTGCAAAATTACGATCTGTCCATCCTTGAGGTGGGGTGAGACCGCTTTGGCAATATCCGCATGGGCAGATGACGGTAATACGACCATGATTACCTGGGCATGGGCTACCGCTTCTGCGATATCAGATGTTACCAGGCTCATTTTTCAAAAACCATGTGGACCACCTTCTGCGCTTTCCAGCTCAATACCACCGCGTTTCTTTATGATCGAGACATGATCGAAGGTGCGATTCCATATAGCTACGTCAGCACCCATGATTGCCAGATGAGCAGCCATGGCTTTTCCACCGTGGCCTGCACCCAAAATTGTAAATTTTTCGGACATGAGATTTTCCTTTTGATGATGAGGTGAATGTTTTTATTTGTCTTGCAATAAATATTTTATGCGGGTGTATTCATCCAGTGCATTGCCATGTTCATCAACCGCCTGACTTGTCCCTTTTACGATCCTTGTACGCATCAAGCCTCTGCCATATTTATTATTTTTTAATTGCGGGGCATCCAGCAACCCGGTGGTGACGGCTTTTGTAAGAGTAGCCGCATCCGTCCAGGGATCTATTACACCACGAGTTGCAAGCTCTCGTATACTTTCCAGTAAGACCTTTGCCTCTTTTATCAGAAACCCCTTTTGTTCCTGGACGAGTGGGGCGCTGGTCATATCTGGTGCACCCAGGGCGTTGGTGATAACCCTGCGAACAATTTTGCTGGCTTCGATCACATCCTCGGCTGTGGCAGCATGATGTGCTTCCGTGTGCCCGACGATATGGTAAATATGTGGTTTGAGTGCCATTTGTAAATAAGTGCTGGCTGCCAGATGACCACGTGCGGCAGACTGGTCCAATGGGTGGGAAAGCAACCCTATCCGGGTCTGACGCCAAATCCGAAAATCCTCATTTTCCAGATCGGCAATCATTTCCAATAGGGCCAACATTTTGGCAAGATCCATGGAATCACTTGTACCTGGTGGGCTGTTAAACATCATTTGGGCAATATAGTCTTTGACTCCAAATTCTTTGGCATTGTAGGCTGCTAAAAATCCTGAAACAACGAAAACTACATCGGATGAATCTCGCATGCCCCAATGATGCGGTTCATTCAATTCAACCGGGATGTTTCTTTCGCCATACCAACGCATTACTCTCTGGTGTTCTTGAATGGAACCTTGTACGTCCCAGGGACCGCGAGCATCCATCTGGTTAAACCAGAAGAGCGGGATGGCACACCATGCATTTTGAATTGTTTCGGTCAAGACGCTGGCATAATCAATAAAATCGTCGGTACCTGAGTATGCACGCAGCATGGGGAAGTTACCACAACGGCTGGCTTGATAGAGTGCGCGGTAATCGTCTGGGGTACGAACTGGGACGCCGCCGGCACCTTTCTGACGCGGATCCTGACGCTCAGGGTGAAAAAAATTTTCTTGAGCGTCCTGATCTGTGCCGATGGAAATCAAATCCAGGGCCTGGGCTTCAGCAATGCGCTGGATACCGTCAATTGTGGCGGCCATTGTTGGCAGTCCGAAGTGATGCCGCAGGATGGGGTAAGGGCTGCGCCATTTAATTCGTTCGGTTGCATTCTGAGGGTAGAACTCCACGTTGATGGCGTTTGCAGGCTGTCCCTTGAGATAGGCAAGAACCTGTTCCGGGCTTTCGCTGCCATCGAAGATTTGCTCGAAAAACCCGCTGAACCGGGCAGCGCGTTCTGCCATGGGCGGCGTGCCACCGAAGGCAAATTTCACACCTTCTGCGTGTAAATCAGCGGCAGCTTCGGCAAATTGTGCTAACAGTCGTTCTCCGGTATCCGGAGTCAGGCGGTAAGAAATGCCGATCAAGTCGGCTTTTTCCTGCCTGGCTGCTGCGAGCACATTTTCTATGGATACAGCGGGTCCTAGAAAAATTGTGTTCCAGCCTGCGTTTTCTGCCAGGCGCAGGAAATTGGATACCCCTGCGACGTGAACACATTCGCCCAGGGCAGCAGCGATGACGGTTTTTGTCATACAGTCTCCATGGTTAAGTGTAATTCAGACCCTGGACAGCCGTGTTTGCCAGAGACCAAGCCAAGGAATATGGATATGCGTATCTTTGTAAATTGGTGTTTTTTTGTGGTTACGACTATATCCAACCTCCCATAGATGAATTTGATTTGAAAGTGAACATTGTGATCCCAAGCCGATCCAGAAAACTGTTGTAGATTATGTTTGAAAGGGTAAAAGTTTTGGAAATGGTGTACTGCCCGATGCGATAGTCGAAAAATTAATGAAAGGCATTTTTAAAAAATTACCGATCGGTAGGACCGCCAAGAAATCAGTTGAATTCAAAAATAATTCTATCAAGAAATTTCCAGGATATCTGGCTGGCTGGTGGGTGATTGATATTCGATATGTCTACTATTTGGGTATGAATATCCGATTTTCTGGATAGGAAATTTTGGATATTCGGCGATATCGAACGACAAACCGGATTCTATTTTTCGAGACAAATCCGGTTACGAATATCACAGTACCGAAAATCGCATAGATCATCACCATTTCCGAGCGTATGTGGGCGTTGTAAGCGAACTCCTGGGGGGAATAGTTCAGCCATGACTTCGTCTGTTTTACAAAAAAAGGCTGTTGACTCTGGGGCAGCGTAGGATTGGAGGATATCCTGGAAGGAATACAGGGTGATATTAAATGCAATTGGATCTGTACTATTTTCAATCAGAATATATTCCCAGCCCGCATTTGGAAAAGCCTTCAAGCGTTCTCCAAAAGCAAATTTAAAGACGCAGAAAGGGGTTGGCAGAATCTTCATTGGCATCAGTAATAATTTGTATTGATCCAACACCCATGCGCGAAATAGCTGGTCGACCTCCCTTAGGGTAGATTGCTGTTGCCCGGCGTGATCTTGGAGAAGAACCTGGTAGAGAGACAAGCCGGGTAATATTTTTTTGTCACGTGCCGGCGCAGGATCGGATTGTCAGGCAAGGGTTTTTGTTCGAGCAGGAGGTTGTATCGTTCACCTCTTTTCAGAGCCTCGAGTTTGTCGTGAGGGCAAGGTTGTGAAATAATATTCCTAAGAACTATATTTATTGTACACAAAAAAAATTTTATGTGAAATATATATTGGTTTTCAGACAATATCGGGAGCAAAAATGGCTGAAAAATTGTGTCATGGGAAATAATAAAATGATGCAGCTAAAGCAGGTTCAATTGAAAACCAGCCTGGCGTCCATCCATCAAGAGGAAGGGGGCTGCTCTTTCGGCTGTGATACCCAGCTTTTTGAGGGTAGATAAATCCCGCAATTTATTCTGGCGACGGGCTTGCAGGATGGCATCCGCGCCTTTGGGACCAATGCCGGGGATGCGTAACAGGTCACGTCGAGAGGCTTTGTTGACTTCAACGGGGGATTCTGACAGGTTAATCTGAGCCCAGGCCAGTTTTGGGTCTGAAGGCAACGGCAGGTTGCCTTGACTGGTAAAAGGTAATTCTTCGAGATCAAAGCCATAATCACGCAGCAGAAAGGAAGCCTGATAAAGGCGTTGTTCCCGGATTGGGTCGACGGCAGGTTTATTTTCCAGAGGGGTATCGAGGATGGGGTGAAAGGCGGAAAAGTAAGCACGCTTGAGGTTGACATTTTTATGCAACCATTGGGTGGTGGTTAGCAATTCCAGGTCACTTTCATCTGCGCCACCAGCCACAAACTGGGTGACGGAGGATGGCCAGCGACCATTCCAGGCTTTGTTGGGCGGTGTGCTCTGGCGGATCTGTTCCACCCAGCGCAGCGGGCGCAGGAGTTCTTCCATAAAGATTTTATGGGGTGCCAGAAGTGCCAGCCTTTCGGTATTGGGTGCTTCCAGATTGATCGAGACTCGATTGGCGAGCAGCATGGCGCGTTCGACCTGGGCTTTTTCTACCCCCGGCATAATTTTTAGGTGAATGTAACCACGGAAACCGAGTTTGTTACGCAGAATATCGGCGGTATCCAGCAATTGGTCCTGGGTACGTACGCCTCCCCCAGCTACTCCGCTACTCAGGAAGATTCCTTCAGCAGCTTTTTTATGAGCGAGTTCCATAAATAGTCTGGCAAATTCTTCAGGCTTGAATGTTGCACGTCGGAAGTCCCTGCCCGCGCGGAAGGGGCAGTAGAAGCAGTCGCGTTCACAGGCTGAGGTGAGCAGGGTCTTGAGCAGCATTATCTGCTGTCCACCGGGCATTTGAGCTGGTGAAACACTCAGGTCTTTGGTGATGGGAATACGCTTGACCTGGGAGCTGCCTGCCGGGCACCGTTCTTCCGCGGGTTCCAGATTCATCTGTTCCGATAATAGCTTTAACCGCTGCAAAGGTTCCATAATTGAATTATAGAACGGATAATCTATTTGTCAATGGTATTTACTTACGAGAAAGCTGCTTGCTCGACAAAGAAACTCCAAAAATCCGCTGGCATGCATGATGGTCAACCAGGTGACAAGCGCAGAGGGGGTGGTCGGCTGTCCTCTGAATAAAAAAAATTATTCTGCGGTGGGAAGGAAAATAATAAATTCTGCACCTTTGCCAATACCATCACTTTTTGCATGGATACTGCCTCCATGCAGCTCCACGATTGACCTGGCGATGCTTAGTCCCAAACCGGATTCGTTGCCATGGCGGGATGCATCACCTCGATAAGAGCGTTCGAAGATATGCAAGAGTACTTCCGGGGCGATCCCGCTGCCATTATCGCAGACGCGCAGCAGAATACCACCTGTTACGTGCTCGGCGGAAAGGCAAATTTCACCAGCAGGTGGGGTGTAGCGTAAAGCATTACTGACCAGGTTTCCCAGAGCTTGTTCGATTCGGTCTGAGTCGATCAGGACTTCAGGCAAATTTGGTTGGAATATGACCTTCAACTGTACTCCCTGCAAATCGGCTTGATGCTGGTATGTGTTTGTCAGCTTTTCCAATAATTCAGTTAACTTGACAATTTGTTTGTAAATAACCAATTCACCTGAATCTGCCAGGGAAAGGGTGCGCAGGTCGCCGACCAGCCGTTCCAGATGCTGTACCTCGGCGTACATAGTTTCCATGCGTTCCCGGGTTGGTTGTAGAACGCCATCCCGCAGTCCTTCAAGGTAACCGCCGATCACAGTCAGTGGATTGCGTAGATCGTGTGCGATATCGGCTGTCATCTGTCGCTGGGCCTGGTTTGCGCTTTTCAAATCGGCACTCATCTTGTTAAAAGCATGCGCCAGCTCACCCAGTTCGTCTTCCGAACGGACAGGGACGCGTTGAGTCAGGTTGCCCTGGGCCATGGCATGAGTAGCCTGGATTAGATCTCGCAATGGTTGAGTTAATTTGCGCGCAATGAACAATCCCAGAAGAAAGGCAACAATCGCGCCCCCCAGGGCTGCAATAAGAAGTGAACGGTTGACACTATCCAGATACTTGGTTTCGATCGTACTGCGTTTGGGAGCGGCTCCGGTGCTGAGGATTGTGCCTACCACTGTTCCATCGATTTCGATATCCACACCTGTGGCAAGAAGCTCCTTTTGAATTTTTTGTCCTAGAGCGAAGGACTTGCCAGGGATAATTACCAGGTGATTTTGGTCGATCAATCCGAATGGCTGTGGTTCAGGCGGCGGGTCGCCCAGCTTAACAAGGGGTGGTAACAATCCTTGATCGCGTAATGCTTTGTCGACACCATTCCAGCTATGATTGGTCTGGTAATATGCGGACGCAACATTTACGAAATTCTGCTGGCGTTGGTCGACGAGATAATTGTTAAATCCAATAGAAGTGTTACCCCAAACAATGACTGCCGCAAGTCCGATGGCAATCAGGCTTGCAAACAAAAAAGCCAGACTGAGCTTTTGGGTTAATTTCATAATTGTTTAAAGCGGTATCCAACCCCAAAAACTGTTTCAATGTAAATTGGGTTGGATGGGTCGGGCTCGATTTTTGTTCGTAAATTACGAATATGGACATCGATGGTGCGCTCGACACCTTCAAAGCTGGTTCCCTGAAGTTTTAGCAGCAAATCGGAACGAGAATATACCCTTCCGGGTGCAGACATAAGACAATAAAGCAGGTCAAATTCAGAAGGGGTTAAAAAGATGGGTTTTTTGTTCACAGTGACGGTGCGATTTTCTTTATTGAGCTGGATTGTGCCACCAATAAGTATATCCGGGGAACTGAGTGGTAAACCGGCACGCCGGATACCAGCATTGATACGGGCGACCAGTTCCTTCATTCCGAAGGGTTTGGTGACATAATCATCTGCTCCAAGTTCCAATCCAAGCACTTTATCAGCTTCTTCCAATTTTGCAGTGAGCAGAATAATGGGGGTATCGTGGTCTTTGCGATAGGTGCGGATAAAATCATACCCGCTCATTTCTGGCATCATTATGTCTAAAAGGATAAGGTCAGGTTTGTTTTGGCGGGCTGCGTAGAGGGCTTCCATGCCATTGGTGGCAATGAACACACGAAACCCTTCGGCTTCCAGATATTCGCGTAGAAGGTTCCGAACACTGGCTTTATCATCTGCAACAAGAATAGTTTTTGTCATAAGTTTATTTTAACATGCAGTTTTAAATCATGGCACCATACAGTTCGCGAGCGGTTGTCACGAATTTGAGTTTGCGGGTACATTTGGTTTTGCCTATTTTGAACTTAAAAAGCTCATAAGCAACCTGTTGGTCTACTGTTAGGATTGTCTGGCAGGGTGAGATGCTGGGTCTGGATCAGCCTAGTGCTGATAAAGCTAAAAAAGTTGGTTTGGTTGCATGGCGAATTCCTTTCTGCATAATTGTCATCATATCAACAAGATGTTCAGAATTTGTTCAGAGGACCTTTTGTTTTTGTTAGGATTTTAATTCAGATGCTTGCCTGGTCACTTATATTAATTTTAACCTGATATGGATAGGCCGAAAAGAATTACCATCGAGCACAAAGTTGCTGAGAAAACCATTAATAAAACCCCAGGTGCTCGGGTGCGCCAGACGCCAGATCATCTTTTTGCGATAAAGATGTAAGCCTTGATCAAGCAGACGAAAGAGAAAAGATTGAAGCGATGAAAATGATTGATTTTAAGAAAATTATTCTATAATAACAAGAATCCATTGGTATGTGCCAACATCTTGATAGGTTAAGCATCTTGCCCCCTGTCAACTAATTGATCTAATTAGTTGGACTTGATTACCCGGTCTAGCCTCAGCTGAAATATCGTCCACCAGGCCATCGAAATATTGGAAAAACAGGGTTTTACGGTCACCTGAAAGGGTAAAGGGACGTTCGTTGTGGACTACGCTTGCAACTCCTAGCCGGGCTGAACTACTGAATGTATTTAGCCGGACTGCTCTGATGTTGTTGGAAGGCCCCGCTTTTTTAGAAAATGATCAATCAATCGAGTATGTGGTTACTTACTGCCACAGAGATCGGTACGAGTTAAAATTCGCGCAGTTATAAATCCCTGATCATAACCCTGGAGGTTCCATGAAGATCGAATTAAAGCATGTCCCGTTGCCCTGTTTTCAATTTCCGGAAGAGATTCCAGCTATTCCAACTGAAGAATACGAACGCAGGATCTCTGCTTTGTATCAGGCTGCTGGTACGGAATGGGTGCTTGTCTTTGCGGATCGGGAGCATGCGGCCAACCTGACCTGGTTGGTTAATTATGACCCGCGTTTTGAAGAAGGACTGCTGGTACTGGGACGAGATGGCAAGCGTACCTTGATCGTTGGAAATGAAGGGATGGGGTATTTGCCGATTGTGTCCGTGCAAGTGGATGTGGAATTATGTCAGACGTTTAGCCTGAATTCACAACCGCGCAGTACGGCCCCGCGCTTGAAGGATGTTTTGGCAAAGCTTGGGCTGGGGGCCGGGCATTCTGCCAGCCTGGTGGGATGGAAATATCTCGAGGCTTTTGAAACCGATCAACCGACTGCTCCGGCTTTCATTCCGGCCTTTTTTGTGGATGTAGTTCGCAGCTTGCTTGGTTCAAGCGGAAGAATGGTTGATGGAACCGCTCTGCTGATGCACCCTGAAACAGGGATTCGCAACCTGAATTCTGCTGATCAAATCGCTGCATTCGAATGGGCAGCCCGGACTTCATCGGCGGCAGTCTTCAATATTTTGACAGGTACGCGACCGGGCATGAGTGAGATGCAGTCTATTCAGCAGATGCATTATGCCGGGCAACCTTTGAGCATGCACCCAATTTTTGTTTCAGGCAAGGGTGAGATCAATGGGCTGCGCAGTGCTAGCAGCAGGATCATTGAATATGGGGATGCAGTCTCTACCGGATTGGGTTATTGGGGTAGTCTATCCTGCCGGGCAGGATTGATGGTTGGTGAGCCTGATATGAGTTTCTTTGAAAAAGTCGTCGCTCCATATTTTGGAGTGATTGCCAGCTGGT
This sequence comes from uncultured Anaerolinea sp., assembly GCA_964462245.1. Lineage (GTDB taxonomy): Bacteria > Chloroflexota > Anaerolineae > Anaerolineales > Villigracilaceae > UBA5195. The sequence goes on from CAYWXS010000111.1 coordinate 12,313, forward strand.
ACCAGAGCATGCGCATCGGTGCACAGGGCAAGGAATTATTTCAGGCAGTGATGACTGCATTTGAAGGGACCGGAATGCACCCGGCACTCAACCCAGGGCATTTGACATCCTACGAGGAATGGACAAGTTCACCGATCCGCTCGGATAGCGTGGAAAAGATACACTCGGGCATGGTTTTCCAGAGTGATATCATTCCTACCCCGATCCCACTGGGCTGGCTGATGAACTGTGAGGATACGCTGGCCATCGCGGATGCCAGCCTGCGTGCTGAATTGCGAACCAAATTCCCGGAACTGTGGGCACGCGTTCAAAGCCGACGGCAGTTGATGACTGATGCCTTGGGTATTCATTTGGCAGAAGAAATTCTGCCATTAACCGACGGCACCGCTTATTTACCTCCTTTCTGGTTGGCGCATGAACTAGTGTGTGCCGTGTCAAAGGAAGCATGATGGAACCAGTACTCTTTGTACATGGTGGCGCGGGCAATGATTTTGATGAGCGGCTGGCAGAATTCCGCGAAGGGGTTAAGCTCGCAGCGCAAACTGGCTGGGAAGTGCTCCAGCGAGGTGGAACCGCATTGGATGCCGTTGAAACAGCTGTACGTGTGTTGGAGGATGATCCGAATTTCGATGCTGGTCATGGCTCCTTCTTGAATGCAAATAATGAAGTCGAAATGGACGCAATGGTTATGGAAGGTGCCCAGCTGGGGTATGGTGCGGTAGCAGGGATTCAGCGAGTGGGGAATCCAGTTAGCGTGGCCCGCAAGGTAATGGAACATACACAGCATTCGATCTTTGTTGGAGGAGGCGCTGAGCAGTTTGCCCGTGCAATGGGTGTGCCGGTGTGCCCAATGGAAGAACTTGTGGCAGGCAGCAGCACGCATTTGTTGCGTCCTGAAGATCGAGTCTTTCGTCCGGGAGAGGCCGGTGACACGGTTGGAGCGATCGCACTGGATGCGAATGGAATGTTGGCTGTGGCTGTTTCCACTGGCGGAACAGCAGGCAAAATGGCTGGCCGGGTTGGAGATAGCCCGATCATTGGCTGTGGTGGATATGCAGACAACGAGCTGGGTGCTGCAGCTGCTACAGGCAGTGGTGAGGCTTTGATGAAGATTTTGATCAGCAAAACCGCTTGTGACCTGATGTCGCAAGGAAAGAGTCCTCAGCAAGCTGCGGATGCGGTGCTGCGTTTGCTGGAGGAAAAGACGGGGCCAAGTCAGGGAGGTATTATCCTGATGAACCCAAAGGGAGAGATTGGAAGCGCTTTTAACACCAGCCATATGGTGCATGCTTGCATTCGCTCCGGTAACGAAATGTGGATCATGGATTAATCCCAGCTTGAAAATTGGGGAACCCAGGTTTCGGGAAATTAGTAAAATATTTACGATCCGGTATTTACGCTTGCTAAGGAGTGAATATCGGATCGTAGTTTGATCCGGTTAGGGTGTCTTCTATTTGCTGCTACAATCATAAAGAGCGGTGAATTTCCGAGCCCGCGGTCCTCCCTGTTTGGAATTTTCTTCTGATTCTTGAGTGATATGTACACCAGGTATGCTCACAGTTTTGCATTCGGAAGTCACCCAGGTGTAAATTTCAGTTTTGTCGGATAGATTGCCATTATCCAATACGAAGCGTAATTTTCCACTGGAGACCAGGTCTGCCAGTTTGGATGTTGAGATTACATTATCCACTCCAATAAATCCGCCAAATGTTAAGACCGCCCAGCCGGTGGCGAGGAATAATGGCGAAGCGCCGTGTGAGTCGACTGTAGCCGCGAGGTAACTATCAGGATTGCTGTATTTGAGCAGGTAATCCAAAACTTTTTGCGGGGTGGAACCAATGAAACCACTGGCTGAGCTATTATGAATGGATTAACTTGGTGATTTCTGTATAGGTTATAATGAGTGTGTCAGGAAAACAATTTACCAATAAATATAGCGATTTATCCTGTGAAGTATTTATATTTGTTAAAAAAAATAGAAAGACAAGAGTATAATTCTTTTCCTATGAAAATAATTTATCGTATTCATGCCATCGAGCGCATGTTCGAGCGTGGGATTGGCGTAAAAGATATTCGGCTGGCGATGGAAACTGGTGAGAATATTGAAAATTATCTGGATGAGGGGGCTTATCCTGGTCGCCTAGTCCTGGCCTGGCGCGGAAAGCGACCTCTGCATGTTGTGGCGGTTGATAACATATCTGCAGATGAGGTGATTGTGATTACTGGTTATAGGCCGGCTCCATCACGTTGGACTGAAGATTTTAGATGGAGGCGTGATGAAGTGCTTGATGTGTAAACAAGCCGAGCCCTGTCCGGGTTTTACAACTGTTACGCTGGAACGCGGTGAATTAAGCCTGGTGCTCAAAAATGTACCTGCGTTGGTTTGTCCGGAATGTGGCGAAGCCTATGCGGATGAGTCTACTGCTGCGCGATTATTAGAAACAGCCCTTGCAATGGAAGCTGAAGGATTGCAATCGGAAGTACTTAATTTTGAGCCTGCCCAGCCGGCGGGTTAGTTTTTTCTCTCACCAAACTGCCGGAATTGTTCAATAGTTTTCCCGGTTTTTTCAGCCTGAAAATAAAGTGCCTACTCATGCCGCAAATCTGCCTTGAGTAGGCACTTTGTTTAATAATTCCCAATTGATGAAATTATTGGATAATTTCCTGGACTCTGCCCACCAGACCATTTTGCAGTCGAACTTTTATGCCGTGAGGATGATTGGGTGAGTTTGTCAGAATATCCTTGACGGTGCCTTCGGTTAATTTGCCAGAGGTTTGATCTTGTTTTTGGACAATGCGAACGAGTAAACCAGCCCGTATGTTGGCGCGAAGTTTGGGATTGAGAGGAGGATTTTTTGGGAGGGTCATATTTTTAATATACCATAGCTGGTAGCGATTATAATTTTGAAATGAGTACAATTATCTCACCCTGGCAGCATTCTGATTGGCTGAAGTCTGTCCATTATTGGATTGAGACTGAATTGGCGCGTGAAAATATCCAGGTGTTCGGTGAAATTGAGCAAACTCACATCCGTCCCTGGTCAACCGTATTGCGCGTAGTCACTTCGGATGGTCTTTTTTTTTTAAAGCCAGTGCACCTTATTTTGGTTACGAGACTGGATTGACCGGATATCTGGCACGAGCTTACCCTGAAGTTTTTCCTCAAATCCATGCACTGGATTTGCAACACAATTGGCTCTTGATGCGTGATTCTGGCGTGTCCTTACGTAGTTTTATAAAAGCGGAAGGAAGAATAGATCACTGGCAGGGGGTCTTACCTCTGTATGTTGGATTGCAAAAAAACCTTTCCGATAAACAGCAGATATTGCTTCAGCTGGGTGTACCGGACCGGCGTCTGAGCCAGCTACCTGGTCTGTTTGATGAGCTCCTGACGGACGAACCGGCAATGTTGTTGGGAAATGCTGAGGGGTTAAATCAGGAAGAATTCCAACGCTTGAAATTAGAAGGACGGGAATTTGGGGATTTATGTGCTCTCCTGGCCGAAATAGGTATTCCAGAATCACTGCAGCATTATGATTTTCACGATGCCAATATATTTTTGCAAAATGGGCGTATTATTTTTACGGATTGGGGAGAATGCGCAGTTGCGCACCCTTTTTTCTCCTCTGTGGTTATGCTGCGCAGTGTGGAAAATTCGCTTGACTTATGCGCGGATGCAGAAGAAATCGAGACTCTACGTGGTTGGTATTTGGATTTATGGGGCGAATATGGGACAACTACTGAATTAAGAGCTGTGGCAAGCCTGGCGGAACGGATTGGCTATATTAACCGAGCTTTGACATGGCATATGCTTATTTCACAACTTCCGAAAGAGATAAAACCTGAATATGCACGAGCTGTACCAGCTTATCTGAAAGAGTACCTGAATGCCGGATAAGTTATGCCAATAAATTTTATTTTTCTTCTGATTGAATTTATCGATGAGCTGGTTTTTGGCGTGACGGATGCGGCTTGGCCAATCATCCGGGCAGATCTAAGTTTGAATTATGTGCAGATAGGTGTACTTTTAAGCTTACCCGGATTGATATCCAGCGTAATCGAACCCGTCTTTGGGGTTTTGGGGGATATTTTGAAGAGCTGGCGGCGTGTTTTGATTCTGGGCGGTGGGCTATTCTTCGTTATCTCTTTATTCCTGACTGCGATGAGTCACAGTTTTATTCCGCTTTTGTTTTCTTTTGTGTTATTCAATCCAGCTTCCGGGGCATTTGTGAGTCTATCACAGGCAATTTTGATGGATTCCGCCCCAGATCGCCACGAGCAAAACATGGCACGTTGGACTTTTTCTGGTTCTTTGGGGGTTGTGTTGGGTCCATTGTTGTTAAGTGGAATGCTGATTCTGGGTTTTGGTTGGCGCCCCGTTTTTTTGATCCTGGGAGTGGTTTCAGGGGGTGTCCTGTTGGCAGCGTTACGATTTGCAACCAGCATGCCGAGAGGTTCCTTAGTATGGCCGGGTTTTGGGGAGATTGGGCTTGGTTTGCAAAATGCTTTTGGCGCTCTGCGTAATCGGAAGGTGGTGCGATGGTTAATCCTGCTTGAATTTTCAGACCTGATGCTGGATGTTTTGTATGGATTCCTGGCACTGTTCTTTGTGGATGTGGTTGGCTTCAGCGTTGGAACAGCTGCCATGGCTGTGGCGGTCTGGACGGGGGTTGGGTTGCTGGGAGATTTTCTGCTTATTCCATTGGTCGAGCGGATTAGCGGCCTGGATTATTTACGTTTGAGCGTGGTTATTGAACTTATACTATTCCCTATTTTCTTGCTGGTACCCCAGCCCTGGCTTAAGCTGCTGATATTGGGGCTGATGGGTTTTTTCAATGCAGGTTGGTATGCCATTCTGAAAGCCAATTTATATTCCACTCTTCCTGGGCGATCCGGGACAGTTTTAGCCCTTAATAACATAGCGGGTCTGTTTGGAAAATTACTACCCTTTGGGATTGGTCTGGCTGCGCAATTCTATGGGTTACAATGGGCTATGTGGCTATTAATGGCAGGTCCAATCGCCTTATTTATTGGTTTACCCGGCTGGTCCGGGAATAAGTCCGGAAAGAATCAAGAGATCAATGACTGAAGCGCCTACCTCCCTGTATTTTCATATTCCCTTTTGTAAACATCGTTGTGCTTATTGTGATTTCAACACATATGCCGGGCAGTCGGATACGATCCCGGCTTACGTCAGTGCGCTTTGTAAAGAGATAAAAGAATTGGGCGAGTCTCGACCCGGGTTGAAGGTTGGGACCATATTTTTTGGGGGCGGGACACCGTCTCTTCTGTCGAATATACAATATCAGTCTATTTTTGAGAAGATAACCCGTTATTTTCAGGTTTTACCTGGTGCAGAAATCAGCCTGGAGGCTAACCCTGGGACTGTTTCATCGGACTACCTGGCGGATTTGCACACCACCGGGTTCAATCGGATCAGTTATGGTGTTCAAAGTGCCAATCCTGAGGAATTGCGGATGCTTGAGCGCATTCATTCATATGCAGATGTGGTAGCTGCCATCAAGTGGTCCCGCCAAACTGGTTATGATAACCTGAACCTGGATTTGATTTATGGCTTGCCAGAACAGACCCTGGAGAGTTGGCAACATACTGTTCGTTTGGTGACAGGTTTGCACCCTGAGCATATATCTGCTTATGCTCTGACCCTGGAGCATGGTACACCTTTTGGGCGATGGGCAGCAAAGGGTTTGCTGCCCATCCCGGACCCTGATCTGGCAGCGTTGCAATATGAATGGACGATGGAATTTCTGGCGGAACTGGGTTACGAACAATATGAAATCTCGAATTGGGCACTCCCAGGGCGGGAGTGCCAGCATAACCTTCAGTACTGGCGTAATCTTAATTACCTTGGATTAGGTGCCGGGGCACACGGTTATGCCCACAGCTGCCGCTATTCGAATGTCCTGCGGATCAAAACCTATATAGATCGTTTTTCTGATGAGGCTTCCAGTGGGCATGGGTATCCTTTGACCTCAGGAGTAGTCAATCAACATCGCAACACATTATTTGAGGATATGCAGGATACCATGTTGACCGGTCTGCGCTTAACGCATGAAGGTGTTTCTGCCGTGGATTTCGAGCTGCGGTTTGGTCAGAAAATGCAAGTTGTGTTTGAAACTGAAATTAAGAAGATGGTTCAGGTTGGGCTTTTGGAATGGGCCGGCGAACGTGTCAGGCTTACGGTGCGCGGGCGTTTGTTGGGGAACCAGGTTTTTATGCAATTTGTAGGCTAAGTGGGAAGCACTTATTTTTTTGGTTTGTCTTTTTTGGGAGGCAGCTGAAAATTGAAGGGGGGACGTTGATTGAGTTTGACCAATTGCACGCCTTTGCTGGTGAGCATCAGGATTGTGACCGATGCGGTATCGCATCCCAAGCGTTGAAAATTGTCGAGAGGCATGCCCAGGTAGTAGGCAGTGATCAGTTTGATCGGGTCTGAATGTGAAACACAGGCGACAATCTCTGTATCTTTGTGAGATAGCCCAATACCCTCAATCTCGCTCACCAGGCGGGACTGACATTCCGCAAACGATTCTCCGTTAGGGAAGCGAAAGCGGGACGGATTGTTCTGAACTGTTTTCCAGACTGGAAGTTTGCTGAGAGTCTTAAGCTCCTGCCCAGCCCAATCACCCATATCGGCTTCCACCAATCCTGGGCGGATTAGCGGGGTTAATTTCAGTTTATCTGCAAGTGGTGCAGCGGTTTCGCGGGCACGTTCCATTGGGGATGAATAGATAGCATGGATGGGAACATTTCCCAGCGCTTCAGCCAGTTCAAGCGCTTGCTGTTGACCACGTTGATTGAGGTGCACATTTGGTAACCGTCCAGCCAGCCTGCCAGTTTTGACATATTCATTTTCACCGTGACGAATCAATAATATGATTGGCATGCTGCGGGTCCTATTGTTAGCGAATAGTGCGTTTTAGATTGTCGATTTGGTCCTGAGAAAGATTGGGCAGGATTGTTTCGGTTTTAATTCCGAGTGCTTTCTTTTGGGCATTGCGCCACATTTCCAGCCGGGAACTGACCTGATTTTCATAGCCCTGGTCGGATGGACTGTAGAAATAGGTACCCAGCAGGCGTTTGGGAAGATATTGCTGAGGTGTGAAGTGCCCATCGACTTCATGTGGATAGACATAATCTTTGCCCTGGCCGGTAGCTTCGCTATCGCGGTTCCCGTCCTGAAGGTGCTTGGGAACGGAGCCCGCGCCTTCCTGTTCGATACGCTGCATGGCTTTGAAGTAAGCCCCGGCACTGTTGGACTTGGGGGCAGTCGATAGGTATAGAACCGCTTCAATAATTGGGTAAATGCCTTCGGGTAGACCAATAAAGTCAAAAGCTTGGGCTGCGCTGGAGGCTACCACCAGTCCCATTGGGTCAGCCAGGCCAATATCCTCACCTGCTAAAATGATCAATCGGCGGACGATGAAGCGAGGGTCTTCTCCAGCATAAATCATTTTTGCCAACCAATACAGGGCGGCATCTGGATCAGATCCCCGGACAGATTTGATAAAGGCTGAGATGGTGTCGTAGTGCGCATCACCATCCTTGTCGTAAAGTACAGCCCGACGCTGGATGGATTCTTGGGCTACGTCCAGTGTGATATGAATAACATCATTTTCGTCGGTAGGTGTTGATTCTACTGCCAGTTCGAGCGCATTTAAGGCGTTGCGGGCATCCCCGCTGGCCATGTCCACCAGGTGAGCCTTGGCTTCTGGCATTAGATCAATTTTACGATTACCATAACCACGCAGCGGGTCGCTGATGGCGCGTTCCAGCAGGATGGCTATTTCGGTTTGATTCAGGTTGCGCAGTTGAAAAATTCGCGAGCGGCTGACAAGTGCTTTGATCACTTCAAAGAAGGGATTTTCGGTGGTTGCGCCGATCAATGTGACAATTCCATTTTCGACAAAGGGCAATAATGCATCCTGTTGGGCCTTGTTCCAGCGATGGATCTCGTCTATGAACAAGACGGTACGTTGTTTGTAAAGACGATTACGTTCCTGGGCTCTATCTATGACTTCCCTGAGATCGGCTTTGCCTGCCAGGATGGCTGAAAGCGTTTCAAAGTGACTTTTTGTCTGATTTGCAATGACTTGCGCCAGGGTGGTTTTTCCGGTTCCGGGAGGACCGCAGAGGATGATGGATGAAAACAAGCGATCTGTTTCAATTGCACGCCGCAGCAGCTTGCCTGGCCCGATAATATGTTCCTGCCCGATATATTCTTCAAGATTGCGTGGACGCATACGTGCCGCCAATGGGGCTTCAGTGCGCATTCGTTCGTTCATGGCGTGGTCAAAAAGATCGGACATGCAACTGATTATACTGCGCAACCTGTGATTCTATTTTGCCTTCCTGGTAATGGTGTGCACGCAAATGTTGTCAAATAAATGGAACCCCGGTAGGATAAGGTCTGC
>CAYWXS010000112.1:0-20678 GCA_964462245.1 uncultured Anaerolinea sp.
CGCCCCGTGCTGTAACCGGGGCTACCTCGCCCCGTGCTGTAACCGGGGCTACCTCGCAAGTAGTGTTTTGAGCGGAATTTCCGCTCAAAACACTACAAAAAACCCCTTCTTTTTTTGTGGTGTTTTCCCGCTAAGCGGGAAAACACCACTTGCACGGAAAACCACCGATTAGCGCCCAATTGAGCGGAAAAAATCAGGCTGGATTAAACTAATAACAGGCTTTCAAGTACTAAGCCGGGACTTTAGCTGGTAGGCGAATCCGGAAAATTAGCCAAAATCTGAATTTAGATGCGATTGCCCAGGGGTGGATTTTTAATCCTGATGCATTGCCGATGTGCTGGATTGAGCATTTCGTGTTGCAATTATTTTGATAGTGTCAATAATCCAATTCTGGCTTAAAATCAAGCATCAGGAATTTAATTATGAAAATCACTTTTCTCGGTACACACGGACAATTTAATATTGGCGATGAACTTTTACTCCAGACCTTTCTGGCTCAACTTGGCCCGCAGCACAGCTATGCTGTCAATTCTTATGACCCTGAGTTCACAGCGGCCATGCTGCGTCCGAATTTCAATGCTCAAGCCTTTCACACCACCCGTGAGCTGCCGCGCTTTCTCAAAAATCTGCTGACCAGTGATCTTTTATTTTTCGGCGGCGGCAGCATTATCAAGGAACTATATGCCAGTGTCGGTCGAAATCGGTATTCCACCCTGCTGATGATCCTCGCATCAGTCACATTCACAAAACTGGTTGCCCGGAAAAAAGTAATTATGAGCAATATTGGGGTGGGACCGCTTCTCAGCCCAGGTGGGGAACGTCTCGCTCGCTGGATTCTAAACCAGGTGGACTTCATCTCTGTTCGTGATCAGAAATCTTTTCGCACTTGTCAGAAGTTGAAAATTGACCCCAAAAAACTGCGGCTTGTGCCAGATGCAGTTTTTGCCAACCCGCCCGAGGTCTTTGTTCCCAATCCAGAACCGTTATTTTCGGATGGAAACCTGCACCTGGCGCTAAACCTGAATTATGACATCGAAAATCGGGCAGCCTGGCCTGCGTTTCTGAATAACCTGCGCGCTTGCCTTGAACAACTGAACTCAGTGACACCCCTTACCATCCACGCCCTTCCGATGCAAAGCAAGTTTAAAGAAAATGATGATTTGACCATTTTAAAAGATTTTGCTAAACAATTGCAGGGCATTCCCATCATTTTGCACGATCCTCAAACGGCACAGGAAGCCGGGCAAATCATTGCAAAGTGTGATTTGGTATTGGCTGAACGCCTGCACACGCTGGTCATCTCGACCATCCTTGGCAAACCATTTTTTGGTCTGGTCTACGATGTAAAAGTACAGGAATTGGTCGATTATCTGGGTATGACCAGCCACAGCCTTAATATTAATCAACCATTTGATGCTCAAACACTGCTCAGTGGTTTGCAAAATGTGATCGAAAACCGGGAAAGCATTCAAGCACACCTCGTTGAGCGAGGGAATGAATTGCGAAAAGAATTGGACGATTATTTTGCTGATATCCGTCAGCGAATCAGCGCCCGATGAACTGTAACCCGGATTGCGAACTCCTCAGCAGGGTGCGATGAATTCCATTCGTAAGATCACCCTGATTGTTGGCATCTTTTATTTTGCTCTTGCAGCATTTATGTTTCGCGGAGTGATTGCCAGCATCCCGGTCATATTGCGGGGCGAAGCGGTCATCAATGCAGATGAACTTGTCCCTTTCTTCAATCCGCAGAGTCAATTGATCGATCAGGCTGAAGGAAAGTTCAATCAGCTGACCAATGGCTATGAATTTCGTGTGCGTTACGCGTTCCTGACCACCTGGGTGCGTTATTATAAAATTCTACCCTTTGCAATCGTACTGGTTATTCCAAGCATAACCTACCTGGCGTACCTGGTCACGGCTGCTTTTCTCGCCAGGGTTCTGGTTCAATACAAACCCGAAAAAATTTACATTCTTACCGCTGCGCCGGTCCTGATGATTTTCATGGTCATGACCTATTCAAAAATTACCCATTTTTACACACTTATTTTGGGTTTTTCACTATTTTTGGTGGCAACTGTTTTGATGACGGATGGCCTGATCTTCCCTCAGTCCAAACCGTACAAACCAGTCATCATTGCCTGCCTGATCACGCTATTTAATCCAGCCGTCCATTACCTGGTGCTTTTTGGGCTCTATATGGCATTGACGGTAGTCATTCTTATTGTGATGGACGCCGCCGAATCTATTAAAAACGGAAGCTGGCGAAATATATATCGCTGGCGGGCCTGGAAAAGTGGCACAAGGACCTTTTTTAAGGACTGGCGGCGCTTGTTTACCGAAGTGCGATTTTGGCGTTGCATCGGGTCTTTTTTTATGTTGGCGGTTTTCACGCTTGCGCCCTATGGTGCCTTTGTTAAGTTTTACGCTCTCAATGGCGTGGCGAACCTTTCTGAAACAGTCCCCGCGGATTACTACTTTGTTCAAGATGCCTCCATATCCTTGGATCATGTTCTTGCTTTTGACATGGCAGGCATCATGGATAAGGAACTTACCGGTGACTACCTGGCAAAGACACCACGCTATTCAAATATCATTTACATGATCTTATTGTTGTTGCCGTTGTTTTGGAAACGCGCACGCAACGAAATATTTAATACAGCGCCGCTGCGTGCATTTGCGGCTGTAACTTACACCAATACATTATTCTCAATGTGGGCTACACTTGGTTATTCAGGTCCGGCCTGGGCTCCAACTTTTCATCGTACTATTGCATTTATTAGTAATTATGCAAATGGAACAAAAACTTTTGTTGGCGATCTGGTAACAAAATTACTGGCAACCATAGTGCAGGTGCTGAGATTCCCTCATCGCTTTGAATTAATTCTGTTCATGCTGGCCTGTATTCTCCTTTCGATCACGTTAATTTGGATCTATAATGCTCTCGAGAAAAAAAGTGCTGCCTGGCGCAAGAACCCAGTCCTGGTTGAGTCAGCTCCTACTCCTGAAACCCGCCTGCTGCCACCCAACCCAATAAGTCAAACCGTCCCGTGGATCACCCTGATCCTGGCAGCTTTTTTGTTTATGGTTCCGCTGCTCTCCAGTTACGAGTACCGCTTAGTGTTTTTTTCCGGAGATTTTGATCATTTTTTAACTCCTTACCCGGTCTTGCCTCTCAAACAAGTTAAAGAATATTTATTAAAGCTTCCCCCCGGCAAGGTGGTTGTATTGCCACCCACAGAAACAGCCAAGACGATTGTGGATATCAATGGCGTCGAGCATAAGTTTATCGATAAATTTCACATTTACTACCTCGATCTGCCCAGTTTCTATTATGGTCTGACTGGTGATTCAGATAATAAACACGAATTTTTTTTATTGCTGCGTGCAATGTATTATGAACAAGGCTGGTGGGTAAATATCGCCCGCGATCTGGATTTGAAATATATTATTATTAACAAAGAATTAGTCGCGAATCCGGTGGGTGGACAGGAATATCTGCGCGAAGTGGAACGCATACTGATACCCGAACTGGATCGGCGAAAAGATTACGTTCGCAAGCTATTTGAAAATGAAAGTTTTGTGCTTTACGAATTCACCGATATGCCCAAAGCAGAGCGCATCCCCCTCTATATCGATACTGATTGGAGTACTTTCATCCAAATCTTATCCAGGCATCTGGATTTAACCAAGTATTATGATTTGCGATACCCGATGGTCGTAAATGATCTGGAAGTTTTTGATCGGATGGTGGTCTTGAGCAACGATGAGCAAGACACGAAGCTAAACTTATATGTTAAAGGTCACCCAACCCAGTTTTCAAAACCCGATAACACCATTATTGCGTTTAACCCGGATTTAATTTCGAGTTCATACTATTTATCACCCATGTTCAGGTTGTTCCAATTTTTCTCGGATAGCAAATACAATCGTTTGAATATGATCACACCTGGCTTATGGGGCACCATCCAGGGCGGATTCCTGGGCGTGCCTCGTCCGACACAATTCCGGTTTGCTGTCTCACTCCCCGAACCTGGAGATTACCATTTGCTCATGCGTGGCGCCGCTTCGATGAATAATTTATTGATAAAGTCCAAGCTCTTCAGCCAGGATCAGTCCATAATTCTTAACTCAAAGCCAGCTAATCTTGGGTTTTTCGATAAGCGCCTGGTGTTTTCTGCGCAACGTTCGCCGCTCGATATCAGTAAGTACACGATCAGTGATCTGGGCAAACTTATCCCCAATAGCGTGGTGGTTATCAATTCAAAGTATCAATATTTTGATCTCGGGACTGTTTCTGGTTTAAAGGGGAATTACACCCTGTATTTTGATAAATTAGATTCAAACCCACTGCTGATAGAAGGTATCCTGGTTATCCCTGAAGAAGAATACCAGTCATTGAGTTTACCGTCCAACGTGCAATTGCTTACAGAAAGTGACCTGTGCTGCGGATCAAAAATCATTGAAGGTCCGGCACCATAATTTTAAAATTACACCAATTTTGTTTTGAAACGCGCTCTAGCCTGTATAATTGAAGCATCATGAAAAAAGCAATCCTGTTCATTTTTAGGCAACTCGGATCGATATACGAGCGTCTGGCAACACTGCTCGATCGAATTCGCGCGCGTATTCCCGGTTTACCGGGTAATCGGGCTATTATTGCAGCGGGCGGACTGGTTTGCGCGGTTGTCATATTATTGGCAACATTCCAGGTTTTATTGGCCCCCAAGGATAAATTTACAACTTTCACGCTGCCTTACGAACAAAACTTTGAAGATGTAAATCTTCGCCGATGGTTTGTAGGGGATGGCGTCTGGAGTATACGGGATTCTGCCCTGGCGCAAACGGTTGGTGGTGACAAGCCTGCACAGGCTTACATTCCGAATAAACTGATCGAAGATTCCCCGTACCATGCCAGTGTTTACATTACGCTAAAAAAAGATTCGCGTGCGGCGGGAATATCATTCAATGCACAGTATCCCAATCTTACAAACAAACAACACCGCGTCTATCTTTCTCGTCCGGATAAATCTTCACTCGAACTTGTGTCTGGCTATATGGATGACACAGGTAGTTTTGTTACGCAAATTCAGGTGCCGCTCTCCATCAACACCACGGAATTCCGCCTGGATCTGTATGTGTACGAAAGCACCTATCTGGTTTTACTCAACGGTCAGCGTATGATTGACAATCGTCCTCTTTTTTATAAAAATGGATTGATTGGCTTCTACGCCCTTGGGCCAGCCGTATTTGATACGGTTAAAATAACGGCTACCGACACCCAAAACCCCGGAAACATGGTTTACGCCAGTGATTTCGATCAGGTTCCTGGCGGCGCAGGTTGGGTACCCTTCAATGGTGAGTGGAAGATTGCTTCCAAAAAAATGGTTCAATCTGACCCTGCCATAGTTACTGCCGGGATTGGATATGAAACCAGCAGTTTTGAGAATTTTACACTTAAGGCAACTTTTAACCAGGTAGCCAACCAGGGAGCTGGTGTTCTTTTCAATATGCCATCTCCGTACCAGCTAAATGGGGCGCAAGTTGTGCGTTATTCTGATGAAGCTGATTCGTTCATCTGGGGCTATTACGATGATAAGGGTGCTTTCACACGCCAGGGATTCGTTAATATTGCCCCTGCAGGTACAGCAGAACATGTTATCCAAGTCTATTCAGGGGACACTTCTTATGACATCTTCCTGGATGAACAAGTTTTGGCGCGTGATGTACCCTTGCAAAGTAAACGTGGAAATATTGGATTGACTACTTCCTTGTCAACTGCTGAGTTCTCACTGGTGGAGGCTTTCCCCTTATTTGGTGTCAGTGGTGGCCCGTCTCACCAGCTTACACCTTTATCGTCCAGCGCTACTCCGCCAACCCCCACACCTGGAACTGCAAATCCAACAGAAACGATGGTTGCTAACCAGACGACACCAACCAAACCATCCGTTATAAAAACCTCTGGTACGCAGGTTGGTACCCCAAAACAAGCTCTGACAAAAACCCCCGGTACGCCGGTTGGCACCCCAAAGCAAGCCGTGACAAATACTCCCGGAGCGCTGGTCGGCACGCTCACGCCCGCCCCTGGAAATTTCATAGCATTTCATGGAATATTTACTGGAACGTTGGCCGAGCAACATTGGGTAGCCCTGAATGGAGCCTGGAAATTTCAGGATAATACGTTTGTTCAAACACGGACCGATGGGTATGATTTTGCAGCGATCAATACAAAAACAAGTTACACAGATTTTAGTTATCAGATTGGTCTATCCCACCAAAGCGGAAGTGGTGCTGGTTTAATCTTCAATATTCCCAATTCAGATCGTTTAAGTGGAGCGACGATGGTGCGCTACTCAGATCGGCGCGATAATGCCTTGACATGGGGTTACTTTGATGAAAATGGAGTCTATAAAAACCAGGGCTACGCCGATGTAAATCCAGCCGGACAAGATCATCATACAATTCGTGTAACAAGTCGCAAAGCGTCTTATTCAATTTACCTGGATGACCACCTTGTTGTGCAGAGCGTGGCCTTTGGATCAGGGCAGAATTCTGGCTATATTGGTTTGTTATCTTCTGTTTCCAGTGTTACTTACGATGAAGTCACGGTAGATAGTGTTGGCGCAGCATTCAGGGGCAACTATTCCACATTGGAAGGGTTTTCCGATCAACGCAGTATCAGTGGAAAATGGGTGCTTAACAACAACACCATCACTCAAAATGTGCCAGAAACAGCAGATTATGTCTGGAATACCGGGGTGTTGGCATCAAAATATACCATTAGCGCTAAAATTAGCCTTCCAAAAAACGCACCAACAGCAGGTGGCGGTTTTATTACCCATATGTCTGAACGTGGAACCAAAAATAGTGCTTTCATTATCCGAATTACAAATGGCGGCAAGGGAGTTTGGTGGGGGCCTACAGATGAAACGGGTAAGTTTAAAGGCCTGGGCTCTGTGCCACTAAAATCTACTGCATCTACTTTTGTTTTGAAAATAGTTGTGGATGGAGAAAAAATTGCGATCTTTGTTAATGATCAATCGATCGTTTCGGATGTCGCCACTTCACTGAGCGATGGCTGGATTGGGTTGGTTGCATACGGCGGACCGGTGAAGTTTGAAAATTTGATCCTGAAAGTAACCCAGTGAAATTACCTCGCTGGTTTACCATTCCTTTGCTGGCGTTCTTGATAACCCGCCTGTTTATATTTGGCGTAGGCTTGGTAGCGGATACCATGCTGACCACAGAACCCGGGCACTGGATCGCAGATCCTGACAGCCCATTTCTTTCCATGTGGACCAAGTGGGATAGCCAGTATTATGTTGATATTGCTACGAATGGCTATTGGTTTCGCCCCGAGCAGCAAAGCAATGTTGCTTTTTTTCCAGTTTATCCACTTTTAATGCGCCTGGTTGGTTCATTGGTTCAAGGCAATGTAATCCTGGCAGGTTTTATCATCAGCAACTTGGCATTTTTTATTGCCTTGATATTTTTGTACAAACTAACTGCCCTCGAACTGGATGATGGCAGCGCAGGCAGGACTGTTTTTTACCTGGCTTTTTTCCCGACATCCTTCTTTTTTAGCAGCGTCTACACTGAAAGCACCTTTTTGATGTTTTCTGTTGCCGCAGTCTATTTTTCCCGCCGGCATCAATGGGTACCTGCCGCACTGATAGGCATGTTGGCTGCGGCAACGCGCAACCTTGGGGTTTTGGTCTGGGCCCTTGTTTTGTGGGAATGGTTGCGCGCGCAGGGTTGGTCATTAAAAACCATCCACAAAAAGCAAAGCTGGACCGATTTACTAAATGGTATCCGCCTACATTGGTTCGAGGTCATCATTATTTGCATCATTCCACTCGGTCTTATTATTTATATGGTTTTTTTGCAGCTCAACTTTGAACGGCCTCTGGCATTTATTGAAACACAGGCAGCCTGGGGACGACAAAATATCGGTCCACTGGCAGTTATCATCAAGAGTGTGAAGCTGTTGACTGCTGGAACCGTCAATAAAGGTTGGTTGACTAATTTTTGGAACCTGGCTTCCTTGTTGGTGTTTTTAAGTATTGTGCCCTTCATCTGGTCGAAAATTGGCGAAGGATATGCAATTTATGTTTTGATCATGCTTTTAGTACCATCAGCGAGCGCTACTGGTAGTATGATCCGTTATGTTTTAACTTCTTTTCCAGCTTTTATGATTTTGGGTTGGTGGGGAAGAAAAGAAGTTGTGGATCGCTTTTTGATGGGCAGTATGGCAGTGTTTCTTGGATTATTTGTCACTATTTTTGTTAATTGGGTTTTTGTCGGATAAATCGGGCCAGCAATTCTTCTGAGGAGATTAGGATGCCTTACGAAAATTATACCAAGTGGAAATCTACCCTGCTAACCACACCACCTCACCTTTCAATAGTTATTCCTGCCTATAATGAACAGGAACGAATTGTGGCAACCATTGGCGCAATTGCATCTTATGTTTCTGATTTAGGTTTCCCCTGGGAATTACTGATTGCGGATGATGGCTCCAAAGATAAGACCGCGCTACTTTGCGAAGAGCTGGGATTGGTGAACTTATCTGTTCTTCGAGCCCAAAAAAACGGTGGCAAAGGCAGTGCCGTCCAACGTGGAATGCTGGCAGCCCGGGGAAAATATATTTTGTTTGCCGACGCAGATAACTCAACACCCATTGAAGAAGTTTCAAAACTGTTGGCTAAAATTGAAAATGAAGGTTTTGATGTGGCGGTTGGTTCGCGTGCAGCAGAAGGTTCCGAAGAAGGTAAGAAATCTTTATTGCGCACCATATTAAGTGGTGGTCTGCGCTGGATTGTAAAATATTTCCTCAAAATAAAAGTTAAAGATACTCAGTGTGGTTTCAAGCTCTATACCGCTGAAGCTGCCAAAAAACTTCACAGCAAACAAACCATCATGGGTTTTTCTTTTGACCTGGAAATTCTTTACCTGGCTTTTAAATACGGGTATAAAGTTGCCGAAGTGCCTGTGATCTGGATTGATGCCCCTGGCTCAAAAGTGGATACGAGGAAAGAAGTTCAGCGCTTCCTGCGTGATCTTGTCCGGATTTGGACGAATGACTGGAACGGCGTATATCGCTAAGGAGAAGCAAATGCGTATAGCAATCGTAACTACTCATCCTCCCTCAAAAGGCTCACTGAATGAATATGCTTATCATTTTGTGCGCTTTTTGAGGCTAAAAAAGGAGAGTGTTTCAGAATTATTTCTTCTAGTAGATAAACTTCCTGAAGACCAGGCTTATCCATCTGAACCAGTAGAAGGTTCAATCCCAGTCCATTTCATCCCTTGCTGGAAATTTGGAGCCTGGGATAATATTCTTCAAATTCGGGCAGCTGTAAAACAAATTAACCCGGATATTGTACTTTTTAATATCCAGTTCGCATCCTTTGCTGATAAGAAAATCCCGGCAACGATTGGATTATTAACTCCCTGGTTGGTTAAAAATAGTGGTTTCAGCACCGTCGTTCTCCTGCATAACATTATGGAAACAGTTAATCTGAAATCAGCCGGGTTTGATGAGAATCCTCTCATTGAGGGCATCATCCGCCTTTTCGGAAATATCATCACGCGCTTCATCCTGGCCGCAGACATGGTAGCGGTCACTATCCCCAAATATGTCGAGATTTTAGAAAGTAAGTACCATGCCCATAATTTAATCCTGGCTCCGCACGGTTCTTTTGAAGAACCCAGCAATACCCAGCCAAACACCATGCCAGTTGGTTCACCGAATATTATGACCTTTGGAAAATTTGGCACCTATAAAAAGGTGGAAATTCTGGTGGAAGCATTTGAAGTGATATTAAAAACCCACCCTGATGCCCGCCTTGTGATTGCAGGCACAGACAGCCCAAATGTAAAAGGCTACCTGGGTGGGGTAAAAAATCAATATGCGCATGTCCCCAATGTCCATTTCACAGGCTATGTTTCAGAGCAGGATGTACCGCGTATTTTTGGAGATGCCTGGGTGGTCGTATTTCCATATACGAGTACAACCGGTAGCTCAGGCGTACTTCACCAGGCGGGTGATTATGGAAAAGCCGTAGTACTTCCCAACCTGGGAGACCTGGCTGAACTTGTTCAGGAAGAGGGTTTTGATGGCGAATTTTTTGAACCAACCAGCTCCAGCAGCCTGGCGGATGCCATTTCGCGAGTCATCGACTTCCCAGACCGGCAGCTTGAGATTGGTTCAACCAACTACATGGCAGCCAACGGCCTTCAAATTAACGATGTAGTAGATTGGTATCTGATTCATTTTCAAGAACTATTAAAAAAGAAATGAATTTTCCCCATTTGACAAAGTGATTGATCTCAGAATAGGAATTAACCATGGACATAAATATATCTTCTCAAACGAATATTCCGATTATGTATCTCAAGGGTCGTTTTGATGCCCACGAAATTAGCCCTGTCAGGGAATGGATCAAGGGCCAGGTTGAAACCGGGCATGCACGCCTTTGCATTAACCTGAGCCAAGTCACTTTTATTGATTCGTCTGCGTTATCTGCCCTGGTTCAGGGGCTTAAAAACTGCCGAGAGGCCGGTGGTGAAATGGTTCTGTGTTCACTGCCCCAGCCTGTGCGGGTTATCTTTGAATTAACCCGGCTGGATAAAGCATTTCAGATCTTTGCTACCGAAGAAGATGCTCTGCAAGCGAAGTAAGTTTGGCTGGGCTTCCAATAATTCAATAACCTTGCGCCCTAGCGGGCATAAAGCCTGCAAGGATTTGTGCCCACTCGTCAGGCAGTGACAATGATCAGCGAAAATTATTCAACACATAAATCTGAATTTATCAGGACGGCAACCGCTTACATAAAAGCTGGCGCAACCTGCGTCCAGTTAAAAAATGGGGATTGTCTTTTGGAATCTTTCCCGGCGGATGTAGCCCCAAGCGGGCCTTCATTTGTGGTGGAGTCAGGCTTCGAATTATCCCTCTGTGTTTTTGGCATCAAGGATGATTTCCCAAAATCACTGATTGAGTCCTCGTTTGATATATTTTCCAAACTAATTAGGGATGAATCTGAACTGGATCACCTCACCGCTGCCCTGGTCGAAACCCAGGACAGGTTGGTAGCGATTTACGATCTGGGAAAATCCATTCGGAGAATTATAGATATTCCCAATTTGCTTAATATGCTGCTCAGCGAAGTCTGCAGCTTATTAACGATTACTGGCGCATTTGCTGTCATGGTTAAAAACCAACAGCCCACTCTAATATTGCAAAACGGCGATATTTCTCTCTCGGAAGATTTCATAAACCAGGTTACCCTGCAATTTCAAAACAATCCGATAAAGAATGATTTTAGGGTTGAGGGAAACAAAAATGTCTCAGTTCAACATGGTCTGAACATCATGATACCGGTCCGTAATGACGTATTTTCATATCTGGGGATCTATTCACCGCAAGGTGACTTTACCTCACCGGATAGTAAACTTGTGACCGCCCTGGCCGAACAAGTTGGGGCGCAGATGGAAAATGCGCTCATGATTCACGACTCTATCGTTCGCACCAGTCTCGAAACAGAACTGGCTCTTGCCCGCCAGGTGCAGACAGCCCTTTTGCCCCAGGCATTGCCCGCCGTCAGCGGTGTGGATCTCTATGCTGTTTCCACTCCTGCGCTCGTGGTAGGTGGTGACTTTTTTGATTTTATTATGACCGCTGGTCATCCGCTTACTTTTGTACTTGGGGATGTAACCGGCAAGGGCATGCCGGCAGCTTTATTGATGGCTATGACGCGCACGGTTGCACGCTCTGCGGCTCGAAATATGCCTTTCTCAGCCGCGCATCAACTGGTTAATCGTTTGAATGTCGATCTCTTGCAGGATTATTCTTCGGTTGGCATGTTTTGCACTGGTTTTGTTGGCATCCTGGACCAGCTTAGCCAAACCTTAAATTTTAGCAATGCCGGACAAAGCCCTGTCCTTTATTTTCCCCGGTTAGCAGAACCAGTCATGCTCGAGGCGCAGGATATCCCCATTGGTATATTTGAGGGTTATGAGTATTCTTCACAATCCCTCCAATTATTTCCGGGTGATGTTTTTATTGTTGCTTCGGATGGATTCGCAGAAGCCTTTAATGATCGTGAAGAGATGTTCGGCTATACTCGCATGAAAAATGTTCTCCAGGCATCAACTCATCTTTCTGCCCGCGAAATCTCGGATGCACTCTTTGCTGCCGTATCGGATTTTACAGGTAGTCAGCCCCAAAGTGACGACAGAACCATCATAATCATCAAAATCTTGGAGACCGAATCAACAATATTAACCATCCATTCGACTTATCAGGAAGTACGATCCGTCGATGAAAAATTACGTTCGACCCTATCCAGCGCCGGATTATCGGAACCGTTCATTAATTCATGCGAGTTGGCACTGCACGAATTATTAACTAATTTGGTGGATCATGCCTATGAACGGAATCCGATGGGACAAATTCGTGTGAGCTTATCATTTGAATCTTCCAGTATCGTCATGGAAACCAGAGATTTGGGTAAACCAGCCCAGGTTGATCTATCCGAAGTTTCTATGCCTGACCCCCTGGACCTTGCAGAGGGTGGTTACGGTCTGGCGATTATTAATTCTTTAATGGATGAGCTGCATTATCATACTGAAAACGGCCAAAATATTTGGCGAATGACAAAATTCCGCGAATAATTAGATTTTCCGATTTATTTATTGAGGTGAGTATGTCTCTTGAAATTCAACCTTTTGAACATAATATTCGCATTATGGCTATTACTCTGAAGGGGCGCTTGGATGCTTTCGAAGCACCGGCGCTGCGTGCTATGTGTGATGAATATATTTCCGCGGATATCATTCATTTTGTTTTTGATCTTTCAGATGTAACCATGCTAGATTCTGCCGGATTGGCTGTGCTCGTGAGCGTTTTGAAACGCGCCAGGTTAAAAACTGGCGATGTGCGCCTGGTTTGGCCAAAGGCCGAAGTAGCTTCCCGCATATTAAAATTAACCCGATTCGATCAGGTCTTTACCTCCATTGGACCGTCTGAAATTATTCCGCGCGGTTTTTAATATTATAAAAATGAACGGAAAATTCCCACGTTTGCGAGGTAAACGCAATGTCACACATTCTTATTGTCGATGATGACTCCAATAATCAACGCATGCTGAGTTACAGTCTGCGCAAAGTTGGCTATGATGTACAATTGGCTTCCAATGGTCAAGCCGGCCTGGATGTATTGAAATCGCAGGAAATAAACCTGGCGATTATCGATCTGTCCATGCCAATTATGGATGGATTGAGTCTGTTGCGATTAATCCGTGCGGATAGGGTACTTAGCCAATTGCCGGTTATCATTCTGACAGCCAGCGGGGATGATGACGAACTTTCCATTGCAGAGAAACTAGGAATCGAAGCTTTCCTTACGAAACCTTCCAGTTCCCGGATTTTACTGAAATTAGTGGCCAATATTCTGCCTCTGTCTGTTTAACCAATATGCCTGAAGAAGTATTTAAATGAAGCGATCGATTGCATCCGCCAGCCTCATACTAATGGTCAGCATGACTGTGGTCAATGCTGGCAATTATGTTTATAATTTAATCCTTGGTCGCTGGCTGGGACCGGCCTTATTCGCAGACGTTTCCCTGATTATTACATTGCTGCTGGTAATTACCTTCATAACCGCTCCCCTGCAAATCACAACGGCGCGTTATGTAGCCATCTATACTGCAGATCAGGATCATGCCGCATTAGCCAGTATTCATCTGCTGATGAAACGTGTCGGACTGTTGCTCGGATTGATCTTACTCGCAATTTTCAGCCTGGGTGCCCCGCTTTGGAGGTCCTTCTTTCAAACTGAATCGGCCATCCCTTTTGTTATTTTTGGGCTTTCGCTGCCCTTCGGTGTGTTGCAAGGGGTTGAGCGGGGCGTTCTTCAAGGTCAAACCCGCTTTGGTATTTTGGCCGTTACCTATCAGGTGGAAATGTGGACTCGCCTCTTGATTGGGATTGGCCTGGTGGCCCTGGGGTTTTCGATTTCAGGTGCTGTACTGGGCATCAGTTTATCGTTTGTGGCAACCTGGCTGGTCGCAAGGCTATCAGTCACAGGTTTGCCAAAAGCAGTTTACCCTGTCCGAAAAACTCAAATCGAGCTTGGCCTTTTTGCCATCCCGGTTTTGGTGGCGCAGTTGGGGCAAATATTAATTAATAACAGTGATGTCCTGCTTGTTCGCCGTTTCTTCCCGGCTATTCAGGCTGGACAGTACGCTGCCCTTGCGCTGATTGGAAGGATTGTCTTTTTTGCGACCTGGTCCGTAGTGACAACCATGTTCCCGATTGTGGCGCAAAAACATAAAAAAGGGGAACCCCATGCTTACCTGCTTTGGCTTTCTCTGGGGATCGTTGCGGTAATTTCTTTACCTGTAGTAGGCTTGACTGCCTTTTTCCCCGACCTGATCGTGACCCTTTTATTTGGCAAGCAATACATTGGAGTTGCTTCGCTGCTCTGGTTGTACGCCCTGGCAACTTCACTCTATGCTCTCGCCAATGTCGTTGTAAATTACCGTCTATCATTGGGTGCGACAAAAAATACAAGGTTTGTGCTGATCGCCGGCGCTTGCCAGGTATTGGGTATAATTTTGTTCCACGCCTCATTAGCTCAGGTAGTATGGGTCCAGGTTTGTATTATGGCCGTTTTATTCCTATCGCAGCTGGTTAACGATCTCATCGTTTATAGAAGTTCGAAACAATCTGTAAAAACGGTTTAAACGCTATTCAGACCATTTAATTATTGGTTACTGGCAGATAACCATATGCAATACAGGTTATTACTTGAATCTCGAAAATAATTTTCAGGAGTTAACTATGGAACATGCTTATGCAGTCATCATGGCAGGCGGTGGTGGAACCAGATTATGGCCGGTTTCGCGAAAAAATAAACCCAAGCAATTAATTCCCTTGCTGGGCGAAGAAACACTTCTGCAAAGTACTGTCAGCCGTCTTTCAGCCTTATTCCCGCCAGAACGAATATTGATTGTGACCATCCCAGAGCAGGTTGCCGAAATTCGAGCGCAAGTTCCTTCCATTCTGGCTGAAAATTACCTGATCGAACCCAGCCCGCGTGGAACCGCCTCGGTTGTTGGTCTTGCGGCAGCTATATTAAATAAGCGCGATCCACAGGCCAGCATGGCCATATTGCCTTCAGATCATCACATTCGGAATCTTGATCTGTTTAATTATCTGATGCACACCGCTTTTGATGTAGCCAAATCTGACTATCTGGTTACACTGGGAATCACCCCCACTTTTCCATCCACGGCTTATGGGTATATCCAACAGGATATGCCTACTAAAGAGAAATTTAATTATCCAGTTTATACCGTCAAAAAATTTGTTGAAAAACCGGATGAGCAAACCGCGCAGCAGTTGATCCGCACCGGCAATCACTCCTGGAACAGTGGCATGTTTATCTGGAAAACTGAAATGATCATGGCCGAATTTGCCCGCCAAACACCGGCTTTATACAGCGTACTCACTCAGATTGCTGAAGCGGAAGAAACAGAGCGCGAGACCGTAATTCAATCGCTTTGGAAGGATTTGCAGGTTGAGACGATCGATTACGCCATTATGGAAAAAGCCGAGAAGGTGGCTGTTCTGCCCGCTAGCGGCTTGGGCTGGAATGATGTCGGTTCGTGGAACTCTCTCTTTGAGGTGCTTCTGCCTGATATGAATGGGAATATTTCTATTAACGGGCAGCATCTGGCACTCGATACCCACAACACGCTTGTTTTTGGGAGCGGTAAAGAAAGAGTGATTGCAACCATCGGGATTGATGACATCGTGATTGTCGATATGGTGGATGCCCTGTTGGTTTGTAAAACAGACCAGGCCCAGGCCGTGCGTGAAGTTGTCGCCCACCTAAAAAAATATCAACAAGAACGCTATTTGTAAAACGGGATGATTGATTTACTACTATCCCTCAGTTCAGATGCGATCCTGATTGTTGATTTGCATGGGAAAATCCTGCGTGCCAACCCATCGGCATTGCAGATGTTTGGTTACCGTGAAGAGGATATTGTTGGACAATCCCTCGAAGTCCTGATACCTGAACGCTTTCATGAACGCCATAAGGTTCATTTTCAGGATTTGTTTTCTGGGGATGTGGGTGAAATTCGTATGGGGAGTTTTTTGCCTGCTCTCGGAAGGAAGAAGGATGGCAGTGAGTTTCCTTTAGAAGCTGCGATTGGGCATGGCGAAATCGATGGACAGCACCTGGCGCTGGCTTGTATCCGGGACATGGCAGAACGAATTGCATCCCGCACAAGTGTTGAGCTTTTTTCCAGTATATTGGGCGAGGTTGGCAACCTTGTAATTGTTTCAGACAGCAGATGTGAGATTGTTTACGTCAGTCCATCGATAAAAAAACTACTTGGTTATGATCCAGATGAAATAATGGGTCAGGGCTGGTGGAACCTTGTGCGCAGATCTGGCGGTAATGCCGAAATTGACCGCAATTATGTAATTCAAGCCGCTTCAGGAAAAATAAAAGTGGATTCAAATCCTTATGAGCATCGTCTATATCACAAGGATGGGACTTGGCGAACCATGATGATTTCTGATGCCAAAGGTCCCGAGGATTTATTAATCGGCATCGGCTCTGATATTACTGAATACAAATCTGCCCAGGCAGAAATTAAAGAAAGTGAGAATCGTTACCGCACTGCTATCAGTGCGGCCGAAGCAGTGCCATACACTCTTGATTATGCATCCGATCAGTATACATTCATGGGCGAGCAAATTGAGGCTATAACAGGCTTTACGCGCGAGGAATTAACACCGGATAAATTTACTTCATTGATTCAAGAATCTACCATGCGGGGCAGATTTGCCGGGGTTTCCAGTTCGGATGCCTCTCAACAAGTGCGCTCGGGTGATGGCGAGGGTACCTGGCGCTGCGATTATCGCATTCAAACAAAATCTGGTGAGTCTCGCTGGCTTTCGGATACGTCCCTCCAGGTCAAGGATGAAAACGGCTGGAAAAAAAGTTCAATTGGCATCTTACAGGATGTAACTTTACGGGTACGCACTGAGATGCTGCTTCAGGCTGAGCGCGATCTTTTCAGGCAAGTGATGAATAATATGGGCAACGGCTTGACCTTGACTGATTCTGAAGGCAACTTTGAATATGTTAATCCTGCCTATGCCAGCATGTTAGGGTATGAGCCAGGCGAATTAATTGGAAAATCTCCATACGATGTGCATGCAGTTGAGGATATAGAATTACTTGTAAAGGCGATTAGCTTACGACAAAAAGGTTTTGTCAACACCTACGAAGCTAGACTTCTTTGCAAAGACGGTAGTTTGAAATATGCCTTGATCACTGGTGTCCCCAGGTATCGAGAGGGAATTTACGAAGGCTCAATCACTGTTGTCACTGATTTTTCAGAACGACGTATCATGGAAACAGCGATCAAGGAAAGTGAAGAATCCATTCGCGCTCTATATAATATTGCTTCCCGGCAGGAACCTTTTGGGCACAAGCTTCAAGCCTTTTTGGAAATGGGAGTCCGGCGTTTTAATCTATCAACAGGTTGGTTGACTCAAATAAACGATGATACCAGTCTGGTAATTGCAGTTAAGTCACCTTACAATTCTTATCGCTTGGGTGATGCCATCTCATTAAACCCGGACTTTGATACCAAGCAATTCTTAGCCGGTCAGCCAATCGCCATTGATAACGTTGCGGAATTCGATCCGGTCAGCCTTCCGTATAGTCGAGCGATGAAGATGGAAGCCTATCTGGGGATGCCAATCTTCGTGAACAGTCAAGTTTATGGGTTGCTGGTTTTTTCGAGTAATGAGCCGCATCCGCATCCTTTTAATGATCGTGATAAAGACTTCATCAGCCTTATGGCACAGTGGGTGGGTGCTGAGATTGACCGGGAACAAAAAACGTATCGTTTACATGCAAATTCACTGGAAATCGAGCGCAAGAACAAAGACCTTGCCGAAGCCCGTGACCGTGCACTGGAAGCCTCTTATCTGAAAAGTGCTTTCCTGGCAACCATGAGTCACGAGATCCGTACCCCTATGAATGCCATTATTGGTATGACTGAATTGCTGCTTGATACTCCACTCGATTCTGAACAGCGTGAATTCGCTACAGTCGTTAGCGATTCTGCAGATGCGCTCTTGACCATTCTGAATGACATACTCGATTTCTCGAAAATTGAGGCGGACAAACTCAGCATTCGTGCCGAAAAATTTTCAATCCAAAAAATGTCCACTGAGGTCGTCGAGCTTTTCCATGCCAAGGCCCTCAAAAAGAACATCCAGATTGAGTTACGAATTGCACCCAATATCCCGCTCTCGCTTATCGGAGATCAGATTCGTATCCGCCAGGTTTTAACAAATTTCATGAGCAATGCCATAAAGTTTACCGGCCAAGGGTTCGTGAAATTGGAAATTACCGGCACAGTCATCGCTAATTATATGATTGTTGTTTTTACCGTTCAGGATAGTGGCATTGGTATTCCCGAATCTTTACGCCCGCGGCTATTCGAACCTTTTACACAGGCTGACGATAGTTTTATGCGTAAATATGGGGGTACCGGGCTGGGTCTGGCTATTTCGCGCAGGTTGGTGGAGCTCATGAACGGGGAAGTCGGTTTTATTTCTGAAGAAGGAGTAGGCTCGAGTTTTTGGTTTTCGATTCCACTTGCTTTGCCAATCGATAATGCTGGCGGGCAAACCAACGAAAAACTTCCAAAGAATGAAAAACAAAAGCAAATAAAAAGTAATCCTACTTTTCAGGATTTCAAACCTGTTTTAATTGTTGAAGATAATGAAATAAATCGGAAATTAATGATTTATCAACTGGGCGAAATAGGGCTGGGGGCATACTCTGTTGGTAATGGTCAGGAAGCCCTGGATCAGGTTCGGAGCAAAACGGATGAGTTTAGCCTGATTATCATGGATTTAAATATGCCAGATATGGATGGCATAACTGCTACCCGGCTTATTCGCCAGGAAGAGACGCTCAGCGGCAGGCACCTGCCCATTATTGCTGTTACGGCTAACGCAATGGTCGGAGACCGTGAGCAATGTCTGAGCGCTGGGATGGATGCTTACCTGAGCAAACCCGTCCGAACTGAAGATTTGAAAAAGGTATTGGTTCAGCTATTAAAAGAACGAAATTGAGTTCTGATAGATTGTTATAGCTTTTCAGATAATGATTTTGAATCTTAGTGTCGGCTTCATCCGCTTCACCCCTTCAAACGGTGAAATCTTGGCTGCAAATCCAAAACGTTTTTCTGAATATCTATAGCTGACATGATTAATTGAACAGTCACGAACCTGTTCGAAGTTTGTGACTGCAGGCGTGGTCTGATGGGCCATCTATTTTGGAAAGGATAAAGATTGAGCTTCATTATAAACACACCAGCAAGCCGAACCATATTTTGCCTGAGGATGGACGCCATGCGAGTACAATTACAAAGAAAAGATCGCCCGACACAACTGAGAGTCTGGAAAAAAATACATTCCATCTTGTGAAATATGACTGAATCATTTTCTCTTAACCACCCTGCACAAGCTCTTCCCTTTCTGCAGCTGATCCCAGAGTATCGCGACTATATGTGGGGCGGGGACCGTCTGCGACCTGGTCAACTGACCGCCGAAGCCTGGGTTATTTATGAAAATAACCGGGTGGCAGCGGGTGGAGCATTTTCTGGACGTAAGCTGTCTGATCTGGTTACCGAATATGGTCAGGCGCTGCTTGGGCGGCGACCCTTCCAACAGACTGGCGCGCGTTTCCCCCTGCTGGTCAAACTGCTGGATTGTGTTCAGTGGCTTTCCATCCAGGTCCATCCGAATGACGAACAGGCACAACGCCTGGAGGGTCCCGGCTTTTTTGGCAAGACAGAAGCCTGGCATGTGCTGGAAGCCAGTCCGGATGCGACCCTGATTGCCGGATCAAAACCCGGCGTCAGCCCTGAAAGGTTGATGGATGCTATCCGTAATGGCACAATTGTCGAACAACTTCAGGTCAGCCCGGTTTCTCAGGGTGATACCATCTTCATTCGGCCCGGCACGATCCACGCGCTTGGACCAGGCCTCTTGATCTATGAAATTCAGCAGACATCCGATCTCACGTATCGCGTCTTTGATTGGAACCGCCCACTTTCTGCCGGGCGCACACTGCATATAGATAAATCGCTTGATGTTTCCGACCCCTTGGCCAGCGCGGCACCCATTCCATTGCCCGATCTGGCGCACACACAGCAGGTTTTGTTGACCCAGTGTTCTTATTTCCAGCTCGAAATGCTGGTTATGGAAAGTGAGCCTGTCAAATTGGCGACAACGGGAGAATCTTTTCAGGCCCTGACGGTGATTGAAGGCCAGGCCACGCTAAAATCGGAGCGCGAAGAGCTGACATTAAACCGTTTTGAAAGTCTTATCGTCCCAGCCAGCTACGGCGCTTACGAGATACATCCGCAAGGCGCGTTGCGCTTGCTAAAAGCCAGCGTGTAAAGGCCAAATAAAAGCATTTATTGGCAGGTCCGCATAACTTACTATGCAATAAGTGCTAAGACACTGTGCCACATTGAAACAAAAAACCTGTTTCATGGTTGTTTTTCTCCCTCACCCGCCACTGCTCTTTACTGGTAAACATACGTCCGGCGATGCCTGGTAAGCAT
>CAYWXS010000113.1:0-20401 GCA_964462245.1 uncultured Anaerolinea sp.
TTGTCCTTTCGCGAGAGTATACTCGCTTGAGACAACTCAGTATAACAATGACATGATTGGCGGGGCTGACGCGAGGGAAGATTGCCACGCCGCCGAAGAGCAAGAGCGGCGGCTCGCAATGACAGCTACGCGAAATACGGCTTTGTCAAAGTAAAAATTTTATTCAAATAGAACAAAAGGGATTTCTCATGGATAACGAAAAAACAGGCTGTGCTTCAATCGATGAATACATTGCTGCCTTTCCTGAAGATTTACAAAAAAAGCTGCAGGAAATTCGGGCAACGATCAAATCCGCTGCCCCGCAGGCGGAAGAAAAAATAAGCTACCAGATGCCCACTTTTGCGCTGAAAGGCAACCTGGTTCACTTTGCGGCCTTTAAAAATCATTTTGGCTTTTTCCCTGGTTCGACTGAAAATTTAGTTAAAACTTTTAAAGAAGAAATAAGCATCCATATTACCGGCAAGGGTACTTTGCAATTCCCCTTCGACCAACCCATCCCCTTCGAATTGATTACAAAAATTGTCAAATTCAGGGTGGCTGAAAATCTGGAAAAAGCTGCATTGAAAGCCAGAAAAAAATAGCCAGAAATCATTTCGAACCCAGGCATGGTTTCCGACCTGGAAATGAGAAGGTATGAATAAACAAGAATTAGCAGAGCAGCTTAAGGCTAAGTTTGAAATCCCGTTCAGTGGATGGGATTTTTCGTATTTGGCCGGGAAAATGGAAGAGACAGCACTGCCCTGGAATTACCGCATGCTGGTGGAAGAGCAGATAAAAAAGGCGGGCAGCCTGCTGGATATGGGCACCGGTGGCGGAGAGTTCCTGGATTCTCTGGCCAGTCTGCCCCAGGTAACCTTTGCAACCGAAGGTTATCCGCCCAACCTACCCATCGCACGCGAAAGATTGGTAAAAAAAGGGGTGGATGTCAGGCAGGTACTGGAAGATAATGTGCTTCCATTTGAGGATCGATTTTTTGACCTGGTTATCAACCGGCACGAAGCCTATGATGTTGCGCAGGTTTTTCGAGTTTTGAAACCAGGGGCTGTATTCATTACACAGCAAGTGGGCGGCTTGAATGATATTGACATTAATGCCATGCTGGGCGGCCCTGTTCCCATATATTTTGATTGGTGTCTGCTGAAGACGACCGAAGAATTGGTAAACAAGGGATTTACGATTATCAAGAGTGATGAGAGTATGGGCAAATCACGTTTTTACGATGTGGGCAGCCTGGTTTATTACTTGAAGTGTATTCCCTGGCAAATTCCGGATTTTTCGATTGATACAAGTATCGATCGATTGTTTTTTCTGCACCAATATCTGAGCGAACATGGCTGTATTGATTTCATCAATCATCGCTTTTACCTGATTGCTAAAAAACCGGCTTAGCCGCACACCACGTGAACATCCGCCCCACACCGATCCGCCTAAATTTGATGATAAAATCAGGCGAAAATTGATAAGCGCAGCCAATAGTCAGCCAGACAAGTTGGAGCTGTGCCAGGAGAAATACAATGATCAGTATTTTTGATGTTGAAACCGCAAAAAAATCGCTTCTCAAACGCATCCCGCCCGATGAAACCCGGGTTACACCTGCCGTGCTGGAACGCATCGCCCAAACCTTTGGTGAAAAAATTAATGCAGAAGAAGCTGTCAAGCGGATCCTGACATCCATCCGCGCCGGCGGCGACGCTGCGCTGCGCGATTGGAGCCACCGCCTGGACGGCTTCCCACTGGATGCGCCGCTGCGCGTCCCAGCCGAAGCCCTGGAAAGCGCACTTGCCAACCTGCCCTCTGCGGAACGTGCCGCACTGGAAACTGCCATCCAGCGCATCCGCGAGTTTTACAGCCGGCAACCGCTGACATCCTGGTTCACCAATGACCTGGGCGGTACCCTCGGACAGATCATCCGCGCGCATAAACGTGTTGGGTTGTATGTGCCAGGTGGCACCGCGCCACTGCCTTCCTCTGTGCTGATGTCTGCCATACCCGCCCAGGTGGCGGGTGTCAAAGACATCGTTGTGGTTACCCCACCATCCCGACCAACACCAGGGGTCGCCTACAGCCCGGTACCTGCCATCATTTTGGCAGCCTGTGCCCTGTGCGGCGTGACTGAAGTGTATGCCATGGGTGGGGCCCAGGCGATCGGCGCGCTGGCTTATGGCACCGAGAGCGTCCCGGCGGTCGATAAGATCTTTGGACCCGGAAACTTATTTGTGACACTCGCCAAACGCCAGGTATTTGGAGCCGTCGGCATCGACGGACTGGCTGGTCCGACCGAAACGGTGGTGATTGCGGATGAAAACGCCAAGCCCGCCTGGGTGGCGGCCGATCTGCTGGCCCAGGCCGAACACGATGTACTGGCATCCGCCATCCTGCTGACGCCTTCGCGCAAACTGGCGGAAGCCGTCCAGGTTGAAGTGGGACGCCAGATGGAAACCCTGCCGCGCGCCGATATTCTGGCCCAATCCCTGCCCGGACAGAGCGGCATCGTCATTACACGTGATCTGGACGAAGCGGCCGAACTGAACAACCTGTATGCCCCGGAACACCTGTGCCTGGCTGTAGCGGACCCGTGGGCATTAAGTGAGAAAATCACCAACGCGGGCGGCATCTTTATGGGAGAACATTCCTTTGAGGTACTGGGCGATTACATCGCCGGACCCAGCCATGTCATGCCGACCGGCGGCTCGGCGCGCTTTGCCTCACCGCTCAACGTCTGGGACTTTGTCCACATCATCAGCCTGATCGCGCTCAACCCGGCTACTACGGCCCAGATCGCGCCCCTGGCGGCCCTGATTTCGCGGGCTGAAGGCTTGGAAGCCCACGCCCGTTCCGCTGACTTACGCACCAAACCCCAGGCCTGACGCATGCCAGACGCTTCCCAACTGCCAGCTCACATTGCAAATCTCCCGGCATACACTCCGATCGAGCCGCTTGAGGTGCTTTCGGCCCGCATCGGACGAGCAGCACAGGATATTATCAAGTTGGATGCCAACGAGAACCCGTACGGCATGTCGCCGCGGGCGCGCAAGGCACTGACAGAGATGGAATTTGCACACATCTACCCCGACCCGGAAAGCCGCGCCTTACGCGCGGCACTTTCCGATTTCACTGGCGCCCCGGCTGCAAACCTGCTGCCAGGCTCGGGTGCGGATGAGTTGATTGACCTGATCATGCGCGTCATGCTTTCCCCGGGCGAGCGCATTATCAATTGCCCACCGACTTTTGGCATGTACGCCTTCGATGCAGACTTGAACGCTGCGCACGTGATTGAAATCCCGCGCCGGGCAGATTTTTCGCTGGACGTGGAAGGCATCCTGGCTTCAGTAGAAAAACACAACCCGCGCCTGATCTTTCTGACCTCACCCAACAACCCGGACGGATCATTGATCCCGCCCGAAACGTTAGAACGCCTGCTGGCTTTACCAGTGATGTTGGTACTGGATGAGGCCTATATCGAATTTGCCCAGCCAGGCAGCCTCGGTAAGAACATCAGCCGAATTTGCGATGTTGCACAGCGTGACAATCTGATCGTCCTGCGCACGTTCAGCAAACTGGCCGGGTTAGCCGGGCTGCGCGTTGGGTATGGGGCCTTTCCGAGTTGGTTAATGCCCACCCTCTGGAAAGCCAAACAACCCTATAACGTGAATGTAGCCGGCAGTATCGCCGCCATCGCCTCACTCGCAGACAGCGCCTATCTGACTGAAACCGTTTCGACCCTGGTTGCCGAGCGGGAACGCCTGATGCAGGGCCTGCAATCCATTGCGTACCTGCGACCCTATCCATCCAGTTCCAACTTCATCCTGTGCCAGGTGATCGGACGGGATGCAGCCCAGCTCAAAGCCAGCCTGGCAGAGCAGCACGGTATCTTCATCCGCTATTTTAATAAACCCGGGTTGAAAGACTGCATCCGGATCTCGATTGGCAAACCGGAACAAATGGACGCCTTACTTGCGGCCCTGGGTGCTTAATTGGGTGAGTGAGCATTCCAGATTAGCCTAAAACTCCAACATGGCCAGGTCGCAAGCCGTGGTTTGCCATGACTATAGAACAGGAAAAACTCCATGCGCACAGCGAAAATTGAACGCGCCACAAACGAAACCAAAATATCCATCGAACTCGATCTGGACGGCAGCGGTCAGCACAACATCGCAACCGGTATCGGTTTTTTGGACCACATGTTAACCCATGTGGCTGTCCACGGATTGTTTGACCTGAATATTCAAGCCCAGGGTGACCTGCATATCGATGTTCACCACACGGTGGAAGATGTGGCGTTGGTGCTGGGTGCAGCCTTTGACCAGGCCCTGGCTGAGCGCAAGGGGATTGTGCGCATGGGCAGCTTTTATGTCCCGATGGATGAAACCCTGGCCTTTGCCGCGATCGATCTTTCGGGTCGGCCTTACTGCGTGGTACAGGCGGAATGGGGCGCTGCCCCGGTGGGTGGCATCCCGACCACACTCTTCCCGCACTTCCTGGAAAGCTTCGCTGTCACCAGCCGCAGCAACCTGCATGCACGCGTACTCTACGGACGTGACGATCACCA
Source organism: uncultured Anaerolinea sp. (assembly GCA_964462245.1). Taxonomy (GTDB): domain Bacteria; phylum Chloroflexota; class Anaerolineae; order Anaerolineales; family Villigracilaceae; genus UBA5195. The sequence continues at coordinate 4,550 of CAYWXS010000113.1, forward strand.
CAAAGCTGAAGCGCTATTTAAAGCTTTTGCGCGTGCCCTGGATGCGGCCACGCAGCTCGACCCGCGCCGCGGCGGCGTACCCTCCACCAAGGGTACCCTAACCCGATAAATTTGGGGCGCGTGCCATGCGCCCGTACACTGCAAGGATAAAGCATGACACAAGAAAAAATATTTACCATTTTCCCTGCCATCGACCTGCGTGACGGTAAAGTCGTGCGACTGGCGCAGGGTGACCCCAAGCGCCAGACGACCTATGGCGACGATCCGCGCGCCTGGGCCGAACGCTGGCAGGCCGAAGGCGCAGAATGGCTGCACATCATCAACTTGAGCGGAGCCTTCGACGAGGAATCCACGGCGAACTTCCTGGCCCTGCAAAAAATTTTGGAACTCGGTCTACGGGTTGAGTTTGGCGGCGGCATGCGCAGTATGGAACCCATCCGCAGGACATTGGGGATGGGTGTGGAGCGGGTCTTTCTGGGCACGGCTGCCATTCAGGACCCGGCCCTGGTGGAAAGTGCGCTTGCTGAGTTTGGCCCGGCTCATATTGCCGGAGATATTGGCGCACGGGATGGCAAAGTGACCATTAAAGGCTGGCAGGAGAGCACCGCGCTGAGCGTAAGGGAAGTTGGACAACGCTTTCGATCCCAGGGGATGGAGTGGTGCGTGCTGACGGATGTGGCCCGGGATGGAGTCAACAGCGGGGTCAACCTGGCCAGCGCGGTTGAGCTTCAAAAAGAGAGCGGTTTGCAGGTGGTGGCATCGGGCGGCGTCTCCAGCCTGCTGGATGTACAGCAGGTCCAGGCAGCCGGGCTGCCAGGTGTGATCATCGGGCGGGCACTGTACGATGGGAAAATTTCGCTGCGCGAATGCTTTGCAGGTGCTGTATGATCACGATTGTGGACTATAAAGCCGGGAACCAGACCTCAGTCAAACGCGGTCTGGATCACCTCAATATACCCAACCAGATCAGTGCCGATCCGGATGTGATTCGAAAAGCAGAGCGCGTGATCTTCCCCGGGGTTGGGCAGGCCGGGGCAGCCATGAGCGTGCTCAAGGAACGGGGGTTGGACAGTGCGCTGAAAGAGTCCTTCCAACGCGGAACACCCATCCTGGGGATTTGCATTGGCTGCCAGATCATTCTGACGCACTCCGAAGAAGGGGACACCATCGGCCTAAACTTCCTGCCCGGTGCCTGTCTCCGCTTTAAATTAACCGACCCTGCCTTAAAAATCCCGCATATGGGCTGGAACGCAGTCAAACTGACCCAACCACACCCCATCCTGGGGCACCTGCAGCCCGGTGACGAATTTTATTTTGTGCACTCCTATTATCCACAGCCCAACAACCCGGAGCATATCTATGCTACCTGTGATTATGGCGGCAGCTTCCCGGTTGCGGTTGGGGCAGATAACCTCTTCGCGGTCCAATTTCACACCGAAAAAAGCGGACCTATCGGCTTGAAGGTTCTTGAAAATTTCGCAAAATGGGTTATTTAGGGACCACACTTCAGGAGCACCCATGTTAAGTAAAAGAATTATCTCGTGCCTGGACGTGCGCGATGGAAAACTTGCGAAGAGCATAAAATTTGTGGATACCCGTGACATCGGTGATCCGGTTGAACAGGCGCGCAAATATTACGAAGCCGGGCTGGATGAACTGGTCTTTTACGACATCACCGCCTCCAGCGATAATCGCGGCATCATGATCGATGTAGTACGCCGGGTAGCCGAACAAGTCTTTATCCCGTTTTCTGTCGGGGGTGGGCTGCGCAGTGTGGAAGATTGCTCACGCGTACTTTTGGCAGGCGCGGAAAAAATCAATGTCAATTCGGCTGCTGTAAAAAACCCACAGTTAATCGCAGAAGCTGCTTATGCTTTTGGGGCACAGGCTGTCGTGCTCTCCATGGATGTCCTGCGCGTATCACCCACCCGTGAAATCCCTTCCGGGTATGAGATTGTGATCAATGGCGGACGCACCCCGATGGGTCTGGATGCAATTCAATGGGCACAGCGCGGGGAAGAGCTGGGCGCCGGAGAACTGGTGGTGAATTCGATCGATGCGGATGGAACCCGAGAGGGTTATGAATTAAACCTGACGAGACAAATCGCTGAAGCAGTCGGCATCCCGGTCGTCGCTTCCGGCGGCGGCGGGAAACCTGAAGACCTGTACGAAGTTCTGACGACTGGAAAAGCTGATGCCGCACTGGTCGCCTCGATGCTGCACTATAACGAGTACACGGTGACAGAAATCAAGCATTATTTGTCCAAACGCGGGTTAAAAATCCGCATGGCTTAGCACGACACCCAGCAGTGCAAGGGGTTGGGAAGGTCGCGCAGCGGTCCCGATTCTTGCGTAGTCCCGGTTCGATTTGCTTGGCAAATCGTACGGGGCACGGGAGTGGAGTAATGGAAAAATTAAAATTCGACTCGAACGGATTGATCACGACTGTGATTCAGGATGCGCTCAGCAAGGAAGTGTTAATGGTGGCCTGGATGAATGCCGAATCCCTGGAAAAGACGGTTGAAAGTGGGGAAACCTGGTTCTGGAGCCGTTCGCGCCAGGAACTATGGCATAAGGGCGGCACGTCTGGCAACATTCAAAAAGTGAGTGAAATTCGTCTGGATTGCGATGCAGATACCCTGCTGATTTTGGTCGAGCCTGCCGGACCGGCCTGTCATACCGGTGAAAACAGTTGTTTTTATCGAACCTACAAAAACCTATCAGAAAGTTAAGACCTTGCGGGTGTCACCGGTAGCGTGCTGGAACCGGTATTACCCATCCAATGAATTGAGGAGCATCACATGGCAATTAATGAACTTTATCAAACCATCTTGAGTCGAAAAAACACGCCTGCTGAAGAATCTTATACCGCTTCTTTATTTGCCAAAGGCCTGCCGCGCATCGCCCAAAAAGTAGGCGAGGAAGGCACCGAGGTGGTGGTAGCAGCACTCTCACAGGCTGATGAGCGACTGATCGAAGAGATCGCCGATTTAACCTATCATGTACTGGTACTGATGGCAGCCCGCGGAATTGCCCCGCAGGATGTTGCCAGGGAATTGGAAAAAAGAAAGAAATAAAAAACCGCCTACCTGGTGAACCAGGTAGGCGGTTTTTTTAGAAGTCTATTTGTGTTTTTGCACAAATACGGCTGTGGTACGCCCTGGAATTGTAAATTTGCCAATGGAAACATCAAATACGGCTTCCGAAAGCGTCGCATCAGGAGATGTATCCTGTACAGGGTGTAACTTGAACTTCTGGTTGATAAAGGATTCATCTGCAAAAGTGATTTGATTAGGACAGGCATTAAACAGAACCACAATACTCTTATAATGCGGATCAATATAATCCTCATCATTTAATTGCATGACGATCAAGCCTGGAATTTGCCACGGACCCGAATTCAGGAATTTAACACAACGCTGGACGGGGTCGGCGGTTTGCAATCGGAAGAGGGGTGAGCTCTTGCGGATTTTCAGAAATTCGCGAAAAGTTGCAGCGGCAAACATAATTTCTGCCCGCCCGGGTTTAATTGCCGGATTTGATAACAATGGGCGGAAGATATCCCACTTTTCGCGCCCTTCACTCGGCAGTCCCACACCCCAATTATTGGTTTCGTATGACCAATCAATACGGTTAAACCAATCACCAGAGTTGTAAGAATTGCGATCAAGCGATTTGGAGCGCAGGATATCATCCCCACAGTGAAAGAACGGAATACCCTGGCTAAAGGCCACCAGGCTGAGGGCCAGGTTATTCATGCGCACACGATCTGAAAGGGAAAGCTCTGAAGAACTTTTTACCTGCAAGATATCCCAGAGCGTCTCGTTATCATGCGCGGCTACATAAACAACATTTTCCTGGGGATCCAGGGCGTAGGCGGATGGATAACCGTTATAAATCACTTCATGGGCTGGAACCTTATCACCGTTGGAACGGGTCAACTCATAGTGATACAAGTTGCCGGCCAGCGAAATCTTGATCCAATCGGTATATTCGAACAAGCGCCATTTTTGGTAGTCGTAACCACGTCTTTCGGATGAATTTGGCTGGTAAAACAAACCGGTTACAAAGCCCTGTTCAAAAACAAAGTCAAAATGACTTCCACCTCGCACGGCATCACGCAAGCGATCGTTAAATGCGCCGATACCCGTGCCGCCAATATTCTGCTGAACCGCATTCACTCCACGCGCATTATTCGCGACTTCACCAAAGTTCCAACCTTCACCATAGACATAGATCTGCTTGCCATCCACCCCATCTTTTTCAGGAGTGAGGGCATCCAGGGCAGCCCGCACGGCGCGAATATCTGCCAGCATGTGGTGCCCCATCAGATCAAACCGAAAACCATCCACCCGGTATTCTTTGGCCCAGGTGAGAATGGAATCAATCATCAGCTTACGCATCATGGCATGCTCACTGGCTGTATTTGAGCAGCAAGTGCTGCGCTCTATCCGACCTTCGCCATCCAACCGATAATAATAGCCAGGGACAATCTTATCCAGGACTGATTTGTCATCCAACCCACCGGCAAAAGTATGGTTGTAAACCAAATCCATGACCACCCGCAAGCCACTCTGAGAGAGTGAATGAACCATCTCGCGGAATTCGCGAATACGCGGCGTTCCATTCGGATCAGTTGAATAACTGCCTTCGGGTGTTGTGAAATGATAAGGGTCATAACCCCAGTTAAAGCCATCGCTATCTTTAATAGCGGCGACTGCCATTTGTTGATGGTCAGAATCTGGTGGGTAACTTGCCAGGAGCTCATCGTCCACGCTGCGCCAGCTGGACTTCTCTTCATTCACACTGGCGATGTCAAAGACAGGCAAGAGGTGGATATGCGTCAAACCTGCCTCAGCCAGCAGTTTAAGATGCTTCATCCCCTGGGAATTGCGTTGGGTAAAGGCCTTGAAGGTTCCGCGTAAATCCTGTGGAACACTCTGATCATAAATGCTGAAGTCGCGCACATGCAGCTCGTAAACCACGATATCTTCCGGCGCAGCCAGTGCAGGTTTTACAAATGAATCCCAACCTCGGGGCTTAAGCGAGGTGGACTGCAGGTTAACAATCTGACTCCGAACGCTATTGGTGGATAGACTATGCGAATACGGATCAGTCGTCAAGTTTTTTTCAATCCGTCCCGTGGCCGGGACGTATACTTCAACATTAAACAGATAAAATTTCTCAACCCAGTTGGGCTTCCCAACCAGACTCCATACCCCGGACTGGGGGTCCCACTGCATGGGAAGTTTTTCAGCAATTGAGGTGGAGGAATTATCGAAAAGGTGCAGGCTGACCGAGCGGGCTGTTGGAGCCCAAAGCTGCAAGCTGGGGGTATTCCCATCAAAAGTTACGCCGAGCGGGCCTGAGTACGTATAGAGATCATCCAACACACCCGGAATTTGTATCCCGGTCAGATCTACAAAACCACCCCCCGCATCCCTGACCACCACCCCCAATTGTCCCTTGAGCGCTGCCGGCAAGAGATCCAAGCTTTCCGGTGGCAGCTTAAAAACCATACAAGAAGCCAGATGCGGAAACTTTAGCCGGATTGAATCTTCCATCCCATCCGGCTTGAATTCAAGCGGAATTTCAATCCCTGCTTCAGCGTTTCCGGGCCCTTTTTCTGCTGAATTTCTGGGCAAAGAAAATAGAGTGTAACTAAAATCATATGAGTTGGCAGTATTCCATAATATGGTATCACGTCTAACCCAGTGCGCTCTGAGGGTACTCAGACTGCCCTTAGGCAGATTTGAAGCAGTTATGGCAGGTAGGTTTTTTGTCATTTCAGATCCGGGTAACCATTTTTTTCAGCCAACCAATAAGCTTGACAACATCTTGACCCTGGAAGAAATAGCATACGGGGGTACTTGTTCAAAATGAAGGCTATCTTTGGCTGCAGTAAGGGACTTTACTTGAAAAAATCGCCTTTCGGGGCGATAAAATGAATAAAATTTGGTTAATCCTGAAAATTATCAGGTAACCCTGTTTTACCACGTTTTTTGAAAAAAATATTAATATCACCTACACTGATAATTAAACCACAAGAAATGAATTCCATACGAAATTGGCTAAACTTGTATAGTTTTCTCTGGTATATTAAGCAATCTAGACAACTACTGTTTACAACGATAAATAGGATGCAAAGCAGCCCATAAAATGTTGACTTACGTGCCATGAGCACAACCTGTTTAGTAACAGGTCTGGTAGTTTTTCTGAGGGGCAGCCATAAGTATTTACACAACCAACCAGCAATTATAAATTGGTGGATAACTCTTTTCAACTATGAGTGTTATTTCTCCTTAATTACTTTCGCAAATGATAGACGAAAGACTAAGGCATGTAATGCAATCACATAATAAACCGCAGCTATCTTCCCGAGCTGCTTGATGGAGGAGCAATTATGAATGACATGGAAAATGGCAGAATTACTATCGCCAATTTACCCGGTGTACCGCCCAAGCAAGGGCTGTATGACCCTCGATTTGAGCATGATGCCTGTGGCGTGGGTATGGTGGTCAACATCGATGGGAGAAAGTCGCGTGAGATTATCCGTCAGGCGTTGACAGTCTTGACCAACCTGACCCACCGTGGAGCACGCGGTTCTGAAACCAACACCGGTGACGGAGCCGGGATTTTAATGCAGATACCGCATGCCTTCCTAAAAAGGAAAGCCGAACGGCATGGTTTTACCTTACCAGAACCGGGCCAATATGGGGTGGGAATGGTTTTCCTGCCACAGGATGTTAATCACCGCCGGGCAATCGAAATCCAACTCGAAAAAGTTGTCGCCTCCGAAGGTCAACGGGTATTGGGCTGGCGCACAGTAAAGGTGAATAACTCGGCTATCGGAAACACTGCAAAACGCGCCGAGCCCAAAATGCGCATGATCTTTATTGCACGGAATCCGGATATCAGCGACGATATGGCTTTTGAGCGCAAGCTTTATGTGATCCGCAAACGCGCTGAAAATGAGATCCGCTATGGTGGTATTTTTGAGGGTGGTGAGTTCTTTTACATCGCCAGCCTCTCCTACAAAACGCTGATCTACAAGGGCATGCTGGTTTCAGACCAGCTGGAAAGCTACTTCCTGGATTTGGCTGAGCCGGATATGGAATCTGCTCTGGCGCTGGTACATTCGCGTTTTAGTACCAACACCTTTCCCAACTGGGAGCGCGCGCATCCATACCGCTATATTATTCATAATGGTGAGATCAATACACTGCGGGGCAATATCAACTGGCTGCGAGCCCAGGAAAACATGTTCGAATCCGAGCTATTCGGCAGTGATATCAAAAAAATCCTGCCCATCATCCGGCAGGATGGCAGTGATACAGCCATGTTCGATAACTGCCTTGAATTCCTGGTTATGACCGGACGTTCGCTGCCGCATGTCATGATGATGATGATCCCGGAACCCTGGTCGCACCATGAGCACATGGACGATGAAAAAAGCGCTTTCTATGAATTCCATGCCAACTTAATGGAACCGTGGGATGGACCGGCTGCCATGGGCTTTACTGATGGTGTCGTAATTGGGGCCATGCTTGACCGGAATGGCCTGCGCCCTTCGCGCTACTACGTCACCACCGATAATCAACTGATCCTGGCTTCCGAGGTAGGCGTACTGGAAATACCACCCGAAAAAGTAGCCTATAAAGGCCGGTTGGAACCTGGGCGCATGCTGCTGGTGGATACCAGCGAAGGTCGCATTATTGAAGATCAGGAAATAAAGCATAAAATTACTTCCGAGTTTCCATACCGGGATTGGTTGAACAAATACCAGGTTCGGCTGCAGGATGTGGCTGACCCCAAACCCGAAAATGTACAGAAATCCGACCCGGCGGCCTTGATCTCACACCAGCAGGCATTTGGCTATACTAATGAAGAACTACAGGTATTGATCGCACCCATGGCACAGGATGGCATTGAACCACTCGGCGCAATGGGCAACGATGCACCTCCAGCAGTATTGTCCAGCAAACCCAAGCTGCTTTTCTCGTATTTCAAACAACTCTTTGCCCAGGTCACAAACCCCCCCATCGATTCGATCCGGGAAGAATTGGTTATATCAACCGAGGTAATGGTAGGCGCCGAAAGCAACCTGCTAAAACCCACCCCGCAAAGTTGTCACCAAATCCGGCTCGACTATCCATTCTTAACCAACAACGCCCTGGCAAAAATACGCCACAGCAAGATAGCGGGTTTTGTGAGTACCACTTTGCCGATCCTGTTTAAACCGGGCACGGGCGGAGCTGGTTTGGAACAAGCCATGGAAGATTTGTTCAAAGCTGCAGATGCTGCCATCGCACGCGGTTTCAACCTGATCATTCTATCGGATCGGGGAGTAGACCGGGACCATGCGCCCATCCCTTCCCTGCTGGCAGTTTCCGGGCTGCACCATCACCTGATCCGCAAAGGCACCCGCACCCAGATCGGTTTAATCCTGGAGAGCGGCGAGCCGCGTGAAGTGCATCATTTTGCGGCACTGATCAGCTATGGCGCCACCGCGACGAATCCCTATCTGGTCTTTGACTCGATTGAGGATATGATCAACCAGGGCTTAATCAAAAACCTGGAATACAAACAAGCAGTAAAAAACTATATCAAAGCGGCTGCCAAGGGTGTGGTCAAGACCATCTCAAAGATGGGCATCTCTTCCATACAAAGTTATTGCGGCGCGCAAATCTTTGAGGCACTCGGTATTCACCAGAGCATCATTGATAAATACTTCACATGGACCCCCTCGCGCATCGGCGGCATAGACCTGAGCATCATCGCCAAGGAAGCCGAGATGCGGCACCTGGACGGATATCACAAACGTGGAACAAAAGATAATAACCTGAGAACCGGTGGCGAATATCAATGGCGGCAGGACGGTGAATATCATTTATTCAACCCAAAAACCATCCACAGCCTGCAGATAGCCTGCCAAACTGAGAATTACAAGCTCTTTAAGGAATATTCACAATCGATCAATGACCAGACCACACAGCTTGGCACACTGCGAGGCCTGCTCGAATTTAAATTTTCTGCCAACCCAATCCCACTCGAAGAAGTGGAATCGGTTGATTCGATCTGTCACCGCTTTAAGACCGGTGCCATGAGCTACGGCTCCATCAGCAAGGAAGCACACGAAGCCCTGGCAATCGCCATGAATCGAATTGGCGGCAAAAGCAACACCGGCGAAGGCGGAGAAGACCCGGAACGATATATACCCATGCCAAATGGGGATTCTAAAAAGAGTGCCATCAAACAAGTGGCATCGGCGCGCTTTGGCGTAACGAGTGAATACCTGGTAAACGCCGAAGAAATTCAGATCAAAATGGCGCAGGGAGCCAAACCCGGTGAAGGCGGTCAGCTGCCCGGAAGAAAAGTCTATCCATGGATAGCCAAAGTCCGCCATTCGACGCCCGGTGTAGGGTTGATCTCCCCGCCGCCACATCACGATATTTACTCCATCGAAGATCTGGCTGAGCTGATCTTTGATCTAAAAAATGCCAATCAGAAAGCCCGTATCAACGTCAAACTCGTTTCCGAAGTCGGCGTTGGAACCATTGCGGCGGGGGTTGCCAAAGCCCACGCCGACGTGGTCCTGATCAGCGGCTATGATGGCGGAACTGGCGCCTCACCGGTCAGCAGTATTAAACACGCCGGCTTGCCCTGGGAACTTGGGTTGGCTGAAACACACCAGACTCTCGTATTAAATAACCTGCGAGACCGAATTGTAGTTGAGACTGATGGTCAGCTAAAAACCGGTCGGGATGTGGTTATCGCCACGCTGTTGGGCGCCGAAGAATTCGGTTTTGCAACCGGCCCACTGGTAACACTCGGCTGTATCATGATGCGCGTTTGCCATCTGGATACCTGCCCGGTGGGCGTAGCCACCCAAAACCCGGAATTACGCAAGAATTTCCACGGCGACCCTCAATCCGTGGTCAACTTTATGCACTTTATTGCCCAGGAAATGCGCGAACTGATGGCGCGCCTCGGTTTCCGCACCATCGACGAGATGGTTGGTCGCTCTGACCGTCTTCAGATGCGTGAAGCGATTGAACATTGGAAAGCCAAAGGTCTAGATTTCTCCGAAATCTTGTACCGGCCGGATAGCGATGAAGAAAACATCTCATTTACCAAAACCCTGCAGGACCATGGGCTAGAAAAATCGCTGGATAACCGGATATTGCTGGAACTATGCAAACCTGCACTCGAGCAGGGTCTGCCAGTTGCGGCAGAGCTGCCAATCCGAAATATAAACCGGGTTGTGGGTACCATTTTAGGCAGCGAAATCACCCGGCGCTATGGTGCCGCGGGCCTGCCACAAGATACCATCCGATTACAGTTCAATGGTTCGGCCGGGCAAAGTTTTGGAGCATTTATTCCAAAAGGGATGACACTGATCCTGGAAGGTGATTCAAACGATTATGTCGGCAAGGGTCTCTCTGGCGGTAAGATTATTGTCTATCCACCCCGGGGATCCAGCTTTGCACCGGAAGAAAGCGTCATAATCGGCAATGTTGCCTTTTATGGCGGCACCAGCGGAGAAGCCTATATCAGCGGCAAAGCTGGTGAACGTTTCTGTGTGCGGAACAGCGGTATCCAGGCTGTGGTGGAAGGCGTTGGCGATCACGGGTGTGAGTATATGACCGGTGGACGAGTGGTGGTACTCGGGACAACCGGCAGAAACTTTGCAGCGGGTATGTCTGGCGGGATTGCTTATGTCTTTGATGAAAAGGGCAGCTTTGCCAATAACTGCAATCAGGAAATGGTTAATTTGCAGCAGCTAAGTGACCCGGACGAAATAATTGAAGTCCGAGACATGATCCAACGCCACGCAGATGCAACCCACAGTCCTGTTGCCCGACGAGTTCTGTCTACATGGAATAAATCACTCCCCAGGTTTGTACGCGTTATCCCCAAGGATTACGAACGCATGCTGGAAGCTTTTAAAGAGGTGGAAGCCTCGGGTCTGAGTGGCGAGGATGCGGTCATGGCAGCTTTTGAATTAAACAAAAATGATCGCACCCGGGTAAGTGGTAACTAAGGAAGGAAAACAATATGGCTAAACCCACCGGTTTTATGGAATTTGGGCGCGAATTACCGGAAGATCGCGCTCCAACAGAACGCATAAAAGATTGGCAGGAATTTCACCTGGGTTTTTCAGAAGAAAAGCTTAAAAATCAGGGCGCACGTTGTATGGACTGCGGTGTTCCGTTTTGCCATTCCGGCATGACGCTAAACAATATGGCTTCAGGTTGTCCTATCAATAACCTGATCCCCGAGTGGAACGACCTGGTCTATAAAGGCATGTGGCACCAGGCCCTGGAGCGGTTGTTAAAGACAAACAACTTTCCCGAATTTACCGGACGAGTATGCCCGGCACCCTGCGAAGGGTCGTGCACATTGGGCATTAACGCCAACCCGGTGACCATCAAGAGCATTGAACATGCAATCATCGAAAAAGGCTTTGAAGAAGGTTGGATTGAAGCCCGGCCGCCCCTGGCGCGTACAGGGAAAAAAGTTGCAGTGGTGGGATCCGGCCCGGCCGGATTGGCCTGCTCAGACCAGCTTAACCAAGCCGGTCACATGGTAACCGTCTTTGAACGCGCTGATCGCGTGGGTGGTCTGCTGATGTATGGCATCCCCAACATGAAACTCGACAAACAGCTTGTTAAACGCCGGGTGGATTTGATGACGGCCAAAGGAATCAAATTTGTTACCAACACCGAAGTAGGCAAAAACTACCCGGCAGACAAATTGATCAATGAGTTTGATGCAGTTGTATTGTGCGGTGGCGCCACCAAACCACGCGACCTACCACTGGAAGGTCGGCAGCTTAAAGGGATCCACTTTGCGATGGAGTTTTTACACGGCAACACCAAGCATTTGCTGGACCAGGATCAACCCGTTACGCAGAGTGAGCAGACCTTCCAGTATCCGTTCATCTCGGCTGAAGGCAAGGATGTAATGGTGATTGGCGGCGGCGATACCGGCACAGATTGCGTCGGAACTTCACTCCGGCATAACTGTCGCAGCCTGTTGCAGTTGGAAATCCTGAATCGCCCGGCAGATACGCGCCAGGCGGATAATCCCTGGCCGGAATGGCCAAAGGTATTCAAAATGGATTATGGGCAGGAAGAGTTCAATGCGCTTTATGGACACGACCCCCGTAATTACTCAGTGACTGCCAAGCGCTTTGTAGGTGACGATGAAGGAAATGTCCGGGAAGTTCACACTATAAATGTGGAATGGGTCAAAGATGCCAATGGGCGCTTTGGTCCCAAAGAAATCCCTGGCACAGAAATGGTTTACCCGGCCCAGTTGGTACTGCTGGCCATGGGTTTCCTGGGGCCAGAAGAGACTGTCCTGGGTTCCTTGGGTGTGGCGCGTGATGAACGCAGCAATGCCAAAGCAGACTATGGGAAATTCGCCACCAATCTTCAGGGTGTCTTTACGGCAGGTGATATGCGCCGGGGTCAAAGCCTGGTGGTTTGGGCCATCAATGAAGGTCGTGCAGCCGCACGCGAATGCGATCGCTATCTGATGGGGAGCACCAACCTGCCGTAGGCAATTGATTCCCCACCTAATTTATACCGTCAATAATGGTTGTGAACCTGAAAGAGTAGTTTTTTTCTTCTGTTTTGCACGCTGCGCGGAATTCCGCGTAACGTGCAAAACACCACTCGCAGGGCAATGCATGCATAGTTGGGACTGGTGACAGTCAAGCTTCTGGTTAATGAAAGCCCGAATATAGCTCTGAACCTTTGCCATTATTCGGATTATATTTATTTCAACAGAAATATCAGAGAGGAAAACTAAATGGTCGAGGATGCCCAATTTGCCAAATTAAATGCCCGTGTAGCCCTGCTGGAGCGGCAGGTGGAGTTTTTATTAAAACAGTCGTCCGTAAAATACGTCGATCAGCCGGTGGCAGTCCCTTATCCGGATGTGGCTGAATTAAAACGTAAAGGCCAACTGCTCGAGGCTATTAAAGTTTACCGTTCATACACAAATGCGACCCTGTTGGAAGCCAAAAACTTTGTAGAAAGTTTGGATGTTTAATTTTTGATTGGTTAAAAGTAATTACTCGCAAGCGAAACCCGAACAGGGAAAGCCTACCCCATTTTGCCAGTGATGTAGGACTCTGTCAGTTCCTGGCGTGGACGGGTAAAGATATCATTCGTGGGGCCAAACTCAACCAGTTTTCCCAGCCAGAATAGACCCGTCACATCTGAAACTCGTGCCGCCTGCTGCATGTTATGCGTGACGATCACGATGGTAAAGTCTTGCTTCAATTCCTGGATCAGGTCTTCCACGCGCAATGTAGCGATGGGGTCCAGCGCAGAGGTGGATTCATCCATCAAGATCACATCCGGTTTGGTAGCCAATACTCGCGCAATACACATACGCTGCTGCTGTCCAAGCGCTAGCCCCAGGGCATCTGTCTGCAATTTATCTTTAACATCATCCCACAAAGCCGCCCGCTTAAGACTGGATTCCACAATTTCTTCCAGATCGCTTTTATCCTGTGAAAGACCCAGGACACGCGGACCAAAAGCGACATTATCAAAAATTGACTGCGGAAAAGGGTTGGGTTTTTGAAAAACCATGCCTACCCGTTGGCGCAGATCCACTACATCCACACCCTCATCATAAATATCCTTGTCATTCAATAGTATCTGACCTTCAATACGTGTGCCCGCAATGGTATCGTTCATACGGTTAAGACAGCGCAAAAAAGTAGATTTTCCGCAGCCAGACGGTCCAATCAGCGCTGTCACTTGCCGTGGTTTAATATCCACACTGATGCCGGAAAGTGCCTGCGAATGCCCATAATAAAAATTCAGATCGCGAATAGAAAAGACAGGGGTTTCAATCATAGGTTGAATTTTACTTGATTAATTCCAGCCTGTTAACGATATAATCGCACTGATTATGAAACGAATTCTTTTTGTCATCTTACTTATGCTTTCCATCGCGATCTCAGCCTGCAGCTCAACGTCTGCCCAACAGGCCGAGAGTGCATCGGCCTATATTGAGAACAAAGGCTCGGATACTATTGTCAACCTGGCACTGGCCTGGGCGGAAAAATATCAGGCTGAACATCCAGACATCCGCATTTCGGTTACCGGCGGCGGGTCGGGGACGGGCATCGCTGCATTGCTAAACAAAACAGTCAGCATTGCCAATGCATCCCGCAAGATCAGCGCTGATGAGCTGAAAGAAGCCGAGAAGCAAGGCGTGAACCCGGTCGAACATATCATTGCGCGCGATGCGATTGCGGTGATCGTGAATCCCGGAAATCCGGTCAACCAACTGACACTCCAACAAATTTCAGATATCTACAGCGGCAAAATCTCCAATTGGAAGGAAGTGGGCGGTGAGGACCGGCCGATTGTACGGCTGTCACGCGAAACAAATTCCGGGACACATGTCTATTTTCTGGAAACTGTGCTGAGACTGGGCGATAAAAAAGATAAGACACTTTTTTCCATGGACACACTGCTGCTGCCATCCTCCGAAGGTATCATTAACGAAGTGCGCTCGAATCCAAACGCGATCGGTTATGATGGGCTGGGTTATGTGCCAAAAGACTTAAAAATGGTCGCCATTGCCAAAAAAGCCAACGAAGCCTATATACTGCCCGCGATTTCAACCGTCAATGACAAGAGCTACGCGATTGCACGTGACCTGTATATGTACACTGCCGGTGAAGCTGTTGGGGCCGAGAAGGATTACCTGGATTGGATTCTCTCTGCTGAAGCACAACAGATTGTGGCAAATCTGGGGTTTGTGCCGGTCTTGAAATAGGTTGGATAAGCACGAAGTTTCGTATTTCCAATATATAATTAACGGTTGTATACGTATGGGATTGGGCAAATTTAACCTATGGAATCTGAACTAAACTTACGGGAATACATCATCACACGTGCCATTCGAGCAGCGGGATATTCTGCCATTGTCTTTGTGGTACTAATTTTTTATTTTTTGTTACGTGAAGGTCTGCCGACTTTACAAGAAGTTAAACTGGCCGATTTATTTGCGCTGCGCTGGTATCCAATTGAGAAATATTTTGGTATTTTGCCGCTCATTAGCGGCTCCATCATCGTTACGCTGGGTGCAACACTTATTGCGGTTCCCTTTGGGATCGGGACAGCCATTTATATCTCCGAAATCGCCCCACGCTGGGCGCGCGAATTTCTTAAACCGCTGGTGGAACTGCTGGGTGGGTTACCCTCGGTTGTGCTTGGTTTTCTCGGTATCCTGGTATTAGCACCCAATTTACGAATTTTGCTCAACCTGCCGACAGGTTTGACTGCTTTAACCGGCTCGATACTACTGGGTGCAACTGCCCTGCCGACGGTTGTCTCGGTCGCAGAAGATGCGCTTGATTCAGTGCCACGCTCCTACCGTGAAGGCGCCTGGGCACTGGGTGCCACACGCTGGCAAACCATCTGGCGGGTAACGTTACCCGCAGCACGATCAGGTGTTTTAACGGCTATCATGCTGGGAGTAGGTCGCGCCATTGGCGAAACCATGACCGTCATGATGGTGACTGGTAACGCGCCCGTACTGGCTTCCAGCCTGGGAGCTTTGTTTTCCCCAGTGCGCACCATGACTGCCACCATTGCCGCAGAAATGGGCGAGGTGGCCAATGGCAGCGTACATTATCACACGCTGTTCTTTATTGGCATGGTTCTTTTTATTATTTCTCTAATCGTCAATGTAACTGCATCCGCTGTCGTTTTCCGATCGCAGAAACGCACCGAAAAAGTCCTGTCCTGAGCAGCAATCGTTCCCGTGCAAGAATCGGGACCATCCCGTGCAAGAATCGGGACCATCCCGTGCAAG
>CAYWXS010000114.1:0-20344 GCA_964462245.1 uncultured Anaerolinea sp.
GTCATTGCGAGGAGCGTGCCCTCCGCGACGTGGCAATCTTCCTTCATGTCAGCCCTCCAATTATGTCAGTAGGAGCGTGCTCTCCGCGATATCATGCTCGCACTTGAGTACGTAGCAATCTTCCGCCTAAACCGGGATTGCTTCACCACCAAAACGCAAGTGATGCGGTTCGCACATCGTCCCGATCTCTTTCAGAATAGCATCCCGATGCTCTGCGGGATAGCATCCCGATGCTCTGCGGGATAGCATCCCGATGCTCTGCGGGAATGACATTTCGAAGCGTTTATTTTGTTCAAGCTATTGCTGACTATTACACAATAAATGGAATTCTCACGGACCAATGATTACGGTCAGGCAGCCCATTGAGATTGCAGCGGTTGGCCCGTTGCAAACGGCCTGGTCACCGACCCGCGCGGCTGGTAAGCCACCGATCAATACAGTAGGGCTTCCGGGCGGTGAAATTGGTCCACCCACGTGCGGGATTGGTACCACCGCGGGGATTTGATCTGGACAAGTATGCATATCACTCACTCGTGCGGCGGGTTGTCCGCCGATCAAAACTGTAGGAAAGCCACCGGTGATACTGCCACCATGTGAAGTGGGGTCACCCATGCGTGCGGCAGGAGGCATAGAATTCGTTCCTTTCTAGTTAATTTTCACAAGACCGCCCTGGATTTCAACCATGGCGGAACCTTTGACGGATGTTTGCGCACCCTGAAGGGTGGTCTGTGCCTGACCTTGCAAATCCAGCTTGGCGCCTTTCAATGCAGCTCCAGAGGGCTGTAAATTCAGTTCATTGGCGGCGACTTTCATCACGGCTCCAGTTTTAGCCTGGATATCAATTTTGGTTTGTCCGTCCACGGATAAATCCAATTTGCTTTTAATGATCAACTTTCCACCAACGTCAATGGTCAGGTCTCCTTCGGATTTAATGGTCATGGATCGTTTACTTGAGTCGATCTCAATACTACTTTTGCCGGATTTATCCTGGATCAGAATTTTTTCTTTGCCCCGTGTGTCATCCAGCATGATTATATGCCCTGTGCGAGAGCGAAAAATGCGTTGATTGACTTTTCCGCCAAGAACAGCTTGCCCGCCAGGCGCTTTTGGCGGTTTCTTCTTATTGCTCCATAAAGATCCCACAATAAAAGGAAAATTAATATCGCCCTGATCAAAGGCAACCAACACCTCGTCATTCACTTCAGGGATAAACAGTATACCCCGTTCGGCTCCAGCGCCAGGCATTGCAATCCTGGCCCATCCGGTTTCCAATTCGCCTACGGCGCTGTTCATCCAGGGGAATTTGACCTTGACACGGCCCAGAGTCTCAATGTCATTATTGTTGGTTACGACCCCCACAACTACGCCGTTAATTTTATCGTTAGCGCTTGAAACGTCATTTCCCATCAGTAAATAACGCATGGTATGCGGGGTGCGGCCTGCAACCTGGAATTGGACATGGTAATCACCACCACGCAGGATATGGCGCGCTTCGGTGACATAATATTTGCCGGTAAAACGTGCACCGACTCGTGAAATGAAAATGTTGCTTCCAGCAATAATGCCAGGGTGACCTTCGGCTTCGCCGCTGGCGCGAACAAACTGACTCTCGTGCTCAGCCATGCGTGCAGCAGCCAGCTTGTCCGCAGTTCCGCTGGATGTCGCCATGGGAGAAGATATAAAATCTTCTGCTCTGGAAGAATATGCCAGCATGATCGTTTTACTACCGGGTAGCAATGCACCAGGTATTTTGGCAATATCATTGCCAAGAAACATGGAAGATGTGCCTTTAACTTTGGACTGTTTTTTAGGATCCCAGCCCTGGACGGTCACCTTGGTGACGGCACCGGCTGCCACGATGCGCGGCTCGAAACGCTGCAGGTTTTCACCCCATTTTAGAGCGGTGGGCTTTAGAATACGGGCTTTACCTGCTTTCACAAAGTTAAGAATTTTTCCAACCACATATAATTCAAACCCCAGCATGCGTGCACGCGACCAGAGGAAATCCCAATCACTCTGGTTATGCTGAAGGACATAATTGTAGGTAATTGAGAGGGGATCGACCCTGGCGATCATGCCATTTTGTGCCGCGATTGAGTTAACAATTTGCGTATCTGTAACAGTGGGTGCCGGGGATGTGCCACCAAAGGCGCGGGTTTTTTTCCCGAGTGTCAGGCGATGAGCCAGGTCATAGCCTCGAATGCGGAAGCGGATCTTTCCACCTTCAGAAAAAATTGGCTCTATAGCGGTGATTTCGCCGCTTATCAACTGGTTCTCGGTCGGAAGTTGGGTTTTTCGGTTAAATACCAGGGCTGAGATTCTGACCGGCGCACCCAGACGAAATACAATTACATTATCAACAAATTTTAACAGGCCTACCATATTGGGCTTTTCTTCAAGTGTAATCGTAAACATGGAAGGCATATAGATATTTTGATCGACAACTACTTCAGTAACGTACCCATGCATTATGGGATCTACGATACCGTTGATCGAAATTTTAAACTTTGGGACAATCTGCTTTGCCATATAATTAGATGTCTTGTGGAATAGAGAGAATTTGGCCATCCAGCAATTGGAATGGGTTATCTAATTCATTAGTTTCGGCAAGCAAGCGCCAGTAGCGGGAATCGCCATATTCTTCATACGCGATCTGATCGAGGCGTTGGGCCGAATTGACCACTCGTGTTTTGCGGCTATCTGTGCGGCTGGTTGGGTTTTGCGCAGGAACAATATCATCCCCAATCATTTCATTCTGAATGAATGAAACATCTGCCTTGGCGCGGATGGGTGTCCCATCTGGATCGAACATGGTAAAGGTGATGCTGACCTGGGATACTACGGCTGTGAAGAGAGTAATTTTGCCCCAGACCATGTTGACAAATGGCGGCTGAGCATACGGGAGCAGGAACATGGAATAACCCGCTCCACGCAAAGATAAGGCTAAAAGCTGGTTGGTGTATTCCCGGACGTCTTTGGGCGGATCGCTGCTATATGAATCGAAGAACAGGCTTAGATTATACGTTGCCGAGTCCCCGCCTGCATACTTCAGAAGTGGCGAGTTGAAGCTGGGGGATTTATCGCCATTCCAATCCAGGGATTTGTTAATTGTTAATGTCGCTGGATTAAATTGGCATTTTATCACGCCCGAATTGGGAGGGATGAGGGTATACCAATGAAGTTCAACTTTGGACAATTCAGACATAATCTATTCCTCGTGTTCTAGGATCGGAAACGGCTGGAAATTCGGTCGCTTTCTTGTTCGATCAGGCGCTTGATATAAGGCAACACATCATCTGCCAGTTGCTCAAGATCAATTTCAGCTTGTTGGGTACTGTCTTCCGCTTGCGCGGGACCTGGGGAACTTCCCACGCCACTGCCTCCCAAGCCTTCATGCTCCGGCCATTTTTTACGCTGGATGGTGTTTTGGACAGCATTAGTTTTGATCGGCGCAGCAGGTGCGATCGTCCTGAGGATAGAGGGTGACAGGGCAGGTTCAGTGGACTTGTTAATTTTTTCGGTATTCTTCGGAGTGGAGTCTGGTTTTTTAGCCGCGGGGGGGTTGGAAACCGTTGGTGCAGCATCCAACCGGTTGGCCTGGGGTGATGCTGGATAGGCCAACGAAAAGTCCAATGGCGCACTGGCTGCTGGCGCTGCATTTGTTTCAGGGCTGGAGGGTTGCTCCCCAGCCTGTATGAAGGGTAGTCCAATCCGGTCACCAGCAGGATTGGGTAATGGTGATGCCGACTGGTTTGCCTGGTATTTATTGGGACGCACCAGGGGCCTGGCAAGCTGAGAAAATACTTGGGATGCGTTAGCCTTGTTTATTCCAAGTACTGGAGACATTTCGAGGGTTTCGGGCCTCAGCAAGGGCTGCCGAAGGATTGATTTCTGCGCTGGTTGTGTGAAGTTCAGCGTTTCTTCAGTTTCTTGCGAGATTTTTGTTTCTGGAATGTCTGGCACTGCCGGGGGTTGAACCCCAGCATTATGCATGGCGCTACGCATGACCGGCGGTTCAATATCCTCGGGATGCGTCAGCCTTGCGCCAGAAATACCGGGAACCGACGCTTGGTGTTGGTCCGGTTGTTTTTCGGGAGTCGGGCGTGGATTTGCCCTGACTGATTCTGGTCTGGCCAATGGAAGGCTCGCAGGTTGTTCCAGGTTGTGAGCCAATGGAGGCAGGTTGGTGACTGGCTTATTATCTTGAATACTGGCTTGCACGTCCTGGGGCGCATCCAGACCAGGTTTCTCGGATTGGGGGTTGAGCTTTTCGCTTGTTGTTTCTGGTATGGGGGAGGAGATGTTGCTATTTATTGGAGTAACGATTTCTTGGGGTAGGTTAATATCTGGCTCTACCGGCAGGATGGCTTTTGTGGAAGATAAGACCGGTTGGGGAAGATCGTTATTTATAATATTATCGGGCAAGGCCAATTCAGGAACTCGACCAATGGGCTGAACAGGTGTTATGGAAAGCGGGCTGACTGCTTGTGGTTGGCT
The DNA here is from genome assembly GCA_964462245.1 of uncultured Anaerolinea sp. GTDB lineage: Bacteria > Chloroflexota > Anaerolineae > Anaerolineales > Villigracilaceae > UBA5195. The sequence goes on from CAYWXS010000114.1 coordinate 4,498, forward strand.
GATAGCTTTATTAACAGGCACCGGCGCGGGCTGGCTGATTCGTGAGCTGGTTTCTGGCTTTGGGGAAGCAGCCGGTCGGCTGGGGCTGCTTGGACTTGGATCTGCCTGTCGTTGGACAGTATTGCTTGGTTTGTTATGGGTTTCAACTGTCTGGTGAGGAGTGCTCACCAGGCTGGTGGTAGGATTGTTTGCACTTTTTTCCACACCCGGCTTATTTTGGGTATCATCCGATGCTGTGTTGGTAATTTGATTAATATCCGCCGGGATCGGAATATTTTTACTTGCAGCTGAAGATTGGGAATCGTCAGGGATGGGTATCAAGGAAACATTATCTTTTTGCCCATCATTCAACGGGGACGGTTCTGAAAGGTTTGGAATATCGTCAATAACTCTACGGTCGGGTTGGATTTCCTGAACGCGACTGAAGAGACGCGCTTTGGCGGCAACGCGCGGTTGGACAGGAACTGTAGATTCCGGCAGTTTGCGTTCTGGTAATATGGATGGCAATTTAGCTGGTGCATCCTGGGTAGGTTCAATTTTCGGCAGGCTCGTCATGCGCGGGATGATGCTGCCCACATGCATTTCGCCCGGCTGGGTGGCAGGTTCGGGCTGGCTTTCCGTCGTTGAAGGAAATACTGTCTCCACCTTACTCCAGGGGCTGGGCCCGGCTTTAGGTGGTTTAATATGCAGCAAATTTGAGGATGTCTGAAATGAGTGGATCATGGGTTGCAGGATATTTCCTGGGCGCAGGCTGCCCAGGCCAGCCGGATCGAGTGTGCGCATTTTTTCAAAGGCTAAAAGGTATTTTTTCCCACCGAAATCAGTAAATGCCTTCAGCATTGACAGCGAAGGCGAGATCACAGATGTTTTCTTTCCACCTGGAGAGAGCATCATCTGGATGTTGATTTTCTGGAGGGCCATACGCTTGGCAAGAGGTTGGTCAGCCATTTTAAACGCCAGGTTCAAAATATTCAAAAGCTAATTCGAGACTCTCGAGGACAATGCTCTGACTGTCCTTGATATTGAGGTCCGTGATTTTCCAGCTTACCGGAAAGGCATTGATGAAATTCCAGCGTTTTACTTCTTCAAAAATAGGTTTGGAACCCTTGGGATTGGGTCTGCGCTGGACCAGCGTAAAATTTCGAATAGCAGCCCTGCCGGAGAACTGTCCATCCGCCATCCATTTATAGAAGAAATCCGAGGAGGTTAATCCAACCTCAAAAGTGACATGCCCGTAAGTGAGCTGCCCAGGAAACTCATACGCATGGTTATTCTGGCCGCCTATTTTAAGCGGCTCGACCTCTCGCGAGACCGCCAGCCCGGAGATGCTTTGAAAAAATGCCACAACGACATCCCCAATTTCAATCGAAAATTGATACGCAGGGATTGGAAATTCTTCCGACGATCCTAGCGGGGTGGTCGAATCATTTTGCGGTTTTATTAGGGTCGTAGTATTTTGCAACAAGCCCATGGTTACCTGCCAATTCGTTCATTTTCTAAAAGCAATTCGCGCAAAAAGCGTTCGAAGACTTTTTGGGCGAGCATTTCCATATCAATCTGAGGTTTGTCCTGCTGGTCTGGCGCGCCAGGTTCCTGCAGGTCATCATCATCATCGGCATCACCTGAGTCAAAGTCTTCCATCTCATCACGTTCGTTCATGCGTTATTTTCCCAGGTTTAGTTTGCGATTAATCTCAGAAATCTCTTTTACCCAGCGACGCCTAAAGCGGTGATCAAGGTCGAAGATATCATTCACGGGCCAATGGAAATAATAGGCAATATAGGCTGCCTCCTGGTAAATCTGGTCCAGGGGGTAACCTTTCAGGCCCCCCCCAGGCTGGATAAATCAACCTCGAAGGGTTTTGCGCAGTGAGGGCAGGTAAATTCCCGGCGCGTATGCCCGCTTTCGTTGATTTGTCGATAAAATTCTTGCAGAAAGGTCAAGTCAGCGGCGAAGAGATTTTCAATCACGCCGGTGTTAATGCTGCGCAGTGTTCCCAGGCTGGTAATTACCCTGGAAAGCAATACGATGACGACATAAACTTCATTATCCTTAACACGCATATCGTTCAGGACAGTTATTTCATCCATGGCAGTTGCCAGCCGCATGCTGCCTTTTTTATGGAGGTTTCCTTCTTTATCCACATAACCCATTGGTAATTCAAAATCAAATTCAGTTTGAAAGTTCATGAAATCTGCTCTCTATCATTTCTTAAAATATTATCTCTATGCGCTCGGCTTGCAGCTCAATTTCAAATTGGATAAATTCATGTTCGGTCTCCATATTGAATGAAAAACCTTTAATGCTGATAGGAATTGCTCCATAAAGGTGCCACCAGACCAGGCCGTTTCCGTGGGTATCATTCATTGAAATAGAATAATTCCCTTTTGCGTCCTTGTACTTTCCCTGGAGCACGCCCTTTACTCTTTCATAAGTATTTTTTGCACCTGCATCCATGGGACGCGACAGAGAAACAGGTGCATAACTGACTGTTCCGGGCATGTGATACGTGGTGACAATCCCATTTGCATCCATCGCCTGGTAACTGATGGTGGAAATGGTTTGTTCTCCGCCAGTCAGACGATCAAAGACTGCAAGCGGAGAAGAGGGATTAGTCGTAATCACGTCATATAGTGAATACTGATGCGAAGGAGTTGGTTCGCTTAGTGGTTCTACTGGCATGCACAGCCTCGTGGTTAGGAATACCGCGGTGCAGTGAAGTCACCTTCACTGCACCGCGGTGTGGGGTTAGCTGACTCGGATAACCCCTTCATGAACGAAGGTCACATCTTCGATCATGTAGTTGGTTGAGCCAGAATCCATCTCAGGACCTACCACTTTGCTAGGCCATGCGCCTTCAAAGTTCCAGCGTGCAATTTCTTTGTTTGCCTGGTCATAGGCGATGATGGAGCAATTGATACGGGCTTTGTTCACATTGCCATCGACGACTTCCTGACGCCATTTCCAGATGTCCGTGTTGCTGGTTACACCGCGTTTCATAGTGACGGGTGTCCAGGTCAATCGGCCCGGTATCTGCTCAGTTCTATCTTTGCCATCTGGCAGTGTGACTTTATGAATAATTACTTCGGACTCGGATCCAATGCCGCTGACCTGGGTGAAGTATCCAGATACCTTGCCTTCGATTTCCAGTCCGAACTTATATGCAACAAGAGGGTCTTCTCGGTCTGCCATAAATATGTCTCCTTATTATTTATGATTTTATTCAGAACCAGGCCCAGCCCACTGGCTGATGCGGAAAATCACAAATTCAGCTGGCTTTACTGGAGCCATGCCAATTTCCACAACCAGACGGCCAAGGTCGCGCGATTCGGGCGGATTAAGTTCGTCATCGCATTTTACATAGAAAGCTTCCGCGGGTGTTGAACCAAATAATGCGCCATCTCTCCAGACCATGCGTAAAAAGGACGATACATCACGGTTCACGCGCGCCCACAATTTGCGGTTATTGGGTTCAAACACAACCCATTGGGTGCCGTTTTCGATCGATTTTTCAACATAGTTGAACAAGCGCCGCACGTTGATGTAGCGCCAAGAGGGGTTGCTGGAAAGTGTGCGCGCGCCCCAGACACGAATGCCACGACCCGGGAAAGCACGAATACAATTGACACCAATTGGATTGAGCGTGTCTTGTTCGCCCTTGGTGCATTGATAAGCCAGACCAACGGCGCCCTGCACAACCTCGTTGGCGGGAGCTTTGTGCACGCCGCGCGTGTTATCGTTTCGGGCCCAAATGCCGGCCAGATGTCCGGATGGTGGCACGTTGATGTTCATCTCAGTGACGGGATCCATGACCTTGACCCATGGGTAATACAGGGCTGCGTAGCTGGAGTCAAACCCGGTCACATCCATACGCCACTTTTTTACTTCCTGGGGATTTAGATCCGGGGGGGTATCCAGGATGGCAACACGGTCACCCATCCGTTCACAGTGGGCGATCATCATGATTTGGACGGCTTTAATCATATCCAGGTTGAGTTTCTCACCCAGGGCGGGGGTCATCAAGTCTGGGACGCAAACCATGGTGATGTCATCGATCACTTCCAGGCCTTCCACACCGCTGCGTTCGCTGACGTCGCCGCGGAATTCACCGGCAGTCGGCGCATCCAGCAACTTTTTATCGATCAGCAGGGGTTGTTCCTGCTCGCGAGGCATGACTTTTTCAATTGCAGCATCTTCAACAACCTTGACTTCGACAAATTTAGGCAGCTTGTTATTCTTGAAGGCCAGAACGGTCTGCTTTTTACCATCAAGCACCGCTGTCTGGACTTTGATGCCGGTGATTGTTTCCAGGGTTCTCCAACCGCCGGCGTTGCCTTCTTTTTCTACGTAAAGGTTAAAGCTGTACTCTCCAGAGCCAACAGGTGCTGGTTCAGCAGCTGCGGCGGCTTCTTCGCTCCCTTTTTTGGAGGTGGCAGCAGGTGCTGGCAGCAGTAAATCACCGACCCGGACGCGAATTTTTAAACCATCTACGCCTGCCTGGCGTGCCCGAATGCTAAGGCCTGCCTTGCCCTGGGCGTTCAACAAGGTCGCTTCGGCCTTGGGATAAGTGCGCACGCTGACTACGTAGCAGCGCGAGCCGCCGTTCATGAAGTAGCCATAAACGGCCTGGGGCAGATATGCGCCTGAGACAAATCCTCCGAAGCGTTCAGTGAACTGCGTCCAATTTGTTACAAGCTGCGGACGATTGAACAGATTTTCGACGACCATCTCTCCGGCGACTTCGCGCACCAGTTCGGCTTTTTCGGTGAAGCCGACAAAAGCTGCCATGGCAGTGCCAACGCCTTCTATGGGCTTGGGGCCCCGGTCTACTTCTTCAACATATACACCAGGTGATAGATATTCGGGCATGGGTTCCTCCTAAATTATGTGTGGTCGAAAAGTACAGGTGTGTTAATGATGAATGATTGCTTTTTGTCCAACGGACTCCTTTCTCAAACTTTTCGGGGCATTATACCTGTATCTCGACTATTGCTCCGGGAATGGTGAATTTCTGGCGTTTGAGCACCTTTTTATTGTAGAGAATATCGATATGGTATTCTCCTTCGGCTAGCTTGGGCAGTGCAAATCTGCCATCTTCTTTCAGCCCAACCGGCATTTGGCGTTCGACAAGAATCAATGTGAGTGTTGACAGGTCATACTTGTCACTCTTCAATATTCCGCTGTGCGCATGGTATTTTTTGGAAAGAATTTTCTCCTTTCCGGCGCTTGCGGGTAAATCGTGTGGTGGATTGAGTACAAAATTGGCTTCGCGAGTCTTTACTTGCGGGAATACTAATGGAAGATACGGATCAAGCGAAAGAGTTATCGTTAATATGATTCCGGGACGCATTTCATTGTCCAGCACACCCCAGAGATCTGTAAATTTATCCACTGGACCGGCTTCGGGCGGAAAATTAGCCACTTCAAGCGGAATGGGCACTGGTTGGATCTTGAGTTGCTCGGAGAGGCAATACGCGGGCAGGAAAGGGTTGCGCAGCAGACCCATTAACGCCGAAGCAAGCAGCAGGTGCTCATCTTCTGCATCTTTAATCCAGACCGTTAGTAGATATCGGAAGTCCATGCGCACCGGATTGCGACGCAATTCAACCGTACCATCTTCCCGGTCTATCCGTGTGAATTGTTCGGACCCGCGTAGTCGCAAGTTTTCGCGAATATCGAACAGGAACAAGTTGATGGTTGGCTTGCTAATGCGTGATGCCCAATCACGTTTCGGCTGGTCGTAGAGCACATCTATTTCGTTGTCCTTGATTGGAATTTCAAGGTTTAGCAGCTTATGCAGAGCTTCGTCAACGTCTGGGATCACAATCCTTCTCCTGATAAATATTTGTTGCGCTTAGCATACAAAAAACCTTTCAAAAAACATCAAAATAAACCATCAAAGAGGGATGATCCGTTGCCTTTTTTTGCGCCTTTTTTGCCAAAGGGGGTGATACCCAAGAAGTGGCTGGCATACTCATTGCCGAGGTTCCGGGCTTGACCCAGACCCCATTTTTTACTCTTGCGCGCCAGGCCTTTGGCTTTGCCGCCAAGAGCAGAGAGTTTTTCTTCCAGATAGCTGCGTTGGACCAGGCCGGTCTGACCTGAGCTTTTAGCCGCTGGCGTGCTGCTGCCTTTGCTGATTTGCTCGGCTTGTTTTTCGTGTGCCGAGTCTGGTGCGCCGAGGCGCAAGGTTCCTTTGCTGCTGCTGCCAGCTTGCTGGACAACATGGGTGAGTTCGTGCATGAGCATTTCACGGCCTGCACTGCTGCCCGGGGCATACGCGCCTTGTTTGAAGAAGATGTCCGTGCCGATGGTGAAGGCCTTGGCCTGGATGCTGCGACTCAATCGGTGGGCTTCAGTCCCGGCGTGGATACGCACATTGCTGAAATCATGCCCGAACACCCGGCTGGCTTCGGTCTTAAATGCCTCTGGTAAGGAAGCTCCGCCGCCGCGCTGTTTCTGGATGCTTGCGCTGACGTGCTGCGGCAGTTCGCCGCTTTGTTCCACCACTTCGCTGCGTTTGTGGTCTGGTTCTGCGGACAGCCTCAGTGTATTCTCCAAATGGAAGGCTTTAATAATACTGAGGGCATTTTGTTCGAGTAAACCAGGTTGTATTTTATCAGGTTGTTGCACCGGAGAGGCTATGGGAGTGACACGAGGTCCAGATAACATTTGAGTTGGAGCGGGGGACCGTAAGTCCCTTGACCGGAATTGATGCTGGAGGCTGCGGGTTGGCGGTGCGGGAATAGGGTTCGCAATTGGTGCTGCAAGTTCAGGCAATGGAACGGGTGCTACAGTTACAGGTTCAACGACAGGTGCCGGGGTAATGGCGGCGATTGCCGGACCCGGGGCAGCTTCAGTGAGTGTTGTAATGCCTGCCCCAGGTAAATCGGGCATTGGGGTACCTTCAGGATAATTCGTAGGGATTACTCCGTGTTCGCTCCCTGCGGCAAATTGTTCATGTTCTGTTCCCCCAAAAGCCTTGTTGTATTGCTTGACCATTCTTGCCATATAACTGCGAGCACTGCTAATCGGGTCGTTTCGGGATTTAAAAGATTGCATTTGTTCATTGTATGTTTGAGCATCCCAAGTTTTTACAATCTTCGGTAGAACCATTGTCCCTTTCTTAACCTGTTTAAGATAGTCCTCGTCAATATGCGATTTTTGTTTTTCTGATAGCAATTCGGGATGTTGTTCGGCCGCACCTGCCTTGGCATATCGGCGGACTGCACTGTAACGATTTCTTAATGATTCGAGCATATTTTTGTCTCGGCTTATTCGTTTATAGTTAGCAGGGTCCTGTGTCTCGAGGGATTTTAAGAAGTCCTTGGATTTTAAGCTAACTAAACTTTGAACAGTGTCATAATCCATATGCGAGGGTAGACCTTGTGTTTTATCTAATTTGCCCAAATTTACATGTTGCAAGGCTTCCAGGCGTGCTTTGGCTTTTTGTTTTTTCCAGACTTCAAGCTTGCTCTCGTATTTTTCCTGTGTATCAAAAATATTTTTTTTGGGTTGCTTTGTTCGCATGCTCTCAAAAGAATCATATACGGTTGTAGGACCTTTATCATACATATAAGATCCTTCTAATAAATCGTTGTCAAATGCCCTTGCGCGGCCGCCGGCATCATCAATCGCCAGATTGCCAGAATGTCTGTCCATCTGACCCACAATGGCGTCCATCGTATGGATGTTAGCCAGGTCTTTTTGAATAGCTGGTTTATGGTAAGCATGCCGGTGGAAGACAGCTCCAATGGGAGCATAAGGTGTATCCTCTTCCCATTTAAATTGGCCATTATCTCCCATGGCTTTTTTTGTGCGTGCTTCTTGCAGTGCGTCACCGGTTAGCGGAGTTTTGCTATATTCTTTATGAAAACCTGACGTACCGGCAACAAGTGGTGAGTATGTCCCCGGAAAGGATTTACCCAGGCTCTTCGGGTCATGCAACCCAAGTTCACTTCCCTTATGGGATTCGTACCGGTCATCTGAAAATAAATCAGGTCCAACCATCATTTTGGCTACGCTCGAACTTAAAACAGCATTTTTGGCATCTGCACTTTCAGAATTCGGTTTGAAATAACCATGTAATTTTCCACCCGAAAGGTGTTTCATGACCCAATTGGCGGTACCGGATATCCCTTCGAATTCGCGCTGGACAGTCCCATCTACCAGGCGTTGGACTACTCCATTCCCAAGCTCACTTTGGGCTGCCAGCAGACCCGCGCTGCCCAGAGTCTCTGGGGCAGCGAGCAATTGTTGATGGTTTAAAGTCTGGCGCGCGCTTGTGCCTGGCGCGGCGGTTTTTGAGCTGTTCTGCTTTTTAGCTGGGTGAGCTTTTTGTGCACTAATCATATGCAGCTTTCTCTTTTCGAGTGTGAAAAATCGAGGCTAAAACAGGCCATCCAACAGGGATGATCCGCCGGTTTTTGGGCCTTTTTTACCAAAGGGAGTGACGCCCAGGAAATGGTTGGCATACTCATTTCCCAGATTGCGGGCCTGACCCAGGCCCCATTTCTTGCCCTTGCGCGCCAGTGTTTTGGCTTTGCCACCCAGCAGGGAGAGCTTTTCATCCAGATAACTGCGTTGGACAACGCCAGCTTGTCCTGCGCCAGAAGTTGTGGCTGTGCGGGTGCCTTTGCTGAATTGTTCGGCTTGTTTCTCGTGTGCTGTGTCTGGCGCACCCAGGCGCAGCGGGCCGTTATTTTTGCTGCCAGCTTGCTGTGCGACGTGGGTCAGCTCGTGCAGCAGGGTTTCGCGGCCGAAGGTGCTGCCAGGCGTGTAGGCACCCTGCTTGAAGAAAATATCCTTGCCAATGGTGAACGCCTTGGCCTGGATGCTGCGGCTCAGGCGGTGGGCTTCTGCACCGGCGTGGATGCGCACATTGCTGAAATCATGCCCGAGGATTTGTTTTGCTTCGGACTGCATGGTTTCAGGCAAGGCAACCCCGCCGCCGCGCTGTTTTTGGATGGCGGCACTCACCTGCTGGGGCAGTTCGCCTCCGTGCTCCACCACCTCGCTGCGCCTGTGGTCTGGTTCTTTTGAGGATTGAATGACGCCGGACCCCAAATATTTATTAACCATTTGTTGCGCCATCAAATCCATTCCGCGTTGAGCGACGTCAGGCTGCACAGCCTGAGAGCTATCCGCTATAGTATGGGGCGAAGGCGCCGCACTGGAAGATGGTTCGGCAACCGGCAAAGCAGGCACTGGAGCGGATGGTATAGGTGGCGAAGAAGCGACAATTGCTGGTAACTTTTTAATATCCATTTTACCCAGCTGGCGTTTTAACATCGTTCGAGGGTTGAGAAGTGTTGGTAATGCTCCCAGTTCAGGCGTCTGGACGCTTTCCTCCACAGACGGTTTTTCCAAAGCTGCGTTAAAGTTTTTTACATTTCTGGCTAAATAGCTTCGAGCGCCACTAAACCTGGCTTGTTGTCCTGTCATCGGTCTATCAAGTGCATCTGACATTTGAGCGTTGTACGTTTTTGCTCCCCACTTACCATTTCCGACAATTGTTGGGAGTACACCACCTGTGCCCGCTGTAACCATATCCTGGTATTCTTTGCGACCCCACTTAGCTTTCAATTTTGGGTCGATCTCGGATAAATTGGTTGCAGCGGCTCCAGCTTTGGCGTAACGCCGGACAGCGCTGTATCGATTACGTAAATCATCCACCCTGTCTTGAGTAAGACGGCCAAAATTTTCTGGGTCCTTGTCGTATATTTGACTTATAAAGTCTGATGATTTTGTGGCGAGCAAAGTACGCACGGTCGCTTCGTCCATATAGGAAGGAAGGCCCTGGGATTTATTGCCGAAGGGTGTATCCACTGATTGAATGGCTTTCGTTCGTAATGCGTTTCTTCTTTCCTGCCATTTTTTGTAGGTTGCTTTTGTTTTTGGAAGTGATAATAAATGAGGTTTCTCAGGTTGTAGATGATCCTCATACTTGGTTGATTTTCGCAATCCAGCATATTCATCAACTTTTCTGCTAGTTTCTTCTCGCATGGCTGCACCAGCCAGGTAATCGTTATCGTAGCCTCTGGCGGTATCCTGCTCATCATCGATTGCGAAGTTTCCTCCATGCCGGTCATGTTGACCTGTAATAGCATCGAGTGTTTGAATATTTGCCAAATCTCTCTGTATTCCTGGCTGCCAGTATTTGTGACGTTGATGTTCTTGTGTGGTCATTTTCCACATTTTTCCATCAGAATCACGCTTAACTGACGATGGTGCTGTCACCGATAACTTGTCAAATTCTGCTTTTTCAGTAATTTCACTTCCAAAAATATTCTTAAGGACTTTTTCACCAGGTACGGCCGATGACTGAGAGCCTGAATAAGCTTTTGTTGGCTCCAAGCCCGGTAACTTCGATCCCTGGATTGTTCTAAATTTCTCATCTGATAACACATGCGTTCCGAGCGTTTTATCAATGGTCGAACTTAAAACAGCCTGTTTGCCGGAATCATCGGATAAATCCGGCTTGAAATAGCCTTCTTGTTCACCACCTGTAGCTTTATAAACTTTATTCATTGAACCACCACCCAAATCCTTGAATTCTTCCCCCTCATTAACGCGCTGGATTGTGGAATCCAGAGAGCGTTGTACAACCGCATTCCCCAACTTCTGCTGGGCCGAAAGCACGTCAACTGAAGAGAGCGTTTCGGTCGCAGAAAGCAGCTGGCCCGGGTTGAAAGCGTTACCCCGTGAATGGTTCGGTAAAGGAGCCTGGGTCGGCTTGGAGGTCTTTTGTGATTGGTGGGTTTTCTGGACAGAGGTCATTTTGGTTTCAAAGGTTATTGAATCGCCTGGCTGGATTAGCTGAAAAAATGATTGATATATTCTTTCCCGAGTTTGCGTAACTGCGCCCGACCCCATTTCTGCTGATTGCCAGCCAGGGTTTTGGTTTTGCAGCCCGGTTCGGAATGCTATTCTTTCAAGGTACTGCGCTGGACTACACCAGCCTGTCCCGAGCCAGGAGCGCTGGGTGTGCTGTGGTCCTTGCTGATTTGCTCGGCCTGTTTTTCGTGTGCTGTATCTGGAGCGCCCAGGCGCAGTGGCGCGTTGTTCCTGCTGCCCGTTTGCTGAGCGACGTGGGTAAGTTCGTGGAGTAAGGTTTCGCGCCCAGAGATGCTGCCCGGGGCGTAGACACCCTGCTTGAAGAAGATATCCTTGCCAATGGCGAAGGCTTTGGCCTGAATGCTGCGGCTCAGGCGCTGGGCTTCCGGCCCGGTGTGGATGCGCACATCACTGAAATCATGCCCGAGGATATTTCTAGCTTCGGTCTGGATTGTTTCTGGCAGGGTCACCCCGCCGCCGCGTTGTTTTTGGATGGCGGCGCTGACCTGCCGGGGAAGTTCGCCTCCACGGCCCACTACTTCGCTGCGCTTGTGGTCTGGCTCAGAGCTGGCCAACACCATTGGTTCTGTCGGAAGAGGTGTATTTGGACGTGGGGCGGGCATAGTTGGCTTTGGTGGCAGGTTTAATTCACTGGCTGCCGTTGAAGGCGCAGCGGCAGCAGCCAATCCGCCTTCCATGTCAATATGTGTTGGCAAATCCGATTCTGGATTGGATACACCCAATACTCCCTGTCCTGCCCCGCTGCGAGCATAATTGTATGCTTTAACTGAACGCTGTAAATAACCTCGCGCAGCCAATGCCTGGCCACCTTCTTTTCCGATTGTGTTTTGACCGTTAAATAATCGCCTTGTAGGGGCCGCCATCTGTTCATTATATGTTTGTGCGCCCCAGCCGCCTTCCGTAACAAGCCTGGGAAGCATGTCGCCCGTGCCTTGTTTAACCATGCCCTGGTAGTCAGCGCTTCCCCATTTTGCTGCCTGGGCAGCCGTGATCAGGTTGGATGGCTGCCCATTCGTTTGCGCTTGCATAGCGGCTGCAGCTGCGCCGGCTTTGGCGTAGCGCCGAACTGCGCTGTAACGATTACGTAAGTCTTCAACTTCTTTTATGGTCATGCGTTCAATGTTTTTAGGGTCGCTTTCGATCATTTGCTGGATAAAATCCTTCGATTTCAACCCGATCAAAGAAGACGCAGTTCTTTCACTCATGTGAGAAGGCAGGCCAAGATTTTTATCCCTCGGATCATCTACCTGTTTTAGGGCTCTTATGCGTGCGGCACGCCGCTTTGGTGCATGGGCTGCTAATTCGGCCTTGCGTTGCTCCTGCAATTCTTTACGATGGAACAGCTTATCCAGGATGCTCATAGGCTTTGCCGCTGGTTTCCGTAAATTTCCAAAAGCTACCCCGCTTACCTGACGGAGATCGATCCGGTCATTATCGTACCCATGCGCCCGTCCGCTGGCTGGGTCAATCACCAGGTTGCCGCCATGCCGGTCCTGCTGCCCTGTGATGGCATCCTGGGTCTGGATGTCTGCCAGAGTTTGCTGCGTAAGTGGGTTTGTAAAATCATGGTGTTGGTACTGCTGAACCATGTTACCCCGGTAAACATTCTCGCCACGTGCATCCTTTTCTTGCTTTACAAGTGCACCATCACCTCCTCTTATAGCAGCAAGGTAGGCATCTTTTGAAATAGGTTCACCAGTGTATGTATTTTTGGTTAATTTTTCACCAGGTACAGCAGATGATTCTGTTCCCCCAAAATCTTGATCGGGATGTTCAAGATCTCCCAGCTGGGCACCTTTGTAGGTTTTGTATGTTTCTTTCGATAGCACATGCTGACCGAGCACTTGATCGACCGTTGAACTTAATACAGCATTTCTTCCCTCACTCAGCCGGCTATCCTCTTTAAAATAAGATATTGCACCAGACGCACCCGTTTTTTTGAGGACCTTGGCAATTGAGCCTGCTCCCATGTCTTCGAAGGTATCCCCATCTCCTTGCACCGTTCCATCCAATACTCGTTGGACAACCCCATTGCCAAACGCACTTTGCGCATGGAGCATATCCGTGCCGTTCAGCGTATCTGGGGCAGCTAGCAGTTGACCGCGATCGACAGCCTGGTGCGTGCCAGGCCCAGGTTGTTTGCCACTGGGCTTGCTGCTTTGTTTCTTTTCCTGGTGCGTTTTTTGTGCGATGGTCATGTTGAGCTACCTCAAAATGGTCCGATTGGCGGATGAATGGCAGAAACTCGTCAAATTGCAAAATCTGTTTCGTTCAATAACCGGCCCATCTTTTGGAATTCACGGCGTGCGCCGTGAAGTAAATGCGCCATGGAAACCTGTCCACCATCATTCACTGCCTGATAAGCGGCGCTGACGATGATATTGCGAATACTGCCTCCTGCAAATTTGAAGCGCCTGGCCATCAGGCCCAGGTCCAACCCCGGCTCCCGGGGCAATGTTGGGGGCATCAAGACATTCCATATTTTTTCCCGATAGGTTTCATCAGGAAATGGAAAATTAATGATGAACTGCAGCCTGCGCGTGAAGGCTTCATCCAGATTGGCTCGCAGGTTTGTTGCTAAAATAGTAACTCCGCTGTAGCTTTCCATACGTTGCAGCAGGTAGCCGACTTCAAGGTTGGCATAGCGGTCATGCGCATCCTTGACTTCTGAGCGCTTACCAAAAATGGTATCCGCTTCATCAAAAAACAGAATTGCGTTGCTTTGCGCGGCTTCTACGAAAATGCGTTCCAGGTTTTTTTCGGTTTCACCAATATATTTACTGACTACGGTGGAGAGATCGATGCGGTACAAATCAATCCCAATCTGGTTGGCGATGATTTGAGCCGCAAGTGTTTTGCCTGTACCAGGCGGGCCTGAGAAGAGGGCTGATACGCCAGCCCCTGCAGTCAGTTTAAGGCCCAAGCCCCACTCTTCCAGGACCTGGGTGCGGGTCCTAACCATGCTGACCATTTCTTGCAGCATGCTGAGCGGCGTTTCCGGCAGCACCAGGTCGCTCCACTCGTAACGCGGCTCAATTTTTTGTGCCAATTCCACCAGGTGCTGGCCCGAATGAAAGCGTGCCGCTGAAAATAGATCACTTATATCCAACGCGCGACCTTCCTGAATGGCATGTGAGATGGCGGTTGAGGCCGCGGCTACGATATGTCCACTGCTGAGCGAAAATTGTCCTGCAAGAACGTCCAGGTCTTTATCGGGAATTTCACCGGGTATATCTTTAATCAGTGTTTTCCATAAGCCGGCACGTTCCTTACTGGACAGCCCATCCATACGCGAACGCATGAGTGGATAATCATTCCCAGGCATTTCTGAGCTGAACTTGAATGCAACCAGGCTGCTAAAGAAAACCACCTCTTCAACCAGTTGAAGAATTTCATAACAAGCCGGTAGAAGGCAGTTATCGCTGTCTATGAAAAGATCGCAGCCCTGGAAATAGATGATAGCACCGGTCAAGCGAGCATCCCGAACTGCATTTCGCAATTTTTCCAGGGCGCTATCGCGGTTTTCTTCAGGCAGCATTTTAATAATTAATATCGGTTTACCCAGGCTGATAGCCACCTGTCGGGCAACCGTTTCTTGTTGTAGAAAATCATTGCCATACCACGAAAAGAAAGGTCGTAATTGTGTGAATACTTCGCGTGAGGGAAGATTCTCATGCTCAAAAACCTGGGCAGCGATTTGAATTTCCTCTTCATTCTCCACAGCTGGGAATAAAAGCGCCCAATCCCCCAAAGAAACTTCCGGAGAATATAATCCTAAAATCCAATCTACTACACCTGGCGCAACCTGGAAGGCCTGGCGTAATCCCCTCTGATTCTTACCTGCTTCTTCAACCGGGATAAGCAGGCGGAAGAGCCGCAGAGTGGATGAATTATCGAAGAATTGGATTTGGTCGAGTCGATCAAGTCCCTCGTCATTTGCGAGTAGGGTCAGAATTAGATCGATACATGCTGCGACCTTGGTGACATCGTCCTGCAGAAAACCATAAATACGTTCATAGCGTAGATCCAGGGCAGGGGCCAGGCATATTAAAAAAGACCAGAGTTCAAAGGCTGAAAGTTCAAATATTTCTGCAAGTATATTTACTCGAAGTGGAATATTTTCTTCTTCTGCTTGTTGCTCTATTTTGCGAACTTTCAATATGGCTTCTTCTGACAGAGCAGAAATATTATTTTCTTCGTCTTCTGGTAAATTTACCCTGCTGCCCCAATGCGAACCAACCGGTTGCCGGGTGAGGGTCAAGGTTTCATCGGCAGAGATACGCAGCCCTCTAAATTTATCTTGAGGATTCTGTCCTGCCAGCTGCCAACGCAGCACTTCACGCTCCAGGCGTAAATCCAGCCAGGATAAATTGGTTATGAGATGTACCTTGTTTAGGTCGATAGTGCTCATGGGTCTCAATAAATATTGGCAGTACAGCATAACTTGCTATGCAATAAGTGGTAGGACACTATGCCACTCAAATAACCTTTGGAGACAAAGGTTATTTGAGTGGCATAGTGAAACAAAAAACCTTTTTTCGGGTTTGTTTTGCCCCCCCCCATTCCCGTTTTTTGGGATAGTCCCGATTACTGCACGGGAAGGGGGCTGGGGGGAAAGGTCTAAATGCCAAAAGCAAGTTATGCTCCATTGCGACAATTCTTTGATTTCCGCTATATTTTCGGTGACTTCTACCTTGATTAGCGGTACGTCAAAGACCTGGGCCTTTCAACTATTTTTCGTTACTACTCAGCCATACTCCAAACTTGTTATTGCGAGTGATTCCACAACAGAAAATCACTGTTGTTCAATGGGAAAGAACACTTCACGCGTAATTGTCATTGCGAGTGATTCCACAACAGAGAAAAGCTGTTGTTCAATGTGAAAGAACATACTGCGCGTAGGTGTCATTGCGAGGAGCGTGCCCTCCGCGACGCGGCAATCTTCCTTCATGTCAGCCCCGCCAATTATGTCATTAGGAGGAGCCTTCTC
>CAYWXS010000115.1:0-20143 GCA_964462245.1 uncultured Anaerolinea sp.
AGGTGGCGGCGGGTGTTGCGCATGTGTATAGCATTTTTGTTTTTAAGGATGACAAGGCAGCGCATAATTTTACGGGCATGCTCGGTTTTACACCCAACTCATACGTCGGACAGGCCTGTGCTTTGAGAAGAAAAACCTTTCACCACGAAGGGCACGAAGGAACACGAAGGAAGGGCTTTTTTATCTTTCTTTGTGGCGTAGGAAGCGGGGCTAGCCCGCGCAGCATTGTGTCAAGTTTCCAAGAAGGTCTGGGGCCAGGAGCATTTCGGCCCGGTGGACCTCAATCATAAAAGGAAAAATATTATGAGCACGATTACCGATCAGCAAATTCAAAATTTTGTCGCCGCCTGGTATCAGGCGCTGGACTTTCATATTCCGATCGAACAGGTTTATCCCTTGTTGGCTGCGGATGGGCTGGTAATGTCGTTTCCGGATGGCGATATTAAGGATAAGGCATCCTTCAAGGTCTGGTACGACCGTGTCACGACCATCTTTTTCGACGAAAACCACTTTGTAAATGAAGTCAAGATTACCCCGCAGGGCAGCGAGTTTGTGCTGGATATTATCGTTGGCTGGCAGGCTTCGTGGTGGATTGCTCCGCAGCCCAAGAGCAAGCGCGTTTCGATGGATGCAACTCAGCGCTGGGTTATTCGAGCCAGCAGCCAGAATGCATTTGGTTTGGAAATTGTTTCCTACAATGCCACGGTTGAGCCATTCAAGTATGCTCCAGGTTTTGCCAGGCTGTAACTCAGCTTGTTATAAATTAATTACTCGCTAAAATTTTCATATTCTAACCAAGGAGATTAGCATGGATAACACACAGTTGGTTTTTAAAATGTACGATTATTTTGGAAAAGGCGACATGGAAAGCATCAAGCGCGAAATTTTCCACCCCAACATGAGCTGGACGATGCCCGGGCATCACCCGCTTTCCGCACGGATTGAAGGTGTGGACGAGGTGATTTCGTTCTTTGGCGCACTCTTCAAGGCTGGCATCCAGGTGGACAATGTTCATTTTGGTGTGCTGGATGATGGCACCGTGATTGAGAAGCACATGGGCCACGGCAAGATCGGCAATGAAGAATTTACTTTCCCGACCTGCACTTCCTACGGTATCAAGGATGGCAAGATTTTTGATGTGCATGTACATACCGGCGACCAGCACAATGTGGACCGCTATTTTTGGTCTGTCTTCAAACTGAAAGATATCCCCGCCCGCCTGGCCGAATAAGCCAGCGAGCAAAGGTGGAATGAGTATGGCTACCGTCAAAGCAGGTATAACCCCGGAGCATGTCAAGGAAGCATACGGCGCGCTGGCCTCGGGCGATATGGAACGCATCAAGCAGTTTTGGGCCGAGGAAATGGTCTGGCAGGTGCCGGGTCATAACCGTCTTTCCGGCTGGTATTTTGGGCGGGATGAATTCCTGGCATTTATGGGTACGGTTGGGCAGCTTTCGGGCAACAGTTTTCACATGGAGAACATTGCCGGGCAAGTGATCGTGACTGGTGAATATTCAGCGGATATCACCCGTAACCGCGGTAATCGCGCCAACCAGGCCGATAAGACGATGGACATTGAAGTGGTGCATGTCTTACGCTGGCAGGATGGCAAGGTAATCGCTGGCAAGGGCGCCATATTTGGCGACGGCGCCACCGAATATGACCAGTTCTGGTCCAACTCTCCGGCTGTCACACCTGCCACGCATTAATTATTTAACATTTTAAAGGTAACCATGTCTGTCGAAATGAACAAAGCTGTACTCGATCGCCATTTTAATCAAGTTTTGAATCAGGGCCAGTTGGATGTGGTCGACGAAATATACACGAGCGATTACGTTTTGGATGCGCCTGTGCGGTCGGATGGAAGTTCTCAGGCACGTGGGCTGACCCAGGGACGCGAACAGTTGAAACAAAGGGTGACTTTGTTTCGCACTGCTTTCCCCGACATTCATTTTACCCAGGATGAAGTTGTGGGTGAAAATGATAGCGTGGTAGTGCACTATACCTATCGCGGCACCCATCAGGCTGTATTTGCCGGGCTGCAACCCAGTGGTCGCACAATCGCCATTACCGGTATCCTGATTGCTCACCTGGTAGATGGAAAAATTCGAGATGCTGTGAGTGTTTTTGACAGTGCCGAGTTAATGAAGCAGCTTGGTCAATAAGTGATCCGGCGAGAGCAGACTTATAAAACATGCGTGCCTGGAATATTTTTAAAGTACTGTTACTTGTAGTTCTTATTTATTGAAGGAGAAAACAATGCCAATTATCACGATCCAGGTGATTGAAGGGGTGGTCCTTACCAGCCCTGAGCAGAAGCGTGACTTGCTCAAAAAAATGACTGACACATTTATCAGCGTGGTGGGTGATGTTGCCCGACCCTATACATACTGCATCATCCAGGAAACCCCTCAAATGGAGTGGTCGATCGGTGGTGCACCGCTGCCTGATCTGCCCTTCTTGTACGGGCCCGACTATGCAGAAATGCATAAGAAGTCCAACGAGATCATGCGTAATTTTATCGAATCCCAAAATAAAAGCGGAGTAGATTCCAGCGATCATAGCCACAGCTGGGATCGCGCTCAGCGACTTTGGGAAGGTGAATAGTTTTTGTCGAAGGCATCGCCTGGCAGGCAAGCGGAGAAAAACCTCCGTGCAGCCGGCTGGCGGGCAGGAGAGAAAAAAGTGGCTGATACTTATCAACTTGTAATACAGAAAGGTCCAAATCCGGGCCGCGTGGTGGAACTGCTGGATGATGAAGTTACGATGGGACGCGAAGCAACCAATTCGCTGCCCTTTGATGAACGTTCCTTGTCCCGTACGCATGCCCGGTTAGTCAGAACAAGCTCTGGCTATACCCTGCAGGATCTGGGTTCCACCAATGGAACCTATGTTAACGGTGTAATTGTGACCGGGCTTTACCCAATGAAACATGGCGACATCGTCAGCCTGGGTGATGCGGTCACACTCGAATACCGCAAAATCGCGGTAAGCACTAATGCAAATGCCACTTTCGTGATGCCAGCGCCTGACAAAAAAACTGATGCGACCGCGGTGCTGCCTTCGCGGGCTGCTCTGCAGGCCGAGCTGGACAAGGCTGGTGCGAAGCATGCGGATGAACACCGCGCGTTGTTTATCCGCTGGTTCTCTGAGCTTTGGAATAAGAAGAATTACGCCATCACGCGTGAACTGGTTGCGCCCGAATTTACTGCGCACGGCGCGGGCGGGCAGGATATCAAGCAGGGCCCGGATGGTGTGGCAGGCATGGTCAAGATCTGGCATGATGCTTTCCCGGATGGGCATATGACCATGGACGACATCATCACCGAAGGCGAATATTCAACCATTCGCATGACTTTCCGCGGGACCCAGACCGGTGAATTCTATGGCATTCCTGCCAGTGGTAAATCGGTTGAAGTAACCTCGATCGGGATTGACCGGGTGGTGGGTGGCAAAATCTGTGAAGGCTGGGGTGAGCTCAACATGCTGGGTATGATGCAGCAGATGGGTGCGATCCCGACACCGGGCCAGGCGCCGAAGGAATTTGATATTGAAACTTCCATTACGCCAGAGCATGTGGGTGAGGCGTATGCCGCCCTGGCTTCGGGCGATATGGGCCGTATCAGTCAGTACTGGGCGGAAGATATGGTCTGGCAGGTTCCAGGACATAACGAACTTTCGGGCTGGTATACCAGTCGTGACGAGTTCCTGGCCTTTATGGGCAAAGTAGGCGAAATGTCTGCGCACAGCTTCAAGATGGATATGATTGCCGGAGGCGTGCTGGTGACGGGTGATTATTCAGTAGACCTGACCCGCAACCGTGGTTTCCGCAAGGGCCAGCCCGAGAAGACCATGGATATTGAAGCTGCGCATGTTTTGCGCTGGCGCGATGGCAAGGTTATTGCTGGTAAAGGCTCTATTTTTGGCGACGGAGCCACCGAATATGATCAGTTCTGGTCTCGTTCGCCGCTTGTTACACCGTCGAGCCATTAAGGAGATAACCTATGTCTAGTGATCAGAATAAACAAATCATGCAACGCATGATCGAAGAAGTATGGAACCAGGGCAATCTGCAGTCTGCAGATGAATTATTTGCGCCAACCCACACCAGCCCCAGCGCGCCGCAGCTACCGCCCGGTGCCGAAGGCGTCAAGATGATGGTCAAGATGTTTCGGGAAGCAATGCCTGATTACCAGATGAAGATTGATCTGATGGTGGCGGATGATGTGCAGGTCTCGGCCCGTTTTACCCAAAGCGGCACGCACACTGGCGGCGACTTGATGGGCATGAAAGCCTCGAGCCGTAAAGCTACCTGGACTGAAATTGGTGTTCTGCGGATTGAGAACGGCAAGATTGTTGAGAGCTGGTATGAAGTGGACATGCTCAGCATGATCCAGCAGTTAAACGGCACCAAACAATAGTTTTTAATTCTTTTCGAAGTAGAGCACTTATTCGGAGATGGAATAATGAGTAAAGTACCTGAAAAAAACAACCGTCTGGCTGAGTCGATCTGGCTGGGTGCGCAGAAGAGTGGTAGGAACGCAGCTGCTGGCCGGCCTTTGACTGTAAACGAAATGAAAGATGCCATTGTGCGTTTGTATGACGAATCCA
This sequence comes from uncultured Anaerolinea sp., assembly GCA_964462245.1. Classification (GTDB taxonomy): domain Bacteria; phylum Chloroflexota; class Anaerolineae; order Anaerolineales; family Villigracilaceae; genus UBA5195. The sequence continues at coordinate 4,612 of CAYWXS010000115.1, forward strand.
ATAAGGCAAATTTCGCAATTTTTGATGAAATGCTCGCTCCCGATTTTATCAGTTACGGCGGCGCGGGTTTTCAGGATCTGGTTGGAGCAGCGGCTTTTCAGGGACTTTATGTTCAGTTTCTTACAAGTATGCCTGATTTACATTTCCGAGTTGACCAGGTGGTGGCAGAAGGTAACCTGGTTGGCGTGCGCGGCAGGTTAAGCGGCACACATAAGGCTAACTTCATGGGATTTGCTCCCCCCACGGGTAAATTAATTTCCTGGACTGGGACAGCAATTTTCCGCTTCGATGGCAATGGTTTGATGGATGCCCGCTGGCAGGAGTGGGATGGGTTAAGCGTTATGCAGCAAATGGGAGTCATCCCGGTTGAAGCTGCACCTGCCCCCTCCTGGCAGCCTCCCGAGCCGGTACCACCCTATGTTTCGTCCGGGTATTCATCACCCAATCAAAACAAAATCACTTATCAACGCCTCGTGGATGAAGTTTGGAACAAGGGTAACCTGGAAGTTGCTGACCAGATTTATCACCCAGATGCATCCTATCCTTCCAATCCCAGTTTGCCGAACGGCAGCCAGGGTATCAAAACGGTTGTGAGCATGTTTCACCAGGCTATGCCTGATTTTCAGATCGAAATAAAGACCCTGCTGACAGATGGTGACATGGTTTTGGCCTGGGTAACGAAAAGTGGAACGCAAACCGGCAGCCTGATGGGCGTACCTGCCACTTCTAAAAAAGTTGCCTGGGGCCAGATGATCATCGCCCGTTTTGCGGCGGGGAAAATCGTTGAGAGCTGGAATAATGAAGATATCCTGGGACTGATGCAGCAGCTTGGTGTGGGTGGAAGTGCTTCATCCGAAGCATAAAATAAATGCTGGTCTCAGCTCCTGAAACCAGTTAAAGGGAAGATGCCTTATGACCTCAAAAGATAGAAATAGAGATGCCGAAGCAATTTGGTCCGGTTCAATTACTACGGCTCAGACGGATGAAAACCTGGCTGTGGTTTCGCGCATTTGGAACGATGTCTGGAATCGAGGCGATCTGGAAGCCTCGCATGAGATTTTTAGCAAGGATTACCTGGGTCATCTACCGATGACTTCGATCCATGGGCCGGATGAATTTAACGGTCTGGTGGGTGTTTACCGGGTGGCTTTCCCGGATGTGCATCTTTCGGTGGAAGATGCCTTTGCGGTTGGCGACCGAGTTACGGTGCGTTGGGTTTCACGCGGTACCCACATGGCCGAAATGATGGGCATACCCGCCAGCCACAACAAAATCGAGGTGAGCGGTCTTTCCATCTTTCGCATGGAAAGTGGCAAGGTGGCCGAGGAATGGGAAAACTTTGATGCGCTGGGCATGATGCAGACAATAGGCGCCATCCCATCCGCCGGCGGCGCACGTCCTTCATTAATGGATAATCAGGATACGGTACGGAAATATTACGAATATGCCAATGCTGGAAAATGGGATGCCTGGTGTGACTTGTTCAGCGATGATATGTTGATGGATGAGCAGTTGGCGGGCCGGATTGAAGGCCTGGCGACCCTGCGCCCAATGATGGCGGGTATGGGACAGGCTTACGCCAAGTTCCAGAACGAGCTAAAGAACATGGTGGTGGAAGGTGACGAGGGCGCTGTGCTTTCGCATATCTCTGCCCTGGCTGCCAAATATCCGGGCGAGCCGATTGAGGCAGATGTGATGAATTACTTCCGCTTCCGAGCCGGGAAAATTTGCTATATGCGTAATGTTCATGATACAAAGCCTTTTGCGCCATTCGTGCGCCAAATATCTGGAGGATAAGCATGAGTGATTTCGATTTTATCGTGGTGGGTGCCGGCTCAGCCGGGTCGGCAGTTGCCAGCCGGCTGAGTGAAAATCCTAAATCACGGGTGTTGGTGCTGGAAGCTGGTGGCACCGAAATCAGCCCAACGGTTGAAAATCCGTCTACCTGGTTTATGCTGCTGGGTTCGGAGATCGACTGGGGCTACACCACTATTCCCCAGCCCGGATTGAATAACCGGGTGGTTTACGAGCCGCGTGGCAAGATTATCGGCGGCACCAGTCAGTTGTACTTGATGATGCATATTCGCGGCCACGCTGCGGATTATGATAATTGGGCTTACATGGGTAACCCTGGCTGGGCTTACAAGGATGTACTGCCCTACTTTAAGAAGATGGAAGACCAGGAAGATGTGACCAGCGACCTGGTGGGGCAGGGTGGTCCGCTGCATATTATCAACCCTAAAAACCACGAGCACCACCCACTTTCGCCGGTCTTTTTGGAAGCCTGCGCCGAACTGGGTTACAAACCGACCGATGATTTTAACGGTCCGCAGATGGAAGGTTACGGCTGGCACCATGCCAACATTGGCAAGGATGGCAAACGCAACAGCGATGCGGTGGCTTACCTGATCCCGGCCTTGACCCGTCCGAACCTGACGCTCTTTGCGCACTGCCAGGCCACGCGCCTGATCTTTGAAGGCAAACGCTGTGTGGGTGTGGAATATGTGCAAAACGGGCAGATGAAAACTGTGCGCGCCAATCAGGAAGTGATTGTGTGCCTGGGCGCGCTCGAATCACCCCATTTGCTGCTCAATTCCGGCATTGGACCAGCGGCTCAGCTCCAGAAGTTTGGCAAGCAAGTGCTGGTGGATCTGCCAGGTGTGGGTGAGAACTTCCACAATCACGTTCTGACGGGCGCCATTATGGAAACCAAAGAACCGGTGGCAGCTGGACATCTGAACACCTCTGAAGTCAGCCTGTTTTGCAAATCTGAAGCCGGGATGCCTGTGCCGGATCTGCAATTTAACTTTGTACACCTGCCTTTTGACGTGATCGTGGGTCAGAGCAACCCCAACTCAGTTTCCCTGATCCCGGGCCTGCAACGACCGCAATCACGTGGCTGGGTGCGCCTGGGCAGCAGTGATCCGCTTGAAAAACCGCTGCTGAACCCGAATTACCTGTCGGTGGATGCAGATGTGAAGCGCATGGTGCAGATGACCAAAATGTGCCGTGAAATCTTTGGCACCCGCGCTTTCTCCAAGGTTCTGACCGGCAAAGAACTGATGCCCGGACCGAGTTTTAAGAATGATGCCGATTTATTAAATTTTGTTCGCGGACGCTGTGATTCGTATCATCACCAGGTAGGTTCCTGCAAAATGGGAACGGATGCCCTGGCGGTGGTTGACCCCAGCCTGCGCGTATATGGTGTGGATGGCTTGCGTGTAGTTGATGCGAGTATTATGCCATCGATCAACGTGGGTAACGTGCACGCACCGATCATGATGATCGCTGAGAAAGCCAGCGACATGATCAAGAAGGATCACGGCCTGGCCTGAGCGCCAGTTGGACTAGAGCTTGAGGTAGATGGCGCGTTCGCATGCCAACCAGAGTAGGCTGGAAGGCGCCATCTACACAGGCTTTGTGCAGCCTGCTGAACCCTGAATAAGTCAGCAGGGTGTTGTGTTTTACGGAGCGGTAAGATGACATTATTACAGGGTAAGAAGATCGGTATCATGATTGAAGGCGATTATTACGAACCGGAGATCTGGTATTACAAGCATCGTTTTGCAGAAGAAGGCATCGACCTGCGCTTTTTATCGCGTATGTGGGGCCAGACCTCGGAAGTGATGGCGGCTGGTTTTAAGGGGCATGAATACAAGATCCCCTTTGATGGGCATGTGGAGAGTTTCGAAGGGATGGATGACCAGACCCTCAGGAGCTTCTCTGCGCTGATCGTGCCAGCGGGCATGGTTTCTGACCGCTTGCGTTACACCGAGGATGTCAACAAACTGCCACCCGCCACGGAGTTTTTAAAACGCGCTTTTGCTGAAAAGTCCATTCTGAAGGGTATCATCTGCCACGGTATGTGGCTGGTAGCGCCCGCGCCAGAACTGGTGCGAGGCCGGAAGGTTGTAGTACATAACAACCTGATCGGGGATGCCAGGAATATGGGCGCAATCTACACTGATCAGGATGTGGTCGTGGATGCGGACCTGGTTACCGGGCGGACTGGCGGGCATTGTCACCAGTTTGCGCGTATGATCATTGACATGTTATCTGGTGCCAGCAAGGCTCAGGCTGATCCGGGGTTTTCTGGGATTGGCAAGTTTCATTAGTTGATTGGATGGCGATTGGAGAAATGCTTTTACCACGGAGGTACCCCACAAGGGCTGGGGCCTACTTCGGCGGAGATCACGGAGAAGAGCTTTTAACCACGAAGGTCACGAAGGAACACGAAAGAAGAGCTTTTTTTGTTTTTTTCTTTCCCTGTTGGGATTGGGTGATGGTGGTTTTGTGATGGATGGGTTTGGTTTGTGTTGTGGTGCAAGTATTTTATTTTTTTGTTGTTGAAATTGAAGATTGAGGATGAGTTTATATGATACCTTTTTTTGAACCGGTCAAGGCCAAAGTTACCCCAACTTTATTTTCGCACATCGGGCTGACATGCAATGACCCGGCAGCCCAGGAACGCTTTTACAGCAAATATTTTGGCTTTCGGCGTGCGCGCGTCATTCCATTGGGCGATGACCAGATTATCTTCATTAAATCCGGCATTTTTTATATCGAACTGTTCAAAGCCAAGGGACAGTCGCCCCTGGCTGCCCCCACGGATGATGGTTATCCCTTTGCTGGCATCCGGCACCTGGCTTTTGAAGTGGAAAGTGTGGAAGCCAAGCTGGCCGAATTAGGCAGTGCCGTCAAGGTTATGCTGGGCCTGTCAGATTTTGGGGCTTTCATCCCTGGCTGGAAGGGCGCCTGGGTGGCAGACCCGGAAGGCAATATCATCGAATTAAATCAGGGCTATGTTGACCAGGCCCTCCCGCCGGCCCTGGACTGACTTTCCAGAATTGATATTTGCCGGTTGGCAATCGTAATCCAGCAGGGATAACTTCGATTTATGACATCTCAAAAACGTGCGACACCGATCAAGACTGAATTTGACCAGCTCAAAAAAGAGCAGGCAGCCCCGCGCTCGGGGTTAGGTAGACTATTAAATGAAGCGACCTTCAATATCTTCAACGCCAAAGGCGCGGCTGATAATATTCGCATGAATGCGATGAGTGATGGTGTTTTTGCAATCGTCATTACCTTGATGGTGTTTGAGGTCAAAATCCCGGATGTTGGATTGGAACGGGTAGCCCAGGATCTGGGACTGGCCCTCTTGAAAATTTTGCCTGAATTTTTCACTGTTTCTCTGGCCTTTGTGGTCCTGGGAATCTATTGGGTTGGGCATAACAATGTGTTTTTACATGTGCTCAAGCACGACCGCTTGATGCTCTGGTTGAATATTGTTTTTTTATTGAGCATGACCTGGGTCCCGTTTTCATCAGCGCTCTTGGTGCGTTATAGTGATGCCCAGATTTCGACGGTCTTGTATGCCATAAATTTGATCGTTGGCGGGGTACTGCTGGATTTGATCTGGTGGTACGCCACCTACAACCGGCACCTGATGTGTGACTCAGTCAAACCGTCATTGATTCGTTCCTTTCATGCGCGCATATTAACAGGACCGGTTATTTACCTGCTGGCGATTGGCGTCTCCTTTTTCAGTCTGTTCGCCGCTAAGATTTTATTTGGCGCAGCCATTCTTTATTATCTGGTTCCAACCGCACAAGACTTGCTGCACCACGAACAACTTAACCCAAACCAATAGTCCACAAACTTTTATGCCAGTATTGGTTAACATTGGTTTAGCTGCGGAATAATAAACTGTTGATTTCCCGGTTCGGGTGGGCTGAAGCCCTTCCTTATGTCATGGAAGTCGGCTAAAGCCGACTCGTTAGCAAGCCAGAAGGGTTTTTATGTCGTGAACCAGGGCTCGCAACTTTTGGGCTCTGTGAGTCAGGAAAAAGACGGCCTGACTTAAACCTGGAATGCTCAATTTGTGACTGAACAACTTTACCAAAACCAATAGTCCACTTCATTTATTGTTGTAAGAGTCAGGAGAAAATAGAATGAATAAATTGAATTTCACCTTTTCAGATACATTAGCCGGATATGTGCAGAGCTATGATCGCAAGGCTGATACTTTTAGCTTGAAGACTTCGGATGGCAGGGAATTTACCGTCCAGCTCAAGTCGAACACGTATGGCTGGATAGCCAATAACCTGGACCAAAATCGCACCTGGTGTGACTCGGATACGATCCGTAACATGTTGGTTGCGGGGCGTTATATGTTTTTGTACGGGATTTACTACCCAGAGTCGACTGATGTGGCTTGTGAAGTCCAGTATGTGATATTCATGGGTCAGAAAGAAACCAGTTTTGACTTTGAACAGGCCGATTGGTGGGTCAAGCAGATCGTTTCGTTGGGCGATTTCTACATTCGGGCCCAGTTTGGACATGGACCGATCGACTTTAAAGAATACCGCACCATCATCAATTTAGCTGGCGAAAAAGAATTGGATAATTTCCGCCAGGAAACTGATACCATCTCGCGCCTGGTGTATGGCATGGCCTCGGCGTATATGATGACCGGTGAAGACCGCTTTTTGGAAGTGGCTGAAAAAGGCACAAAGTACCTGCGCGATCACATGCGCTTCTACGATGCGGATGAAAAGGTCGTTTACTGGTACCACGGGATTGACATACATGGTCAGCGCGAGGACAAGATTTTTGCGTCTGAGTTTGGCGATGACCTGGATGCCATTCCGGCTTACGAACAGATCTATGCCCTGGCTGGACCGATCCAGACTTACCGCATTACCGGCGACCCGACCATCCTGAAGGATGCCGAAATGACGGTGGATTTATTTGAGCGCTTCTACCTGGACAAATCCAACGGTGGCTACTTCTCGCACCTGGACCCGATCAGCCTGGATGCGCGCAGTGATGCGCTTGGCCCCAACAAAGGCAAGAAGAACTGGAATTCGGTGGGTGACCATGCCCCGGCTTACCTGATCAATCTGTACCTGGCGACCGGTGAAAAGCGTTACGCTGACTTTTTGGAATACACCTTTGACACGATTGAAGCCCACTTCCCAGATTTTCAGCACAGCCTGTTTGTGCAGGAAAAGTTCTTTGAAGACTGGTCATTTGATCAAAAGCACATGTGGCAGCAAAACCGCGGCGTGGTGGGGCACAACCTCAAGATCGCCTGGAACCTGATGCGCATGAACAGCCTGAAGGAAAAGGAAAAATACGTCAGCCTGGCGCGCAAGATCGCCGAAGAAATGCCCAAGGTGGGCATGGATACCCAGCGCGCCGGTTGGTACGACGTGATGGAACGGGTTAAATACGGGACCCAGGAATGGAACCGCTTTGCCTTTCACGATCGCAAAGCCTGGTGGCAGCAGGAACAGGGCATCCTGGCTTACCTGATCTTGAACGGTACCCTGGGCGATGAAGAATATCTTAAAATCGCACGCGAGTCTGAGGCCTTCTACAACACCTATCACCTGGACCACGATGATGGCGGCGTGTATTTCAACGTTTTGGCGAATGGTCTGCCTTACCTGCTGGGCACCGAGCGTTTCAAGGGCAGTCATTCGATGAGCTTTTATCACTCCTCCGAATTATGCTATCTTTCGGCGGTCTATAACAATCTTTTGATCCATAAACAACCGATGGACCTGTACTTCAAACCCCAGCCCGGCGCTTTTGCCCGCAATATCCTGCGCGTTTCGCCGGATATCCTGCCGGTTGGCAAGGTGAGCATCAGCAACGTCTGGATCGATGATCAGCCTTATGATAACTTCGATGCTGAGCGCCTGACCGTCAAGCTGCCAGAGACCAATGCGCAGGTGCGCGTTAAGGTGCGCCTGGTGGCAGTGGACTAACTCAAATTGGAATCCGAATCTGGTTGGCGAGGGTTGATCCTATGATTGATGTAAATATTGAAACGCTTAAACACCCGCTGGGAAGCGCGGCAGAGGTTAGCGTGGTGCGGGTGGTTGGCGAAATTGATGCCACCAACGCCTCGATTGTGCAGCAGCAGGTACTGCCCTTGTCGGTGGCAGGCTGTCGGATTTTGCTGGTGCTTTCAGAGGTGGTTTATATGTCCAGCGCCGGTCTGCGCATGCTGCTATCACTCTATCGCCAAACCGCAGCCCGACAGGGCAGCATCGTCCTGGTTGGGTTATCCGATGAATTGAAGGACACTATGGCCATGACCGGTTTCCTGGGGTACTTTAGCGTGCACGATACGGTCGAGAACGGCTTGCAGACTTTCGCTTAAAATAGGCAGGTTCACTATGGATATGATGGATCGAATCGATACTTACGCTACGCATAACTTTAAGGAATTTGGACTGCGTCCAGGACGGCCCTATCCGTTTGGATCCACACCGGTTCCGGGTGGCGTCAATTTTTCGGTTTTCTCGCGGCATGCCGATTATTGTGTGCTGGTGCTTTTTAATAAGGGTGAGCCAGCTCCGTTTGCAGAAATACCTTTTCGAGGGATGTTTACGCGCCCGGGCAGTGGCGAGCCGTTTTGGGGCGATTTCCGGATTGGCAATGTTTTCTCTATGGTCGTTTTTAATCTGAATTATGAAGAGATTGAATATGGCTTCCGTATGGGCGCAGCCTACTCCAAAGTGGAACGCGGCAAACCGGGTTTTCATCGCTTTGATCCGCATCAGATTCTACTGGACCCGTACGCGCGCGCGATTGGCGGACGGGATACCTGGGCCCAAACGCCCGACTGGTCTAATATTTTTCAACATCGTGGGCGCATCGTCTATGATGATTTTGACTGGGAGTCCGATCGCCCGCTCGAAATTCCGACCGAAGACCTGGTGGTGTATGAGGCGCATGTGCGTGGCTTCACGCGTGACCCATCTTCGGGCGTCAAGCATGCCGGAACTTTTGCGGGCTTGCGCGATAAGATCCCGTATTTGAAAGAACTGGGGATCAACTCGCTGGAGCTGATGCCAGTTTATGAGTTTGACGAACTGGAAGGGGTGCACAATCACCCTGAAACCGGTGAGATGCTGGTTAATTATTGGGGCTACAGCACGGTTGGTTTCTTCGCGCCCAAGGCAGCCTATGCCGCCACGGGTAAGCTTAAAGATGGCACCATGATCGTGGATGAATTCAAGACCCTGGTCAAGGATTTGCACAGCAACGGCATCGAAGTGATGCTGGATGTGGTCTTCAATCACACTGCCGAGGGCAATGAGTATGGTCCGACCATCTCGTTTCGAGGGATTGATAACGTCACCTATTACATGTTGACGCCCGAGGGCTACTATTTTAACTTCAGTGGGACCGGCAACACCTTGAACTGCAACAACCCGGTCGTGCGCGGTATGGTGCTGGACTGCCTGCGATATTGGGCTTCAGAATACCACATCGACGGCTTCCGTTTTGATCTGGCGGCCATTCTGGGGCGCGACCAATCTGGCGCACCCATGTTGAACCCGCCGCTTTTGGAAGCGCTGGCGAACGACCCGGTGCTGGCGAAATGCAAGTTGATCGCCGAAGCCTGGGACGCGGGAGGTTTGTATCAGGTGGGTTCGTTCCCGGCCTTTGGGCGCTGGGGCGAGTGGAATGGAAAATATCGGGATACCCTGCGGCGCTGGATCAAGGGTGATGCCGGGCTGGTGCCGGACCTGGCGCTGCGTTTGCAAGGCTCACCCGATCTGTACGCCAGCCGTGGCCCAACAGCATCGATCAATTTTATTACCTGCCATGATGGCTTTACGCTGATGGATATGGTCTCATACGATCAAAAGCACAACGAATCAAATGGCGAAAATAATAACGACGGCGCCAACGATAACAACAGTTGGAACAGCGGCTGGGAAGGTGAAACTGACGACCCGCAGATCAATGCGCTGCGCGCCAGGCAGATCAAGAACGCGATTGCGCTGTTGATGGTCAGCCAGGGTGTGCCCATGATGTTAATGGGCGATGAGGTCGGCCAGACACAGCGTGGCAATAATAATATGTACTGCCACGATACAGAACAGAGCTGGTTAAATTGGGATTTGCTGAAGAAAAATCCGGATCTTTTCGAATTCTTTAAGAAGTGCATCGCCTTCCGCAAGCAGCACCCGGTCTTCCATAATCGCTGGCATTTGCGTTATCAGGATTATATGGGCAGTGGTTTCCCGGATATTTCGTGGCATGGCGCGACAGCCTGGCACCCGGATTGGTCTGAAGAAAGCCGTTTGTTAGCCTTTATGCTGGACGGTAAACATGCCAGAGGTGGCGAGAGCCCGGATAACAGTATTTATGTCGTCACCAATACGCATTGGGAAGGCCAGATGGTGGAACTGCCCCCCAGCCCGCAGGGCTGCCAGTGGTATGTCTTTGCCAATACCGGCGCCGACATCTCACAAGATATTTGGGAAGCTGGCAGCGAACCGTTACTGAGCGACCAGACGCATGTGTATGCGGGCCCCAGATCAGTGATCATCCTACTGGCAAAGTAGTCCGTTTTCAATTTATTATCCAACTAAAAAATATTCAGGAGTAACTAACATGGCATTCAAATCTGTTTACGAAATTGTTAATGGCGTCGCAAAAATCACGCTGTCTGGTGAATTAGACGCTGCCGCCGCACCTGCCTTCCGGACCGATATTGAAAAAGCCGCGGCTGCCAAGGTTAAGGCTGTAGCGCTGTTGATGCAGGATCTGGAATATATGGCCAGCGCGGGGCTGCGCGCCCTGGTTTTTGCCAAGCAAAAGATGGGCACCCAGGTGGAGATTTACATGATCAGCCTTCAGGAAAATGTGATGGAAACCATCACCATGACAGGTTTTCAAAACAGCGTCACCTTCCTGGATAGTTATGATGCAGCCAAGATTGAGGGCGCTTAATTCGCGTTCCTTTGGGCCCAGACATTCATGCAATCCTTACTTGTAACCGGAAATTTGGATTCCTTAAGCGACATTGGACATTTCGTGAATGCGGCTGCTGCACAGGCCGGGTTGGATAAAAAAGTTGCCTATCACCTGCGCCTGGCAGTCGATGAAATTGCGACAAATATCATTGTGCATGGTTACGATGAGCACGGACTGACAGGTGATGTGCTGGTGATTGCAGAGATGGACACGCAAGCGCTGACCATCATTTTGGAAGATACCTCCCCGCCTTTCGATCCGCGCAAGCTGGTGGGCCGCCCGGAGCACATTGACCGGCCTGTGGCAGACCGTCCAATTGGCGGGTTGGGAATTTACCTGACGATCGAAAATGTGGATAAGTTTGATTACGAATTTGTCGATCAGCGCAACCGGAATATTTTTGTGGTGAACCGGCCGCAGGTGACATAACACAGGCGCACTGATCGAGATTAGATCGAAGGATCAGGCTGATAGATTGGAAAGTTTGGATAGGAGCTGGCCGCATGGCGAACGAAAAAGAGAAGCTGTTGCTTATTTCGGGCAGCGAAAATGATAAGGGTTTTTTGGCACACTGCCTGGAAGAAGCCGGTTATGTAGTTTTGGTCGCCAATGATGGGGAGGCCGGTTTCGAAATGATGCAATCGCAGAAGCCGGAGGTTTTGCTGTTAGATATGCATACGCCGGGCCTGGTTGCGGCTGACTTCGTCCAGAAGGTTTCGGCAGACGAATTGCTGCGGATTGTTCCGATCATTTTATTGGCGGCGCAGCCGGATATCGAGAGCATCGAAGAGTGCCTGACGCTGGGAGCAGATGATTACCTGGTGAGACCCTATTCACCGACCCTGTTAAAAGCCCAGGTGCGTGAATTTCTGGAAATCCGCATGCGCCGGCTGCATGAACGTGAAGATGCCCGTAACCGGCTGCGCGATAAGATTGAGCATGATGTGGAGATTGCACGCGATATTCAGTTGAGCTTCCTGCCGCGCGAATTGCCCCAGCCTGAAGGTTGGGACGTGGCGGCCTATTTTGCCCCGGCACGCGAGGTGGCAGGCGACTTTTATGATGCTTTCAGCATGGCGCAGGGACGGCGGGTGGGTTTTGTGATCGCGGATGTGTGCGATAAGGGGGTGGGTGCGGCGCTTTTCATGGCGCTGGCGCGCAGCCTGACGCGGGCGTTTGCTCAACAGAATTACAACCTGAACCTGATGGATGGCTTTGGCGATAATTTACCGGCGGTGGAAGGCGGCCGCAGACGCAGACTGCCTTCGATCGGCAGTATGGCTTTGCAGAATGCAGTTACGTTGACGAATGACTATATCACGACCAATCATTTGGATTTGAATTATTTTGCTACGCTGTTTTTTGGGATGGTCGATCCGCAGACAGGTGCGCTGGCATATATCAATGGCGGCCACTGCCCGCCGCTGATTGTGGGCCAGGATGGCAAGGTCAAAACTTCGTTGAAGGCAACGGGCACACCGGTCGGGATGATGCCGGGTGCGGTCTACACGATCGGTGAGGCTCAACTCGAGCCGGGCGACATTCTGTTTGGCTATTCGGATGGCGTGACGGATGCGCGCAATCCGGCCGGAAAGATGTTTAGCGAGAAGCGTATGTTGGAGCTTTTACAGAGTCAACCGGTTACTTCGGCGGATGAATTGTTGAAGCGTTTTAAAACGCATCTGACCGAGCATATTTCGACTGCGGACCAGTATGATGATATTACGATGATTGCGGTGCGCAGACAGCCTATTATTGGCTAGGCTGAACCACGAAGAAAACCTTTTTTTACTGAGATTAAAAACCTTTAACCACGAAAAACACGAAGGGTCACGAAAGAAGATCTTTTTTTGTGCGCTAATTGTTGGGTAGGGTTGTTTGATTGTTTGCGGATGGGGGCGTGTGGGTTGCGCCTCTATCATTTTATAAATTGATGGTTATTTGCGAATTTTTATTCATCGGATATGTGAGAGACTTTATTTTATGGACAACCCCAAGCCAACAATCGAATCAGGAACACCGATCCAGCCAATTAATTTGGGGCGCAATGTTTGCGGAGAACTATCCAGCGCAGAGGCTGCAGAATGGCTGGTTACGAATGGGATCGGAGGGTATGCCTCTGGCACGCTTTCCAGCCTGCTGACTCGCCGTTATCATGGGTTGTTGATCGCGGCCCTGAAAGCGCCGTTGGGGCGCACTTTGTTGGTTAGCAAGCTGGATGAGACGATCGAGTACGATGAGACGGTTCATCATATTTTTGCCAATCGCTGGGGGAATATTCTCGTAGAGCCGCATGGATATCGTCATCTTGAGCATTTCTGTTTGGAAGGTGCGATCCCCGTCTGGACTTACTCCTTTGGCGATGCGCGTCTCGAAAAACGAATCTGGATGCAGCCTGGCGAAAATACCACCTACGTTTTCTATACCCTGCGCCAGGCTATGACCCCGCTGACTATAATAGCTCGCCCGCTGGTCAATTACCGTGACTTTCACGGCGAAACACACGGCGATAATTGGGTGATGCAGATCAAGCGGGTTGAGCATGGCCTATCCATCGGTGCTTTTGACGGGGCCGTGCCCTTCCGCGTTCTAAGCGATCGGGCAGTAGTCAGCCCGGAACATCATTGGTATCGGAATTTCTCTTTAAGCCAGGAACAACAGAGTGGAACGGTGGCGATGGAAGACCATCTGAACATCGGGGAGTTCCGTGTGACGCTGGCGCCCGGCGAAAGCGTTTCATTTGTGGTCAGCATCGAAGCCATCCCAAACCTGGATGGGGCAGCTGCCCTGCGGGAGCGGCAGGCGTACGAAGCCGGGCTGCTAGCGCTGGCGCCGGATATGCCCGCCCAACTTTTGCTGGCTGCCGACCAGTTCATTGTTAAGCGTTCCGATCCCGGTCAGGCAGAGGGGCGCTCCATTATTGCTGGTTACCCGGGGCTCAGAGACTGGGCGCGTGACATGCTGATCAGCCTGCCCGGGCTAACGCTGGTAACCGGGCGACAGGCTGAGGCACGCAGCCTGCTGTTGACCTTTGCCCAGTACGTATGGCAGGGTCTGCTGCCAGGTTGTTTTCCTGTGCCTGGAGAAATTCCCGAATATAAAACAGCAGATGTAACGCTCTGGTATTTTGAGGCTGTGCGTGCTTATTTTCAAGAAACTGGCGATAAAGCCTTACTGGGCGAATTATTCCCAATCCTGGCAGATATTGTGGATTGGCATATGCGCGGAACGGCTCATAATATCCGGGTAGATCCGTTGGATGGGTTGCTTTCGGCTGGCGAGCAGGGTTTGCCTCTAACCTGGATGGACTCGCGTTGGAATAACTACGTGATCACACCGCGCATGGGCAAGCCAGTGGAAATCAATGCCCTCTGGTATAACGCCATCTGCAGCCTGGCCGAATTCGCGCGCTGCCTGGATCAGCCCTCTAAGCAGTATGATAAGCTGGCGAAGCGCATTCGCACCAGTTTTTCGCGTTTCTGGAATGTTGATTTGGGATTTTGTTTTGATGTGCTCGACGGTCCGAACGGCAACGACGCAAGGCTGCGCCCCAACCAACTCCTGGCTGTTTCGCTGTGCTTCAGCCCGCTGGGCAAGGCCCGACAGAAAGCCGTTGTGGATATTTGCGCCCGCAGGCTGCTGACGCCGCTGGGGCTGCGCAGTCTGGCTAAAGAAGAACCTGGCTATGTTGGGCATGCCCTGGGGAATGCTAAAGAGCAGCTGCCAGCTTACCATCAGGGGCTGGCCTGGGGCTGGCTGATTGGGCCATTTGTGAGTGCTCATTTGCGTGTGTATCAGAATGCGGAAGTGGTGCGCGTCTTTCTCGAGCCTTTTCTCGATCATCTCTCGGTGCAGGGTTTGGGCAGTGTGAGCGAGTTTTTTGATGGGAATGCGCCCTATACTGCGCGTGGTTGTACCGCCCAGGCCTGGAGCGTGGCAGAGCTTTTGCGGGTATGGCGCGAGGTTTATCCGAAAGTGCCGCAGGGTTAGGCAGGCTAGTCGGGTGCGTCGGGCGTGCAGCGCATCCCGCTGCGCGTGAATCCGCTTTAGCCCGATTGATCGGGCGTCGTTCGGCAGCCCGGTGATTTATGTTGGGGGGTAAGTGTGAGGAATTTCCGGTATGGGGTGTTGGCGTGGTTGGCGTGGTTGGGGCGTGGTCGGCGGTTGGGGCGTCCGGCGTGCGGCGCATCCCGCTGCGCGTAAATCTGGACGCTAGTGAGACAGCCGCTGCGCGTGAATCCGCTTTGTCTGATGTATCGGGTGTCGTACGGTAGCGGGGTGATTTATGACTGGCGGTAATTGTCCGGCGCACATCCAATGGTCAATATGCCACGCGTCCGGCGCGTCTGATGGTTCGCATCCCGCTGCGCGTCAATCTGGACGCTAGTGAGACAGCCGCTGCGCGTGAATCCGCTTTAGCCCGATTCATCGGGCGTCGTCCCTAGACCGGTGATTTATCACCGGCGGTAACCGTCCGGCGCACATCCAATGTTCAACATGCCTGGACAAGGCGAACCTTTTCCCCGCAGAGCATCGGGATGCTATCCCGCAGAGCATCGGGACGCTGTCCCGCAGAGCATCGGGACGCTGTCCCGCAGAGCATCGGGATGCTATCCCGCAGAGCATCGGGACGCTATCCCGCAGAGGACGCAGAGTGCTGACATGACGGGACGCTGCGCGTGCCTTGTGCCCAAGTGCGGGCATGATATACCCAAGTGCGGGCATGATATACCCAAGTGCGGGC
>CAYWXS010000116.1:0-20080 GCA_964462245.1 uncultured Anaerolinea sp.
CCCTGGTCGGACTGTCTACCTCTACCGAATTGTATACTGCTTAGACAGTCAGGGCTAAATACCCCCATATACAAGGTGTGCCAGTTTTAGGGCACGGATCTTAATCAGTGGGTTCCGGGTTCAATTCCCGGGTCAATCCCCTACAGCCCACCAACAGCAGCCCTAATCGCTCAACCAGAACTTCGTCAACCTGTCATTCAACTCGCTGGCGTTATGTACAACTTGAACGCCGCGCCAATGCGAAGGGAACAGTTGGCGGTACCGCGCATGGTTAAAACGGTCGTCGATCAACACAATGATGCCCCGATCTGTCTCGGTCCGAATTACCCGGCCAGTCGCCTGCTGCACCCGGTTGAAACCCGGGTATTGGTAAGCATAAGCAAAACCACGCCCGCCCTGGCGATCAAAATAGGCTTTGATCAAGTCTCTTTCCAATCCCAGTTGTGGTATGCCCACACCCACAACCACAACCCCAATCAAACGCTCCCCCACCAGATCAATGCCTTCCCCAAAGATACCGCCCATCACAGCCAGCCCGACCAGCGTTTCGTGGTTATTAGCGGAAAACTGGGACAAAAAGACATCGCGCTCGGCTTCTGTCATGGCTCGATCCTGAACAAGAAGCTGCCTTTCCGGCAAGCTTTCTTTCAGCAGCTCCAGCACCGCCGCCATATATGCATAAGATGGGAAGTAAACCAAATAATTTCCGACATGCGTACTGCAGATAGTTTCAATTGCCGAGGCAATCGCAGCGTAGGAATCAGCCCGGTCCGCATATTTTGTGGAAATCTGGTTGTGGATCAGCAGGCAGACATTTTCCTCGGGAAAAGGGGATTGGAAGATGCGCCTGGGGTGATCCACATCACCGGTCAAGAGCTTCATAAAGTAATCGATTGGCAGCAGTGTCGCCGAAAAAAAGACAGCCGATTGACTGCGCTCCAGCGCCACGGCTAGCAGGGGCGCCGGGTCCAGACAGAATAATTTTGTTTTGAGATCGGCCGGCCCCTGGCGCTCAAAATAGGATACATAGTACGTGTCAAAATATTCGGCTGTGCGCAGATAATTGCTGCACAAGAAATAAAATTCCAATAATTGCTGCCTGAATTCAGCAGCCTGATTTAAAACCAACCAGTCCTCTGCCTTTTGGCTGAAATCCCGAACAGCTTTGATCAGGTTGTCGGGCGCAGCGTATTCAACCAGCGCATCCTTTTCTTGCGCCTGGCAGGTTTTACGTACCTCCAGTAATAGCTTATTGATCGAACCCAGCTTTTTGGCCAGCTCGGGCAAGTGCGGTTTAAGGTCATGCTGAAGGTCCAGCACTGTCCTTTTATCCAACTCAGCCGAAAACATGGATCTGGCCCGATCCGGAAGGTTATGCGCTTCATCAATTAGAAAAACGTACGGTTCTGTAATAAAATCAAAAAAGCGGTGGAGATATACACGCGGATCGAAGACATAGTTGTAATCGCAGATAATGCAATCCACCCACAAAGCCAGATCCAGCGAAAACTCGAAAGGGCAAATCTGATACTGCCGGGCGATCTCCTCAATCACCGGACGGGTATAAGCCTGGTGCTGGTCGATATCCGCCAGCGCCTTTTTTACCTTGCCGAAGTAATCACGAGCAAACTCACATAACTCCGGATCACAGTTAACCGGTGGGCAAAAACAGATCTTTTCTTTGGCCGTCAGGGTCACACTTCTTAACGCTAAACCCGCCTGGCGCATATCATCCAGTGCCTTTTCCGCCACCAGACGACCAGGCGTTTTCGCCGTCAGGTAAAAAATCCTGGCCGTCAGCCCCTGTCCCAGTGCCTTAACTGCAGGGAAAAGGGCCGAAATGGTCTTGCCTACGCCCGTAGGGGATTGTACATACAGGCGATCATTGGCTCGAATGGCTTTATAAACTGCCACGGCCATATCGCGCTGGCCCGGGCGATAATCCGCATAGGGAAATTCGAGCTGCCGGATCGATGCGTCACGCCTGAGCAGCCACGCGCTGATCTTTCGAAACCAGTCCAGGTAAGGAGTGATCAGGCCGCGGAAAAAGGTTTCCAGCTCGGCCAGGATAAAATAGCGCTCAAAAGTCTTTTCTTTACGGCTATCCAGGTGATAATAAGTCAGGTGAATGCGGACCGCGCTCAAATTGTATTGTTGGGCAAGCATATAGGCATAGCACTGCGCCTGGGCCCAATGCAACCGGTTGTGATCCTCATTGATCAGATCCAGGCTAAGGGTGGTTGTTTTGATCTCCTCAATCACCACTGGTTCTTCGCTGGCATACAGGCCATCCATCCGGCCACGCACTTCCAGAGGCGGGTCCGCGCCTTCAACCCGATAGGCAACCTCGACTTCGCTTTGATAGCCCGTAGGACGGGAGCGCTGCACTTGCTTGTGACCTTGCGTGCCAGCCTGGGCACGATCACGCTTTTGAAACCCGCCAGCGGTCAGGTCACCAGATTGCAAAACAAATTCCACCAGGCTGCGAACAGAAACAACATGAGCCGGGCTAATTTCAATCGGGTTATCAGTTTCGGTCTGCATTTTGATGGAAGATTCTATTCTGAGTTTG
Organism: uncultured Anaerolinea sp.; assembly: GCA_964462245.1. Taxonomy (GTDB): domain Bacteria; phylum Chloroflexota; class Anaerolineae; order Anaerolineales; family Villigracilaceae; genus UBA5195. Next base: position 2,573 of record CAYWXS010000116.1, read on the forward strand.
AAAAATTAAATGAAGTCGTGAGTCGCGTACACACAAGAGATCTACATATCAAGAAAAATCGTCAAGGCAACCAGAGACAAATCCTGTTTTCTTTGGACTCAGGCCATTACGTACAAGTTTAAGTCAAGATGTCTTTTTCCTGGCCCGCCTGGGGCTGAAGCCCCGGCTCATGACATGAAAGCCCTTCGGGCTGGCTAACGAGTCGGCTTTAGCCGACTTCCACGACATAAGGAAGGGCTTCAGCCCACCGGAATCGGGAAATCAATAGCTTAATATTCAGCAGCAATACCTATGTTAAGCAAAACTGGCATCAAAATAGGTCGCTTATTGGCCAAAATACACTTGAAATGTTATCAAAAACCTTACCTTGTGACTGATGGGCCCAGTCTTGAACACTGAATTTTTTCCCGAAAAGAGAGAGCAAAAATATTGCAATGAGCTTTACCTGACAGTGGGGAAGCGATCGGGCAGGTTGATCCCTGCACGCAGATAGATGGCTTTCGCCCGGGCGGCAGCTTCGTCCAGGATTTCTTCTTCGTTGATGGTCTGCAAAACCCGCTCTTTCATCAGCCATTTACCATCACACATGCTCGCTTCAACGCTGGTTGAATGCATGGCATAGACAATGCTCGAGATCGGGTCGTGAACCGGGATGGTGCCGATACTGCGTGGGTTCAGGATCAGCAGATCAGCTTTTTTGCCAGGGGTCAGGCTTCCAATTTCTTTTTCCCGAAGGATGGATTTTGCCCCATGTACGGTGGCCATTTCGAGAACGGTTTCGGCCGGGGTCGTTTTGGGGTTGAGCGTGCGGCCTTTATGGATCAGCGCAGTGACGTACATTTCGTCGAACATGTCCATACGGTTATTCGTTGGCGCACCATCTGTGCCGATTGAGACAGTGATCCCTTTCTTGAGCATTTCCGGAACCCGGGCAAAACCGAGCACACGCATGGCCGAGGCTGGATTGTGCGAGGACTTTACATCGTACAGCCGGAAGAGGTCAATTTCCCTATCCGTCAGCCAGACGGTATGCGCACCCAGCAAGTTGCTGCCCAAGAAACCGATGCGCGCGAGATGCTCAACCGTGGAAAAACCACCGGTTTTTTCTTTGACGAAGTCGTTTTCTTGCGGGACTTCGGCGATATGCATATTGATGCCTGTGCCAAGCCGGTCCGCAATTTCTTTGGTTTTGAGCAGCAGGTCATCGGTGGCATTGAAGATGGTCCGAATACCAAACCAATACTGAATACGTCCCTGCGCGCTGCCATGCCATTTTGCATAAGCAGCGGTCTGAATAGCAAGGGTCTCATCCGTGCTTTCGACCCAGACTTTTGGCAGGCCAAGGCCCGCATCCATGGTGGACCTTGCCAGAGCACAGCGCAGCCCGGCCTGGCTGACCGCGCTGCCAATAGCATCAACATGGAAGCCGCCGGCCTCGGCAAATGAGGTCACGCCAGATTTGATCATTTCAGCACAGCAAGCCAGCGCAGAAACTTCCTGATCCTCGACGGTCATACTGCTTTCATAAGGCCAGATCCGTTCCCGCAGCCAGACCAACAGGTCAACATCGTCAGCCAGACCCCGGCCAAGCTGCTGCGTGGTGTGGACGTGGGTATTGATTAGCCCAGGCAGGATGAACTTACCGCTGCAATCAATAACTTCAGCGTCCGCTCGCAAGTCTTCGAACCGGATATCTCCAACCCTGGCGATCCGGTCATCTTCCACCAGCAAACCGGCGCGCTCATAGACTTTTCTATCATCCGCCATGGTGACGATAAAGGCATTCTTCAGGTAAATCTGACTCATTGCACACCTCTTTTGTTCGGGAGGGAGAAGCGCATTTCTAAATACGGATTGTATCACCACGCCAGACATGAAAATCTGTTTGGATTCAAATGAGATTTATCATCACAAAGCGGCTCAGCTTTTTGCCAGCGCTTCCCCAAGCATGCTCCGAAATTTGTGTGCCGCAGGTTCTGGGCCAAGCCCAATAAAAACACTGCCAATTTCATCCGGACCCATGCGCAATCCAGAAATCTCAAGACCAGTATCCTGTATCAATTTATATAAATCAGTTTTTTCGTAATCCTGCACATTTATATCGCGCAATCTGGTGGAAAGTACACCGGGAGATTCGTTGTTTCGACTGGATGTCAGGATCAGCCACTGAGGGGTAAGTACCACAGCAACTAAATTTGTTTCGGTCTTACTGCCAAACAGCCCTTTTTTTTGTTTTATTGAGGTTGTCTCACAGCACATCAAAACAGACTCCTCCACATCTCCAAGTTCATGCTTCGCGATATACGCACGAACAGCTGCAGCGTGGATCGGATTCAGACTATCAAATGTACATTCACGGGTAGTGCGAAGGTAATCTCCCATTGCTTTTCCTCTCCCAGGTACTATTCCTAAACTTCGTTCAATCAGGTTATTGTCAAAAGAATATCATAAACCCATCGACAAGATATCAAATAAACGCTGGACAAATTTCACACACAAACAGGCATAGTTATCAGTATTGTAAATAATTAATAAGTCTTAATGTCATATAATTGACTACAAAATTCTCTGAATACCGAACGCCTTCCCGAGGTGGCGAATCCATGAATGCCAGTCACATATCCGCCATTCCATCCGATGAGCAGGAAAAATTTCATAACCATCTGCATACTTTCCCGATGAACGCGATCATTATACAGGAAGGGCAGGATGATAATGCGCTCTATTTATTAAGAGAAGGCAAAGTTGCGGTTGAGCGGGGGAGGGTAACACAGATTGCAACCATTGATGCTGTAAATTTTTTCGGCGAAATGGCGATGATTATTAAAGCACCACGATCTGCAACTATTCGGGTGATTTCCACGAAAGCTATCGTTTATAAATTTCAATCCTTCGACTTGCATGCAATTTATAACAACCCGGCCTGGTCGGAGTTATTAATTACCCGGCTATGCAATAACCTGGCCGAAATTGACAAGAGGGTGGAAATGGCCACAAAAGATCGCCACCGTTTTTCTGAGAAAATGAAGAGCCTGGCTGAGCAGAGTAACGAGATGTACTCGGCTCTGTTGTCCATGCAAACAGAATTATCGGATAATCACTCGGACATTGTGAAGGAACAGAAACTTGTTCATCACTTACAAGTAAATAAGCATTTTCCCCGGACCCGGTAAGTTGAAATTTCTACCACATGAAGCTTGGGGGATAAGGTCTTGCAAAATGAGCGGAAGATAATTACTTTTTTGCTATCCTTATAGAAAATCCAGTACTGAAAATCCCATCAATCCGGAGTATTATCTTCGCACAAAGATAGTGCAATTTGAGCGTATATGTTCACACGTCTCAAAATATTTTCTAACCAAGTACAAAATTTGAAAATGATCTGGAGAATACGATGAAAATTTTTATAAGCGCGGATTTGGAAGGCATAACCAATGTCACCCACCGGGATGAAACCGATATCGATAAGGTTGAATATGTGAGTGCTCGTGAGCAAATGACGGCTGAAGTCGCAGCCGCTTGCAACGGCGCTTTCGCTGCGGGCGCCACCGAAATCTGGGTTAGAGATGCGCATGACAGTGCGCGTAATCTGATCCCTAATAAACTTCCACGTGGTATACACCTGATCCGCGGATGGAGTCCAGACCCATTAATGATGATGGAAAATTTGGATGCGAGCTTCCAGGCAGCCCTATTCATCGGCTACCATTCACGTGCGGGTACCAACACAAGTCCGCTGGCTCACACGATGACCGGTTCCTATATGCGTGTCACCCTCAACGGTTGTGATACCTCCGAATTTCGACTCAATACTTATTCAGCAGCGCTCTTCAAGGTACCTGTGGTATTTGTTTCCGGCGATAAAGGGTTATGCATTGAAGCTTCCGAACTAAATTCTAAAATTGAAACACTTGCCGTAAAAGAAGGAATTGGGAACGCTACCATCAACATTCATCCTGATTTGGCAATTGAGAAAATTCAAGAAGGTGTCACTCGCGCCCTCAAAGGCGACTTATCCGGCTGCCTGGTATCTTTGCCCGATTACTTTAAATTGGATGTTCAGTTCAAGGATCAGATCAAGGCCCGGAAGTACAGTTTCTACCCCACTGCAAAATTAAAAGATCCTACCACTGTCAGCTTTGAACATAAAGATTACTTTGAAGTGCTGCGCTTTCTCTTATTTGCTTCGTAAATTTTCAGGCAACGGAACCAGTTGTTCGGCCAGGAATTGGCACAATTCACCTGGACGCAACTTTTTTAATCTATATAAATTTTTTCGAGAATTTGGCAAAAAAGTATTGTATTGGGTTTCAAAAAGTTCTATAATGTATTTGAAGACGAAAAGGCAAAACCGATGAAAGTCGGCGACGCAAAACTTAGGGTCTAAAACCACGAGAGTGGTCATGATTGCCAGGATACCGAAAGTCAGGCTTGGATTTTTTTATCCAAGCCTGTTTTGTTGTTAATACCCTGTAAAAGGGAAATAGTCAGTATTAATATTGAGGTTCCCAATTGAGTTGGGCAGAGCGCCCTCTGTGCTACTTTCCTTAAACGAAAATAAGAAATTTGAATAATCACCTTGTAAATTTGCACAGAGATTGTATACTATTACTATATCAATATTAGATGTTAATGGTAAATTTTATCCGTTATTTACTGTAAAAAGGAGTAGAAATGTTCAAGAAAATTTTATCAGTATTTTTGTTAGTAGCTTTCTTCCTTGGAAATTCTTTATCAGCCAAGGCTGCGAAACCTGACCCAAATCAGGTTGGTCCGGTTGAAGTATCGTCTGCTGTATATTCGGATCTATCTGCTCCTGTCCGTGACCTGACCGGTGTTTCTCCAACTGCCTCAACTGACAAAGAAAAGAAAGAAAAACCGCTGCGAATTCTTCCAAATATGGGCAATGCTCTTAACAGCCCGGATGGCGCTCTACAAACTGGCAGCGCTCCTTTGGCGGGCACAACCGGCGGTTTGAACTTTGCCGGCGTCGGCCAGGGAGATTACGGCTTCACCGATCGTTATGCACCTCCTGATACCGTTGGAGCTGTTGGCGCAACCCAATATGTCCAGTGGGTTAACGATAATTTTGCCGTATTTAATAAAAGCAACGGTGCACTTTTAACTGGCCCCAAACCAGGAAATTCCCTTTGGGTAGGTTTTGGTGGTGGATGCGAAACCAATAATGATGGCGACCCAATCGTACAGTATGACAAACTCGCCAACAGATGGGTAATGACTCAGTTTTCTGTTTCAACTGTTCCCTACCTTCAGTGCGTAGCCGTATCACAAACTTCAGATGCCACCGGCGCTTATTATCGCTACGCGTTCAGCTACGGTAATACCCAATTCAATGATTATCCCAAGATGGGTATCTGGCCGGACGGCTATTACATCACTTACAATATTTTCAATAATGGCAGTACTTTTGCGGGCAGCAAAGCTTGCTCCATGGATCGTAATGCAATGCTTTCTGGTCTGCCTGCCACCCAACAGTGCTTTCAATTAGGCACCACCTATGGCGGTTTGCTGCCTTCCGATCTTGACGGTATTACAGCACCACCTGCCGGTTCACCAAATTTCTTTATGAACTTTGGCGCGAATTCACTCAACCTGTGGAAATTCCATGTTGATTTTTCAAATGCTGCAAATACCACCTTTACCGGGCCAACCAAAATTACAGTAGCATCATTCAGTGCAGCCTGCTCCGGTGGTGGAACCTGTATTCCACAGTCAGGAACATCCAACAAGCTGGACTCCCTGGCTGACCGACTGATGTACCGCCTGGCTTATCGCAATCGCGCCGGGGTCGAATCGCTGGTAGTTAATCACTCTGTGGCAACCAGTACGAAGAAAACCGCCCCCACCAGTGTGCGTTGGTATGAAATTCGCAATCCAAACGGCACCCCTAATGTATTCCAACAAGGCACCCTGAGTTCAGCAGATGGGATTTCCCGCTGGATGGGCAGTGTTGCCATGGACAAACAAGGCAATATCGCCCTCGGCTACAGCGCATCCAGTGCAACACTCTTCCCATCCATTCGCTACACGGGCCGTCTGGCAACCGATCCCTTAGGCATCATGCAAACCGAAAACATCATTCAAGTAGGTGGTGGCTCACAAACAGGCACCCTTCACAGATGGGGTGATTACAGTGCTATGACTGTCGATCCAGTGGATGATTGCACCTTCTGGTTCACCTCTGAATATCTGAAAGCGAGTGGCAGCTTCAATTGGAGCACTCGTATCGCTTCCTTCAAGTTCCCTGGCTGTCAGTAAAAAACTAATTACTTCGATACATCAAGAGGCTACCTAAATTTATGGGTAGCCTCTTGAATTTTTTTATAACACCTGTACAAATATTCTATTCGTGATCTGGACAAATATCTAACCAACCCCCAATGGATATTTATTGTAATTTCACAAATTCCTCCTCGAAGGAATTACGCATAACCGTCTGTTCTGCTTCCGGCAGCAGACAACCATCCACTGCATTTAGGATCAGCTTGCGGATTAACTCTCTATCCCAGCCCCATTCACGCACACCAATCTGGAATTCATTGGTAAGGGTAGTATTAAACATGGGCGGGTCATCGCTGTTAATGGTCACATACACCCCTGCTTTAATCAACTCGGGCAAGCTGTGTTGGGCATACGAAGGATAGACTTTTAAGCACAGATTGCTGGTAGGGCAAACCTCGAGTGGGATCTGCTTCTCGCGCAGATAATGAACCAGGTCAGGGTCTTCGACCGCCCGCACCCCATGACCAACCCTGCGGCTGTTGGCAACTCGCAGTGCACTCCAGATACTTTCCGGCCCGGCAGTTTCTCCTGCATGCAGGATACACGGAATCCCAACCGCAAGCACGCGTTCAAAAGACTTAGCAAATTTTTCGGGTGGATGGCCGATCTCTGGCCCGCCCAACCCAAGCGCAATGATTCCATCTCCATAGCGTTCCATCACCCAGCTGGCAACCAGGTCACCCTCTTCGGGGGTGACCATGCGTGGAATATCAACGATGATGCCCATCCTGACTCCCAACTCAAGCTCGGCCCAGGAACGGGCTCGGTTAACCGCATCAATCTGCTCGTGAAAACCAAGCTGATTATAGAAATACTGACTGTAAGGCGTGAAGGTCACCTCGCTGTAGCGGATATTCTGGGCAGCCTGACCCTGCAGAAACTGGCGCGTAATCAGCTCAATATCATCAATGGTCCTCAACGAGATAGAAATCTTCCGGTAAATATCCAGAAAATGATTAAAATCCCGGAAGCGATACCATTCCCGCAGCCCTGCCACATCCCTGGCAGGCAGTTCTACGTTATGACGGTGAGCCAATTCCAGCAGAGTCTCGGGCTGGACCGAACCTTCAAGGTGGACGTGCAGCTCAACTTTTGGTATGCGAACAATCCAATCATCCAGTGCAAGTGTCATACATATCCTTTCAAAGTTTAAGCTCATCAAATTTACGGACAGGCGATAACTTAGTTGCTGCGACAAAGGTTGCATATCTACTCACGGGGAGTTCTTCCCAAAAGCCAAAAAGGATTTTTTTGTGGTGTTTTGGAGCGCGTTCCGCGCTCCAAAACACCACCTGCGGAGCAAACCATCGATTCATGTTCGCCTACGCGGCAAAATCAAGATGGTTTGGTCTCGAAGTGAAGATCCGGTGAGTAAATACTAAGTTGCAATAGAACGAATGGACAGTCACTTGATTGATTTCTCAGAGGAGTGAAACTCCTCAAACATACTCAATCATAGTATAAAAACCACCAAAGAATTTTTCGAGATTGACAATGGAACTCAGGACAATTTAACTGAAAGAGATCAGTTTCTGCCACCGCAGCGATTTTTTAATGATAAGTCGTATCAGAGAAAGAATCTGGAATGTATTTAAGGCAGAAAAAGAACCCATACTGGCCAAACCAAGCATCGAAGGTTCCAGCCGCTGCCCACCCGATGCACAATGGATTCAGTTATGAGCTATGTGACCAACCTGCCAATGATTATAAAAATTTGCATTGTAATCAGGACCAAATTCATAGCCAGACTGGAGAATTCTCTTCGAGGCAGATGAACCATGAAAATTGCCAAGAGCTGGATCAGGGTCAGTCCAATAGCAGCCAGGGGGGCCAGCACTGGGAAAATACCTGTCAGTGTGGGTAAAACAAGTCCCAGGGCGCCAAGAAGTTCTGCAACCCCTATGAAGCGCAGGTAATTATCACTTCTCTCATTTGCCCAATCCATTTGAGGATTCTCACGAAACCTGGCAGTTTGAAAGGCTTTCATTCCACCAGCCGTAAAATACAACGTAGCCAACATACCTTGTGCGATCCATAAGGCAATATTCACAGCTAGATACTCCTTTGCACTTTTTATATTTTCTAAATTACTATAAATACGGTATTTATTATCCAAGATTACTTCTCTGCGAACAAGCTGTCAATCGTTAAAACAGATGAAATATCAAACCTCATTTCCTTTTACTATTCAAAAATAGATTATCACTGAATAAAGTAGATCCAGGCTAACCTGCTGGATAATTGTCAAGTAAGCACCTGATGGAGGTCAAATAGAATTGAGCATGAATGGAATGCTAGATATGGACCAGTTATAAGTTACCGGCACCAGTAAAGGTGATAAATTTTCGGATTATTTCAACCATTTGCCCATCTGGATACCAAACCTTCCGACAGTACTATCGGCACCTGCGCGATCATATTGTCGTCCAGATTGCCCCTTGACCAGTATCTATTTGGAAATATAATTCAACGTATGTTGAACTATATTAATGGCAGCATCAATTCGTCGCCCGAAAGTATGAAGCTATTAGCCAACCGGCTAAAGGTATTGGCTGAGCCCAAACGTTTGCTCATCCTGGAAATGATCATTCAGGGTTTACAGTGCAATTGCGAACTCGGCGATGCGCTGCAAATGGCACCAAACCTGATCTCGCACCACCTGGGAAAATTACGCAAAGCAGGTCTGGTAAATGCGGAACGCGATCCGCTCGATTCGCGCTGGGTATATTACTCCATCAACCGTGTCACCTGGGATGAACTCAATGCCAATTTTGGCGCATTCTTTGACCCAGATCGCATCCAACCTCGTCACCTGACCTGCGGTCCCAGTGCAAATACTTGCGCATCCGATAACCAATCAACCTGCTCTCCGGAAAAACCCAACCATGAATAACCTCATTCCCCTGCTAAATACGCTGCCAATATCAATCGCCCCGCTTGATATCGAAATATTCGATCCTCCCATGTGCTGTCCTACCGGTGTATGTGGGCCAGCCCTGGACCAGACACTTCTGGACGTAAACGAAATGATGATGTCACTCCAACGTGAAAACCTGCGCGTGGAACGCTACCAGATGACCAGTCATCCCAACGCTTTTTTGAGTAATGTTGAGGTGATGAAACTTGTACGAGAAAAAGAGATGGCCGCCCTACCGATCACCGTGGTACATGGCACAGTCATCAAAGTGGGTTCCTATCCAAGCGTAGATGAAATCCACACTGCGCTTGGCAAAACAAAAAAATGATTTTGCTAAACAACCTGTTTCAAAGAGAAAACCTGTGCAGATTTCTCAAAGACAGGTTCAATCTTCTCGAAGCATAGAAATTTATTATAGATATTCAGAAAAAGGTTTTGGATTTGCAGCCAAGATTTCACCGTTTGGAGGGGTAAAGCGGCTGAAGCCGCAACTACGATTCAAAATCATTATCTGAAAAGCTATAGATGCCATCGGGCAACTTGCGACATTATATTTATACCTGCTTTCAAAAAAATGAAAGCTGTTCAGGAAGTCACAAAAGACATGACCAAATTCATTTTCTTTTCCGGCAAAGGCGGAGTGGGTAAGACCAGTATGGCCTGCACCTACGCAGTTCGCTTCGCAGATGAAGGCAAGCAAACCCTGATTGTAACCACCGATCCAGCTTCAAATCTTGCAGATGTCTTTGAGCAGGAGATCGGACACCAGGTTACCCCTATCCAACCTATTCCAGGTTTGTGGGCCATGGAAATTGACCCGGATACAGCCACACAAGAATATGTTGATCGCGCATTAAATCCCATCCGGGCGGCCTTCCCTCTCTCAATGGTGAAAATCGTTGAAGAACAAATGAGTGGCCCCTGTACAGCAGAAGTGGCTGCCTTCGACCGCTTCACCGATTTCATCGTACAAGATCAAACCACGCGTGAATTTGACATCATTATCTTTGATACCGCTCCAACCGGGCATACCATCCGTTTATTGGAATTACCAGCCGAGTGGAGTCAATCCATCGATGCTGCCAGTGCCGGAAGCGGGCAAACCTGCATCGGACCCGCAGCTGCCATACAGGATGCCAAACACAAATATGAACAGGCATTGGCTGTATTAAGGGATGAAACCTTATCCACCTTTATCTTTGTCTTGCATCCCGAAGCGATTGCCATCCGTGAGACCAGCAGGGCAATTACTGAACTGGGCAAATTGGGCATCCATACCCATCGGCTGATCATAAATGGCATGATCCCGGCTTCAGAGCAAACCAACCCGCTCTTTGCAGCCCGCTCCAAAATGCAAACCCGTTACATACAACAGATCCAGTCCGAGCTACCTTACCCTTCACAGCAAATGATATTGCTTTCAGACGAGATAAAAGGCACCACCTGTCTGCGCCAGGTTGCCAGAATTTTCTTTGATGGTGACATCACTCCTTTGGACCCCGCAATCAATCCGCAAAGATCCATCAGTACTCACTCAGATTCAACTATCGCTGAAATCCGCGCGCGTATTCTGCCAAGTAGCCAGCGCCGTACAATATTTTTTACCGGAAAGGGTGGGGTGGGTAAAACAGTCGCTTCCTGCATGACCGCAGTTTGGTTGGCACAACATGGATTCAAAACCCTGCTGCTGACGACCGACCCGGCGGCACATCTGGGAGATGTACTCGGACAACCTGTAACGGATCACCCTGCGGCCCTGGTGGGTGTGCAAAACCTGTGGGCAGTCAAGATAGATCCAAAAGCAGCGGCTGAAACCTACAAGGCACGCATCCTCAATGATGCGCAGCAGCGTGGACGCCCCGAAAGCGCCATTAAAGTCATGGAAGAAGAGCTTAATTCACCCTGTACAGAGGAAATGGCAGCCTTTGACCAGTTTATCGAATATGCTTCACAGGTGGACCCCCAAGAAGGGAAAGGTTGGGAAGCAGTGGTATTCGATACAGCGCCTACCGGGCACACAATGCGCCTGCTGGAACTTCCAATGGATTGGAGTCAACAGATAGATTTGAAAATATTCACTTCGGTGGATAGCAGCGCAACAAACAATTTCGCAAAACAGCGCTTTAGCAAAGTGACCGAAATGATGCGTGACCCAACCCAAAGTACATTTGCTTTTGTTATGTACCCTGAATCCACACCAATCATGGAGGCCTGGCGCGCCGCGCAGGAACTGGCAACAGTTGGAATTATTCCCGGGTTGGTGGTAGCTAATTTTGTCATCCCACTCGAACAGGCAACCACACCTTTTGTGCAGGCCAGGCGCCGCATGCAGGAAAAATATCTCGAAGAAATTCGCCAGCGATTTTCCACACCCATCCTGAAAATTCCACTTTTACCACAGGAAGTGAAGGGTTTGCAGATGCTTGCAGCATTGGGTGAATTAGCATTTGGATGTGAACCTGTTTCAATCAAAAGCCCATTGGCCTTATAGACTACCAATCCAAAGCAGGAGTTTAGTGTGCACAGAACAATATTCAGTGTTCAAAAGATGGATTGTCCATCCGAAGAACAATTGATCCGCCTAAAGCTGGGAGATTTCAAGAATATTGCATCCCTGAAATTTGACATTCCCAATCGCAAACTGGAGATTTATCACACGGAAGATTACAGACAAATTTTCAAGGAGATTGAGAGCTTGGAGCTGGATGCCACACTTATTGAAAACACCATCACAGATTTGCCAGTACCTGCCCAAAAAAATAGTGATGAAAGAAAACTGTTGTTCCAGGTTCTCGCCATAAATTTCTTTTTCTTCATGCTGGAAACATTGATGGGCATTCTTTCCCATTCAATGGGGTTGGTGGCAGACAGCCTGGATATGCTGGCAGATAGTTTGGTGTACGGTCTTGCGATTTATGCAATCGGTGGGACCATCTTACGCAAGAAGAATATCGCCAAAGCAAGTGGATATTTTCAATTGGCATTGGCTGTTTTGGGTGCAGTGGAAGTCAGCCGGCGTTTTCTTGGTTTTGGCGAGGTGCCTGTATTCCAAACAATGATTGTCATTTCCATTCTCGCCCTGATTGGAAACGCAACCAGCCTGGCTTTACTTCAAAAAAGTAAAAATACCGAAGCCCACATGCAAGCAAGTATGATTTTTACCTCCAATGATGTGATCGTCAATCTTGGCGTAATCATTGCCGGTGTATTGGTCTTTGTAACAAACTCAAATATTCCTGATCTGGTTGTCGGAGCAATTGTATTTTTTATCGTCGCACGCGGTGCGTACCGTATATTGCAAATTGCAAAATAATACACGCTTCCCGCAGAGCATCGGGATGCTATCCCGCAAAGCATCGGGATGCTATCCCGCAGGGCATCGGGATGCTATCGCGAAAATCTTTTTTGTCTGTAAGGAATGACATGCGCACAATTATCGTTCAAATCATTAGCGCTCCAATCGCCTGCAAGGAAGGTGTAAAAGATTCCTGGCGGGAAACCGCTCACTGGGTAAGTGGTCAGTTACACCAGCACTTTGGTGACAATGTCCTGGTGCAATATTTTGATCTATTTGACCCGGCCTGTCCAACCTTGCCCGCCAATGCTCAGCTGCCATTTGTATTGGTCAACGCTGATATTTTTAGCAGTGGTGGAAAAATTTCGATACCTGCATTGCGACAAAAAATTGAATATATAATGAATAAGGAGCCTGTATGAAACGGAAGATATTATTTTTATGTACTGGCAATTCCTGCCGATCCCAACTGGCAGAAGCCATCGTTAATGCCCGCCTGGGCGATACCTGGGAAGCCGTCAGCGCTGGAACAAAACCAGCCGGTTTTGTTCATCCAAAAGCGCTGGCTGCACTGGCCGAAATCGGGATCCAACATAACGGCAGATCAAAACTGGTGGATGAATTCAAAGGCATGGATTTTGACCTGGTGGTAACAGTCTGTGATTCTGCTGCCGAAGAATGCCCCATCTGGCTTGGCACAGGAAAACGTGTTCATCACAGCTTTCCCGACCCTGCCAAAACAGATACGATGGAAGATTTTCGAAATGTACGCGATGACATCGAGCTTGAAATCACCAAACTGCTCAAACAGATTGGCTAATATATTTTTTAATACGGAGGTTTCCTATGTCTGATACATCAGCAACGCATGCCCCGATACAAAGCCTTAGCAAACAACTTTCTTTCCTCGACCGCTACCTGACATTATGGATTTTCCTGGCAATGGCAATAGGAGTAGGCATCGGTTTCCTATTCCCGCAGGGTGTCCAGCAGTTTAACGATGCTGTTTCGGTGGGGACAACCAACATACCAATTGCAATTGGTCTGATCCTGATGATGTACCCACCCTTTACTAAAGTGAAATATGAGGAATTGGGCGAAGTCTTCCGCAACAAGAAAATCCTGGCGATCTCGCTCATCCAAAACTGGTTGATCGGACCGGTTTTGATGTTTGCACTTGCAATCATATTTCTGCGTGGCTATCCCGATTATATGGCTGGCTTAATCATGATCGGGCTGGCACGCTGCATTGCAATGGTGATAGTCTGGAACGAACTGGCGCACGGTGATACCGAATATGCCGCCGGGCTGGTGGCTTTCAACAGCATCTTTCAGGTATTGTTCTACAGTGTTTATGCCTGGGTCTTCATCACGGTTCTGCCACCCATGTTTGGATTAACCGGAACCGCAGTCCAGATCACAATTGGCGAAATTGCCCGAAGCGTTTTTATCTACCTGGGTATCCCCTTTCTGGCAGGTTTTGTAACCCGTGTCATCCTGGTTAGAGCGAAAGGCAAAGAGTGGTACTACAAAAGCTTTGTCCCCAAGGTCAGCCCCCTGACCCTGATCGCATTATTGTTCACCATCGTTGTCATGTTCAGCCTAAAGGGCAACCTGATTGTGCAACTGCCCTTTGACGTGGTGCGGATTGCCATTCCTCTCCTCATTTACTTCGTAATCATGTTCTTAGTCTCGTTCTGGATGGGTCATGCCGTCGGCGCAGATTACTCCAAGACAACCACGCTCGCATTCACAGCTGCGAGCAACAATTTTGAGCTGGCCATTGCGGTGGCAGTCGCAGTCTTTGGGATCCACAGCGGCGCAGCTTTCGCAGCGGTGATTGGCCCATTGGTGGAAGTACCGGTGATGATCGGATTGGTAAACGTAGCCTTCTTTTTACAGAAGCGCATGTTTGTCGGGACAGTTTCATCCAGCCCGGGCATGGCTGCTGCTGCAGCCGAAGCCTGTCCGCCTGATCAAAAGTTGATGAAGTAAATTAAACAATAAATCCCCGCAAAAAAGCGGGGATTTATTTTGATTACTTGTAAAAAGTAGAATTATTCTTTTCGTGCCGAAACCTGCACACTGTATACCGCCACACCCTCTGATATTCCAGCACTGGTACTGCGACGTGCCGTCACATCGCTGAAACCTGCCTGTTTCACCAGATCCAGGTATTCCTGCTCAGGCAGTGCTCCAGAAATACACTCCGCCCAACCCTGAGCAGATGTACGTGCCGTTGGCAGGATTGCGCCACCAAAAACCATGTCATTTACTTCCAGGCGCCCGCCGGACTTCAAAACCCGATAAGTCTCAGCAAATACTCTGGCTTTATCCTCAGTTAAATTAATGACGCAGTTTGAAATAATTACATCGACCGAGTTATTTTCAACAGGCAGTTTCTCAGCATACCCTTGCCTGAATTCCACGTTTGTAAAACCACTTTTCTCAGCGGCGAGACGGGCGCGTTCCAACATGGCAGGCGTCATATCCACGCCGATTACAAAACCGGTTGGACCTACCCGCCTGGCTGCCAGAAATACATCAATCCCTCCGCCCGAGCCAATATCCAGCACAGTTTCGCCTACGCGCAAGTTTGCCATGGCTGTCGGGTTACCACATCCCAATGAAAATTCGGCAGCTTCAGCCGGAATAGTTGATTTTTCAGTGTCAGAGTAACCACCAACCCAGGAAATACTATTGATACTATCCAACGAAATCAAGTTGGGCGAACAGCAGCTGTTTTCTTCGCGCGGGGAACCTGCCGCTGTGCAACAATCTGTTTCACAGCTGTTGCCTTCTTCCAGCGCCCGGGCGGAATAGCTGGCTTGCACAGAATCACGGGCTGGGATGTGCCGGGTGCCAACTGCAACAAAAATACTTATATCAGCCTGTTCGCCCGCAGCGGTCTGACAACCTGCCTGGCAGGATTGACCGGTACAATCCAAAATGATGTTAACCAGGCCAGCCTGTTCAAACCAATCACGGATCTGATCCCGCTCAAAACCCAACCAAACATCGGACATTTCAGTCTTAAGCCATTCGTGAGTATGTACATCCATGTCAGTCAGCACCAGTCGCCCCCCCGGACGAAGAATTCGAACCATTTCGCGGATGGCAGCCAACGGATCAGGACAGTGGTGCAGATACATATTTGCAAAGACTGTGTCCTGGCTGGCATCCAGTAATCCCAGGGACAGCCCATCCGCAGTCTGAAATTCCATATTGTCAAATTGTGCCAGATTCTTTCGAGCAATCTCCAACATCGCAGCTGAACCATCCAGCACATGTACTTTTTTCACAAGTGGAGCCAACCCGGCACTGACAAAACCAGTACCCGCACCTATATCCGCCACGCTCATTTCGGGGTGCAAGTAAGCTTTTGCTATAGCCGCATCGCGTACAGCTTCAGTAAAATAACCAGTTCGTAAGTTATCCCACTGGTTGGCAACCTTATCAAAATATGGAGCAGATGGATTCGTGGTAGTCATATTTTCTCCTTTACTGATAGAACACAGCGTTTATCGCAAAAATACGATTTACTTTTGTATAAAAAAGTCATTTACGACATTTTTCTCACAGGTTGCTTCGCATAAGCGGGTTACGCGAAGCAGGTGCACAGCAATTCGGAAGCCAGTTACCAATCTGATCCTTCAACCATTGAATGCCATCCGGATCGAGACAATAACAGGTAGCCGGGCCTTCGGTTTCACCGTGGATCAAACCAGCCTCGCGCAATACTTTTAGGTGCTGACTGATAGTGGATTGTGCCAGAGGCAGCTGTTTTACAATATCATTGGTAATGCACATCTGGTTTGCAGCCAGGAATTCTATAATCTGGAAGCGAATTGGATTGCCCAATGCCTTAAGCATTCCAGCAAGGCGTTTCTTATTATTTGTCAGGGTTGGTTTGTTCATTATATCGTAATTTTACGATATAAATAAATTTTGTCAAGGGCGAAACAAACCTCTCTGGATAATTCTGAGATGGAAAAACAGTGGGCGGAATAATTCAATACTTTCGAAAAAATATCAAATAGAATGTGACATCCGTCACATTCATAATTTCGAATATCGAATTACAATCAAGGATGGCAGGTCCTTAACTCGAATGCCCATACTGCATCCCGCAACCACTTTTACATCTGCAATCAAGTTTTATTTCCATTCTGGAGATTAGCAAATGAATGCTTCAACAAAACCCACCACCGCTTGGGCACGAGTCAATGAACAGGGAGATTTAGTAATCCCCAAGGACGTGATCAATCGCTACGGTCTAACCCCAGGGGCAAAAGTACGCGTTGATGAAGGTACTAACTTTGTGCGCCTCCATCGTCCAGTCACACATCTGACCAAAATTTATATTGAACCAACCGTTGCCTGCAACCTGGATTGCATTACATGTTTTCGTAATGCATGGTCTGAACCCAACGGTAAAATGAGTGACGAGACCTTTGAAGCTATTTTTGCAAGTCTGCAAAAAATGGATCCAATCCCGAATGTTTACTTTGGTGGGATTGGCGAACCTCTCTTCCACTCACGCACGATGGAATGGATCAAAAGAGTAAAGGGCTTAGGCGTAAAAGTGGAATTGATCACCAACGCCACCATGCTGACTGAAAAAATATCACGACGGCTGGTGGATAGCGGCTTGGACGTTTTATGGGTTTCAATGGATGGCGCTTCACCCGAAACTTATTCCGATATCCGGCTGGGTGCAGAATTTTACAAGGTCATGGAAAACTTAAACCGATTCAATTCAATGCGAATCGGGGGGCATTTTCCACGACCAGAATTGGGGATTGCATTTGTAGCCATGCAGCGCAATATCCAGGAATTGCCCAAAATCATCCGGTTGGGTCGCGCGTTACGTGTTCAACATTTTTCTGTCAGCAACCTGCAGCCCGCCACAGATGATATGCAAAAAGAAAGATTGTACGTATCTTCTCAATAAGTCATGGTTAGGCAGGCAAATATGACCAGCCCAAGTTGA
>CAYWXS010000117.1:0-20069 GCA_964462245.1 uncultured Anaerolinea sp.
TCAACTTGGGCTGGTCATATTTGCCTGCCTAACCATGACTTATTGAGAAGATACCAAATGTCTTGGATGGTAATGAAGCTGCTGCAAATATTAAACTCGATCAAATTATCGCAAAAATGCAATTGCCCCTTCCTCATGTAGAAAAGCCTCAAGCTATTAATTCCTCTGTATCTTCCAATCTTTCGCTGGCGGAATTTCAAAAAATGGTTTCCTCAGCAAAAGAGCATATATCTGCAGGTGATATTTTCCAAGTTGTCCTCTCTCAAAGATTTGATCGGCAAACATCAGTAGATGCATTTGAGGTTTATCGCGCTGTTCGTCGTCTAAACCCCTCACCATATATGTTTTTTTTCAATTTTGGCATGGTTGATAACCAGCCCTTTTACTTGGTTGGAGCTTCACCTGAGATGTTCGTCCGATTGGAGGGGCGTCGTGCTGCTCTCCGGCCGATTGCTGGTACAAGAAAAATAGGGGCTGATCCAATTTCAGATGCCTCCCTGGAAATAGAATTACTTGCAGACCCCAAAGAACGCGCCGAGCATGTTATGTTAGTGGACTTGGGTAGAAACGACTTGGGACGAGTTAGCGAATTTGGAAGTGTAGAGGTTTCTGAATTTTCTACGATTGAACGCTATTCTCACGTTATGCACATAGTTTCACACGTTGAAGGCACTTTGCGTCCAAATCTTACTGCTTTTGACCTTGTCCGGGCAGCTTTCCCTGCGGGTACAGTTTCTGGTGCTCCCAAGGTTCGTGCAATGGAGATTATTTCCGAATTAGAACGAGACGGACGAGGTCCTTATGCCGGAATGATAGGCTATTTTGGATTCGATGGCACAATGGATACATGTCTTGCCATCCGCACATTAGTCGCCCGCGGTCAAACATTTAGTGTTCAAGCTGGAGCAGGAATCGTTGCAGATTCTGATCCCGCTGCAGAATATCAGGAAACCATAAACAAGGCAAGCGCAATGTTAAAGGCTATCGACATTGCTGAAAATAATTAGCAATCTAAGTAAAGGAGGAATTATGGCAACTTCATCTACAAAACCTCGCTTATTAACTGGTGACCGCCCAACGGGAAGGCTTCACCTTGGTCATTACGTGGGGTCATTAGCTAACCGGGTTAAATTGCAACATGATTATGATTCTTTTTTCATTATTGCAGATTTACATACACTGACAACCAGGCCTGAGCCGAATTTTATCAAGCAAATCCCCAATTTTATTCGAGAAATTGTTTTGGATTACCTGGCCGTGGGAATTGATCCTGAGGCAAGCACAATTTATATTCAATCCGCGATTCATGAAACATATCAATTAAATCTAATTCTGGAAATGCTGGTCAGTGTATCCAGGTTAAAGAGATTACCATCACTAAAAGATATGGCACGCGATGCTCATTTGAACGCGATGTCATTTGGTTTATTAGGCTATCCGGTTTTACAAGCAGTGGACATACTATTACCGCGAGCCCAGGTAGTGCCAGTAGGAAAAGATAATCAAGCTCATGTAGAACTTGCACGCGAACTCGCCCACCGTTTTAATAGTTTATATGGTTACACATTTCCAGAACCCAGTGCATTAATTGGAAGCGTACCAACTCTGGTCGGTACGGACGGAATGAGCAAGATGAGCAAATCAACTGGAAATGCAATTTACCTGTCGGATGACGCATCGACAGTAATAACAAAAATAAAAGGGATGTATTCCGACGCGAAACGGATACACGCAACCGATCCCGGCACTGTCGAAGGCAATCCTGTTTTCGAGTACCATGATGCTTTCAACCCAGACAAGAACGAAATTAATGAATTGAAAGAAAGGTATCGGGCCGGACAGGTTGGTGATGTAGAAGTAAAGACAAAATTATCAACTGCAATAAACAATATGCTTGAACCTTTTAGAGAGCGGCGAGCGTATTACACTGCCCACCCTAATGTAGCCCAAGACATTGTTACGCAAGGAATTCGGCGTATGCAAATTGAGGCACGAGAAACCATGGATATAGTCAGAAATTTAACCGGTCTGTCGTATTCCACAGATATGTTTGCCGATGAAATCGATTTATTTGGTGAATATGATGGGTAATTTCTAAATGTTAGTGCTAATAGATAACTACGATTCTTTTACTTATAATCTTGTTCAATATTTCGGTGAGCTTGGTGCGGAAATTCAAGTTTACCGAAATGACAAAATAACTATAGCTGAATTAATGGACATTAATCCAACTCATCTAGTAATATCCCCCGGACCTGGTGACCCAATTAGAGACGGCGGGATTTCCCCAGAGGCGATGCGCTACTTTACAGGAAGAATACCAGTACTTGGCGTCTGCTTGGGTCACCAATGCCTGGCTGCGATCTATGGCGGGCGAGTCGACCGGGCAGAACAACTGATGCATGGCAAAACATCATTCGTTAATCATAATGAACAAGGACTATTTTTGGGCATACCATCACCTTTTGAAGCGATGCGTTATCACTCCCTGGTCGTTTATCCGCCGATACCCAATGAATTGGAAATTACCGCAACAACATCTGATGGCGAAATAATGGGATTAAAACATAAAGAATACCCAACTTTTGGTGTTCAGTTCCATCCTGAATCAATATTAACCCAATATGGCAAAACGATATTACTCAATTTTTTGAACTTATAATTTTTCCCAGCCTATTTTTAGCTATTTCAGAATTGGGTGAAAGCTGGAAAAATATTATTTTGTTTTGGAGGCTTGTATGCTCAAACCATTTATATCAAAAATCATCAATTCCCAGGGACTAAGCCCAGATGAGGCCGAAGCTGCCATGACCATTATCATGACAGGCCAGGCTACTCAAGCCCAAATTGGGGCTTACCTGGTCGCACTTCGCATGAAAGGTGAAACAGTTGAGGAAATAACCGGCTCTGTGAGAGCTATGCGTTCTGTTGCAATAAAAGTACCGATTTCCGATAGGTCTACCCCTATTTACGATATAGTAGGAACAGGTGGAGATGGAGCACATACTTTCAATATTTCTACTGCTGCTGCCTTTGTGGTAGCTGGTTGTGGTCGTCGCATTGCAAAACATGGAAATCGGGCTGCATCCTCTCAATGCGGTAGTGCTGACGTTCTTGCTGCTTTGGGTCTCAACCTGGATTTATCTCCAGAGCAGGTGGGAAAAGCGGTTGATGAAATTGGGATAGGCTTCATGTTCGCTCCCAAATTCCACCCAGCCATGAAGTATGCGATTGGTCCACGGAAAGAAATAGGCCAACGAACAATATTTAATCTATTGGGACCGTTAACCAATCCTGCTGGAGCTGAAATTCAATTGACCGGTGTATATTCACAAGACCTCACAGAATTGTTAGCAAATGTTTTATTCAGTCTGGGGAGCAGAGCAGCCTTGGTTATTCATGGTGCGGGTGGAACGGATGAACTTAATCCGTGCGGTATCAATCATATCAGCCAACTTAAAAATGGCGCTGTTTTTTCTTATGATCTGGATCCCGCAGATTATGGGTTGGCCCGTGCAAAAATATCTGATTTACGTGGGGGAACACCCGATGAGGCGGCCGTATTAATGCAATTACTCCTTACCGGAAAATTACTTGATGCTCGTCGTGATGCTGTAATATTGAATGCTGCAGCAACACTTGCAGCCGAAAGCAACGATTTCCAAGCGGCAATGGATGAATGTAATCAATCAATTGACAGTGGCGCGGCTCTGTTAAAAATGAAAAATCTCGTAGAATTTAGCCAATCATTTATACTCCATCCAATCGAATGAATAACATCCTGGCAACAATCATCGAACAAAAGAAAATTGAAATCGCTGCGCTGGATTCCCGTGAGGTCCTGCGTATTGCAGAGAGTTCTCCGCAGCCAAGAGACTTTGTAGCCTGCATCAAGTTGAAAAACAAAACCCAACTTATTAGCCTTATAGCAGAACTCAAACGTGCCTCACCATCAAAGGGGATTTTTGACCCGGACATAGATTTGATTCAAGTAGCAGATATTTATGTAAAGAATGGCGCTTCAGCAATTAGTGTCCTGACCGATGAAAAATTTTTCCTCGGCAATATTGAAACATTGCGAAACCTTCGGTTTGAACGGGAAATTAGTCTCCCATTGCTTCGAAAAGATTTCATAATTGATGAAGTCCAGATTTTCGAAGCGCGTGCAAATGGTGCGGACGCAATATTATTAATCGCTGCAGCTTTGGAAGATGACAAACATTTGGCGAATTTACATGCATGCGCACTTTCATTTGGTTTGACTCCGATCGTGGAAGTTCACAATGAAAAAGAGATCGACCGTGTTTTATTGATAGACGGTCTAAGGGTAGTCGGAATTAATAATCGTGATCTTTCGTCTTTTTCGGTATCCCTCAGTACAACGGAAAAACTACGACCGATGATACCTGTAGGAATCACGACTATCGCCGAGTCAGGAATTTTTACCTCTGCTGACGTAGAGAGACTCGCAAAAACAAAAATTGATGCTATCCTCGTTGGCGAAGCCTTGATTACTGCGCCAAACATAGCATTAAAAGTTCGCGAATTGGCTTCATCAACGGGCGAAAATTGACTTACATAAAATTTTGCGGAATTACAAGCTTGGAAGATGCAATACTGGCGATTAAGGCCGGAGCGGATATGCTTGGATTTAATTTCCACCCACCATCACCGCGATTGATCTCAATTGACGAATGTTCAGCAATAACTGCAAGATTGGTTCAGGATTTCCCCAACATTATCCGTGTCGGAGTTTTCGTAAATAAACCCGTTCCGCAAATCAAGGCAATCTTTCAGGATTGCCAATTAAATTTAATTCAATTACATGGTGACGAAACTGCTGATTCGCTTCCATCCTTTCACGGCAAAGCATTTAAGGCATTTCGAGGAATACCTGAACCAAAAACGTACATGAAATTTATAAGCACCACATCAATCTTGTCTCCGGCTTTCTTATTGGACGCAACTGTGGCAGGAATATTCGGTGGTAGCGGAATAAAAGCAGATTGGTCCGGCGCAGCAAAGCTTGCACAACAATTTTCCATCCTGCTTGCTGGCGGCATCACTCCAGCCAATGTTGTGGATGCCATCCATCAGGTAAGTCCCTGGGGGCTGGATACTGCTTCTGGTATTGAATCCAGTCCTGGGAAAAAAGATTTAGAAAAAATGGTAGCTTTTGTCAAAGCTGTCAGATCGGCTGAAGATATGATGAAAAACAAAAAATAATTTCGCCATATTTTCCATTGCAAATCAATATTTTCATTAAGTTTAGGTTTACAGGAATAAATATACTCATGACAACTTTACTGCCATCAAAATTTGGTCCTTATGGGGGACAATTTGTCCCCGAAACGCTCATGCCTGCTCTTTTTGAGTTGGAAGCTGAATTCGTTAATGCCCAAAAAGACTCTGGTTTTTTAGATGAATTTGAAAATTTATTAGCCACGTATGTAGGGCGCCCAACCCCAGTAACCTACGCAAAACGGTTAAGTGAAACCCTTGGTGGAGCCAAAATTTATCTCAAAAGGGAAGATCTGGCTCATACTGGCGCACATAAAATCAACAATGCGCTCGGGCAAGCCTTACTTGTAAAAAGAATGGGGAAGAAAAGAGTTGTTGCTGAAACGGGTGCAGGTCAGCATGGTGTAGCAACTGCTACTGTATCAGCTCTTCTAGGATTAGACTGTGTCATTTATATGGGTTCTGTAGATATTGCCAGGCAAGAACCGAACGTCTTTCGGATGAAATTACTTGGTGCTGAGGTTCGTCCAGTCACTAGTGGAACGAAAACTTTGAAGGATGCCATCAATGAAGCAATACGCGATTGGGTAGCCAATGTAAACACGACGCATTATCTTTTAGGCTCTGCTCTTGGTCCACATCCCTATCCTACAATTGTTAGAACTTTTCAATCAGTAATCGGTAAAGAAGCCAGACAACAAATGCTTTCACAAGTTGGACGATTACCAGATACAGTAGTAGCTTGTGTCGGTGGAGGTTCAAATGCAATTGGAATATTTAGTGGTTTTTTGGAAGATAACAATGTTGAATTAATAGGTGTTGAAGCTGGTGGCGAAGGTGTTAATTCTGGAAAACATGCAGCTCGTTTTGGCGATGCCACAAATGCCCGTATCGGGGTTATTCATGGAACTCGTACTTATGTACTACAGTCTTCAGATGGGCAAATTTCTGAAACTCACTCGATATCAGCGGGTTTGGATTATGCGGCAATTGGTCCGGAACATGCCTGGTTACGAGACAAAGAGAGGGCTTTTTATACTTCCGCAACAGATATTGAAGCCCTGCAAGCATTTTCACTTCTTTGTAAAACTGAAGGCATAATTCCGGCTTTGGAATCGTCCCATGCTGTTGCGGAAGCCATTAAACTCGCCCCAAAGATGAACAAGGACCAAATTATCTTGATCAATCTATCCGGACGAGGCGATAAGGATCTCAACACAGTAACCAATTCAATTGAGGATTTAAAATGAGCCGCTTATCTGATGTTTTTAATAATCGTCCGGTTTTTATGCCGTATTTCCCTGTTGGGTATCCGGATTACGTTCTATCACTCGATATCATCGAAGCCTTAGCAAAAAATGGAGCGGATATTATCGAAGTTGGAATTTCATTTTCCGATCCACTGGCAGATGGACCAATTATCCAGAAAGCGACTCAGATAGCACTCGAACATGGTATTACCGTTGAGAAAACCCTGGCTGCTGTCGCGGAGCTTCGCAAGCGGGATGTGACCATACCATTGATTCTGATGGGTTACTTTAATCCGATCATGGCCTATGGTTTGGAAAGATTCGTAAATGATGCACGTTCAGCTGGAGTAGATGGTTTTATTATTCCTGACCTCCCACAAGAAGAATCGGGTGAATTTTCAAATTATCTTGGAGAATTACCTCTAATTTGTATGCTTGCACCGTCATCAACGGATGATCGGATGGAGATGATTGCCCGAAATGCACGTGGTTTTATTTATCTTGTAAGTGTCATGGGTGTCACAGGTTCTCGCGGATCACTGCCTGAAAACATCGAGGTATTAATTAATCGAGTTCGTTCGCACACTGATACCCCTGTATGCGTTGGCTTTGGGATTAGTAGCCCTGAGCAAGCCAGGATAATGGGTAATTTTGCAGATGGTGTTATTGTTGGATCTGCCTGTGTAAAAACCATTGGTGAAAGTGATTCTCCAATTCTAGCTGCTATAAACTTCGCAAAATTGTACAAGAACTCAATGTCCTAATTTTTATTTTATCGATAATTAATTGCTACCAGTTTTGTAGATATTGAAGCAAAAAACTCAGTAAAACCGCTGAATTCCTTCTCGTGATAGAATCGAGGTTATGAAACTTCGATTTCTATTTGTAATCATTGTATTTTCTGCTGCATGTCAATCTACTAATAAAAGTTTAACCGTTGATATTGTTGATGGGGATGCAATAATCAACGTTACTTCTTCCAATGCGTCATTAGCGAATATTTTAAAACAGTCAGGTACCATAGTTTCTCAAAATGATGAAATAAAATTTCATGGGAAAACAATTCCCACCGATTTTATTTTTCCACAAAATGGACCATATATACTACAACTCCATCGAGCGCATACCATAACTCTCCTCTCGCCTGGTGGAGAAACAGTCTTTTCTACAACTGCCGATAATGTTGGGCAGGCATTAACTACCAGAGGAATTTCACTTTTCGTAAGTGATTTGGTTGACCCACCATTAGCCACCCCTATTGTCGCAGATATAACTGTAAACCTTTCCTCCGCTATAAAATTAGCCATCGTCTCCGATAAACAAACCATCAATGTAAAAACCTATCAATTATCATACGGAAAGAGCCTGGCATCACATGGGCTCCCTGTTATTGGTTTAGACAAAGTTTACCCTGAAGAATTAGCCTTGGCGCAAAACGGCAAAGATATAAACATAGCTCGAGTTATTGAAACCATCACGCTGCAAGAAAAAATAATTCCCTTTCCAGATAAGGTAGAATATTCTGCGAATTTGCAAGCCGGTGAGCAAAACATCATTCAACCAGGTGAATCTGGAATGATTATAAGTCGCATTAGAAACAAGCTTGAAGACGGTAAAGAGATAAGCCAATTTCCCGAATCGGATATTCTTGTCAAATCCCCAATTGAAAGGATAGTAACAATTAGTTCGAAACCAAAATTTAATTCCATTGATACACCAAGTGGACAACTACAATATTGGCGAGCAGTTCAAATGGTTACGACATCCTACTCTCCCTGTAGATCTGGATCTTCCAAATGTTTATATGGGACAGCCAGCGGTTTACCTGTAAAACAAGGTGTGGTAGCGCTTACTGTGTCACTCTACAACCAATTATCGGGCTCTAAGGTTTACATTCCGGGATATGGTATTGCGATTATTGGGGATACGGGCGGAGGTTTTCCAGATGGTCGCCTGTGGATTGATCTGGGATATAGCGATGCTGATTATCAATCCTGGTCTGGAGTCCACACAGTATATTTTTTATCTCCAGCTCCAGATACGATTCCACCAGAATTTAAATAAATCATCTATGTCTCGAAAAGAAAGATTTGCCTTTATCATCCTTTCCGCAATTGCTGCGGCATTGTGGATCCTTCTCGGATGGTCCTACCTTACGGATAGTTGGCTCGCTCCCCTTGGCCCGGTATTGGACAAATCTTCTTTAATTACAACGTCCACGCCAACTCATTCATCTAGCCCTGCGGTCAGAGCTACCTCGACCAATCCCGTCACAACTTCCGTTTCATCCGAATTACCAACTACAAGCCCCATTGAACCGTTGAACAATCAAACGCCGTTTTGTAATGGCCCCGTAAGTATGAATATTCTTGCGATCGGCTCAGATACACGTGCTCAAAATTATTTATATGGACTTGCTGATGTTATTCGATATATTCGAGTAGATTTTGTTACACCAGGCATCAATGTGTTAGAATTTCCTCGGGATTTATGGGTTGAAATCCCCGGAATTAGCGATCATTATGGGATTACCCACGGGAAACTTAATCAGGCATATTTTTATGGAAATCCTGGCATGGGTTATTATGATGGCTTGGGTTCTGGGCCTGGGTTACTCGCACAAACCCTTAGTTCAAATTATGGGGCTCATATAGACCATTACCTCGCAGTAAATATGCATACTTTTGTAAATCTTGTAAACGCAGTTGGCGGAATTGATATTTTTCTTCCCTTTTCTGTTGACGCCAGGAAAACCGATCAAAGTCACCGAAGTGACCTGTTTTTTGCCCCAGGTGATCACCATTTATCCGGAGAACAAGCCCTTATGCTTGGACGCATACGTGAATACAGCGTTTTTGCCCGGGCTGATCAACAAAATAGAATTATGTGTTCGCTGAAAGAGAAATTGCTCAGCCCCCGAGTAATTCCAAAAATACCTGAAATTATCCAAACATTTTCTGGAGCAATTCAAACTGACTTAAGTCCACAACAAATTTCTCAGCTAGTTTGTCTGATGCCACAAATTAAATCAGGCGATATTACTTTTACTACCTTTCCTCGAGAATTATTGACAGAAACCAGAACCTATGACATCGGCGTAAAAAAAGATGTATATATTTTTAAAGCCGATAATAATACGCTCAGGCTGTTTGTTCAACAATTTGATCAGGGAAAATGGCCGGTAAGAAATCAAACTACATCCCCTACAGAACCCGTGCGCCCGCGCGGAGAAGGTACTTTTTCTTGTCCATGAATCTTCCCTATTCGAATGCGCTTGCCATTTTAAATAAATACGACCTAAAAGCTGATAAAAGTCTGGGTCAAAACTTCTTACAAGAACCTGAGTACCTGGAGGCAATTTCTCAAGCCGCCGATATCGCGCCAGGTGATACGGTCTTGGAAATAGGTCCAGGTTTAGGGAGTCTGACAAGATATCTGTCGCTTTTGGCCCAATCAGTCACTGCTGTCGAATTAGACCATGATTTAATTCCTGTTCTACAGGATATTCTTACCCCTTACCCAAATGTGAAAATTATTGAAGGAGATATATTAAGAATTTCACCTTCAAGCTTGTTTGGTACATCAAGTTATCTTGTTGTGGCGAATGTACCTTACTATATAACCTCTGCCATCTTTCGACATCTTCTGGATAGCAACCCTAGACCGAAGCGTATCGTGCTTACAGTTCAAAAAGAAGTAGCTGAACGAATTTGCGCAAAACCTGGTGATTTGAGTCTGTTGGCATTAAGTGTACAAATCTTTGGCACCCCAGAAATCGTAAAAATAATTCCAGCAGAAGCATTTTTCCCTATTCCAAAAGTAGATTCTGCTGTTATCCGCGTTGAAATGGAATCAACCCCATTAATTGCCCCTGAATTAATTAATACCTTCTTTCACCTTGCAAAGGCAGGGTTCAGCCAAAAAAGAAAAAACCTACGAAATTCTCTATCTGCAGGGTTGAGATTATCAACATCGGAAACAAATGGAATGCTTCTAAATTGCTCAATTGATCCTATTCGCCGGGCAGAAACCCTTAGTATCAAAGAGTGGTCTATCCTGACTCACGAATACTTGCAACTGATTAAATAAAATTATTCTATAACTAAACTAGCTCTGGCTTGTTTTCCTTGCCTGCGTAAATCAAAGAAATTAAATTTTACTTGCCACACACGAAAAGCAGCTTCAAGCTGAATACGTAATGACATCTTTGATTTACCAAAGCGTCTATCTGAAAAATGAATTGGTACTTGCGCAAATTTGTATTCAAGAGAATAAGCAATGTATGCCATCTCGACCAGAAAGATATATCCATTTGCCTTTATCCTATCCAAAGGCATTCCTAAAATTGTTTCACGGCGCCATAATCGGTAGCCGGTTGTTATATCTCTTAACGGAATATTTAATATAGTGCGTGCATAGAAATTTCCGAAAGCGGATAACCCTTTCCGCCATATGGGCCACTTCTCATCTACGCTCCCCCCGGGAACGTATCTGGAACCCAGTGCAACGTCAGCACTTTCTAATGCCTTCGCCAACTCAATTAATTTTGCAGGATCGTGTGAAAAATCCGCATCCATTTGTCCTACAGCCTGAGCGCCGTCAGCAATCGCCTTTTTAAACCCCTCAAGGTATGCAGTTCGTAAACCAAGTTTCCCGCCCCGGTGTAATACAGAAAGGCGCCCCGGGTATTTTAAAGATAATTCTTCTGCAACCCGCCCAGTACCATCAGGACTGTTATCATCCACAATTAGGATTTTTAGATCACTCATACCCAAAGAGAATATTGTTGAAAATAGCAAAGGCAAGTTTTCAGCTTCGTTATAGGTCGGAATTATCACTGTGATTTGCAAACTAACTCCAATTATTTTCGTTTCTTAAATTCAGCCACGATATCATCGACACTGAAATCACGGCTGTCATTGATGGTAAGTGTAAATATCTGAAGAAACATCCGATCGTCACGATGATTTATTTCTTCACGATCCTTAATAGGGTAAAAATATTCGAGGGCTTGGTTTAATCGAAGTTTTATTCGATCAGCGAGTGATAAACATTTTTCCATGTTAGTTATAACGATAAACTCATTTGACGAAAAATGGCCAAAAAAACAATCACGAGCAATAAACTCGCTCATTATGTTATTTATCATCAAGCTAACAGCACGAATCACATCATCGGATGCAACGAAGCCATATTGTTCTTGAAAATTATCTACGTTTTCAAGTGAGATTAATAGAATTGCCCAATTATTTAATTTCAGAGCATCCCGAATCTGCTCCAGAACAACATCGCCTTCGGGCAAGCCAGTGATTGGATTCGTTAAACTATTCAATCCAGCTCGTTGGATTGAATTTCTGACACGCAAGCGCAATTCTTGAATATCGAATGGCTTTGTTATATAATCGTCCGCGCCAATTTCAAGCCCTTGCAAACGATCAGCTCTATCCCGTTTTTCGGTCAAAAAGATAATTGGAATATTTATCGATCTTCTGTCCGCGCGTAATCGTTTGGCAACTTCGTACCCATCTATATCCGGCAAACGAATATCTAAAATCACCAGATCAGGATGATTAATCACTGCTGAACTAACCCCTTCTTCACCCCAGTTACTTATAAGTACTTCAAAACCCTGAACGCAAAAATAAGCATTCAGCATTTCTGCAACATCAGGATCATCTTCGATGATTAGAATTTTTGATTTATCGTTTGCCAAACTAAACCTCTAAGAAGTCGGTTCTTTCTGAATGATAAATTCGCATACTTCATCACCCAGAGCATGACATTTTGATTCGTTAACTCTGAATTCATTTCCACCAGAAACCCATTTTAACGATTCCTGAAGCAACCCAACAGCGATAAAACATACAGGCTTATCGACCTCTGCGCGCCCCCAGCACACTGGGCATTTATGTATAGTCCATACAAACTCGTTTTCACGCTCTTCAACTGTGCTATTTTGATCACTAACCTGGGTGAATATTTTAGCGAAAGCGGGCAATCCAATTCGTAATTTGGTTTGTAAAGGTAAAACCTTAAACGCCAAATCGCCAACTCCAGCAAGTGCACCAAAACTTTTAAGTCCATCCGCAAAAGTTGCACGTCCGGCTCTTAATGCCAGACCTCTTCCACCACGTGGACCGTACATATCCTCTAGAGCAATGTTGATGGAAGAAACATCTGCAAAATCAAAAGATTTTTCAAGATTTTCAGCAGGATAATTATCTGTATATGCACTGAGACCAGCTAAATTAAGAATGGCATTAATACCATTTTTGCCCATGACATCTTCAAGGGCTTTAATCATCAATAATCCAAACTTACTTGGGTAATAAAAACCGGATTTTGGAATCGGGCACATAAAACTCTCCAGACTAGATTAACTTTCGAAGATCTTCCGCGGCTCGGCGCATATCAAGGAAAATCAATCCGAGCTTTGCCTGTTCACGAGCAAGGGCAGTTAATACTGCTTCCTCACCCACTGACATCAATACTACAAAGCCCTTCTCTCCTTTGACATATACCTGTTCTACAGATCCACGTCCCAACTCAGAAGATATTCTCTCTCCTAGTGACAACATGGCCGCAGACATAGCTGAGACACGATCTTCTTCGACGCCTTGCGGCAATGCAGAAGCAATACTCAGGCCATCGACGCTTACAACGGCAGATGCTTCAATATCCGGAGAAGATGCCTGCAAAGTGCGTAGGCGATCAACCATTAGTTGGGTTCGAGATTTGGACAAGAAAAGCCCTCCTGAAAAAGAGAAAAAATAAAATATTTACAACCTGCTAATCTCGTATTACTTTAACATGTCAAAATGACTGTGTCAAGCTAAATTAGTTATTATCAAGTAATAGATTTCAAAGAGACACTATTGTAACAAAAATCAACAAAGCGGCACCTTACAGTTACCTTAAGTTTGGCATCCAACTTTTCTTCAGTGACGATATTTCTTCAAGAGGTAATGCATCCACAGTTCCCAAAAACCCGGATGTCGTTTCTGCCATACAAAGGGAATTAAGTATTGCTTCTTCGGTAACTTCAATCGCTGCCTCAAACAGAGGGGATAAACTCGTGTTCGGTAGTTCGGGATATGCGGTAATCTGGGATCTGCGTTCTGGAGTACGCCGAACACATTCTGCAGTTGAAAAAGCTATTACGTAATCGCCAGATCCATTTGACATAGCTGCACCAGTTCGAGCCAGCCCAGCCAGGGCACGTTTTGCGAGCCGGGTCAGGTTTCGATCTGACAGGGGCGCATCTGTGGCTAAAATAATCATAATAGACCCATCTGCATTGTTTTGATCCAGTTCCTCCTTCAAATAATACTGCCCTAAAGCTTTCCCTGCCGGAAATCCACTCATTTGCAGAACACCTCCAAAGTTGGATTGAACCAGTGCTCCAATCAAAAATCCGCCTAACGAAATACTCAGTTGCCGAGAGCTGGTACCGATTCCACCCTTCCATCCAAAGGCAATGGTTCCAGTTCCTGCTCCAATCGCTCCTTCACTCACGTCCTGTTCCGAAGAATTTTCAATTGCTAAGAGTATATGTTCTGGGGTCAGACTGCGTTTTCGGATATTGTTCAACCATCCATCATTAGTCTCACCAATTACGAAATTTACAGATCCAACCATTTCGTTGCCTGGCTGAGCTAATGTCCAATCCAAAACAGCATCAGCAGCCCGAGGTAAGGCTAATGTATTGGTTAAGATAATTGGCGTCTCTATCTCACCCAATTCTAGTATTTGGGTGCTTCCCATCATTTTCCCGAAACCATTTCCAACTACTAACCCTGCGGGTACCTTATCTTGGAAAAGATTGCCACCATGTGGCAGAATCGCAGTTGCTCCTGTTCGAATATCATTATTTTCAATTAATGTAATATGTCCAATCCTTAATCCAGACACATCAGTAATTGCATTTAATTTCCCTGGTGACAGAATCCCTGGGGTGAAACCTAACTCTCTAATCCGTTTACGCGAGGTGGTTTTGGATATCATAAATTAATCACAATTTTTTTATTTTTATTTTTAACTAAAGCCTTGGAGTGATGCTGGTTTGAACAGTTTCCACTTGCCACTGACGTAAACCTTGCCGTAGAAAAATCATTCCCAAACCGGCTATCACAAGAATTGTACCGTTGGTAGCTGCAACAATAGCTACTCCGAATCGTTCCGATGCACCCCCAACCAACAGGGCCGAAAATGGTTGCAAGCCAAAACTTACCATGGTAAACAAGCTAAGCAGCCGTGCGCGCATTTCTCCTGGAGCCAATACCTGGATTAACCCCATGGACATAGCCACGACTAACGGTAGGCTAAAACTTAGTGCAAAAAGACACACCATGGCTAGCACGAGCCAATGAGTAAATGATAATGCGATAAGCCAAAAACCGGCCCAAAGAATTGCAAGACTCATTACCAGCCCTACACGCTGTCTGGACTGGGCAATTGGCATGATGAATATTACACTGGTTAGTGCACCTGCACCTGATGCAGCCAATAATAAACCCAGTGTACTAGCATCACCTCTCAGGTTTTCACTTGCAAAAGCTGGCATCATCGTCATAATAGAGAGCGCCAGTAATGTCATGCAAATACTAAGTATTAGTAAATCTTGAATACGCGGTTGCCCACCCAGGAAATGCATTCCTTCTCGCAAGTCACCGAATACTGAATTACCAGTTTGCGGACGTTTATTTTGAGATGCCCTTACCGCAAGTAAACTGACAATGACTGCCATAAAACTGATTCCGTTCAGCCAGAAAGCTGTTGATACTCCCCATTTTGCAATCACCCAGCCTGCAAGAGCTGGGCCGATCATCCGACTAGCTTGAAGAAACATGGCATTCATATTTACTGCTTTACGAACCTCACCCATTCCTGATAAATCCCCTAAAAAAGCTTGTTGGGTAGGAAAATCTAACGCAGAAAATATTCCGAGCATTGCAGAAAGTGTGTAAACATGCCAAATTTGTACAACTTTTAACTGAACCAGGGTTGCCAATATGAATGCCAAGAGCATCATCCCTAGTTGAGTGAAAATGAGCAACCATCTTCTATTCAATCTATCGGCTATGACACCTGCCCATGGCCCGATGAGCAGTGTGGGTAATGCCCCAAGCATGGCAACCAGGCCGAGTGCTGTCTCAGAATGGCTTAGCTCCCAGACAACCCAACTCTGAGCTGTGATCTGCAACCAGGTACCGATCAGCGATACGGCTTGACCAGAAATATAAATTCGGAAATTCACCAATTTTAAAGGAGAAAACCCTTGGACAATCGTACGAAACATAAGTAACCTCAGTTCTTACAAAATATATTTCTCGAAAATATTAAGCGATCATTAGTGAAAACAACCAAAATTTATTGGTAAGGAAACGGTTGAACAACTCATCAACCTAATAATTTTGTTGCTACCTGGATGCACTTTCGCCCGAGGCAAAATGCTCCTTATAGGTTGCGCTTTTTGATGAGTTTTACTCGTCTTTCTTTGCAGATTACACAAAACGACCATAAATATAGCATGGTTGCTCTATTTTATGGTCGTTTTGATTTATGTTCTTTTGTGAGATTGAATTTATACCAAAAATACGATCAAATATTTTCCCACAAGTATCCAGATATTTTTCCGAAGTGGTATCATTCGTCGAAATTGTAATTTCGACCCGTCTGTTTTTTTTGTGTATGCAAACTTACCCCAGATATTTAAAGTACTAAAATGGAGAAAAGTGAAATGAATAATTCTGAACAAGAAAATAAAGCTCAAGTTATTTATATGGGGCATGGGGGTGGACCATTGCCCCTCCTTGGAGATGCAAGCCATAAAAAGATGATAGATTTTATTATTCAGCTTCCTCAGACGCTTAAGAAACCAGATGCAATTCTGGTAATCAGCGCCCATTGGAAGGAAAATAACCCAACCATCCAATCTTCTCCGAATCCGGCAATGTTCTACGATTACTATGGCTTCCCAGAGAAGGCCTATGAAATCAAATACCCTGCACCTGGAAATCCAGAATTAGCTAATAAAATTGATAAATTACTTCAAGCGAATAAAATTTCTTCTCGGTTGGATCAAACGCGAGGCTTTGATCATGGTCTATTCATCCCGCTAAGTTTGATGTATCCAGAAGCAGATATTCCAGCAATTCAACTTTCCTTAATACAAGGTCTCAATCCTGCTGAACACATTGCTTTAGGTCAAGCTTTGAACGCTTTGATGTCTGAAAATATTCTGGTTATCGGATCAGGATTTTCATTTCATAATATGCGTGGTTTTTTTGGAGCTGCAAACGACGGAACTGATCCCGCCAATGATCTCTTTCAAAATTGGTTAATTGAGACATGTGTTAGCCCAATGTTGCAATCTGAAAGGGAAAATCGCCTGATTAACTGGCAAAATGCCCCATCAGCCCGGTACTGCCACCCTCGAGAGGAGCATCTATTACCATTACATGTTTGTTTTGGTATGGCTGGGACTCAAGCTAAGCTGATATTCGATGACAAAATTCTTGGGAAACGAAATGTTTCGTTTTTGTGGTAAATGGGAAATAGTTAGAATAAACGGTTGATAAGTGAGTGACTACACGCAATTTATTGTTAAATAAATTCACTGGTTAATGACAAAAGTTTCTTGTAGTTTTACATTACTTTTTTCGCTAAACTCGCTGTGGGTTTTGCGAAAATTCAAAGAATACCTTTTGCTCAGCAAGCTCCAGTCATCAGATTTTTATTTTGTATCTGGATTCTCCATCAATCCCTTCCATGCCTGCAAGAAAAATAGCGTCCGAAACAAATCATTGCTGGTAAGGTCAAGCTCATGACAGAGAAGATGAGTGATAATTCCTACGCCAAACGCCGACCATTATAATATTTCGCCATATCAAATTGTTTTCTCTCAAAAACTTCTCGATTATCAAAAGATAAGCGGATACCCCTTCCAATACCAAATAACTAAATAATTAATAATTCCTTATCGCCAGCTAATTCTAAACTTACCGAACCCTCATTGGCTACGCGAAATTCAAATAAAGGGTAAGTTTTCTTTCATTCCATGGTCTTTTTTTATATTTGCTACAATTTGGTTAATAAATATTTGGCATCCTCCACTTCACCAATTTCCAGTCATCACCATGTACTACCAGCGCACCGACATAACCAGGAGCGGGATCAGGATCAATAGATAGAACGGACCAGTCTGGCAACACCACCCCTTGTTGATTTACGAATTTCATCATTATGTCTGATTTTCCTGGAATCATGGAAACAGAAAATTGATCCAAAGGAATAGAAAGCCCCTCACCTCTCGCTTTTACATAGGCTTCCTTACGCGTCCACCCACTATAAAAAGCATCCAACTTACTCTCAGAAGAAAGAGCAGTGTATTCATCTATTTCCATTGGAGAAAAATATTGCCCGACTAATTCCTGCACATTCGAAATAGATTGGATTCGTTCTACATCAATGCCAATCGCGCGATCCTGTGTCACCCCAAACAAAATCAAGTCTCCGGAATGGGCCAGGTTAAAACATAGCTTTTTTGGATTTAATTCATTTATTAGTCCAGGTTTTCCATGCAGACCATACATAAACTGGATAGCTTCAGGCGGATAATCTAAATAAAGTCCAAGAATATATCTGAGCAAACCTCGTCCCACAATAAAGCGATCCCGATCTTTTTCAAATCGAAATCGCTGTGCTCGAGCCCTTTCGTCAATTGATAACGACCCATCAAACATGGTAACGGGTTGTTCGAGGGAAGCACACCACACATGCACTTCCGAGGACGACAAAACCGGATGAGTAGGCGCTTCATGCCAAGTACAATTACTTATAGTCATAAAATTGGATCCAAACCCAACCTATAAGATGCCGGATTCCGGTTTGAAGGTGGCCAGACTCGCGGGCAAGGTTACACCCTGGATGCGCAAATGCTGCAACCGATACAGATAAGACGCACCCTGCATCAGGTGTTCAGCAACATCAGGTGCGTGGCGGTTTTCGGGGACGGCCAGGTAAGTATCTTTTGTCCATTCGTTGAAGGCACCCATAGCTGGACCGCACCAAATCTGATAGTCCATCTCGCGCCCACTCTCACCGCTGTTTGACCAGCGCGATGACAGGCCAAGATACCAACGGAACACCAACGCCATTTTGCGTTTCGGGTTTTGTAAGGCACGTTCCAATTGCTCCGGATCCCTTTCACGGAAAAAAGCTTCTGTCTCCTGCCAGACGGATACCATGGGTTTACGAAAAACCTGTGTCTCAAGTTTTTCGCGTTCAGCGACAGGTATGCTTTCAAGTGAATCGCAAGTTTTATACAACTCATATAATTTTTGTGCTCGTACCGGGAACAAAGTCCCCTTTTTCAATACTTGAACCTTGACACCCAATTCAAACATATCCGCTGCTGGAGCCATCATCACATCGGCTTGCCCTGCCTGAGCCAGGATACGTTTGGTGTGAACGCTGGCACCAGATTCCACGCAGGCCTGGTTTACAGAACCGGTAACGACATAATCAGCCCCCAGCGTAAAAGCACCCAATACGGCAGATGGCGTTCCAATACCTCCAGCTCCACCAATGTATACGACCTGTTCATATCCATGTTTTGCGCGGAGTTCGTCTCGGAGTTCCAGCAACGCCGGCAATAGACAGACTAGTGGGCGGTTATCGGTATGTCCTCCTGAATCCGCTTCTACAGTGAGAGCATCGCACATTGGGATTCGCTGAGCCATTTGTGCCTGCTGTTCGCTAATCAAACCCTGTGCCAAAAGAGGCTGCAAAAGGTTGGCAGGGGCAGGTTCGAGAAATTGCATAGCGACTTCACGCCTGGATACCTTGGCAATAACCCTATGAGTAATATCAATTTCACCTAGCGGGTTCATTTGCAAACCACTGGCCCGGTAGCGTACGATATGAGAAGTGAGCGCCATATAAGCCGAGGCTTCCACAGTCGTGACTCCATGCTTAAGATACAGCTCGACAGCATTACGCTCCAAGGCTTCCTCACTTGGGCTGTGTATCAGGTTAAAAGCATAAGGACCATTGGGCAGCACTGATTGAATTTGCAGAAGTGCCGTTTCGATGTGTCGAGCAGTCAGACCGGCAGCTCCAAAAGATGCCATTAGCTGGGCTTTTCCAAGCGCAATCACGAGCTCCGACGATGATATCCCGTTGGCCATCGCTCCTGCGCTATAAGCGTATCGTAGACCAAATAAAGAGCGGTAATTAGCGCTGCCCAACTGCGTAGGGAGCATGGGGCTAGCTGCTGCCAACAATGCCAACTGTACGCCACTATTGGTGTCAGAAGGCAAGTGTGTGATACCCAAACGAGTACCATCGCTGACTACATAACAGGCCTGGTCAAGGGTGCGTAAATGGGAACGCCATCCCAGTTCATCAAAAACAACTGCATTTAGCGAGCCCCGCCATATCGGCGAGTGACCGTTGTTTAGAACCGGAATTACAGGGGAATGCGGGGAATTTATCATCGTGTTAACCTATTAGATCCTTAGGAGTGCTATGAAAAACCCTTCAATAAAGGGAACTTGAACCTTACAAACCGACAAT
>CAYWXS010000118.1:0-19977 GCA_964462245.1 uncultured Anaerolinea sp.
CAATATCTGGTTGAGATGCTGCAGGCGCTGTTCGGTGACATGTTTGTACAGCGCCATTTCCAGGCTGGCGCGCAGTTCACGATCACGCACCGGCTTTGCCAGATAGGCGTAGGCATCGGTAAGTTTGGCCTGTTGCAACAAATCGTCGTCGGTGAAGGCCGTCAGATAAATGATCGGGGTATCGAGCTTTTGGTGAATTTCAGCGGCAGCCTGAATGCCCGTCATGGCGCTGCGTAAGCGGATGTCCATCAGGATGGCATCTGGTTTCTGCGCCAGCGCCATTTCAACGGCGGCCTCGCCGGTGGCTGCCCGGCCCGAAACCTGGTAGCCGATCTGGATGAGTGTCTGTTCCAGATGAGTGACCAAGATGGCATCATCTTCAACGATCAGAATGCGTGCAGTGTTCATGCTGAACCCCCTGCTGTTTCGCGCAGCACCCCTTGCGGGTTTGGGAAAGTGATAGTGTAAGTCGTGCCCGGATTAGCGCTGACATTCAGTGTGCCGCCTAATTGGTGAGTAGCCCACAGGTTGACCAGACGCAATCCCAACGACCGGCTATCCTGCCAATTATAGTCGGGCGGCAGGCCCACGCCGTTATCGGAAACTATTAAACGATAGTTCTCGCCATCCAACTCCAAAGCGATTTGCACGAGTGGCTGCCCAGCGAACCCAGGCGGAAAGGCGTGCTTGAAGATATTGGTAAATAATTCATTGACGATCATACCACAGGGCATGGCCTGCGACACATCCAGCGCAATTGACCCTGCCTCCAGGGTTAATTGAAGCGTGCGCCGGCTGCCAAATGTTTCAGAGATGTAGTAAGTCAATTGTTGCAGATAAGGGGCCATTTGTACGCGCGCCAGGTTGACCGATTGGTAAAGCTGTTCGTACACCAGCGCCATGGTACGTGCCTGCCCTTCCAATTCTTTCAAGAACTGCCGGGTGGTCTCATCCGCTATCAAGCCAGCCTGCATCTCCATCAGGGCGATCATGGCTTGCAGGTTGTTCTTAACGCGATGATGTACTTCACGCAGCAGGGTCTCTTTTTCTTCCAGGGCCGCCAGGATTTTGGCTTCAGCCTGTTTGCGTTCAGTGATATCTTCGATCATACCTTCGGTACGCACAAGCTGGCCATCAGCATCCCTGACGGGCGTCAAATTAAGCTGGCCGATAAAAGTGCTGCCATCTTTACGGCGGTACACATTCTCGAAGGTTCTTAAATCGGGGTTGTCGGCCAACAAACGGAGGATCTCGGCCCGCCGGTTTGGATCAGCGAATAGATCAGTGGCCACATTCTGAATGTTTTGCATGACATCTGCGGGTGAATCATAACCAAGCATGTGCACGAAGGCGGGATTGATCGAAATGACTTGCCCTGCCAGGGAAGCTTGAAAGATACCCAGCGAGGCGTTATCAAACAGGCGGCGGTATTTTTCTTCGCTCTCGCGCAAAGCTTGCTCCGCGCGCTTGCGGTCGGTGATATCAATGGCGGAAGCAATTAATTCGATCGATTGTTGTTGGCTATCTCTGACCACTGTTGTTTCCATCCACGTAATAAAGGTCGTTCCATCTTTGCGGACATGCCCAATTTCGGCGGCATAAGCTCCGTATTCTACAACTTTTTGATTAAACGGATTTACTTCGGATTCCACCTGCTCTTGGGAATGGAAAATGCTCAGCGGCTGGCTAATGATTTCATTAACCACATAACCATGCATTTTTGCCCAGGCTTTGTTAGCAAAGACGATCGTCCCATGCATGTCGGCCCGGGCAATTCCGCTGAAGGATTGATCAATCGAACGCTTAAGGCTCAGCAGCGATTCTTCTGTGTGCTTACGTTCCGTAATATCTTGCACCGTTCCCACCGAACGTAACGGATGACCATCAACTGAATAAAAGCTTTCGCAACGTTCGAGTACATATTTAACGCGGCCATCCGGCATGAGCAGCCGGTGGTCAATCTCATAGGAGCTGCGGGTTTGAAGGGAAGTGGTATAGGCCTGGTCGACTGCCTCGCGATCAGCCGGATGAATGGCATCCAGAAAAGCTGCATACGAGGCACCGAACTTTGTAGGATCGATTTCGAAAATTCGATAAATCTCATCTGACCAGGTCAAATTGTTATTATCCAGGTCCAATTCCCAATTACCGATCAGGGCAATGCGTTGGGCCTCTTTTAAGCGTTTCTCACTCTCGCGCATGGCAGCCTCGGCCTGCCTGCGCTCAACAATTTCCTGTTGCGCTTGTGCATACAAATTGGCGTTCTCCAATGCAAACGCGATCATATCCGCCACCGAGTGAACCATTTTTATATCGGCCTCGCCGAACCCATCCATGCGCTCATTTTCAACGTTGAGCACGCCTAGCAGCAGCTCGCCACGCCTCAGGGGCACAACCAATTCGCATCGCAGCGTGGGCGCGTCTGTCGCGCTGACCTTGGGCACATAGTCAGGATCGTCCAAAATATCACACACCCGCTGTGTCTGGCCGGTCTTAAACACACGTCCAATCACGCCTTGATGAATGGGGTACAACGCACCGGTTTCTGCCGCGAGACTGCCCGCGGCGGCGCGTACGACCCAGTGCGCACCGTTTGCATCCGGCAAAGCGATACAAACATGTGGATAGCCGGTCAGTCCGACAAAAGTTTCCACAGCCGCATGCACCACCAGATCCGCATCGAGTTGACTGCTCACAGCGCGGTGGACTTGATACAAGACCTCACGCTGCAATTCCGCCAGTTTGCGTTCGGTGATATCGCGCAATGAGACTAGAACCTGGGGTTGGTTGGCAATTGTGGCAAGCTTCATGTTAATGTCCACCCAAAACAGACGACCGCTTTTATCTTTGGCTTGCCA
The DNA here is from genome assembly GCA_964462245.1 of uncultured Anaerolinea sp. Classification (GTDB taxonomy): domain Bacteria; phylum Chloroflexota; class Anaerolineae; order Anaerolineales; family Villigracilaceae; genus UBA5195. The sequence continues at coordinate 2,859 of CAYWXS010000118.1, forward strand.
TTCGAAATGTTGCATTCCCTGGGCAACTGTTTTCTTGATGCAATCCAATGCATTTTCCTGGGTGTAGGGTGGAATGCCAGAACTGATGGCGGAGACGTTGCCAAGCAATAAAATCTCTCTGCGAGTGTAGCCAAACATTTCGGCCATCTTTTCATTGATGTCCAGAATGGCCCCTGTTTGAGAGTCGTGGATGATGATGGCATCATTGATTGAATTATAAATTGCCTGGAAGCGCTCCTCTGATCTTAGCAAGTGTTGCAGCAAATGCTCGTTACTGCGCAGCAATGAAATAGCAATCAGGCTAAAAGCCAGCAGAATCAGCAGCATCACGATCAGGTCGCCGGTATCGGAATAATTGGGGAAAAATTGAGCATTTGGGATCAAGTTGGTCAAACCAGCCAGCAGCATAATCAGGGCAGTCACAAATGGAATCACCTGCCAGCCAAAAAGTAGCCCAGAGAAGAAAATGAAGGCAGGCCAGGCAATAATCGCCACATCATGAATCCCAAAACCCGAGAAAATATTAAATTGAATGGTAATCAAAAGGGCGACTATCAGGATGACAGCCGAGCTTTTCGGATGCCCCACGCGATTTACCATCCACCCCAAAAAACTCACGAGCCCCAGCAGAATTAATGACAGAAAAGAGTTCATGTCATAAAAATACATCACGGATCCACCGATTACGCTTGTGCTGAAAACGATCAGATGGATCAACCCCAAGATCGATTTTTTGTCACCCAGAAGTATCGTATGCCCAGTATTATTAAGCATTTGTTGGGAAAATGACTTAAAAGTTTTCATAACCAGTCCTTACCTATTGCTGTAGACAATGACCGAGAAAAACGCCATTAGATCAAGGCTAAAACTGCTGGTGAATAAATACCCAATCGCCCCAAAACAGACCAAAACTAATCACGACCAGATAGGCGGCCCAGGATATCCAAATGAGAGCAGATAAAATTCACTCTGGCTGTCTTTTGCCTTCTTCTCTTTCGGACTCCAATTACGGATCCGGTCGCTTCATATTTGTTCACACCTAAATATTAGTTATACTGCCTTCATTATCCTTGAAACAAATGGCTGAGTCAAGCAAAAATTCAAACATCAGTGGCAACCTTTATGCGTTGTGAAATAACTGCAGGGCGACCGCATCTGAATTGGATTGAAAAGCGCTGATAAATTTCATATTCGCTGGCACCACCCTGGGCTAAAGCCACAGGGTTATAAATAACGCACGCTGCGCGTGAATGGGGATTCCGATCAACTTTATAGTTTGTGAGCCCCGTTTACGCACAGCGGCCCCGATCTCTGCACGGGGTGGATTAGTTGCGATTACCTCGGTAAAAACTGTATGTAAAATGTTTGCTGTAAATTTTGGTGATAGAATAATTTACTAGGATTATTTGTCATTCCCAACATCTTCAACTAAAAGTAAGCAAATAATTTATTATCGATAATTAGCACGGTCCGGGGAATATTAAGTTTTTGTTTTTTCCTTGTTTCACCGATAACGAAATCCTTTTTCTCAATCCCTACCGTAATAACAGGTCAAATGATATAGATGAGTATCAATCACCAGGAAACCAGTCAAGCCATCCAGGCGCACAAAGAATCCTTGACGCAAATCATTGCATCCAGGCTATCTGAACCATCAACCTCAAATTCGAATAACACCGAATACAATAAACGCGAATTGAGCCTGCGCGATATCAGGTTCCACCTCGCCAATCTGAGCGAGGCAATGGCAGCCTCTTCCCCCATATTATTTACCGACTATACAGGTTGGTTGAATATTTTGTTTGAAAGCCTGAAATTCTCGCCGGGTATGGCCGAAAAAACGCTGGAAGCCATGCAAGCCGTTTTATTCGAACACTTTCAGGATGCGCCTGAATCGCAAGCACTCGTCGAAGAATATATCAGCGCTGGTATCGCTTGTTTACACCAAGCACCCAAACCTGTCCCGATTTTTATCAATCAAAATTTACCACTTGGCGGGCTCGCCAGGGATTACCTCGAAGCTGTTCTACACGGCGACCGGCAAACTGCGAGTCAACTGATTTTGGATGCAGTCGCAGGTGGAGAAAATGTAAAAAACATCTATCTGCACATTCTGCAACCCGTCCAATATGAAATTGGCCATCTCTGGCACACCCAGCAAATCAGTGTGGCTCAGGAACATTTTTGCACTTTTGTAACCGAGTCGATCATGTCCCAAATTTTCAAGCACAATCACACCCAGCACTTAAACCACAGATTGGTAGCAATTTGCGTCGGGAGCAATACGCACGAAATCGGACTGCGCATGGTCACAGATTTCTTTGAATTATCGGGGTGGGATACTTATTATCTAGGATCAAAATCATCAATTGATAGTGTTTTGCAAACATTGATGGAACGACGTGCAGATATTCTTGCCATTTCGGCCGCATTAACAGTCCATGTCAGCGAAGTAGCTGAATTGATAGCCAGGGTCCGCGCCAGTGAAGCCGGGAAACACGTAAAAATTCTGGTGGGAGGCTATCCCTTTATCATTTCTGAAAATTTATGGCAATTCGTTCACGCCGACGGGTTTGGGCGCGATGCACAGCATGCGCTTGATGTTGCCACCACCCTGATGGAAACATAAACCCCAGCACTGCTTCGCAAAGCAAGAATATTTGCCACAATGCCGCCCGGCACGCAGCGATCCCAATTCCTGCACGGGAAAAAAAACAAAAAATGCTCTTCCTTCGTGCCTCTTCGTGGCCTTCGTGGTGAAAAGGTTTTTCTTCGCAAAGCGCGGCTTGTCCAGGATAGAGGAAAAAAATTAAAATTTCAGAACCTTGCTCAGCTCCAGCAAAATGATCAGGCGGTTTTCTTCACGCACAATCCCACTCAAAAAGGCCGAATCAACCGAAGTAGCCACCGAGGGCACCGCCCCTATCGCCTCATCCTGCACCCGCAGCACTTCTGAAACGCCATCCACAATCACACCCACTTTGAGCCCGCCGATGGAAACAATGATAATGCGTGTCTCCCGCGTAACTTCCGCAGGTTTAAGCCCAAAGCGGATGCGTAAATCAATGACCGGCAGCACTGACCCGCGCAAATTGGTAACACCCACAATAAACTTCTGCGCGTGCGGCAATTGAGTGATGGCTTGCATTTTGATAATGCTCTCCACCGCTGCAATGTTGATACCAAAGGCTTCCCCTGCCAGATCAAATACTACCAGTTGCTGTTCCATTTTTATCTCTCCTGTTGCCTCCGGTTGGGGTTGCCATCCTGAGCGAACCAATTTTGAATAAACGCTGGTAGTCAATCCTTCATCATCAAGCTGGAACTTACCAGTTTATGAATTCCCAACTGGCTTAGCCCCTTTCTTGCGATGTTATTGGCAGATCGAACCGAATCTTACCAGATACACTATTTTCTTTTCGTAAAGGTCAATAGCAGAAAAGATCTGGGAAGGGTTTGCTCTACGCTACCTTCCCAGATCCGTGTTTCTTTTTTTACTTCAACTTGAACCGCTGAACAATTTGCAGCAATTCGTCAGCCAGATCCTTCATGGTTGAAGCAGAAGCTGAAACCTCTTCCACCTGGGCCGAAACCTCTTCGGTGGAAGCCGAAACTTCCTCCACAGCTGCGCTGTTTTGTTCGCTGACACTGGCAATATTCTCAATCGCCTGGGTCAGTTCGGTCGAATTGGCTGCCATTTCTTCGGTGGCGGCAGTATTCTCTTCAATTACGGAGGAAACTGAATCGACCGCATTGACCAGTTCACTAGCGGCTGTCCTGACCTTTGCAGCTGCCTGGCCAGCTTCTTCGGCTTGCTTGAAAACCGACTCGGCCGCTTCCAAAATGTTATTCAGCACCTCACCGGCTGAGTTAGCCTTTGCCACACCTGTCTCAACTTCACCAGCCGACTCTTTCATCGCACTGACTGCTTCGCTGACTGTTTTCTGAATACCCTTGATCAGTCCGGCAATTTCCTTGGTGGCCAGGCTGGAACGTTCGGCCAGTTTGCGAACTTCATCGGCCACAACCGCAAAACCCTTGCCCTGCTCACCTGCACGGGCGGCCTCAATGGCTGCGTTCAGCGCCAGCAAATTGGTCTGGCTGGCAATATCTTCAATAGTTTCGACGATCGCGCCGATTTCCTCGGAGCGGGTCCCCATTTCTTCCACTTTGCGGGCCGAAAGACCCACCTTGCTGCGAATGGCTTCCATTCCATTGATCGTCTCACGCACGGTTTTGGCACCGTCCCGTGAATACCTGGCGGCTTCCGCTGAATCACGGGTGACTGCCTGAGCATTGGTGGCAACCTGTTCGATAGACTGGCTGATGCGTGAAGCCACCTGCGAAGCCTGGGTAACAGCGGTCGCCTGTTCCTGCGCGCCCTTGGCAACCCCGTCAATCGCCCGGCTCATTTGCTCCATCGATCCGGCCGTCTTGGTCACACCTTCTGTTTGTTCAGCGGTGCCCTTGGCAACCTGCTGGATGGTAATCGCGATCTGGTTAGTAGCTTCGCCAGATTGCTCCGAGGCTTTTGCCAACTGGGAGGCTGCAGAAGCTACAGAATTTGCACTGTCACTGACCTGGCCAATCACCTTGCGCAGGCCAACGATCATCCGGGCAAAGGCATTGCCCAACTCATCTTTTTCTGACTTGGGAGTAATACTCACCGAAAGATCATTATTTGCGATCGATGTGGCGGCTGCACCCATACCTTGCATGTAATTGATCAATTGATCCAGCGCCTTGCCAATATCACCAATCTCATCCTTACGTAGGCGAGCCTTGTCTTTTTCCTTTTCGCTCAAATCACGGGCCATATCGCCAACCGAGAGTGCCCTGGCAGCATTTACTGCGATTCCCAGCGGACCAGTAATACTGCGTGAGATGAAAATGCCAAGCAGCAACCCCAACAGGATGGCAAGACCAACTGCCACCATAGTAATGGTCAGGGCACTGCTTACAACCTGTGCACTTTTTTCCTTGGTAGCTGTGGTAGCAACCCAACCCGAATCTTCAGCCGCCATAGCGTTTTCCTGAACCTTCAGACCGATGGTGTTCATCTCAGCCAGAATGCTCGTCAATTCATTATCCGTCTTGACCCAACTTTGTGCAGCCGCATAATAATTGGCGGTAGCCTTTTGGGCTTCATCAATTTTTTGAAGATCAGCAGACACGCTGGTAATTTTTTTCAAATCTGCATAACGCGTATCGAGCTTCTTGATCCCCTCTTCCAGAGCTGTGAAATACTTGGCATCGTGGTAAAGGATATACTTGTTCTGGTTCAGCCGTGTTTGCAAGGCCGTGTCCCAAATATCCACCAGGATCGGGATCTGCGCCAGGGAAACTTCATCTGTTTTTCCAGTTTTTTCGTTAAAGAAAGCCTTAGCCAGATCTGTAACCGTGGTACCGTTTTCGACCATGGTAGTTACCAGGCCAGCATTTTCATCCAGTTTGGCAACACCCTGGTTATACAGGTCTTTATACTGCAGTGTAACCGTGCGAACTTCTTTTGATTTAGCGAGTAAATCCTGGTCTTTGTATTGGGTTGCAACGGCATCGACCGCATCCAGGGCCTTGATAATTTCATCAATATTGGTCATGGCGGATTTTTGGAAAGCGGCCTTATCAACCCTGGTATCATTGGCTGACAAAAGGTACTTCTTCTCGTCCAAAATGGTACGCAGCGCATAGCGCTCTACGGCTGTAGAATTTTGCACTGACGGGACACGCTGATCCGTGATTTCGCGCAGCACATTGTTTACATTCTGTAAATTGTAATAACCCAACCCACCCAGGACCCCACCCAACAGGATCACAAGGCCGAGAAATGCAAACAAAAGTTTGGTTCCCATTCTTAAATTATTAAACCATGTCATAGTATTCTCCATAAATTAATAAACATTCTTACTCAATGCCATTGAACTGGCATACTACGTCAACCTATTTTTACTTTTTTATTATAGAAGATGTCGGGAATAGACATAATAAAATTTCAACAAAAATGTCGTTAATATTCCGTTAATTATTCATGAATAGCGAAAAAGCCTGGCACCCTGCCATTCCTCTCATTAATTCCACTCTATAAGCAAGTTATGAAATTTTTCCCACAATTTATCAATAATCCTAATTGGAATTATCGTGAACAACCAGCCCCTGAAGGGCTATAATACTTTTAATATTGGTAACTATAGGAGCAACCCATGACCGAAAAATCCAGCCTGCCCGCCCGCAGCGAAGTACCACTCGAACAAACCTGGGCGCTTGAATCTATTTTTTCCACACCCACAGACTGGGAAAATGCCTGCAAAGAACTGGAACAACTGCTGCCCTCCCTCACCGTATTCCAGGGACGCCTGCACGAAGGTCCACAAGTATTAATCGAAGCCATCCAAAAGCTTGAAGAAGTCGGGACCTTGATTGGAAAAATCGGGACCTATGCCAGCAACGAAAGCTCAGTGGATACCTTTGATCAGGCAGCAACCGCCCGAGCCGGGCAGGCCCGCAGCCTGGGTTCACGCGCCGGGGCAGCCATGGCTTTCTTCGACCCTGAATTGATGTCGATTGGGTTCAACCTATTAAAACAGTGGATGCAGGAAACGCCAGCCCTGGCCTTTTTTGCCCAATATGTGGACCGGCTGGAAAAACGCAGTGCCCATGTACGCTCCGGAGAAGTGGAAGAAGTCCTGGCGCTAAGTGCCGACGCCTTCTCGGGCGCTTTTAACATTTTTAATATGCTCAACAATGCCGATCTAAAGTTCCAACCCGCCGTCGCGGCAGATGGAACCCAGCTTGAAATCGGACAGTCCAGCATCGGTTCGCTCATCACCCACCCAGACCGGCAGGTGCGGCGCAGCGCCTGGCAAAATTACGCGGATGGCTACCTGGGTTTCAAAAACACCTCAGCCGCCATTCTAACGACTGCCATCAAACAGGATGTCTTCAACGCGCGCGTCAGAGGCTACCCGGATGCCTTGCACGCTTCCCTAGAGCCCAACAACGTTCCCGTGGAAGTATTTCACAACCTGATTGATGTCTTCAAAACTAACCTGCCCACCTGGCACAAGTATTGGAGAATCCGCCGCAAGGCACTCAAGCTGGACAGCTTTGGCGTGTACGATATCAAGGCACCCCTGACCGAATCCAAACCGATTGTGCGCTTTGAACAGGCAGTGGACTGGATCTGTGAAGGCATGGCCCCACTGGGAGCGGAATATGTGCAAATCCTGCGCCGTGGCTGCCTGGAGGATCGCTGGGTGGACCGGGCACTGAACCGCGGCAAACGAGAAGGCGCTTTCTCCAGCGGCGCATATGGTACACGTCCCTTCATTATGATGTCGTATGCTGATGATCTTTTCAGCCTTTCTACCCTGGCGCATGAACTGGGCCATTCGATGCACTCGTATTATTCACGCACCAATCAGCGCTATCTATACAGCCGCTACGGGCTTTTCGTGGCAGAGGTAGCATCTAATTTCAACCAGGCAACCGTGCGCGATTATCTGATGCGCACCCAAACCTCACCCGATTTCCAGATCGCCCTGATTGAAGAAGCCATGTCCAACTATCATCGTTACTTCTTCCTCATGCCCACCCTGGCGCGCTTTGAATTGGAAATGCACACCCGCGCCGAAAAAGGCGCAGCCCTCAACGCTGATATCCTGATTGGCATCCTGGCTGACCTTTTCAAGGAAGGGTACGGCGACGAAGTGGAATTTGAGCGTGATCGGATTGGGATTACCTGGTCCCAGTTCCTGCACATGTATATGAATTTTTATGTTTACCAGTATGCCACCGGCATCTCGGGTGCGCACGCCCTTTCACAGGCAGTCACCTCGGGAGCAGCCGGCGCCGCCGAGCGTTATCTGGATTTTCTCAAATCCGGCAGCCAGCATTACCCGCTCGAGGCGCTAAAAGTTGCCGGGGTCGATTTGACCAACCCGGAACCTGTCACGGCGGCTTTTGATGTACTGGCCAAACTGGTCAACCGCCTGGAAACACTGATGGATTAGCCACGCAAAAAGAGATTTTTTTTGTAGTGTTTTGCGCGAAGAACTTCGCGCAAAACACTACTTGCGGAGCAGACAAATGACATTATCGCCTTGCCGTAGAAGAATTTCCTGACGACCATAACGTGAATAGAACTATGCGCAAAACACTACTTGCGGAGCAGACAAATGACATTATCGCCTTGCCGTAGAAGAATTTCCTGACGAACATAACGTGAATAGAACTTTGCGCGAAGCGTACTTGTTTGAGATTAAACGTTTTCCATTTTTCAGGTAAAAATTAATATTTTCCGAATCCGACAATCAACCAAAAATCAAACCCAGGAGCAGCTTACATGCCAAACACCGACCCTTTACCACGTAGTACACCCGAGCAACACGGTATCGCCTCATCCGCCATCCAGACTTTTGTAGATACTGTTGAACAAAATATTAAATACATACACAGTTTTATGCTGCTGCGCCACGGCCATGTTGTGGCCGAAGGCTGGTGGCATCCATATCGCGCAGAAAAACCCCACATGCTCTTCTCACTCAGCAAGAGCTTCACCTCCAGCGCCGTTGGCCTGGCAATAAATGAAGGTTTGCTGGCACTGGATGATCAGGTAATTAAGTTTTTCCCAGCCCAGGCTCCGGATGTGATCAGCCCCAACCTGGCAGCCATGCAAGTGCGTCACCTGCTAAGCATGTCCAGCGGGCATGAGCTGGATACCACCGATAGGGCCATGCATACAGAAGATCCAATCAAAACCTTCCTGAGCCTGCCTGTGGAACGGGTACCCGGCACATTATTTGTGTATAACAGCGGTGCCACCTTTATGCTTTCAGCAATTGTCCAGAAATTGACCGGCCAGACCCTGACCGAATACCTGACTCCGCGCCTGTTTGAGCCGCTCGGCATTCAGAACCCCCACTGGGAAAGTCATCCGAACGGGGTTAATTTTGGGGGTTGGGGTTTAAATATCAAGACAGAAGATATTGCCCGTTTTGGGCAGCTTTACCTGCAAAAAGGCCTGTGGCATGGACAGCAACTGATCCCGGCCCTTTGGGTGGCTGCCGCCACCAGCAAACAGATCGCAAATGATGCCAACCCCGACCTGGATTGGCATCAAGGGTACGGCTACCAGTTCTGGCGCTGCTCTCCACGCGCTGCCTATCGCGGCGACGGTGCCTTTGGGCAATACTGCATCGTCATGCCAGAACAGGATGCAGTTCTGGCGATCACTTCGGGGCTGAGCGAGATGCAGCCTGTACTGGATGCAGCTTGGAAACACCTGCTGCCAGCCATGCAAGCCACCTCGCTGCCGGTCAATCAGGCTGCCCTTACCGAGTTATCCAACAAACTGGCAGACCTGAAATTGACCCCCAACCAGGCAGCCGATCATCAACCACCAACTGCCCTTCTCACAGGAAAAAACTATATTCTTGATGAAAACCCCGAAGGAATTCATGCGATCGGTTTTGATTTCCAGGATAACTGTTTCAGGGTTCAATTACAGGAAAATGACAAAATCGGTAGCGAACACCGTCTCAGATATGGGCGCGGGACATGGGTGGAGGATCTTACCTGGCTGGGTTGGAAGGATCAAAAAAAGGTCAGCAGCAGCGGCGTCTGGACCTCAGATGACAGCTTTGAACTGACCTTGTGCTATAACGAAACACCCTTTATCACAACTGTGCTCTGCAAGTTTGAGGGGCAGCAGGTTACGCTTCAATTGAAATACAATGTCGGCTTTGGCCCATTGGAAAGTACGGTTATAACAGGAAACATGGCCTGAAGCCTCCGCTCAGGCATCGTCCATCTCTTCCAGGCGCTCGGCTGCGCGCGCAAACCCACGTTTGCGCGCCTGGCCGAGTATGTCCTGCAGAGGAGCCTGCGTCAGGCTGAGGCGTTGATAGAGATTGCCCATTTTCCGGCGAACTTCCTCTGCTGAAGGTTTGGTATTGGCGTTTTGCAACCATTCCAACAACTGTTCAGCCGCGGCTTGCTTGCGGATATTGACATCATCACACATGACCCAAATACACCAATCATAGATCAGGCTGTAACGCCCCACACTGCGCAAAGTTAATCGAACAGTGTCATCTTCCTCCGTGTTGTTGGCCGGCAGAAAAACCTGCCCATCCACCATGACCTGTGCGCCCCATGTGCCTTCTTCATTCAAATACCAGGCATCCTTCTTCAGCCCATTTTGCTCAAAATAACGGCGGACTGCCTCTGCCCGGCTGTCTGTACGCGCCTTAAGCGCACGGTAAACCATTGGGTCACGATTGACAGCCTGCTCCAACACACTGTCGTGCAGTCCACGCACCTGGCTGAAGACCAACAACCTGGGCGGACTGGACAGATCCTTCTCGCGGGCCTCAACAAAATAAGCTGGCATATAAGCCGGTTCCGGGCTTAACAACTCTGCCGAATCGATCTCATCCGGCAGGTTAAAAGCTTGTTTATCCGGGTTTTGCAACATGCCCTGCAATACATCCGGCTGCCAGGTATGGTCAAAATGAAAAAATGCCTGGAAAGGCGATTTGTCTGGCAAGGAGTCGAGGATCGGGATTTTAAAATGTTCGGGGGTCAGCAGGGTATTGCTCAACCCATCAAAATATAATTCGGTGCTGATTTTTTGATCCTCATAACGCACCCGGTCGCGCACCGAGGCTGTGCCAAGCGGAGTCAGCATCAGATGCGCATCATCCCCGCTGATATGCCCGATGTCACGCAAAAAGCTGATCAGCCGTTCCACAAATAGCGGTTCCAGACCAAAGAAACCGGAAAGCTCCAATACGGAACTAAAGGCAGCTTCCTGGAGTGCGCGCTCCAGGTACCATTCCAATTCGTCAAACTCGGTGGCAACTTGTTTTCGCCCTACTACACGCACTCGCCAGAGTGGATACAGTACCCGGAACAGGCGCAAAGGGATCAGATCCAGTTCCTGAACCTGGTCAAGCGCCCGGTAGTGACTGTAAAGCAGGTATTTAGAGCTGGAGGCGGCGGGGGAGTTCATTGGCATAAAAATAACCTTTGGGGGACTTTTTTACATTGAGCAGCAGGGCTTTAACCAGGTTGGCGAACTCCAGGTCCGCCGTTTCGGTCAGGGTGATCGAATCGCCGACCAGCACCAGCTGGCGTCGGGCACGGGTCAAACTGACGTTTAATCGCCGGAGTTCTGTCAAAAAGCCGATACGGCCTTCACTATTGCTGCGCGTAAAGCTGAAAAGAATCACATCCTGTTCGCGACCCTGGAAAGAATCAACGGTTGCCACCCTGCTGTTCAAATCATCTTCACTCAGCTCGGGCTGACGCCGGCGCAGTTCACGCCGGATGACCTCGGCCTGTTTTTTATAGGGCACAATCACCCCGGCTTCAACGCCCTGAGCTTGATAAGCCAGGAAAAGGTCACTGACCAGGCGCGATTCCAATGAGTTGTAATAACCCTGCCCATCCTCAGCTCGCTGTTCGTAATGACGCACTTCACGCAGCGTATCCACAAAGACCAACGGACTGCCGGTAAAGAAGGGGTCGCTATGCTCAGCCTCACCCGGCCCGGTCTGATAGCGCCCGGAATAGAACTGGGTGGAGATAAAATCGGCAATTTGATGCGGCATGCGATACTGCGTATCCAGCATGACGCGGTGACTCTCCGGAGTGCTGGGGCGTTCGATCAGGCGCTCAAACAAACTTTTCTCGAGCCACTCACCCAACTCCTGGTTTTCCGGTTCACTCTCACGAATACGGGCAGTGATTTCCGGCTCCACCACCGGCGGAAGCTGCAGGTGGTCACCCACCAGCACAGCCCGGCGAGCACGTACCAAAGGTACGAGCAGATCCATGACCTGGACCTGTCCGGCTTCATCCGCAATCACCAGGTCAAAAGCCAGGTCTTCAAAACGCGCATCAGTGGCAATGCCGATACAGGTGGCACCGATTACATCCGCCCCACGAATCAGAGAGGGATAAAGGACCTGGGGCCGGGACTGAAGCAGGTCACGCCAATCCGAAAGCAGACCTTTGCGGCGCCGGCTGAGTTCAGTCCAGGCGCGCCATTCGCGCAGCGTCTCATCCAAAGCCTGGGGTGTATCAATCTGCAGCAAGGGTGCCCCGGGCAGGCTGTCTGCCAGGCGGGTCAAGCGCGTCTGTGCTTCAGTCAGCTCCGCAAGCACAACCTGCAGCGCATCCTGCGCCTGCAGCACTGCCTGCTTGAGCAGCAACACCTCTTCACTACCCACAGCATGCAGACGGTAAGCCTGCCATATACTCTGGATGCTATCGCGCAGTTTAGCAACCTGTTCCTGGGAAGTCTGCAGATTTTTGGCTGCTTGCTGCCAGTCCTCAGCTAACTTGCCAGCCCACAGGATCACAAACTGTCCCAGCAGTGGAATGCGGCTGAGGGCTTGCAGCCGGTTAAGACGCCGGCGCAATTTTTCCGTCAGCCTGACAGCATGATTTAAGCGCACGCACTCACTGAAATAGCGGTTAAGCTGACGGTTCAAGACAGGCTGGACGCGATGAAAAGTATTGCGCTGCCAGCTTGCCACTTCCGCAAGTTGTCGTTCCAGGGTGGTCTGAGCAGCACGCCAGGCACCTGTCAGGCGTGCCAATTGTTCAAAACCCTGCTGGATTTCATTCCAACGCTGTTCCATGCCTTCCAAACTGGCTTGCACAGGCTGGATGTTGGACAATATCTGCTGCTGCATACTGGCGGCGCGCTGATCGATCAACATGGGGCGGACTTCGGGGGTGACCACTTCCTCACGCCCGATTCGCAAGGTCTGAAGATTTCCGAGCCCTGCCAAGACATTATCAACCGCCTTGTTGTTTTTGGATGTAACCAGAACTTTTTTCCCCAAAGCGGCCTGACGAGCGGCAATCGCACGAATTGTATCGGTCTTGCCGGTCCCAGGCGGACCAAGTGCCAGCAGCAAATCCGGAACAAGCATGGCGCGTTCGATAAGAGTCTGCTGGGCGAGATTACTTCGCTCGCCCTCATCCAACACCTCGGGCAAATCATAATCCTCGAAGCGATTCTCCACGATCAGCGGCAGCAAGGCCGGGTTGAGCGATTCGCCATTACGCAAGGCATTCACCGCGGCATGTTGAATGCTGTACTGCCGGGTGGACACCTGCGGCGCCAGCCATTCCACACGCTGCAACTGCCTCAGCTCCAGCGGTTGCCGAAAACGTAGAACCAGTGACGTTCCCGAGACTTCCAGCACGAACCCATCCGCGCCAGGCTCGCTCCCATCTCCGACCCCGGTCCGCAGATAAGCGCCTACCCGGAACCCGCCCGCGGATGCCAATTGAAAGCGGTAGACGTTGCTGCTAAAACGTTCTTCGTTTGGCTGGGTAACACCTTTAACCGGCACCCGTTCCTGCCGGGCAGCCTTCTCCAATTCCAACTGGCAAGATACATCGATTAACGTATCGACATTGGCTAAAAAGGAAAGTTGGTCAGGGGAAATTGCGCTGTTAACTTGTGTACGATTGGGGAGATTTGAACCCGGCTGCCGGGTTTGCTTCCAGGCCTCCAGGATCAACTCGATCCCGGTCCGCGTAGGCTGCGACTCAGGCTTTGGGCCGCCATACAGCTGCTGGTTGAAATCCGAAAGATCAGAAAAAATACCCCAAGTCTGAGGCAGGGTTAGCACGGCACCACGCGTGATCAGATTATGCGTACGCAGAGAGAGCGGTGCCATCCGCTGCACAAAAAACGCATCCTGCTGCTGGGTCAGGCCGCACACCAGCTCATAGCGCGCCGTGCAAAACGAAACACGCAGGTTATCTGCCTGTTTCTCATCCACCAGGGTCAAGACACCATCCTCACCAACGGTCAGCAGATCATGTTCCACATCTGCCAGGGACTGCGGCAGAGGAATGCCCGCATAATCTTCTCCTGCCTTTTGCAAACAACGCTCAGTCAGGACCAGGAATAGCGGGTGAGGTAAATCACAACGGATGAAGGCCATCAGGGTCTCCAACCAAAAGCCAGGGCAACCAGTAACAAAATTACCCCCACCAACACGATCAACAGCAAAATATTGCGTGAATACGCCTTACGGGCAGTCTCCAACTGGCTGGCAGTCGGCTGCCAGTCCGGGCGCTGCAAGCGGGCAGGTTCAACCACCTCCAGCTCTGGAGCAGGCACAACCCCGTCATTAAAGCGTTCAGAAAGATCAGGTTCCAAGCAATATATCCTATTATTTTCGAATAAAAAGTTGTTTTGGCTGAATGCGTTCCTTTATTTTACACCTTGATTAAATATGTATCCGTTCCAAATTTGGCCACCCCTCGAAAATAATCTCCCACTTGCAAAAGTGTGAAAATTTTTAGCCGAGGTTAGGATTATGTTAAAAACAATAATATTAATTGTATACGAGAAAATCTTTTCCAGTCAGCAAACTTACCGAATGTAGAACGATCATATTATGCCTTGATAATTTAAAAATAATAACCGGGCACAAAAGATAAACATAGCTCAGATCGCGACTTGAGTGAATTATTCTCCCAATCTCCCCCCCCAAACAAAAAAGAATTGCGCGAAGTTTGTCACAGAATGGACATGGGATGATGTATCCCAAGCCAGGGTTATCAACGTCATCCAGTACCTCCTCCACGTTGATGGTTTGCAACAATTATATTTACACGATCAAATATATGGATCGTCCAGAAAGGGTTGGCGATTGTACTTTGGTCTAACCCTTTCACCGCCCCATGAACCGCATACTATTTGGTTCAGTCGTTATTGGCTTGGGAATCAAGTACCGCTTGAAATTCAAAAGTTGGTGGAATGATGGTTTGCGCGATCCAGGCAGTCATGAGTCTATCTGGTGCTTCGAAAAGATATATGGAGGCTCCGCCAACCCCAAGTCTGCTCCAATGGATTTTTGTACCAGGGTATGCGAGCGTTGAGCCGTGCATGGAGACTTCTTCGCCTTCCATTATCACAACTTTGGAAGTCCCAATCCAATAAGGTACCGAGATGATTTTCAAAACCCGGTCTGCATCTTCCTGAGTAATGGCGCGGACAACCAGCCGTTCATTCTCAAAGTGGATTGAGGCAATAATTTCATCGTTTCGCGTGACAATGGCCATACGCAGATTTTATCACGGAGATTTTCAGGCATGGGCCATAACCCACTACCCCAGCCGAAACCATCACGAGCCAGATATTGGAACGCTGGTATACCCCGATTTGCTAAGCAAATCGTGAAGAAGCGGCCTTTGACGACATTCGCCCGATCAATAAAATGCAATTACTGCAGGAAGCCGCCGCATCCACTTCCGATATGACGCGCATGGAACGCCGGGCACGCTTCTGGAACCTGCCTCCCCTGGGTGACGAACGCGATAACGAGATACCAGGCGCTGGCCCAACTGCCCAACCGGTAGATCCTGCTGCGCTGGGCGGCGGGTTCCCTGTGCCGAATATGCAGAACGCAGCTCCCGCGCCGGTGCGCACGTTGGTACTGAGTAAGAACGCGCTTGCTGATCTGCGGCGCTGGAAGGACGTAACGATCAAGAGCATCAAAGAGAATTCAGAACCGCGCCTGGAGTTTATCAGCGATCACATCCCCTTTGACGTGCGCGTTCAGGTATTAAGTGGGTTGACCCACGCCGAGACCCCGGATCAAGTGAAGTCAATCTTTGCACCGTGGATGCCCGGGGAGGCTTCCACCAAAGCCAGCCCTTTTCCGTTGACTGGGACAGGATTATCTACCCATAAGGACGATCCGTTCTTACACGTAAAGCGTATGACCGAAAGCGAGTTGGAACAGGCATTGCGTGAATACTTCGCTGGCCTGGCTGTTCGCGTTGGAGAACAGGTGGAAGAGCCTACCGCGACCAAGGCGTTTGCGAGCGCAGGCGAGTTGAAGCATCCTGGGCACCCTGATCAGAGTGTGCATGGCAGAAAGCGGGGCGGAGGGGCAGACGAAAATACCGTTGGGTTTTCATTCTTAAGCGGAGATACGCGGCTGGATTCTACATCCAAGGCGCGTGATCTTGGGAATTCTCCTGACGGTTGGGACAAACACGAAATAAAATTCAAGAACAAGTATCTAAAGCAGTTCGATCTTGAAGATGATATTGAAAGAACGCTTGGTTTTTGGGGTGGACCTGAGCCATCTTTCAACGCACATTTAGTAGGAAAGCGTGAAAACGTTGAGGCAATGGCAAAGTCTTGGGCGAAAGAACATAACCAGCAGGGTATGGCGTTGTTATTCCCCAATACTGGCGGGACTGGTGGAAAGTTGAAATGGGATTTCGGCAAAGAACTATCTGACAGTGAAATGGATTCGTTTTTCAAAAACCTGGACGATTTGAATAAACAGCACGGTGAGGAATTTAACGATTATTTCGGCGTAACCGTAAAAGGTTCCCGAAATATTGAATATTGGCACAAGAGCGAAAGTCAAGGCAAGAACGCACGGTACGTTATAGACCTTGCTATGGAAAAAACAAAACTCCCTGCAAAGTTTAGCAAGGAGCGTGGGTATGATTTCGTTTTATTAGAGCAGGGGAAGGATTACGAATGAGGCACTTTCATGCGTAGTTCGGCGGTATTACTGAATGGAGATGTGACAACACCAGGTTGGCGTTCCAGCGCTTCGTATTTTTCTTGAGTTCGATTGTAGCGATCCAAGGCGGCTTGAAAATCGCCATTAAACCAAACCTTGACCGTTGTCATGAATACTTTTTGGTCGCGCTCGTCACCAATGTCTTCGAGTTTAGTTGCTTTTTTCGCCATAGCACACATCCTTTTATACTTATATTATAGCACCAGCGGAGTCAGAATAACATGACCTTTATGCCATCCCCAAACGAGCGTTTTGCTATTATGTTCAGTCGTTATTGGGTAGGAGATAATATTCCGATCGAAATTGAAAGCTGGGTAAAGTGAAAGCTTGTGCGTTCCAATCAGGAAGTAACTGTTCTGGCTCGCTAAAAAGCCAGGTAGATGCTGCGCCAACCCCGAGAAATCTACAATGTTCTTGTGTTCCTGGAAATGTCAATTTTGAACTTTTTACGGTTGCTTCTTCGCCATTCACAATCGAAACATATAGATAACCCCTACTGTAAGGCACCGAGATGATAGCCAAAATCCGGTCTGCATCGT
>CAYWXS010000119.1:0-19952 GCA_964462245.1 uncultured Anaerolinea sp.
ACTTGGGCTGGTCATATTTGCCTGCCTAACCATGACTTATTGAGAAGATACGAATAATCCATATCTTCGTCGTCATCACATTCATGGAGTTGGTTATCGATGATAAGTCCACCTTTCCAAGCGATTGACCCGGCGAATGCTCTAGACTCTTCTTCAACATCCAGGAAATGAAAAACCAGATCAGGGAATCTTTTTGAAATCGTATTCATTCCATTCATAGGCAAATACCAGGCAAAATGCGTTTGATATTCAATGAAGTTTGTGTCTTCGGCTATTAATTCAGTCTTGAAATCGGGCCATTTCGTACCTAAATTGACGTAATTCCAATGGTACCAATCCTTGGCACCATATTTTTCAATATTGGCTTTTTCCTGGTCCGTGTAATCTTTTTCTTCATGGAAGGTCGCAGGTGTGTTATTCAATTCCTGTGGGGTAGGAAGGAGAGAATTGAAAATCTCATTATTAACAATCTGATTCCGAAAATCACTCACATTTTCAGGGTCGCCACTAATCCTTAAAGTGCAGTAAACCCAATTTGGCATATCCAACTCCTTTTTCTTCTGGTTCGGCAGATCTGGTTTGGTTCGAATTTAAGCAACATTTGACCGAAGCTGTATTTGAGCATCGTTGTGTAGTAATATTTTTTTGGGTTGGAACTAATCCAAAAAAATGAAGCACAAAATTGCAAAGCTAGCGTAACCGTTGTGCAATCATCTCGAAAAGCGTAAAAAGCGGCAAAAAATAATTAGGTCGAACAAGCTCTTTTGAAGCTAAAAAAAGAAGAGTTTTACCTAAAAGTGAATGGCGGGGCTGAACCTTAACAACATACCTTCTGAATTCAGGATGACTTTAGCCGAAGTATGAGCAGCAACCTGAACCTGGCGCTTGATGCCCATTTTACGGATATTGAGTTGGTTCTGGTTGGGCTGTGCGTGCTGCTCAATCCAAACAGCAGCCCACCGAATAAAGTTGGCGGGAAAAATGGTCATAGCTTCTTGTAAATAAATGGCCGGTTCTGAGCGAACCTTGATGCGATGCAGATAGAAAACCTGCTTAGTTTCCTTGATTCCAGCCTCGATATCTTGGCGGCCATTGTATTTACCAAACCAAGCAGGCAAATCTTGTGTCACCGGGGCGTCGCCAAAATAGACCAGAGCGCTGTGCTTGAGCTTTTTGTCGCCAGTATGAAAGCGTTCCAAGCCAAGAGAGAGCGGGTAAGGGCAATTATCGAGCTTGTGAACAGGCCAGGCAACCATTTCGGCATTCTTGCCAACCCGTGTCCAGGTATTTTCTGGCAGAACCAGCTTCTGCAAAGCCTGAAACACTTTGTGGCTATGCAGTTTGGTGTAAAGTTCATAGCCCATTTCAATGAGTAAAGCAATGTTGGCATACGTGCCAAAGCCAGCATCCAACCGAAAACAGATGTTACTGGGGTCAGGGTTGTCTGCGTTCTCCTTTTCAAAACGCTGCAAGCGGGTTCGCAAGATTTCCTCCTGTTCCATCTGAGCCTGAAGCAAGTGCGAAGTCTTTTTGAGCCGTTTCTGGGCGGTTTCAATCGCCTGCTGGCGGAGAAGATCTCGTCGTTCGAGGCTTTGGATGCGCCCAGGTTTGGTTTTTTGGTTGAATTGAGCCTCCTGAAGTTGAACCAGGGTTTCCTGTTTGGCAGAATATGCCTTTTCCAGGGCGGCTTCCTGGTCTTCCAGCCGTTTTTCGGTGGGCTGACGCTCTCTGTGGAAGGCTTCTATCCATCCCTGGCGCAATTCCATCCTCCGGCGTGGGCGCAATTCCGTCCGTTTTTCTGCGGCTAACACTAATCCTTCCGCCTGAGTGCAAGATACTGTACGCCAGCATGATGCTCCACCGGCATCCACAATCGTCCATACGTAGGGACTGTGAAGGCTGGTCACACCAGCCTGGTAACCCAATCGAATTTCATCATCCATGTGTCCGTAGGCTGCGTTCGGGTAGGTCTTACTGGTGTTTGAAACGGGAATGCCGGTCAGGTCACCATCTTGCTCGACTGTCTTGCCCTGTCGTTGGATCAATTTCAACTCACTTTCGATAAATAGCTTGCCAACCCGTTCCAACACCGCCACCAGTGTCCGGGCTTCTTCCCAACTCAGCTTGCCCATTGTCCGGCTTACTCCGCTGTAGTCGGCCCAACTGCTTTGTCCCCAAGCTTGCGCTACTGTCTAGTCTTTGTCCAGGGGATGTGCCGCAAGACTGATGTCCTGTAGATGCTTCGCTCCAGTCAATATCGCCATAAATAATTCGAGAACCTTTGCCTGGGGCGGGTGTTCATAGTTTTTCTGGCCAATTTTTACGGCTTCTATACCTGCTATGAGACCAATTTCTTGTGAAAATCTTCCCCAGACCACCAATAGGGCGTGTTGGGTTTCTTGTTCCGGTCGGTTTGCCATTGCCATTCCTGTTTGCTGAGGTGGCTTTAGCTTACATCATCCTGATTCAGTTGGTAAGGTTCGATCTTTTTCTTGCTGTTTTTTGCCATTTTTCACGATTCGGCTTCTGATTGCACAACCGTTACGCTAGATTTTCTTGAAGACAAAAATGATTCAAAACCTCTCCGAAAATTACTCAAATAAAGGACGTACTCTGACAGAAAAGGATGCTCAAAAATGCAACTAACAGGTAACATCTCCACATGCAAGGTAAGCCACTCTTTGTAGCCCGCATTTGCCTATTTAGGTTGTGCTCAAATCTTGCTCAACATATTAATATTCAAATTGGTTCCAAGTAATTAAATTTTATTTACCTAATGGAATTTCAAGTTTTTTAATTTCACAGCAGTGAAGAGCTGGGATCAATGAAATTCTGTAAACCTTCGACTCATTGTTCGGCCGTTTTTTTGATGGTTTAAAACATTTGCCATCAAAGCTATGAAAAAGCGATTTATTGGTACCGCGAAATCCCAAACAAGGTGCATAGCTTCGTAATTTAGCCCAGACGTGAACATATCCGTCTCTTTAATAAAAATCAAGAAAGTTTGTGAAATAGATAATCTGCCAACCAGAAAGACTTACTCCAAATGATTTTTCTCTGCAAAACAACTTTTCTACCCATAAAAACACCCGGAACTAATGTTAAGAACAAAAATTGAAAGTCCGTTGGACTGATTCAAGGACATTTTGAAAAGTCTAATCTTTTATTCCCGGTTTTAAATAACCGAACCGTGAGTTTCGAATTTCAGATAAGCCGATATTATTTTGGGGGATGAGTGACCAATAGCATAACTCCCGTGTCAGAGTAATATTTGTAGAAAAATCTACCTAACCAAGGAATTCGCGGTTGAAGACACGAGGCACGTTGAGAATCGCTTAAACCATTCCATATATGATAATAAATTACATGTGGCAACTTAGGTTGACGATAGAGGAAAATACGAAAATATTCTAAAAAAACTTGTTTATAGTCTCTTTCAGAAAGGGACCTTATCGGTAAATTGTCAATATACTCGGTAAGCCTGTAAATAAATATCCTTAAATATATGGATTTACAAACAAAATCCATATTTTCGAGGATAGTTCCTAATAATTTCTGCTTACGAACTAATAATGTTTTAAGCCCATTATTATGCCTGTTAAGGTATTCAGTAATAATTCGTATTAACGATATGTTCGGGATCATTTTTTCATCCCTATTAAATTTTTGGATAATATTTTTAATTTCCTTATCATCCAAATTTTGTAAACAACAATCAGCTGCCTTAATAGTTAATTGGTCGTCGGGTAAGGCTCCACTCATTGCACCAAGCATTTCAAATCCGATGTAATAATTTACTAAATTATTGATTCCAATGTATTTTCGCTTGGCGGCATAAGGTATGACCTGCCCAAGATATATCGTCTCTAATGTGTGGATTTTTTCAAACAGATATCTTGGAGCGTATTTTCTTACAGCAGATTTTCCCAACTTAATGTCACCAGCTTTAATAAATTCCAAAAATAAGGTGACATATTCAGATGGAACTTTAGTTATTGCTTCCAGTTTGTCGGCTGTAAAAAAAGTTCTTGGATCAAAAATAACATCATCGTTTTCCATATCAACTCCTCGTAATTTTATTTTTTGAATATCTAATTAAATCATTGATTTCACATTTTAGTTTTTAAATATTACGAATTTTTCATTTTTATGACATTAATCGCAAAAATAAAAAATTCGTATTATTAAAAAAAAATGTTGTGAAATCAATGATTTAATCATCCCATGTTAACCGATGAGAATATAAAGAAAATTATGAGAGGCCGAAGAGATTATGAAAGCAGAAAAAGAAAGGTGGTAATTATCCATACAACAATGGTAAATAAAACTGTCAGAATTGGCAGGATTATGTGAGCTCACTTTGTGGACTTACATGTTTTTTTTCAGCGATCACTATGAGGAAAGAAAAATGACTAAACCAGTAACGATTGATAGTTTACTAAAGGAAGCACAGTTACCCCAACAAGGTGCATCTCGCTATACTTGGTTAACCGCTGATGATGCCCTCCAGCCACTGCCACCGATCGAATGGATTATTGAAGACCTGATTTCTGCAGGCAGTGTTTCAATTCTTTCAGGTCCAGGTGGCAGTAAAAAGACATTTTTCACTCTTGATATGGGTGTATCAGTCGCGTCTGGCAAACAATGGCTTCATTTTTCTACACAGCTTACAACCGTCCTTTTTATAGATGAGGAAAGCGGTCCAAGGCGTTTTTTACGACGCTTAGGACAGGTCCTTCGTGGCCACAACGCCGGAAAAGAAACACCTATTAAGTGCGCCTCATTAGGGGCTTTTGATTTTGGGAACCCTGATGACATAATGCTACTTCAGACGTTGATAATAAAATCTGGAGCAGGGTTAGTAATTATTGATGCATTAACAGATGTTATGGCTGGCCGCGATGAAAATTCTGTTCAATCCGTGCAGCCTATAATTATTGCTTTACGTAAAGTAGCAGAATTTACTCAGGCAGCAATAGTGATTATTCACCATAACAACAAATCTGGCTATTTTAGTGGAAGCCGAGCGATCAGAGATGCGGTCGATTTGATGTTAATGGTTGAAAGCCAATCGAAAAGCCGCAATATACGAATTACCACCGAAAAAGCTCGAGATTTTGAACCTATCACATTTTCGGCAGTTGCTTGCTTTGAAGAAGAGATATTTTACTTAACTGAGGGCACTGTTGAACTAAAACCTATTGAAAAAAATATCGTCCTTTTTTTGTACAAAAATATTGATTCGACGATTGAGGTAATCACAGGATCAATTGAGACGATTATCACTTCTCCTAACATAAATTCTATCGAATTGGCAAAAGGAGCTGTCCGCAATCTAAAAAAGCTCGAATTAATAAAACGAACGGATTCGGGTGGGATGGGACGTGGGATTAAAGCCTTTTATGGGTTGACGGATAAGGGACGTGAATATGCTGAAAAAAACACGTAATTTAATCATGACATTTTTATGAAGACTGTTGAAATGTGCGTTTGTTAGTATGTAAGTATGGTGTGTTTTAAGACACACCATACTTACATACTAACTTGAAAAAAACACACTCTTTGACGGATTAGCTAGCATTTCCCGTGATGCATTATTGCTGATATCTGATGGTAATCAAGTAATTGAAACAAATAAAGCTTTTAGAGAATGGATCATCTTTATGGATGGTAATACGATTAACCAAAATTTTAATCTTTTAGAATTGGCGGAAATGGATACTACGCTAAAAAGGGTAGGCTCATATTTTGTTGGCCCATGTCCCTTTTGCGGTGGTCGTGATCGCTTTACGTTAAAAGCCACGAAAAACGGTTTCCGTTGGTATTGTCGCAAGTGTGGCGGCGGAAAATATCTAACTGCTATTGATTATGTTATGAGGCGGGAGAATCTGGATTTCAAAACGGCGCTAAATTGGTGCGGTGGAGATTCCCAAGCACTTACAGCCCGGCCACGAACCGAACCCAGCCAAATTGCAATTACTTTACCTGGCGAAGAATGGAAAATAACTGCGCTTCGCAAAGTAGAGCTTGCCAGAAATGCACTCGAAATGGGCGTAGGGAACGCGCAAACAGGCAGGGATTATTTATATCAGCGCGGTATCGACTTGAAAAGTACAGCTTCAGTCTGGCGAATAGGTTTCTCGCCGTGTATTTGGGATGGCAACACGAAAAGTAAACGCCCTGCTATTGTCATACCATGGTGGGAACTAACCAAAAGTTCTACGGGGCCATCAATATTTGCCATCAAATACCGTTTTGTGAGCTGCACGCCGAATAGTGGACGATATACATCTCTTAACGGCGGCACACAGGTACTTTATGGTTTGTGGGATGTTCTAGAATGCCACACGATTTTATTGCTTGTTGAAGGAGAATTCAATGCACTTTCCATTTGGCAGATGCACCCTCAAGGTGTAACCATATTATCTTTTGGCAGCGAGGGTGCAACCCGCGCCGAAATACTCAAAGCCATTGCCAGCCGGTATAAAAAGGTTTTTGTATGGGCAGATGATCCGGTAAGAGCACTGAAGCTTCGCGATATTTTACCCGGATCTGTGGCCATCCAAAGCCCAATAATTAACTGTATAAAGTGGGATGCTAATCAGATGTTGATTTCCAGACTATTGAGCGAATTTTTGGAAGGCCAATTAGAGATTAGTTGTAAGCCTGTGTATATTGGTTGAATTCTTATTTTTTTCTGTCCACCATCGTAATCATCAGTAATTTAGGGATATTTTATGGATCAAGTTTCAAGACAATTCAAATTTTCGCAACTCGCCATCGTAAAAGCGCCGAGCTTAATGAATATGCAATATACGCTTGAAGAAATTGCACAATTATTAGATATAAATCCTCGCACATTATCTGACTGGACCGACAATGGTGCACCACACAGCCACGATTCTAGGGGTCATATCTGGATTATAGGGACAGAGTTTGCAGAATGGGTGGAAGCAACCCGTATTCAGAAAAAGAAACCAGAAGGAACCGCAAAGCTGGCTGACAATCAAGCATTCTGCATGCGCTGCCGAAAGGCCGTTACTCTGGTAAACCCCTTTGTCGAATCAGGTCGCGGAAAATTGCTTTTAATTAAAGGTATTTGCCCAATATGTGGCAGCAAAATAAATCGAGGAGGCAGGAAAAATGATTAACAGAGCTAATTGGTTCCTGACGAAAAAATATTTAGGCAATTATAATTGTGAGCATCCTCATACATCAAAATCATCAATTGAACGATATGGTTTTTATTTGAGGCACCTATTGCTTTGGGCAGATGAACTAAGCTTTGAAGAGGCATTAAATAATAAGGAGCCCAATTTCTCAAATTACGTTATCAATTTACCCTCCAGGCGAGGAGATGGTCACCTTGCCAAGGAATCTCAAAAGAAAATAATCAATGTGTCGAAGGCATTCTTGGAATGGGCCAGGGATACACATGCCATAAAGGCGACAAATATTACAAGTAAAAAAATTCGCGGACTAGTTCCTATCAAAATTTTGAAATCAGGGCTAGACCCTGAATCGGTCAGCCTTTCTGAAATTCTTCAAATCGCATCTCTGGATTTTGGGAATAACCTTGTTTTACAACGTGATTTAGCAGGTCTATGTTTTGCTTTTTTAAGCGGTGCTCGAGCCAGTGCAATTGCAACAGCTCCAATAAAAGCAATAGACATTAACAAGTTAGCTTTTATACAAGACCCATCAATTGGTATTAAGACAAAAAATAATAAATCAGCAACAACCTTCCTTCTACCAATACCTGAGTTGATAGCGGTAGTCAAGCGTTGGGATGACTTCGTTAGAGCCAATTTGTCAGAAAATGATACATGGTTTGCTCCATTTGAGAATCATTGGGGAGATTACAGTTTATCCAGTACAGAACTTGGTGACAATCGTGGTCAAGCCATCTCGAAGAGATTTGGCGTAATCTATGAAAAAGCAGGTATGCCTGAGTTATATAAATCAGCTCATAAATTCCGACATGGGCACGCCTTATATGGGCTGAGCAGGTGCAAGAATATGGCTGAATATCAAGCGGTTTCACGTAATTTGATGCATTCCAATTTTCAAATCACTGATGCATTTTATTCAATTGTAGAAACCCAAGAACGTCAAAAAATCATTACCAGCCTTATTCCGCAATATCAACCACTAATAGAATCTGATTTACAAGAATTTCTGTACAAACTTTGTCGTGAAGATATGCGCCAAGCTATGCACATGCTTGCTGATGCTTTGGCAAGATAATTTTACCCAATTTGCTACCTTAAGGTGAATTTCAACAAAAATCCATGAGTTTCAATTAAATTTTGGTTTCGGACTCAAAATTCAAAAGAGACTCATGGATACACTAATTATTTATGTTGATGATGCCGTGAATTTAGCGAATGTTCACCTTTTCCACTGCATGAAAAGAAGTCTGCTCAATGTAATCTTGGTTCTATTATTTGATGTCCTCTTAGTAGAAAATGGTCAAAACTTCAAACAACTTGATTGAAAGATTACGCCTAAGAGACACCATCCCATGCTGTCCTTGCAGAGGATTTAAGAATAAAGCTGCTTTATTCATCCTGGCTTGAAGCATCTCTTTTGTAACAAAGTAGGAACATGGATTATTCACATTACAATCTCCAATTGTCTACTGGACTTGCTTTGCGGTGTGCCTGCTCAGTGTCGATACCAGCTATATTGGCATAGTGCCTGGTCATATCAAGTGAACCATGTCCCAGAATAGATTGTAGAGTAAAAATATCTCCACCAGACCGCAAATAAGTTATAGCAAAAGTGTGGCGGAACTTATGTGGATATGCTTTTTTAACATCAGCCTTCTTTGCAATCGAAACAATCAAATGGCGCAAAGCATTCGGCGTTAACTCATGTTCTTTATTTCCAAGAAATAATGGTGCTTCCACGTCATCGACATCCACCCGCGCAGCTAGATAACGCCATATGACACGCCGGGCAGATTTCCCCGCGTACACAGTTCTTCCTTTTCCACCTTTTGCCCCACCCGTCACGCCATGTTTTATTTCAAACTTCCCCAATTTCGAATCGTAATCACCAATTTTCAACAAGCATAATTCCATCGCTCTTAAACCTGTGTCAAGCAATGTCAGAATAATTGCTTGATCTCGACTGGCGGTCGGTCTCTTCATTGCAAATTTTTTTCTTTCTATCGTATCTGCATCTCGTGTGTATTGACAACCCTTCAACATTCTTTCAATCTCATCTTTTGTGAAGGTTTCTACAGGAGCAAGTTTGTACTTCGGGGTTGGAACATCATCCATGGGACTTGGTATTGATAACTCAACATGCGCCCATTTAAAAAAGGCACACAAACAAATCCAGAAATTACGAATTGTTTTTGGAGAAAGTGGATGAATCTTTCCATTTAATCGATGGGGAACATATTCATTTCTCAGCCAATTCAAATAAGTTATGACGTTTCGGGAATCGATTTTGCCAACTTCTCCATCCCCTATTCGTTCCTGCCATTTTTCCAATATTTTTTTGTATGAGTCTAAAGTCCGAGAAGTCAGACCTTCTGCTTCTTTAAAACTTAAAAAGCCAACTATTGCTTTACTCAGCAACATAGACGAACCCGAGGGTTTACGGTTCATTGCAAAATTCTCCTTTAGAGTAAATTTTGTAATCGTAATCCTTCGGGTTAACGAAAACCGCAGACCCAAGGGTCTGCGGTTTCACTTCAGTTGCGGGGACAGGACTCGAACCTGCGACCTCCGGGTTATGAGCCCGACGAGCTGCCACTGCTCTACCCCGCGCCGTGTAATGTAGAAACAATATTTTACTACGTAAGTAGGGTAAAGTCAAGGACCAATTTTTTAGTTTTTATCCCACTTTGAGAATATTATTCAACGATTGACACCCGTGAATAAGAACCCAAAACCCTCAACATTAATGCATATTCCCGCAAGTGGCTGAGGGCTTTTATGACGGATTCATCATTTTCAGAACCAGCGAAGTCAATATAGAACAAATAATTCCAAGGGGTGCCAGCAAGAGGGCGTGATTCTATCTTTGTCAAATCAATATCTCGTAAAGCAAATACACTTAACGCTTTAAATAATGACCCTGGTTGATGTTTCAAAGTAAATACAATCGAAGTTTTAGCTTCGGGGTTAGGTGAAATTGGGTCTAAAGAAATTGCGAGAAAACGAGTGTAATTTTCCAGATTATCTTCGATTCCTTCTTCCAAAATATTCATTCCGTAAATTTCTGCGGCTCTTCGAGAAGCAATTGCAGCAGTAGTACGATCACCTGAAGCTTGTAATAATTTTACACTCCCGGCCGTATCATATTCTGGCTCTATTTTTACACCTAATCGGCGCAAATACCCGGCACATTGTCCCAATGCTTGCGGATGGCTGATTACCTTTATAATTTCGCTTTTTTGAACGCCAGGTAGTCCTATCAAACAATGTTTAACACGTAAAAAATACTCACCGACGATATGCAAATTATTTCGTAAAAGCAGATCGTAATTCTGATGAATACTGCCCGCCAGTGAATTTTCAATAGGAATCAGACCAAAATTACAGTTTCTGGAACTCACATTGTTAAATACATCATCAAATGATTCGCAAGGCAACGTCTCCACTTTACCAAAATAGCCGAAAACCGCCTGTTCACTATAAGCGCCTGGTTCACCCTGAAATGCAACTAACATTATCGCTCCTAATTATTGCTTCTCTGCCCATTCAATAATTTTTCTAAAACCTGCTTCAACGTCTTTATCAGAAGCAGCGATCGTCATTCGTAAAAAGCCTTCACCATATTCTCCAAAGGCCGAGCCAGGCACCAAACCTACACCAATTTCGCCTAATATTCGTTCGCAAATTTCAGAAGAACTGATATTCATAGAACGAACATCCAGGAAGAAGTAAAAAGCTCCCATCGGTGGCGTAACCACAACTTTTCTCGGAGATAGTTCTTTTGTAACATCTATTACTATTTTGCGTCGCCTGGCATATGCTTCCCTCATATCGCTAGCAACAAGCTGAACATCTGGATCGCTTAGTGCAAAAGCAGCGGCTTTTTGAACAAATGGAGCCACGCACGTAATTGAGTTTTGACTGGCTTTTTGAGCTCGATTTATCACCTCAGTAGGTGCTGCCATATAACCTACACGCCAACCGGTCATTGCATATGTTTTAGATAAGCTATGAATGAGAATTGTATTATCTCTCGCTTTCGGAAAAGCCGCAGCACTGATTGGATGCTCACCATAATATAAATTTTCATACACTTCATCACTAATCACCCACAACTTATGGCGTCCAGCATACTCTTGCAGGGCTCTTAAATAATCCATGGATGGATAAACTCCAGTTGGATTTGAGGGATAATTTATTACAATAATCCTGGTGCGAGGCGTAATCATTCTTTCCCAATCCTGTAGGGTTGGCAAAAAACCATTTTCCGCTGGCGCAGGCACTCGAATTGCATTTCCCCGAAGCATAATTGCCATATTCGCATGTGTTGCCCAAGTTGGATCTGGTATCAAAACTTCATCTCCCGGGTTAATAACAGCTTGCATGGCAGTGTAATATGCATGTATTCCACCATGAGTAGCCATTAGCTCGGTTTTGGGATCATACAAAACTCCATTATCACGCTCAAGCTTGGACGAGGCAGCTTGTAAAAGCTCTGGGAAACCTTTACTCGGACCATAATGAGTCAACCCAAGTTGCAAGGCATTAACACCAACTTCCATAATCGAAGGGGGTGTTGCGAAATCGGGATCGCCAGTTTGAAGACCAATAATTTGTTGTCCCTGTGCCTTCAACGCATTTACACGATCCGCCATAGCTACTGTAGGTGACTGTGGAATAAAATCAAATTGTCGATTTAGCAAATTCATAAATACCTCACATTAATTTCGTGCAATTATACCGCCTCAGCGTATAATACCTACGTAAGCTATAATGAACCCGAATTGAAAAAACTTTCATGAGAGAGTATCGATCAAGCAATGTATATTTGTGTTTTATCCAGCCCACCAGATGAAGACGACATTCCATATAATCCAGCTTCTTATTTTCAAAATTACAACTGGGAACATTTCATACCACACCCGGAAAATTTCAAACAAGAAATTGATGAATTAATCAATAAAGGTGTAGATATTTTTGTAAACCTATGCGACGGTACGCCGGATGATGATCTGTCAGGAATCGGTTTGGTTAATTACTTGGAAGAACGTGGAGTTGCGTTTACAGGTGCAGACTCTCGTTTCTTTGATCCAACACGTCAGGAAATGAAAATGGCTGCCCGTAAATCAAATGTCCCCATACCTGGTAGTTTTTTTGTCGACCGAATCTCCGATTTGTCATTTTTTGATCATCAACTTCGCTTCCCTTTACTCGTTAAGCCTTCAAATGGATATGCTTCTGTCGGCCTCTCAAGAGAATCCCGGGTGGAGGATTTCAGATCGATGCACTATCAGACTGAAAACATCCTGTCCCGATTTGAAGGCGCACTGATTGAAGAATTTATAGAAGGTAGAGAATTCACAACATTGATTGCAGAAAATGCTGATAACGCTATTGAACCTGTTACCTTTTTACCCGTAGAATTTATTTTTCCACCCGGAGAAAGCTTCAAGCACTATGATATGAAATGGAAAGAATATGATTTGATGACTGTCTATCCAGTTATTGATAAAGAAATAGAAATAAAACTCCGCGAACTCACAAAAAAACAATTCCTTTCGATGGATGGAAAAGGATATGCGCGCTGTGATTTTCGAATGAATAAGAATGGTGAATTATTTTTGCTCGAAATCAATCCAAATTGTGGAATTTTCTACCATCCTGATGAACCTGGATCTGCGGATTTCATCCTTTTAAATGACCCGCTCGGGCACGCAGGATTCCTTGATCTGATTCTAAAGAGTGCGCTAAAAAGACAAAATAATTCATGCTCAATTTAAGTGGAAAATAAATTTATAATAAAGTTTACGAAAGTAAATATCAATAAAATATATTTTTTTTTAGGGTGGCTTTGTCATCCTTCTGCCTTCCAACTGTCGATCGAGGATCTATGCCCTATACAATCGCCATATCGAATGAAAAAGGGGGAGTAGCAAAAACAACGTCTACTTATTCCCTCGGCGCAGCTCTTGTAGAATCCGGGAAAAAGGTTTTATTGATAGATTTGGATCCTCAAGCAAATTTAACATTGGCAAATGGAATCGAACCTGGAAAATCTAAAAAAACAAGTGCCGATATACTTTTAGATGATTTGAACCTTCTCGATGCAATCCAAAAAACAAATACAGCTAATTTATTTATTATTCCTTCAAGCCCTCGCATTGCCGATGCAGAAAAGTTTTTACCAACCCGCAATAACTACACCTCAAAACTAAGAAAAGCGATCGGCATAAATAACGATAATTTTGATTTTGACTTTTTATTGATGGACTGCCCACCCTCCATGGGTGTCATCACAATGAATGCATTGACAGCAGCCAATTTGCTGATTATTCCCACTCAAGCCGAGTATTTTTCTGCTTATGCTTTGAGAGATATGATGGCACTAATCCGAAAGATACGCAAAGAAAGTAATCCAGCGTTGGCCTATCGAATATTGATTACTATGTTGGATCAACGCAATCGAACTCACCGAACTATTTGGGAACAATTAAAACAAACTTTTGGCATTGGGCTTTTCGATGCGGTGATTGAAATTGATACACGATTAAGGGAAAGTCCAATAATAGGCATGCCCATTTCTAAATATCGCCCCTCCAGTCGTGGGTCGATACAATACGATATGTTAGCCAAGGAATTAATTGCCTATTTACGATTATAAAAGAAATTTTTTTTGGGATTATTTTATTGTACAAAAATAAATATCGTCAGTACCTGAAATTAGTTTTCGAATTAATCCGATTCAAATATATATCCCGTACCACGCACACTGATTATCCGCTCATAAATTAAGGGAAAAGCACTTAACTTATGGCGTAATCGACTAACTAGTGGACGTAAAATTTCCTGTGCCTCGCGTTGAGAAACATCATAACCTTGTACCAGAAGAACAAGTTCCCTATGTGAAAAAACTTTTCCAACATTTTCCAAAAACACTTTGAGTAAATGACCTTCTGCAGGGGTTAAAGATTCTTGCAATTCGCCAAGTGATACTACCCGACGCATCAAATCAACTTCAGTTCCATCACTCATGACATACACTTGTGGCGAACTAACTGCTTCCGTTGTTTCCCCGAGGCGGACGTTTCTTCGATCCAAGCCTCTCTTGACACTTTCCAGTATTTGCATGGGTGAAGCAGGTTTTAATAAATAATCATGAACACGCTGGCGCAATGCTTCCACAGCGGATTCCATGGATCCATATGCTGTTAATAATATTATTTCTGTATCCGGGGACAGTTGGTTCACAACCTGGACCACATCCAACCCATTCATCCCAGGCATTTTCAAATCAAGCAATATCAAATCAACCGAATATCCACGCACATGCTCAACAGCCAGCTCACCATTCGCAACGGATGTAACGTTATATCCTTCAAGCCGAAGAATATCACTCAGTGATTGCCTGGCAATGGGTTCATCGTCAACAACCAGAATATTATTTTTCATCATTAATTCTCCCTTGGTTGATTGATGGGCAGCAAAACCCGAAAGCAAGCACCTGTTGTTTGATTCGTAACCAAATCCAGTTGTCCACCATGCGCATTTACTATATCGTAACTTACGGAAAGCCCAAGGCCCGATGTACCTTTTGAACTCACAAAAGGCTCAAAGATGCTTGATTGTAAGTCAATTGGAATACCCGTACCAGAATCTTGAAACACAACTTCCAACATTTTTTTCTTTTGAGAAATGTTGATTCTTAATTCTCCGCCATTGATCATGGCATCATGAGCATTAAGAATTAGGTTGATAAATACTTGCTCAATTTGATTACTAATTGCCTTGATACTTGGCAATCGAGCTGGCCACGAAGTGGTTACGCGAATATTTCTGTCTCTTAACTGCTGCCCTAGCAAATTTAATACATGCTCCAACAAATCCAAAACATGGACGGGCTTAAATTCAGCACTCGGACGATAAAAATCAAGCATCCTTTGAACAGTCGTCATCAATCGTTCAAGTTCCTGCTGAGTCATATCCAAGTATTTTTTACGCATGTCTGCTGGGATATCCTCACGCGTCGCAAGATGAATACAATTGCGAACTCCTTGCAGCGGATTATTTATCTCATGCGCTATCGAAGCTGTTAATCGACCAGCGACTGCTAATTTTTCTGCTTGAACCAGAGCTTGCTGTGAATCCTCAATCCTTCGCACATATGCTCTTAATTCTTCGTAAAGGTGAGCATTTTCCATAGCTATCGATGCTTGACGCGCCAGAATAAGGAACATTTCCAAATCAGCTTCGCGAAAACGAGGTTCTCCCTCATCTCTCGCAACAAAAATAATTGACCGAAAATTGGTTAATGAGGTGGGTACGCACATCAGTGAAGATAACTTCAGTTCCACTAATTCTTCATTCAGACCCCAAACAGGTACTTCAAGTGCTGCAGAACGAGCAACGGCATTTCCGGAAATTGACGCTGGTTCTCCTGGTAATAGTTTTCCACACCCAGCCAATAAATTTATTGTTGAATTTTTGTCGATACTCTGATAAAAACCTACGTTTGTAGCTAATAATTGGTCTGAAACAGCACTCAAAATCAATTTCAACAGGTATTCCGGACGAGTCTCCGATAACAATGTTTCGGTGATACTAAATAATGGCCGTAATGCCTGAACTCGAGCCGCATCTTGCTTTTTTTGACTATCCACAAGCGCTAGTTCCACCGCCTGAATCAACTCCGCCTTTTCAAATGGTTTGAGAATTAATCCATCCACCCCTCTGCGCAGGGCTTCAATAGCCGTTTCAACAGTCCCAAAACCTGTCATAGATAAAATGGCAATATCTGGTTGGATTTCTCTGGCTTGTTGAACCAGATCCAAGCCGCTAATATCTGGCATTCTTATGTCAACCAATAAAAGCTCAAACCGTTCTTTAGTAATCGCTTCCAATGCTAAACGTGGATCAGTTAACGCCCGAACAATATAACCAGCTCGAGTTAATAAACGCTCACATAACATGGTAATGCCAGGCTCATCATCTATAACCAAAACTCGCGTTTGTCTCATCTTGCACTTTCCAATGGTAACCAAACCTCAAACAAGGAACCAACATTTTCTTGGCTTTCTACCTCAATAGATCCACCATGGTCAGAAACAATCCCAAAAGTTACAGACAATCCCAAACCTGTGCCCCCACGATCTCCTCTTGTCGTAAAAAAAGGTTCAAAAATCCGCTTCAAATTTTCTTCTGATATCCCAACTCCATTATCCCTGACTGATAACACCAAGCCCAGTTCCCCATAACGCAATCTCTCAAAAGTCTCTACAATAATTTTTCCACCAGAAGGTAAAGCATTTATTGCATTGTTAATTAAATTGATTACAACCTGTTTAATTTGATTTCTATCAACTAAAGCCCATTTCAGGTTTTCACCCAAATGCACTTCTAGCAAGATATGATTCATTTCCATCATATGCCGG
Organism: uncultured Anaerolinea sp.; assembly: GCA_964462245.1. Classification (GTDB taxonomy): domain Bacteria; phylum Chloroflexota; class Anaerolineae; order Anaerolineales; family Villigracilaceae; genus UBA5195. The sequence continues at coordinate 16,601 of CAYWXS010000119.1, forward strand.
ATAAGCATCAGGACATCTTCAATAATTTCATTTAAATCTGCTTTTGTTCGCACAGTTTCTGTTTGACGTGAAAAATCCAACATACTTCGAACAACACTTCGAGCTCTACGCGCTTCTTGCAAAACAATATGCAGATCTTTTCGGAAAATCGAATCCTCTGGCAATTCTTCAAGAACCAGTTCAGTAAACCCTACTACTGATGTGAGCGGGTTATTTAATTCATGAGCGATACCTGCAGCCATTTCCCCTACGGCGGCTAATTTTGCTGTCTGAATCAAACCGATTTCTGCTTCCTGCTGTGCTTTGATTAATGCTTGTAATTCTTGCTGTGTTAATTGAAGCTCAAGAACAGTTTTTTGAAGCAAATCTACTTCTTCGTCAGTTTTATTTACAAAAGCCGCTTCATCTACACTCGATGTCAATTTCCATATTTGATGATTGTGCGAATTTAACACACGGTCCATCCCAACCAGGATTAACTTCATCGATGCAACGGGGAACACGTATAACCTGGAGCTCCCGACCAATTCAAACTTTTTTAACGCCAAGGCTTTTGGTCGCTGAGAAATAGGAACTTCCCCGATCCATGATAAAAATTGTTCGCTCTGCAAAAACCGCCGAATAGCAATTTGTTCGGAAGCGGGTATATTGAATGTGCTAATCAGCTGCCATGCATCCATCTCATGCGCTACAAAGACTGCCCAACATGCCTCAGTCAACTGACAGGCCATTCTCAATTTTGGGCTTACATGTAACCTGGAATTCATTTAATAATTATACATTACGCTGATGCATATGCGCAATTTTGCTTACAGGTTTGGATGGTAAAATTGGAAAACATAGGCACACCTAATTCTCCAATACAAAAATTCGACCAAACAGGTTATAAAAATTTATGAATCATATTATCGTAGTTGGCGGTGGACTTGCAGGATCAGAAGCTGCCTGGCAAATAGCGCAACGAGGCATCCGTGTAAAATTATATGAGATGAGACCTGAAGTTTCCACCGGCGCACATCAAACTGAAGATTTAGCTGAGTTGATTTGTTCTAACTCCCTCGGTTCCGATCTTCCAGACCGCGCTTCTGGGGTACTAAAAGCCGAACTTCGTCATTTTAACTCACTTCTGCTTGGTATAGCCGAACAAACAGCTTTGCCGGCCGGTACTGCTCTGGCTGTTGACAGAATATTATTTGCTAAAAAAGTTACCGAAGCAATTTCAACTCATCCAAACATTGAAATAATCAGGCAGGAATTTACCGAAATCCCAGAAAACCTGTCAGTAATTGCCTCCGGCCCTTTGACTTCTTCAAAACTGTCAAAATCAATCTCAAATTTTTTCGGTCAGGATTATTTATATTTTTTTGACGCAATATCCCCAATCGTTTCTGCTGAAACCATAGATTTGTCCATTGCTTATCGAGCTTCCCGATGGAACAATGGTGAACAAGAAGACGGAGACTATATAAACTGTCCTTTCCATGAAAAAGTTGATTATTTAAATTTTGTAGAATCTCTTCGTACAGCCCAAAGAATAAAATTACAAGATTTTGAACTGGAAATCGAAGAAGGCGTAAATGCTGGACCTGATGTGTTTTTTGAAGGATGTTTACCTGTCGAAATTATTGCCAGTCGTGGCGAAAAAGCGCTTGCTTATGGGCCATTAAGACCAGTTGGGCTTTTGGATCCCCGTGTTCCGCGTCAACCTTACGCAGTGGTTCAATTGCGACAAGATAATTTGGCTGGTGACTTATATAATATTGTCGGATTTCAAACCAACTTGACTTTTCCTGAACAAAGACGGGTTTTCCGAATGATCCCTGGTCTATCACGAGCAGAATTCATACGGTATGGACAGATGCATCGGAATACATTTATTGCTTCTCCTCAATTATTGAAGCCGACCTTACAATCCAACTTGCGAACCGACCTTTTTTTTGCAGGTCAAATTACAGGCGTAGAAGGATATATGGGTAACATTGCTACAGGTATGTTAGCTGGCCTCAATGCAGCTCGAATTTTTGAAAATAAAGTTCCTATTGAATTACCCCGGGATACAATGCTTGGGGCTCTCTGCTTTTACATAACACACACAGAAATGAAACATTTTCAACCGATGAAGGCTAACTTTGGAATTCTCCCACCCCTGGAAATTATACCGCCCAAAAGTAATAAACGCGATCGTGCAATGATTTATGCTGAACGTGCGAAGAAAAGTTTATCCGCCTTTTTGGAAAATTATGACGAATAATCAAAGAAAATACTCTTTTATTTTCATCAATCTTGGATTAACCATAATTTTTTCCGGATGGGGCCTTTGGTACAATTTTCTCCAGGAGAAAATAGTACTTTTTAATGGAGACAATGCTTTTCACGATGTCCAAGTTCTAGTCAATTTGGGTCCCCGTATACCCAATTCAGAAGCTCATAAAAAAACCATTGAGTATATACAAACTGAATTAATAAAATTTAATTGGAATGTAACTTTGCTTGAACAGAGTATTAATGGTCATACAGCCTACAATATACTGGCTACGCGCAGTTTGCTTAACCCAGATCTATACCTGGCTGCTCATTACGATAGTCGAATCTACGCCGATGAAGATCCTGATCCAGGCAAGCGAACAACCCCGGTTCCAGGAGCAAATGATGGTGCCTCAGGAGTTGCGGTACTACTTGAGATTGCTCGCAGCTTACCTACTAATAGTATCCCTACTGCCTTATTATTCATCGATATTGAAGATAACGGTCACATCCAGGGCTGGGATTGGATTCAGGGATCGAGAGCTTATGCCAACCAAATGACAACAAAACCTAAAGCATTAATCCTGTTGGACATGATTGGTGATTCCGATCTTAATATTTACATGGAAAGAAATTCTGATGTAGAAATTACCAATCAGATCTGGGAAACAGCAAAAAATCTCGGTTACGAATCCAGCTTTATCCAATCATTTAAATATCAGGTACTTGACGACCATATTCCTTTCCTTGAAAAAGGAATCCGTTCTGTAGACATAATTGATCTAGACTATCAATATTGGCACACAACCCAGGACATACCCGATAAAATATCCGCTGTTAGTTTACAAAAAGTTGGTTCAACTATACTAACCTGGATAGCCCAATACGGACCTTGTCTATCTACCGGAAAATGCCAAAAATAAAATAATATAAACACCTAACAATCTAATTTCTGCTGTTTTCATATCTAGCCTTACCCATGGTTTATGCGCACTATTTAAGCATTAAATAATAAATTACAACCCAAATTCCAACAAGATTGTCTGTGGTATGTGTTAGCCCAAAGTAGTAATGTCCCCTTTCCCCCAAGTTAAAATGTCCCCTTCTT
>CAYWXS010000120.1:0-19760 GCA_964462245.1 uncultured Anaerolinea sp.
ATTGTCCAAAATCAAGTCTTGATTAATTTACAAATTGCTTAACTTGTGACTGATGCAGTAAGCCACACCCAGCATGAGGAACAGGTAAAAATAGTACAGGGGAAATATCCGCAGTGAACGGCGCCCATAAAATTTGATGAAGTAAAGCCTGGCGGGCAGACTCTCCTTCATGTCGATCAAAATACCGGTGATCAGGAACCCGGAAAGAACAAAAAATAACAGCACACCGGCCCAACCAAATTGTAGGTAACCGGTGTGAAATAAGAACACGAGAATAATAGCGACTGCGCGCAAACCGTCGAGACCGGGGATCATGATTCATTTCTCCGTTAATAATAGGAGTGGCGCGAAGATTATAATGCATGGCTTTCCGAATTTTTCCCACGTGCGGTGCATTTACTCAAAACGGCAAGCTTACTGGATAAGAACAACACCCCAAAAATACATTTTTATGGAGTTTCTACCCTCTTACCGATCATGCGCTGATCTACACCAGGGTCAAGCAGACTTCTCCAATTGGCTTGAAAAGGAGTAGGAACCCGCTTCGAGCGCGAAGACCGTAGACCCATTATCCATACGCAAAAATTTTATGCCCTGGACCTCGCCAAGCGCATGACCATTTTCAGTAACCTGAGAACCTGCCTGCACCGGCAAATAAATCGTTGCGGTCGTATTGGCTGGGAGCGTAACTTGCCAGTCGAATTGGTCATTATGGAGAGTCCATTCGCTTTTGATCAATCCATACATCGAATGGTATTGTGTCTTTGCATAAGTTAATTCCCCGCCAGGGCGAGGGCGCATGATGATGTGTTTGTAACCCGGCTGCTCCTGATCAATATCAATGCCACCAATAGCAGCATAGATCCAGGCCCCCACTGCGCCATAAGCATAATGATTGAAGGAGTTCATACTCACATCCTGGAAACCCTTATCGTGGGTCCAGCCATCCCAACGTTCCCAGATGGTGGTGGCGCCCTGGGTAACAGAGTAAAGCCAGGAAGGCCAGCTGGTTTGCTTTAACAACAAATAAGCCATATCCAATTGATCCATCTCACTTAAAACCCAGTTGAGATAGGGTGTGCCGACAAAACCCGTACTGAGATGATTATCGCGCTGACTGATATTTTTCACCAGTTCAGTTACAGCTGTCAAACGAAGATCCTGGGGGAGTAAATTAAAATGCAGGGCAAGCACATAGGAGGTCTGTGTTCCGCCGATAAGCGTCCCATCCGGAAGAACAAAGCGAGTGATGAAGGCTTCTCTGATTTGCCTAAACAGTTGGTCGTAACGCTCAGCATCCTCAGCCTTGCCCAAAATATGCGCAATCTTTGCAAGCAAGTGGCTGCTATAAGCAAAGAATGCAGTACCAATCAATTCCTTGGACGTGCCACCCTCACGCCCATCACTTCCATCCAGCGCAAGCCAATCGCCAAAGCCAGGCCAGCCCGAATAATCGGCATAACAGCGCAATCCATTTTGACTTGTCTGGGATAAAAACTCGACGAAGCGCTGCATTGAGGGATAACGTTCTTCGAGTAAACGGGTATCGCCATAGCACTGGTAAATCGTCCAGGGACAGATCACGCCCGCATCAGCCCAGGCCGGACCGCCATCGCCAATCGACCAGGCAGAAGGATTGGGCACGACTGCCGGGTAAGCCCCATCGGGATATTGGGCATCTTCCAGGTCGCGTGTCCACTTCGTAAAAAAACCAGCAACATTCATATTGAAGGCCGCGGTACGGATAAAAACCTGGGCATCCCCCGTCCAGCCCAGGCGCTCATCGCGCTGGGGACAGTCAGTGGGAACATCCACAAAGTTACCTTTCTGGCCCCAGACGATGTTGTGTTGAAGTTGGTTAATCAATGGATCGGAACACTCGAATGTACCCGTCGGGGGAGTCTCGGAGTGAACAACAATCCCGGTAACCGTTTCCTTGGTAGGAATGCCCGGGAAACCCAATAATTCAACATAACGAAAACCGTGGAATAGAAAATGTGGTTCCCAGACTTCCTCGCCGCCACCCCGCAGGGTGTAATAGTCCGTATTACGAGCGGAGCGCAGATTTGCGGTATACAGCGTTCCATCTGGATTGAGCACTTCGGCAAAGCGGATGGAAACCGTCGTTCCTTTTTCTCCACAAACACGCAAACGTATCCAACCGACCATGTTTTGACCCAAATCAAAAACCCAGCGCTGGTTCACAAAATCGGGAATTTCATGAATCCCCACTGGCGTCAACACTTCCTGACGTTTTATGGCGGGGCCATTGGTGGCAACCAGCGCAGCGCCATGATCTGGCATGACTTCAGCAGCAGACCAGTTTGAATCATCGTAACCAGGGTTGCACCAATCCCCCAATTCACGCCGCGCATCATAACTTTCACCCATCAACATATCAGACTCCAGAATGGGGCCCTGCTTTACTTTCCACTCATCGTTGGTTGCGATAATTTCTTTACTACCGTCAGAATAAGTAAGCACGAATTGCGCCAGGAGTTGAGGCCGGTCGGCATAACGCTGCCTGCCCACCCAGGCAATATGCCCCACACCCCAACCATCGCCTAGAATCACTCCAATAGCATTCGCACCGGGCCGAAGTAAGTCTGTTACATCGTAAACCTGATATTGGATGTGCCGGGAATAATCTGTCCAACCAGGGGTAAGAAGTGAATCCCCAACGCGAGAGCCATTCAGATGACATTCGTAAAGACCGATCGCTGTTGCGTACAATCTGGCGCTAACCAAACGCTTTTTAATAGTAAATTCTTTACGTAAATACGGAGCCGGGCTGGAAGTTCTCGGCCCACCATAAAAGGAAGCCCCAACCCATTGCGCTTCCCAAGCGCCAGTCTCCAGTAAGCCCATTTCCCACCAGGCAGACTGACTTTCGATTACCAAACCAACTTCATTCCAGACCCGAACCTTCCAATAAACACGCTGTCCAGAGACAAGCCCATGGCCTTGATAAGCCAGGTGGATGGATTGATCTGATTCGATTTTTCCAGTGTCCCATAAAAGCTCATGCCCACTATCCAAACTTGCTTGTGAAGGAGCAACAAGAACTTGATACGCTGTTTGGCAGGCACCGTGTTGATTAGTTTGCATCTGCCAACTCAGGCGCGGCTGAAGGACATCGATCCCCAGAGGATTGGTTCGATATTCGCAGGTCAGGTTTGAAATGATAGGGACAGACATGATATTTATTTCCTCTGAAGTGCTTTGATATTTGTGCGATAGGATAACAGGCAGGGGTGCTGTGCCAGCAACCTCAACCCTTAATTGCGCCAGCCGTCATACCCGAAACGATCTGCCGTTGAAAGAACATAAACATGATCAGGGGCGGAATGGTGATAACGACCACGTCCGCAAAAAGCAGGTTCCATTGCGAGTTAAACTGGCTGATGAAACTGTACAAGGTCAACTGTGCTGTCACGTTCTGGGCACCAGGCAGAAAATAGAGCGGCCCAACGAAATCATTGTAGATTCCCACCGAAGAAGTGACGATCACCGTAATAATCGCTGGCTGTAACAAGGGCAGAATGATGGAGAAGAAAACACGCAGCGGAGATGCGCCATCCATAATGGCGGCTTCATCGATCTCGCGTGGGATGGAGGCCATGAAGGCTCGGAAGATCATGATCGCAAAGGGCATTGTGAAGGCGACTTCAACCATAATCAGACCAAACAGTGTCTTGTAAAGACCAATCCATTGCAACAGGAAGATGGTTGGTACGACAGCCGGAGGAATGATAAGCCCGGCGAGCATCACAGCGCTGACCATCGAAGCTGCGCGATCACCACGACGCTGCATCACGAAAGCCACCAGCGCGGAGAACAAGACAATCAGCGTCACCGAACCCACGGTCAGAATCACACTGTTCCGCAATGCCAGGAACATGCGGTTGTTGCCAAATATCATGACTTCACGGATGTTTTCGAACAATTGGAACTTATCCGGCCAGCTGAACTCGAACAGGCCAGCCTCCTGGCGTGTCTTGGCAGCCGTCAGGAAAATGAAGATAAAGGGAACGACAAAGATAATTCCAATGACGATGAGCGAAACGACATCCAGCCAGACACTTGCAATGAACTTCCGGATTTTCATAGCTCAATCTCCAGCCGATTAAAGAAGCGCATCAGCGGATAAACAATGATCGTAACAAGAATAAAAAGCACCACATTACCAGCGGTCGAAAGACCATAGAACCCTGCCTGGTACTCTTTGTATATCACCGAGGTCAACACATCCGAAGCGAAGCCCGGACCGCCGTGAGTCATGGTCCAGATCAGGTCGAAGGTGCGTAGCCCACCGATAAAAGAGAGCAGGATGACTGTGAAGGTTGCATTGCGACTGAGGGGCAGAATCACATGGCGGAAGGACACCCAGGTTCCACCTTCGAGTCGGGCAGCATCGAAAAAGTCCAGCGGGATCGACAGGATACCAGCGATGAAAAGCACCATCGCTATGCCAACACCCTTCCAAACGTCGACCAGTGCCACTGAGTAGAGCGCGATGGCCGGGTTTCCCAGCCAATCCGGGTGCGGCAGCCCAAGAAATCCAAGGAAAGTGTTAATCAACCCGACGGAAGGCTGCATGAGTGAAGCGAAGGTAATGCCAACAGCGACTGTGCTGACGAGTACCGGAAAAAAGATAATACCGCGTAGAAGGCCTTTGAGCCTGATATTCGAGGTGAGCAGCATGGCAAGCGGCAGCGCGATAACTACTTTGAGCCCACTTGTCAGGATAGCATAAATAAGCGTGTTGCGCAATCCGGACATGAGCTGGGGATCACGCAGAAATGCAACGTAATTATCCAGGCCGATGAAGGTTGCGTTGAAGAGCGTCCAACGCGTCAGGCTGAAATAGAATGCGAGCGCCGTAGGCACAATGAAGAAGACGCCGAAGACCAATGCCGCCGGAAGGTAAAACCAATTGGGGTACGTGTGCAGGACTGCTTTTGGACGGCGCGTATGGATTGTCATGGAAACTCACTTTCAATATGGTAATACCGTTTCCGGCACGGCAGTGACCTTCAGCCCCAACCTTCCGAGAGCCGGACGGTTCCGGCCCTCGGAAGGTTGGGTAGTACAAACCCCTCTGAGAAGCGGGGGCCTAGTTGTCCCACCCTGGCAGACCAAGCTGTTGTGCCTGCTTCTTTACATCTTCATCGTAGTTCTTTGCCGCGGTTGCAGCATCCATCTGACCGGTTCCAACAGCCACGCAAAACTGTTCGAGCGACGGCCCCTTGATCGGAGAGAGGAACTCAAGCGCTGGCGCAGAGGTTCCGGCATCAATATAGGCGGCGATCTCTTTCACACCTGGGAGTACGTTATCGGGGAGCTTCGCGCCCTTGATGACGTACGGACCGGATGGTGCAACCTTGGCTGTGATCGCGTCAGTACCGGCAGTCGAGGCGACAAATGCCAGGAAATCCTCGGCTTCAGCAATGTGCTGGCTGGTTTTTGGGATAAAGATCGCAAGAGGCATCCAGATCGTCGCGCCGTTCTTGGCAGCATCCGCACCTGGTACAGCAAAGAAACCAATATCATTCCCAACTTCGGGCGAATTAGTTGCGATGGTTCCGAGCGCAAAGGAAAGCATGGGGTACTGAGCGCCCTTACCATCAGCAAGCAGTTTCAATCCCTGGTCGAATTTCGTAGTCGCAAAGTCCTTCTGCCACCAGCCTTTCTCAAAACCTTCTTGCAGATAGCCGAAGCTTTGCATCGCCGCCGGGGTCGTGGCATATTTGGCCTTGTTGGCCGTGTAATCTGCAGCAAAGGTCGGGACGGCCTGCTGAACGTTGTAGTAATCAGCGAGGACGAACAATTGGGAGGTCCAGGTGTCACCAAAGGTTGCAATGACAGGGGCAATCCCGGCTGCCTTAATCTTTTCGTTGTTCGCTTCAAATTCAGCCCACGTCTTTGGGACACTGATCCCAACCTGGGCAAAGACTTTCTTGTTATAGAGGATACCACCACCACTCGCCGTACCAACGGGTACCCCGAAAACTTGCCCGTTCTGCGAAACAGTCGGCTTAAATGAGTCGACGATGTTGGCCATGAACGGCTGCTGGGTGAGATCGACCAGCGTATCGACCGGATGCAAAGCCTGAAGCAGTGAACCGGAGTTGTAGTAGAAAAGGTCGTTCATTTCGCCCGTCGCCAGGCGTGTTTTAACCAGGTTGTCCGCATCCGCACCGGTCGGTCCATTTTCAATGGTGATGGTTACATTTGGATGGAGTTTCATGTACGCATCGACGAGCGCGTGATTCATTAACTGATCATTTTCGTTGGAACCAACGAGGAAGGTCAGTGCAACGGGAGCCGGGGCCGCAGTTGGGGCAACTGTGGCAGGGACTTCTGTGGCAACAGGAGCGCTTGTGGCGACAGGCGCTGCCGTGGCAGCGGGAGCAGCGGTCGTCGGTACAGCAGTGGCAGCTGGGGCACAGGCTGTCAGGATGACAGTCAGAAGCATGAAGAGCGCTATAATCTTTCTAGTGAAAAACATAGGTATTTCTCCTTTTCCAAAATAACGAAATAAGTTCTGACTGAGGATCTACTCCTGTCAGTTTGGACTTCATAAAACCACGCTTTGAAAGTGGTACGCTTGCTAATCAAGCAGAAATCCGGTATGATAATTTGGGCAAAAAGAAAACCAACCTGCTGATGTTGCAGAGTTTTTCTGATTGCTTCCCTTTGGGAGATACCGTCATCCGCCAAGATAACCGGTATCTCCTTTTCTTTATTAATTCACCAATTTGGTCTGGTCTGGTCTTTTTATCACCTTCTTTCTTTTTCAGATTTTTATTATTCAATAAATGCTTTCAGGTTTGGCCCTGTTGACTCACGAATGACAAGCCTGGCTGGAATTTCTCTTCTACGGTTGGGCAGCGCAGGATTCTGAATTCGTTCAATCACTAATTTAAGCGCCTCGCGCCCAGCCAGAACTGCATCTTTGGAAACTGTTGTCAGCCGTGGCACAAGATAATTGGATATTAAAATATTATCGTATCCCACCAGGGATAAGTCCTCGGGGATTTTCAAACCTAGATCGCTGGCGGCGCGCAGAACACCGATTGCCAGCAAGTCATTGATCGCAATCACAGCAGTTGGCCGCGAGTGAGTGCCGAGCAGCTTTAAAGCAGCCTGGTAACCATCTTCGATGCTTGGCCCGCATTCCACAAACAGGTTCGGATCCAACAACAAACCGGCTGCCTGAAGCGACTCCTCGTAGGCTGTCTTTCGATCTTCCGCTAAACTGGGCTCATCCGCACCATAAATCATCCCAATCCGGCGATGCTGCATTGAAAGCAAGTATGACATCACTTCTCTCGTCGGTGCGCCATAATCCGACACAACGCAATCCGATTCCAGATTGTAATTGTCTCTCATTTCTACCAGAGGGAGCTGGCGATTGAGCAGCTGGGTCAATGCGTTTTGGGCTTTCAGCGATTGGATATTAAAAGATCCACACAATATCAAGCCATCGATTCTTCGATGAGCCAGGCCATCGAAGATATCTTCTGCATATTTACTGTTAAATGAAGTTGCAGAGAGGAGTAAATGATAGCCTGACGCACGTGATTCCTGTTCAGCCCCATCCACAAAATCCCAGTAATGCGGATTGTGGATATCCGGGATGATCAAGCCGATAATTTTCGTGTTTCCTGAGCGTAAGGCCTGCGCACGTGCATCTGGCGCGTAACCCAACTCTTTAACCGCAACAATTACCGCCTGACGGGTTTCCTCAGAGATCGGGATCTGCCCGTCTGCCAGACCATTAATTACATAAGAAACAGTGGCTCTGGACACACCTGCTAATTTTGCTACATCCTGCTGGGTAGGTCGCTTCATCGGTTGTCACCTATTTAGATACTGGTAAATTTTGACCTTCTATTGTTTACTCGTGTAAGTTTACACGTGTAAACGCAATAAAATTATTATAATGAAATAAAAGCGGCTGTCAAGTACCAGTATGCTGTTTGTGATATGTCATGTGACAAATAATTTGATTATGGTAATACCGGTTCCAGCACGGCATCGATCTGAAACTACTAAAAAGAACGCTTTTCAAAGCCATGGCATGTTAATAGATGCATGGCAAGAGACAGAAATAAAAAAATCCCGTACAGGTTTGCTGAATCTGTACGGGACACTTATTGATGTTGAAGGGAGGCTATTTATCCAGCAAGGCTTCGACTTCTTCCTGCTTTTTAAACTGGCTCATATACAGATCATAATAGAAACCCTTTTGGGCCAACAAATCAGCGTGTTTGCCACGTTCGATGATCTCGCCATCCTTCAAGACCAGGATGACATCCGCGTTACGAATGGTGCTCAGGCGGTGGGCAATCACAAAGCTGGTGCGACCCTTGAGCAGTTTTTCGAGCGCTTTCTGGATCAGGCGCTCGGTACGCGTATCCACGCTGGAAGTAGCTTCATCCAGAATAAGAATCTTAGGGCTGGCAAGCGCAGCGCGGGCGATTGAAAGCAGCTGGCGCTGTCCCTGGCTAAGACCAGAGCCACGTTCACCCAGCACGGTCTGCAGCTTTTCAGGCAAACGATCGATAAAGGTGTCGGCATGTGCCAGCTCGATGGCGGCGCGCACTTCTGCATCCGTGGCGTCCGGCTTTCCGAAACGTACGTTTTCCATTACGGTCGTACTAAAGAGGAAGGTATCCTGCAGTACAATGCCGATCTGTTTGCGCAGCGATTCAGCCGTGACCTCGCGCACATCGGTGCCATCAATAGTGACTGCGCCACCAGTCACATCATAAAAGCGCGGGATCAGGTTGATAATGGTGGTTTTGCCTGCGCCAGTGGGACCAACAATGGCGATGGTCTGCCCCGGTTCGGCAATAAAATTGACACCCTTCAGAACCAGTTCACCGGGTTTGTATTCGGCGGTAACGTTTTTGAACTCAACATAACCCTGGATCGACTTCATCTCAGAAGCATCGACTGCATCCACGATGGCAGGTTTTTCATCCAACAGGTTGAAGATACGCTCGGCGCCTGCAATGGCACTCTGAATATTGCCCCATAAGACTGAAATCTGTTGAATGGGCTGGTTGAATCGCTGAACATAAGCCAGGAAAGTGATTACCAGGCCAAGCGAAACAGCCGTACCAAACAGGCTGGCCCCATTCAGCAAGGCCAACCCACCGGCGCCAACCACTATCGCCAGTGCCAGGTAACCCAGGGCTTCCAGCGCGGGGGCCAGGGCAGCCGTAAAGGTTACAGCACGCACATTGGCATCCCGGTTGGCGGCATTGGTCACCCGGAAATTTTCAATATTCTCTTCCGCACGGTTAAAGGCCTGGGCTTCACGGACCGCCGAGATGCTTTCCTGCAAGCTGGCATTAACCGAGCCCATTTCCTTGCGGGTGGCACGGAAGGCTTTGCGCGCCTGGTCTGAGAAATACAGGGTGACGATCACCATCAAAGGCGTGACTGCCATGCTGAGCAGCGCAAAGGGAATGTTCTTGCTGAGCATGTTATAGGCTATCCAACCCAGAAGCAGTACACCACTGGCAACATTGACCAACGCAAAACTAATAGCCTGATTGATGGTTTCAGTATCGTTGGTGATGCGGCTCATCAAATCACCGGCTTCGTGTTCGGCATAAAAACCAACCGGCAAGGCGTGCAGATGATCAAAGACTTTGATACGCAGCGAGAGCAGCACATGCTGACCAGCCCAGGTCATGGCGAAAAACGTCAACCCAGTCAGTACAGAGCCGAGCACATACAGAACGACGATCAATAAAATCATGCGTACCAGCCCAGCCAGGCGTTCGGCGTTGGTCTGAGAGCCGTCTGTTTTGGGTTCAGCCAAACCGCCCAGGGCAAAAACCTTTTTTATAAGGGTCTGGGTAATGCCTGTTGGCTGTTTGTCCGCTGAAAGCCAGCAGTTGGAACCCGTAGCAGCCTGATCCGTGGAGGCACCAGGAAAGCTGAGCCCGCTGGATGCCACAGCCGGGGATAGATAACAATCCACCAACTGACCGGTAAGCTCCGGATTTGTGACCTGGGCCCAGGTGGAGATGACAACAAAGACCATGGCCATCAAGAGCGAAGGCCAGAATGGGGCAAAGTGCTGCACAAGCCGCCGCAGCGTCTGACCGGCGCTTTTGGGCTTGGATGTTTCTTGTTCTAATAAACCGTGACCACGCATCATAATGAGCTTCCTACTTCTCGTCGCCAATCAGCTGCGACGTATAAATTTCGGCATAAATTTCGTTATCTTCCAGTAAATCGGCATGTTTACCAATGGCTGCCACTTTTCCTTTTTCCAGCACAATGATCTGATCCGCATTCATAACGGTACTGATACGCTGGGCGATGACAAAGGAGGTGCGATCTTTCATTAATTTATCCAACGCAGTCTGGATGGTGGCTTCGGTCCCAAGATCGACACTGGAAGTTGAGTCATCCAGAATAAGGATGCGTGGATTTAAGAGCAGAGCCCGTGCGATGGCGACACGCTGCTTTTGCCCACCCGAGAGCGTGGTACCGCGCTCACCGACCGGTGTGGCATAACCATCCGGGAAAGACATGATGAAATCATGCGCGGCAGCCGCCTGGGCAGCGGCGATGATTTCCTCGTCACTGGCATCCGGCTTTCCAAAAGCGATGTTATCGCGGATGGTACCCGAGAAAAGAGTGGTCTCTTGCAGCACAATCCCAATCTGGGCCCGCAGCGACTCGAGCCGAACATCGCGCAGATCGTGCCCATCAATGGTGATACGTCCTTCGGTCGGATCATAAAAACGCGGCAGCAAATTGATAATGGAGGTTTTACCGGAACCAGTGGCACCCAGCAGCGCAATCGTCTGACCGGGTTTGGCTTCAAAGTTCACCTTATCCAGCACCGGGTCCCCACCCCCTACGTAGCGGAAGCTGACATTTTCGAAATTGATATTGCCAGTTACGGTGGGCAGGTCAATCGCGCCGGGTTTATCGACCACATCCGATTTGGCATCCAGGATCTCAAATATACGCGTGGCGGAAGCCGCTGCCTGGCCGAACTGGGTAATGATGAAGCCCAACTGGGCAACCGGGAAGAAGATGTACATCAGGTACATGCTGAATTCCTGCCATTCGCCCAGGGTCAGGCTGCCCAGGATAATCTGCCTGCCACCCACATAAAGCATGGAAGCCTGCCCCAGATTGGCAACCAAAAAAACCAGCGGCATAAGGAAGGTAAACATGCGCGCTATGACAATCTGCTGCTTCATCAAATCATCGGCAGCGGTCAGAAACTTGGCTTCTTCGCTTTTCTCACGGGTGAAGGCTTTAACGACCTTGATTCCCGCCAGGTTTTCCTGCAAGATGGTATTGAGCGTAGAGAGCTTCTGTTGTACCTTGCCAAAAAGCGGCTGGCTGACGGTGCCAAAGAAAATAAATAGCACGAGTGCCACCGGCAGGATCCAGATGGTAGCCAGGGCCAACTGGGAATTGGTGGTAAAGAGGATGACCAGAGTGACAGACAGGAGTAAAAGCGCACCTACCAACTGCAGCAATCCCTGGCCCAGGAAGAGGCGCAGCTTTTCGACATCATCTGTAGCCCGGATCATTAGTTGACCGGTCTGGTTTTGATCGTGATATGAAAATGACAGGTGCTGGATTTTGGAATACAGATCATTACGCAGATCAAAAGCTACTGCCTGTGAATTGCGCTCGGCCCAATATGCCTGCAGGAAGGCAAAGACCCCGCGCAACACAGCAAAACCGACAATAAAGAGCCCTGCCTGGATCAACTGGTTGGGTGCGCTGGTTTTATCAGCCGTTAATTGGGCAACAAGCTGGTCCCTGGTCAAGGATGAATCATATTTCAGAAATTCCAGGATCCTGGGCAAAGCGGTGGAAATGGCCGCAGATGGGATTTTACCCAATGCCTCCAGCACTTTGACAGCAATTACGCCACTGGTAACGGAATCGATGATCGAACGAATCAAACGCGGGACAGCCAGCTGCGAAAGTGTGGCAACGATCAAGAAAATATAAGGCAGGGTAGCCTGCCCGCGGTAATTCCAAAGATAGCGCGAGGCCCGCCCAATCACGTTTCCCTGGGAACTCATTGATTGGCGCGGCGCGCGCTGAGATTTAGCATGAGAAGTTTGCACAGTCTAATTCCTTACCAAAATCTTTTGTTAAACTATTTCTTCAACCAAAACCGGAGACAACTCCAGGGCTGAATCAACTGAGGCGATTTTCAGATCCATCATATCTACCGGCAAGCGCAGCAGCATACGCAGACCATTGGTGAAAAGACGGCCGATCATAAAGAGGGGTGTCAGCACGGTATGCATCTGACCATTTTTCCCATCCGTAGCCGAGGACGCCAACCAGAGGGCTTTTTGAGCGGGCACATCGGCCTCATTACCCCACAGGGCAGCCACAATGCGAATGGTACTAACCTTATGCTCGAAACCTGAGACAGCATGTACCTGGCTGAGCATTTCAGTCAGCACCAGGCCGGGGTTAAAACCAAAGACATCCACACCACTGCCCTGATATTCCTCAGACAGGGCTTTTGTAAAATTACGGACCCAGATCTTACTGGAAGTATAGGCATTCTGAAATTTTACCGAGCCTTTATCTCCCATTCCGAGCAGGTTGATAAGCTTGCCACTTTTTTGTGGAACCATATAACGCATGGCAACCACCGAACCGTTATATGTGCCAATAATATTGGTATCGATTACACTGGAAAAATCGTGCGCGGGAATGTGAGCGGTTGGGCCGTAAGGCGCAGAAACCCCGGCATTGTTAACCCAGACATCGATCCGTCCAAATGTGCGGGTGGCAAGCGCCCCAAGCGCCTGTACCTGTTGCAGATCGGCGACATCACATGCCATACCAACTGCCTGGGCTCCAGCGGCCCTGAGCAGTTCCAGAGCAGAATCGACTGAATGTTGTGAACGGGATGCAATCACGATCCGGGCACCCGCCCGGGCATAGGTCTGGGCAATCGATAAACCCAATCCACGCGAACCACCGGTAATGACAGCCACCTTATTTGTTAATACTTGTTCCATTGGTAAACTCCACGAGTGAAATAGGTTCAGTGTGTTCATCTTTTTAGAAAATACTGAACGGGAATAATTATTTTTCGAAATTTTTTACTGATGCGTCCAGCCGGCTGGCGGCACGCGTCAGCGAAAGCATTGCAGCCGCTACCACTTCATATTCTTCGGGTGTCAGATCCGCCACCATTTCATCGACCCAGCGTGAACGTTCGCCGATGCCACTCTCGATTAAGGCACGACCTTTGGGCGACAAACTGAGTACCCTGACACGGCGATCATTGGTGTCCTCGATGCGTTCCAGCAAGCCGCTTTGGACCAGTTTATCCACCAGCTGGCTGGCAGCCGCGGCACTGATCTGCATATGCTCCCCTATATCCGAAACACCGCTGGTATGCCGGTAATAGAGATGCATCAGGATGCCGAATTGGGGCATGGAAAGACCGCTCGCCTTGACATAGCGCGTCCAGACATGCATGGTACGTGTCGAAAAGACATCCGTCCACTCTCGAACAATTTTGGTTAATTGGATTACATTCGTCATATTTAAGTCAGCCTATTAGTTAAGCGAGCTGAAATATATACCCCACAAAAGCTTTTGTCAAGCGGGCTGGCTTATTTTTAATAAACTCTAATGAAAATCAAACAGGCGGGAGCGTTTGCCCGCAAAGATGGGTACCATGCCCGGCAAAGATGGGTACCATGCCCGGCAAAGATGGGTACCATGCCCGGCAAAGATGGGTACCATTACTGCGCAGTATTGCCGCCATCCACCAAGAGGAGATGACCGGTTACGAAAGACGAATCCGGGCCTGCTAAAAAGAGCACTGCACGGGCAATTTCTTCCGGCTGACCAAAGCGCTGCATTGGGAGATAAGCAGCAGCCTGGTTTTTGGCTTCTTCCAAGGTTAGCGCTTGATCTGCCAAAGGATCTGGATTATTAAAATAGCCTTTTTCCAACCAGCGCTCAACAAAAGTATCACCCGGACAAACCGCATTAACACGAATATTCTCCGCAGCATGATCCAGTGCCATGCTGCGTGTCAACTGCGCGACCGCGCCCTTACTGACAGCATACGGCAGTGCCCCTTTGCCACCCACCACAGACCAATCTGAACCGTTATTTACAATCACGCCGCCGCCCACACGTCGCATTTCAGGGATGACCAATTTGCACATCCGCCAGACTGCGGTGACATTGATCGCCAATGTTTGAGCCCAGGTCTCTTCCGAGGTGGTTTCAGCCGTGCCTTTGGTAACGATCCCGGCATTGTTGAAAAGAATGTCAATCCGCCCAAATCTTTCCAATGCAGCAGCAAGCAGGTGTTCAGACTGCGCAAGTTGGGTGTGATCAGTCTCGACAAAGAGAGCCTGCGCGCCAGCCTCCACAAGCTGTTTTTCAAGGGCAAAGCCCAGCCTGGCACGCCGCCCACTAAATACCACCTGCGCGCCTTCCTCAGCAAAAAGCAATGCAGTCGCTTTCCCAATCCCACTCGTAGCACCAGTTACAAGAGCCACCTTGCCAGACAATTTACCCATGCGACACCTCAATCAAAATTGATAAAAAAAATGCCGTTGACTGGAGTGAGGGGGCACTCTAATCAACGGCAACTATATTTTCATGCATTTAACAAAAAAAGTCAAGCATCTGACAGTTTTTGTCTGACATATTTTTAAAGCGAGGAGGGCATTCCCCGGTCGCAGGTCCCCGCCGCTGTGACCCCAGCAATAACCAGACCATTTAAGGAAAGCCCTCCCCGAACAACGCCTTCCCCCTGCGTTGCCCAGGTCTCGCTCCCCCGGAACTGAAAACGAGCTTGCACCCGTCACATATCAGCTCGATTACCTTGGGCTAATTATCAGCCCGAAATTTCCAGGTCGCAATAGACAGGATACAAAAATGAACTAGACAATTGTACTGGTATAGACCTGGTTTTTACAGATGCAGACTGTTATGAAAATTGAGTAGATAGCACATTTTCATCCTTTGGGGCGTCCCGCGGGAGATGAAGTCTGAACTGAAAAATAGGTTTTCATGTTTAGTGGTGAAAATCTATCTTCATGACGACTTGCAGGTCAGCCAGCCAGCAAAACTGGCTGACCAAATTACGATCAGCGGGCACATACCTGAGCCCACTTTCGTACAACAAGACTCAAGGTTTCGAGGTCACGTTCGTCCAAGCGTTGGCGTTAAAATCATAGATCCAGGAAGCATCTGTGTAATTACTAAGTGTAGAACCAACCTGCCCGCCAAATAGGAAGACTTTATCCGTAGCGCCAATATAAAGCATGGTAAACCGCGAAATCTGGCCTGGACCACTGCCGGATTCAAGTTTTGTCCAAGTATTGGTTTTATACTCGTAAATCCAGACCTTGTCGTCGGTCTTACCGTTACCAATCGGAATACCTCCAAACAGAATGGTCCGATCAGCCTTGGCATCATAAACCATTTCAGGGTAATCGCGCATATCAGGAACAGCCCCAGGGCCTGGTTTCTTCTCTGTCCACGTATTCGTATTGTAGTCATACGCCCACATGCTGCCATTGTCAACGGGTTGCGTAGAATCCCAAGTGGACCCACCCCAGGTCAGCACCCGGTCGGTTTTTGCGTCATAGGTCATAGCTTGAAAGTTACGGCCGGGGGGACTGGTCGTTGGTTTCATTTCTGTCCAGGTATCTGTGTTAAAGTCATAGCTCCAGGTATCGCTGTATAAAAAATTCTCGGACAGATTTAAACCGCCAAAGAGAATGATCCGGTCTGACTCTGAATCATAGACCAGCCGGGCACCTAAGTGGTTGTCTGGCCCTGGCGCCACTTCCTTCCAGGTATTTGTGTTGTAATTATAGGCCCATGTGGAAGCCGGCCCATATGTGGAGAAGTCAGGTCCAGAACCCATACCGTACTCAATGACCCGATCTGATTCGGTATCGTAGGCCATTCCCCCTCCTCCCTTTGTTGGGGCTGCTGAAGTTGGCTGCATCTGGGTCCATTCGTGTGTGATCACATCGAAAACCCAGGTTTCAAAATTGTAGCTGGATGAAAGCTCATAACTGCCTGTTGAGCCGCCAAACATGATAACTTTTTTAGACTCAGAGTCGAAAGCCATTGTCGCATATCCCCGTTTTGCTGGGTTCGGGCCGATTGGTTGGGATGCGCCACATGCAGTTAATAACAGAGTAACCAGCAGACTCAAACCAACGATTTGCGATATCCACCTTTTATAGTTCATCACATTCTCCTCCACTGGATTATATAAGATCAGCAGGGATTCCCTTCTGAAGGGGCAATTACTCACAGCTATAAAACATCATTCAAAAACTACGGATAAAGTATTCGACATTGTCGATTGCGCATTTCTACACTATCAGTGTATAGCGGTTCAGGCACAAGTACAAGCGCAGGTTTCATAAAAAAGTGTGTTTATAAGTTTTTGGAAAATGATTGCGAAAATCTTATCTCTATAATTTTATTGAAGGTTGAATACCCTTTTGCAATTTTCTGTGATTACACTAACTTAACTTGAATAAGGCTAAGTAATTGTGCCCCTTAGGTCATCAATAATTTCTGAAATGCCAGGCACAAAAGTTGGTAGTTTGCTCCACAAAACCTCGTCTTTCTAAACTCGGGGCATTCCTCTAGCTAAGAAGACATCCCGCATAAGTAAATCCTTATAAAGGATAAAAGCGCTTGCTAGGCATTTATCGCGATCCGGTTGCGACCGGCTTGTTTTGCAGAGTACATCAAACTATCTGCGTCACGGATCAGGCTTTCAACTGTATCAGGTTGTGAATTGTGAACCAGTTCAACGATGCCGGTACTAAGCGTAACAGCGACAGACCCTCTTTCGGATGGCACACGCAGCAGCTCGACATTCTTGCGAATCCGTTCTGCCAATGCATAAGCTTCCTGGGCATTTGTCATGGGCAATAGAATAACGAATTCCTCGCCGCCGTAACGGCCAAAGACATCCGCCGAACGCAACATGGAACAGACTAACTGGGTAACACTTTTCAATACCTGGTCACCTGCAGCGTGCCCGTAAGAGTCATTTACCTTTTTGAAATGATCCAGATCGAACATGATCACAGAAAGTGACTGCTGATAGCGCATAGCAATTTCGAATTCCAATTCGGCCAGTTCAAATAAATGTCGGCGGTTACTGATACCGGTCAGGACATCGATCTGGGCTAATTTCTGCTCACGAGCGAGGGCAGCTTCCAACTGGATGTTAGCAGCTTTTAACTCGTTTTCCATCTGTTTACGCTCCGAAATATCCCTATCCTGCCCCAGAATGGCGGTCGGCTTTCCATTCTCGTCGCGAATGAGACTAATTTTGCTTTCCACCGAATGAAGGCTTCCATCCCGACTGTAATATTCGAACTCCCTGGTGATTACCGGTGAGTAGGTCGGGTCAGCCAGTGCTTTTGGCAGTTCCGTCGAAAAAAGCTCCAATGCCACTTGAACCGAGTCAAACGTCAGTAATTCTCTAAACGAGAGTTGCTGGAGCTCAGCCAGGGTATATCCCCTTATTTTTTCCTCGGAAGGACTGACGTAGATTAAGTTCAGATCCAGGTCCCGCAGCCAGATGACATCCGTCATATGATCTGCCAGCAAATGATAATGAGCTTCGCTTTGTTTCATGGCTTCTTCTGCCGTCTTGTGGTCCGTAATATCGCGTGCCAGGATGCCAATCCTGAAGCCGCGCTGGGTTTTAATTGAATAAACTGATTGTTGTCCAAATCGAGCTTTACCATCGGCAGGCTTATAGGAAAATTCAAGGATGGTATTTAGAATAGGAGCTTCACCAGTCTCCAAAGCCTGCTTCATCATCTTTTTTTGATGTTCCAATATTTCCGGTGAAACGTACCCACCAATCAATTTCAATTGAATTTCCATAAAATCCATGCCCAGTACCTGTGTCCGTTCCCAGCCGGACATCCTTTCCATAGCAGGGTTCCACTCGATCACATGACCCCTCTCATCGAACAGCGCAATACCATCCGTGCTGTTTCTGAAAAGCTGTTGATACTTATCTTCGCTTTCGAGAAGTGCCATTTCCACTTTTTTCCGCCGGGTGATATCGTGAATGATCGAATGCAGCAGGGTTCGCCCACCCAGTTCAATTGGGCTGGAGTAGACTTCCACCTCACGCAGCTCGCCATGCGCAAGGCGATGTTGAAATTGGAAATAGAGGCGCTGCTCGGCAACAGCTTGCGCCATCTCCGCCTGGATTTGTGCATTTGGCAAGGTATTGATATTGCTTATCTTCATCCCCTTCAATTCTGTCACTGAGTAACCATAAAACCCGGCAGCAGCAGAGTTGGCATCCACAATGGCACCATCCAGCGGGTCGATCAGCAGCTTAACAGCCAGATTTTTCTCAAACATGGCATGGTACATATGTTCGTTCTCTCGCAGGGAGTTCTCGACCTGCTTTCGTTCAGTAATATCGTGCATAATTGCAAAACTAAACTTGATGGAACCGTTGTCATCAAACAAGGCATTTACACGTCCTGACAAGGAAAATAATCTGCCATTCGTGTCAAATACATCCAGTTCGCCATTCCAACCTGCTCCTGACGCCTGGGCGGGCATCACAATTTTATCGATTTTTCCCAGCGTCTCAGGAGGGCAATATACTCGATAGTTTAGAGGTTGCACTTCTGCCAACGTATGCCCAAACAACTTTTCGTGGGCTGGATTTATATAAACAAATTTGCCTAATTCATCGGTGATTGATATGGCTTCCTGCGAGGTTTCAATCACAGACTTGAAAAGCCTTAATCTTTCCTCGGCACGTTTGTGCTGGGTGATGTCGATCGCCACAAGGCGACATTCCTGACCATCAGCAGATAAGTTACACTCGATCTGCACGGTGAACAATGTCTGGTCAGACCGAATCAACTGTAATTCACAGGATGGGGTAGGCTTTGCATTAAAGGCCCCTGCCAGGCAGGCATCGAAGACGGGACGCGTAGATTCTGCGACAAACCCTTCAAAGTGCAACCCTGATAAATCCATTCGATCCAGACCAAGCAGACGCGCACCCATCAGGTTAACCCGGGTGATTACACCAGAACTTGCCAGCGTAAAGTAGCCCAACGGAGCATGTTCGTACAAATCGGTGTAATATTCCGTCTCAGCCAGATCTCCGAACGTATCCCGTTGCGCAATTCCAATTCAATCTGGAGTATTCGCTTGCGAGTCAGACTCTTTGACTTCTGATTTATCCAAAAATCTTTGATTGTACGCAGCAACTTTGAAAGATTGAATAATTTTCCTGGTTTTGTATCCATCTTCCTCCTTTGACGTTACAAGGGGAAATAAATTAAAAAGAATAGGTTCCATGGATCTGTGAAAATAATATGATTTCTAAAAAAACGAGATAGCTTTTCGCTCAAAACATTGACCCCAAAAAAATAACAATAAAAAAAACGCCCTTTGCTGTACTAATTTCATCTACCGCCCGGATCATGCATTATCCATGGCAGAAAAACAAGATTGCAGCAATTATTCTCATGCTTGCATAATAAAGTATCCAACAATAATATGCCCAACTCAATAGACAAAGTTACAGATAAAAATAGGCAGATGTACTTATCAAGATGATCTGGAATCTACAAAGTCAGCGAAGGAAAAATCTAAAAAAGGTAAAACAATGCCCCATCAGGTGTGCACGCAAAAGCTGTCAGGCAGCTAAAGGTAAAGTTCCACGGAGATTGCAA
>CAYWXS010000121.1:0-19720 GCA_964462245.1 uncultured Anaerolinea sp.
AAAAAAAGCCTTGGATGGGTTCGATATCCGCAGCCTGCCAGAGTGGACGGCGGTTGAACGCGGTGTGGATGAACTGATCAAACGCCATCCGGATATGGCCCTGGTCTCATTTACTGAGGGTATTCAGCTAAGAGCTGAAATGGGCACCTGGTCGTGGTTCCAGCAACTGAACAACAAAGCCTCAGCCAGCTTGAAATACGATAAAGCCTGTGAAGATCTGGCTGACGCGCAACAAAGCGCTGCGGCTACACGTTCTGAGGCCTGGCTGACCCAGGAACAAAATCAAATCGAACGTGTTCGGCAGCTTATCGAACAAATTCGTGAAGCGCAGGACCTGGATCCTCGTAATCCTGAGATACGCTCACGTTATCAAAGTGAACTTGCCAGGTTGAAGCCGCGTGAAGAAATCTGGCGTGCAAACCAGGCGATCCAACAATATATGGAACAAGGCGTTAACTTTTGGCAAAAGACCTGTGCTGTCATTTCGCCGGAACAAGTTTCTGATTTTATGTCGTTAAGTGAGCTTCAGAAATTTGAAGAACACGTCCGGCAAGCGCAGGATGCTTATCGGGGTGCGCTACAGGAAATTGAAGTGGCACTTGGTCTGGATCCAACCCATCTGCGCGTCTTGTATCAAAAAGAGCAAGTCAAAAAGCAACTTGAAGTAATTGCTCGGGCGCAAGGCGATGTGACCAGGCGGCTTGGGCTGCTTCATGACCTGAATGAACTGCGTCCCAAGGTCAGAGAATGGATGGAAAAGGGCTTTTACGGACAGGCACGTGATGAGCTTTCCCTTTCGCGCCAGCGTACCGCTGGACTGTTGCCGGAACTGCAGCTATTAGAAGCTGAAGCCAATCTAGGTACGGGTGCCGAAGATCAGGCGCGTGGAAAGTGGGAAACCATTGCGCGGGATTATTTGCGCAACCTGCGTATAACGGATAGCGAAGTGCTGCTGCAGGAAATTTTGGCTCTGATCAATAAGCCGTTCTCTTCCTTTTCAGAGGTTGCAGGATTGCCTGCCGTGATTGCAACCCACACCTTTGTTTTAAACGAAGAGATCAGAAAAAAAGCAACAGAACTGGTGCGGGTGTTGTCCCGCCTTAAAAGCTACGAAGATGAGCTGAAGGAAATTGAGAGAAAAACTGGCGCAGATGTCGAATTCGTCAGGGCACTCTCCGAAGCGAGGGAATTCCTGAAGGGTGTGGATCCGACGTTTGAATTAAGTCTTCCTTTAAAAGCTCGCCTGGATGAAACCAGGGTTAAAATTGAGAAAAGCTCACAATTATTGGAGGAGATTAACCAGCGTCCGGGTTTTGTGCGCTTGCAGGAAATTGCGCTTGAGTTATCCATAGATGACAGCCTGGCTGCCAGCCAAATGCGTGAACAGGTTGCGTTGCGTTGGTTGGATCAATTTCGTGCGCTTTTAAATCTACAGGATGCACGTGAGAGGGTTACGGATGGCCTTAAATTATTCAGGGATATCGAAGCGGCTCGGACAATTGTAAAATATAAAGATCAGATTGATCTGCTGTTAATGATTGAAAAGGATTTGCTGAGAGAAGACGGGCGTTCCTACCCGATCTGGATGAGTGACGAGAATGATTTACGACTGTCGCGTTATGATGAGGCTTTGAACGCATTGAATAACGAATCCTGGCAATTATTACGCCAGGCTGCAGCGCAGAACCGGGTCAATCTGAACCAGTCATACGAAAGTTATTTGATGGAGTATGTGGATCGACTGCGTGGGCAGGTGACCGAGAGCGATGATAACCTGGGACGGGTTTTGGCGGATCTTCAGCAGCACAAAAGAGTGGATGCGCTTTTATCGGAGAGTGCACGCAAGATAATTGCTCAGTTTGAACAGTCGCTCAATCAAGTTATTCGCGTAAAACGCGCCTATCTGTTGGCTGAAACTGCATTTGCTAGCGAAGGGTTATCCTTCACTGATACATATAATAAAATTAGGGACGATATTTCGCTGGAAGGAATGTCCGGACGGCATGTTCTACAATTTGAGAGTTTGCTGGGAGAATGGAAACAAGCCAGCCTGATGGAACTGGCTCGAAACAAGCCGGCGGATTCAAATGACAGGTTTGCCTATGTGAGCCTGATCACAGAAATCCTGGATCTACAATCGGCTCAACTTCCAGGAATTGGCAGCCAGCCAGCAGTGAGTAGCCGTTTGGAAATGCTGCGGGCGGAACTACGCAAGAAAATGCGGGCAGAAACGGATGCTTTGCGCAAGGAGCTCGGGCTCGAAGCTGGCAATCTTCAAAACCAGGCACAGAACAAACCGGAAGCTTTCTTAAGATTTTATTGGCAGGTGCGCTGGTACCGTTCGCAAACTGAGGATAGTGTTGAAAAGCAATTGCTTTCCAGTGAATTGCAAATTGCTATTTTGGGTTGTTATCGAAAAATGTTTGAAAAGTTGGCTGAGCTATGGGCGGGCCTGGATAACGAACAAGGGGCGGCCGCAGTTATTAACATGTCGGCTGGTTTTAACCAGCTTTTGCACGGGTTGCGCGAATTGCCCGAGGCCTTACAGTTTCGTTTTACCCGGCAGGATGATTACGCGCTGCCTGAGCCAGTGCCTGAGGCAAATGCTTTTGATGTTTATGCGGCGCAGATTAAAGAGCTCGAGACATTTGGCAAGTCAAATGTGTCCAATTTACCCCAATTGAAAAGTGATTTGGGCCGAATTGAGAAAGTGTTAAACACATTAACCTCATCCCTTAAAAGCAAAGAAGACAGCCCGGTAGGCAGGCTGCTTGGGCTGCTCCAGGCTGCTTTGCTGCCGCTGGCCAGTCTGCTTTCCACTGTAAGCGCCAGTTTGGAGAGCCAGGGTTCGCTCAGTTCGCTGATTGAGCTTGATGATCAAGGGCGAGTTTTTCGACAGCAGTCAGAAAATCCAGCTATGCTCTGGTTGTTGGGTAATTACCAGAAATTCCTGCAGAAAAATTATGATATGCTGCAGGCAACCTGTAAGGATACGCTTCAGATCCAGGCTCAGACTTATCTGCAAGGCGATCCAGTCACCGCGCCAGAAAAGCTGTGGAGCAAGATGATGCTGCCTTGCGGAACCGACCCGGCGCACACGGAAATTCGAGGGATGGTGCGCGAAGCGATTGTAAAAGCCGGCGAAAAAGAATCGGGCGTGGTGGCTGGTAAAAAAGGTACCAAAGTTACAGATAAAGGCCGCGCAAAGCGTATTTGGCATGCAATCAACCTGGCTTCGAGCAAGGGTCAGAGTGATGAATGGAAAAAGCTGGGCGAAGTGGCTGCAGAGCAAGAGAAAACCCTTTCAGGGTTGGATCCGAGATGGCGTATGGCGATTTTAGCCGCTGGGCTGCTGTCTTTATTTATTGTTGCTGGGGTTGTTTACTTTGCCGGTGCCACAGTCGATAATGCGACTGCGCAGGCAACCAGTGATGCTGTCGGAGTTGTTCAGACCCAGTCAAAAATGGCTCAAGAATTCATTGCTGGTACAGCCACCAACGTTGCTGCGACTCAGATAGAAGCCGTTTTGGCTGTAACCAAAGTGGTTTACGACGCTCAAACGCAGGCAGCAGGCACCAGCACCGCACTCAGTGGGGCGACTGGCACCCAGGCTGCATTTGGTCTTATGCTAGAGGCTGTATCCATGGATAGTAAATGTAATTTCTCGAAAAATTATGGCATGGAATTGGTTACGCCTGGGATTGTGTTCAAACCCGCCCTGGGTTCTGAATATGGATCAATAAATCAGGAGATCAGCGCAACGTGGAGCGTGCGGGTTAGCGGGGAATGTCCCTGGCCGGTTTCCAGGCTTTATTGGTCAAGTTCGCTGGCTAAGGATAACTATTTGCGCATAAGCCGGGTAAAAGATAATGCCAGGCTTGTGTATGATGTCCGGCCGCTCGAACCTGATAACAGCGTAATAGAAGTATCTCGGGATGGGGTTAAGTTATTGCCCGCCGACGCTGCGAAAATTCTGATCCCGGTTGGAGAGGAAATCACCCTGGCTGTAATTTTGAAGAATCCTGCAGATGTTGCAAAAAATGTTGATGGTGGTTTCCCGGCGAAGGGTGGTTGGACATTGAGTTCCAATGATGGTTTTTCGATTGGCAATCAGCTTCAATTACTCTTACCTGCCGGTAGTAAACCGTGGATTATTTTCAAACCCACGCCCACCAATACTCTGATTCCTCTATGGACAAGAACACCCAGACCAACATCCAGACCTACGACACACCCAACCCTTGATAGACCAAAGCCTCCTTAATCTTGAAGGCAATAGTGATAGTGCAGATAGTTGGATAAAATGTGGTTAACAGCCTTGTTGCGAGCTTGACAGAAATCGTTTTCAGGCAATTGAGCATAATTTGCTATTGCGTTTGGACCTATCCCCCCGCCCCCTTCCCGAAAAACAGGAAGGGGAGCAAAACAGGCATATATTGCGTTTTTGTGATAAAAACGCCTGGACCCCAGGAACACACTGGAAGACTGAATAGATATTGCTGAATTAAAAATAAAAATGGACGAGGAGTAGTTGCCATGGACCTAATTCGGATATTTCAAGAAGCTGACGATGCCAGGAATCAGGGTAACGTGGAACAGGCACGCAGTCTGTACCGGAGAATTTTGCAGGATCAGCCGGATAATGCACGTGCTGCCGCAGAGTTGAGGGTTCTTGAGCAACTGGAGTTAAAAAAGGTTGAAATTCTTGAAATGATAAAAGATGCGGATAAGTTTTTCGCACAGGGAGACTTTGTCCGGGCTGTTCAGGGCTATACCCAGTCCATGGCGCATGCCGCCCAGGCTGGGATTACCGGTTATCACGTTGAATTGGAGCAAAAACAGCGGCAGGCCAAGCAATTGGAATTTTGGACAGCCAGTACCCAGCAGAAACTTACCGAAGCACAAGCCTTGACCAACCAGCATAATCCGACGGCAGTATTGAATTTGCTATCGCTCTTTCTTAAAGGAATGCCCGAGGATGATGTATATCGGTCGTTGAGAGAGCGCGTGGAGGCTGAATGGCGCAAGTCCAAAAATGCTGTCAAAGGTCAGGACCTCCTGGTCCAAGCAAACGAGGCCTTTGTAAATCAGGATTTTGATGAAACAATCCAGATATTGATCGGTATCCTACCGGATGCGAATATTAATGACAACGTGCAGGGTTTACTGCAGGATGCCAATAAACATCTTGGACGGTTAACGCCAATAATAAACGATGCTCAAAAAGCCTTCGATAGGAAAGAGTGGGCAGATGCTTCTGCCTATTTGGGAGATGCGAAGGCAAAATATCCGAAAAGCCAAATTTGGCGCCGATTATGGTTGCGCGTAGCCGTGGCGCATGGTCGAGCTGAACTGGAAGCTGGTAAGGTAGCCTGTGTTCAGCGTAACTTCAAAGAGGCAATCCAGCGCTTTGAAAGAGCCAATGAGGCCTTTAAAACGGTGAGTGAATCTGGTTATGAAAAACACCAGGATGCGCTGGAAGGGCTGGCGGCTGCGGCGGATCTGATTGGATTGTCGCACAGTGGCTTTCAGGCTGCGGTGGACCTGGAGCGTGGCAATCGGGAGGCGGCGTTGAGTGCGCTAAATCTTGCAAAGGGATATCTTAAAGAAGTTGGGGATAAAAAGCGTGAATATCCGGCTGTGGCTGTTTCGATCAACTCACTCTATCAACAAGTGGAAAGCGAACTTGAATCCATCCGCACCACGGAAGCCGATTTGGCGCGTGCAGAAAAACAATTGGCAACCAGGGATCTTAAACCTGCACGCGACCTGTTTAGCAAGGCGCTAACCGCTTTGCTGGAAGGATCCAGGCAGCGAGCTGAGTTGGGTTTGCAACGGGTGGAGCGGGAGATAACCGACTTCGAGCAGGCAATGGAAAACGGGAGTAAAACTCCGGATTCTAAGGCGGCGTTGAAATTCTTTAAGGCAGCCTATGAGCGTTGGCCGGGTGGGCCCAAGGTGTTGGAAGCATACATGGCGGCCCTTATTCGAGCCGCCGAGCAAGCCTTAACGCAAAACGATGTAGAGCTTGTGGCCAGTTTGTGTCAACAGGTTCAGGAAATTAATCCAGAAAACTTGCGGGCAAAACAACTACTGGAGCGTTTATCTCTGGATCCTCAGGTGAGTGCCCTGGTGATGCGTGCACAAGCCAGGCTGGCTGAAAACGAAACACCTCAGACTGATTTGCAGGCAGTGTTGGTTGATTTGGACGAAATGAACAAACGTTGTCTTAATCAGTCTGTGTTTCAAGAGCAAATCAGCGGTATGCAGGCAGAGGTTAAGCGGCGGGTGGATACGGCCGTAAAAGGTGATCAAACTGTGCAGCGGGCAGAAGCAGCGCTGCGCCAGGGACAAGTACAGGAAGCAATAAAGATTTATGACGAGGCACTGGAAGTCTTCGGAGCGAGCGGGCCTCAGCTGGTCCAAAAGCGGGTCGAGCAGCTGCGTTCTGCCTGGAAAACATTGGAGGAAGCGCTCGGTGTTTTACCGGACTTATTAAGGCAGATTCAGGCGGGCTATCTGGCTTGTCTGGATAAAAGGGATTTTGAAGACCTTCAAAAGTTATTACATCAGGCTGACCTGCGGTTGGGACGGGTGAAGCAGGTCCAGGAGCAGGTCAAAGGCTTGATGCTGCCGCGTGGGCTGGAAGAAGCAGGTAAACAGGCTGATGATTTGCGCAAACGAGTGACACTGGTCAAGGAAGCTTTACTCGCTCCGCAGGTCAGGGAAGCTCTTTCACAAGTGCGCACCCAGTCAAAGCTGCTGGGATCGGACGCAGTCTTGGCGCGCCTGGAAATTGAACTTCAAAAGCAGGTCAAGGCAGAATTGCCCCGGCTGCTGGAGCAGGCGGACGCGGAATTAAGAACTGGGCGAATCAAGCAGTCTTTGGAATTGTTGCGCCTGGCGGCTGAGATCGAACCCGCGAATGTGCAGATAAAAAATCGTTTGAGCGAGGTGGAAGAACATTCCCGGCTATTGGATGAGATCCAGAATGCGAAACACAGTTTCGCCATCGCCCAAAACAGCCCAGTGGAGGCGCTTAAAGCCCTGCGGAGTGGGCTGGATGCATTGCGGACGGCCCCCATAGAAGTGGTTGGCGTGGATTTAGCTGGTCTTTTACAGCAACTTTTTGAGCTAGCCGCCAAAGATGACAATATGGGTTTGGGCCAGGAGAATAATCATGGGCAAGCCCAGCATTTGATTTCTGAATTGGGCAAAGTTCGCAATAATTGGGCTATGCGCGAAGCGGCGCAATTGGCAGATGCGTGGTTGGCACGGGCACGTGACATTGCACTGGATGGCGTAGTGGCTTCGGCTGCCCAATTAGGAAATTTATTGCAAGCCTATAGTGCAGCTAGCACAAAAGTCAGGATGAATCCGTTTGATGAGCGCTTGATCCGGCAGGAATCGGATATACGTGTAGAGTTGATCGCGAAGCAGGTTTCTTCAGCCAACAAACGTTTGGAATGGGCCAGGGAGGCACTCGATCACGATAATTTTGAAACTGCACTCAAGCACATTAACAATATCGAACAGGAATTTTTTACCCCGGTGGAAATCAGATTCCCCGGGCTGTTGGAAGGTGTAGATAGCGTTGATGCTGTGCGTAAACAGCTGCATGCCTTGCAGCCCCGGATTGAGTTGGGCCAGGCGCTGTATGCCGAGACCAGTCCGATATTGGTGATGGCGCGCGTACTTTTTCAGCAAAATAAGCTTCGGGAAGCCAATCTGAAACTGGAAGAGTTATTGAAGTTCGACTTATCCCAGGCTCCCAAGCTGATTGAAACGGCCAATGATCTGCGCGGTCAATTGAAAAAAGCGCAGCAAGATGACGCGATGCAGCGGATGGATGAGGGTCTAGCCGGTGTGTTGGGTGGTTTGAAAGTGACACGCAGCGTAACAGATGTTCGGCAGTTGTTGAGTGACCTGGATGAGCTGGAAAAGAAGATTGAGTGGATTCTGCTGACTGCAGATAAACAAAGTGAGTTCATGCGCGTGCGCGCCCAGGTAAATGATGAGATCACCCGGCTGGGCTCGGGAGAGCTGTATAAGAACAACGCTCAAGAAGCGCTGAACCAGGGAAGGTACCAACAGGCGGTTTCCAGTTTTCGTAAGGCATTGGCAATTACTTCTGTGCCACGCGAAAAACTTGAAATTGAGGAACTACTGGACCATGCTGAAAAATTGCTTGATAATGAAAATAAGCAGCAGGCGGCGTTGGAGTCCGGACAGGCTTATCTAGAGCAAGCTGAGTATGATCTGGCTCGGTTTGATTTCTTGAAGGCCAGAGGGCTGGGTGTGGACGTAAAACTGGTGCTGGTGCTGGTTAGCGCAGGCAGCCTGTATAAAGAAGCAGATGAGATGCGCAAGCAGGCTAGTTTAGAAGAAGCTCTGTATGCGTTGCTGGATGCGCAGGAGAAGGTAGAAAATTTCTTACTCGCCAGCCAGGAAAATCTGGGTAAGGCTGATGGACTGTCCCTCAGGTGCCAGATTGTGGCCGAAGAACTGGATGGCAAGATTAAGAAATTGTTAACCCGCATCAACAAATCCCTGGCTGGTAACGAAGAAGTGCGCAAAAAGATAACCCAGGCCCGACAAACTTATAATGCAGGTAAATATAATGAGGCCGAAGGGATAGCCCTCTCGGTTTTGGAAAGCATCCCGGATCAGCTGGATGCCAGGGTAATACAGGCGGTCTGTACAGCGCGGAATTTGTACGAGGCGGGTCGGGATGATGAGGCATTGGGGTTACTGGATCAATTAAGAGAAATAGCTGCCAATGACCCATTGGTGATGCCGCTGCGTAGGCAGATCCAGGCTCGTTCAACTGCCAGCAACATGCTGAATCAGGCCGTAAACCTGGCGAAAAACGGAGAATTCCAGAGTGCGCGCCAGGCTTTGTTGAAGGCAGCCGAATTAAACTCAGATCCTCGGCGTTATGAAGAGGCTCAGAGAGTGGTCAACCTGGCCCAACAGGATTGGGAGCGCAGGACGATTCTGCCAATTCAGGATGCGCTGCGGGATGAAGATTATGCCGAAGCGCTCAGCCGCTGCAAACAAGCGCTTGTGCAGGTGACAGCCGGTGAATTCCTGGCTGTTCTGAAAAATTTATTGGAGGATGGCGTAAGCCGTTGGGCGGAAAAGGATTACAAGGCCTACAGTCAGCGCCTGGCGGAGATATCTACCGAATCCGGGCTTTTGAACCTCAGGAATGAAATTGATGCCACTCTCAGCCGTGATCCTGCGCCTGGTGAAAAGCTTATTAAACGTCTGGAATTATTAAGGAATGCTGTCGTCGAAAAAAGCCTGCGCATTCGCGTTGATGATCTAAAGCCCATTATTGATCGAGGTAGTTGGGATGTGGTCATTGCGCGTTTGGGTGTGTTAAGTGAAGAATCTGATAAAGCGGGAACCTGGAACTTGACTGCTGAGATCGATCAGCTCAAACGAGAAATAACTACGAAGCAGATGGATGAGGCCAAAGAAAAAGCAAGAAATATTCGCGAGACGGCGCTCCATTCTGTGAAGCAAAGCCTGGCTGAATCAAAATCTCTAAATGAATTGATCCGGGTTCAGGAAATATTGGATGAAAACCAGCGCCAAAACAATTTAACTCATGATGATGAATTCAATCGTCTGGCCCAGGAAATTCGGGAAATTATAGAATTATTTGATAAAAACGAACAATTAAAGAGCCGTGTTCGTGATTTCATGCGTCAAAAAAGATACGTGGACGCTTCACGAGAATTCCGAGCCCTGTTGGATATTTCTCCTTTGCAGGTTGAAGCGTTGGACAAACTGCGTGAGCTGGTAAAGGTTCTTAGCGATGCGGATGGTAAGCTCAAAGAAAAACATTGGGAAAGCGCACTCAAGGATTATGAGCAGGCGTGTAGCATTGATACAGCGCTTAAAGACACGCTGGCGGTCGATATGGATGTTTGCAAAGAGAATCTGTCCAGAGAATTGTTGGTCAGTGTGGAAACCTGCCTGGCGGCCTTACCAGCCCAGCTAACCCAGGCAGAACAATGGTTGGACAGGGTTAAATCATGGCTGACGGCCCAGAATGAAGCGCATTATAACCAATTGGTTGATTGGCTTGAAAGTCAGAAAAAAGTGGAAGAGGCGGCTCAGCTTCTTCTAAAGGCTGACAGCCTGCCAGAAGATGCGATCAACTTGCTGAACGATGCGGGAAGAATTTGGCCGGACAATCGCTCCAGGGACAATCTGGTGCCGTGGATAAATCTGGCGAGTGCACTTCGTTCCTGGCGAAGTTTGGAATTAATCCAGACCAAGGATACCCTGAATAAGTTACCGCAATCAATGTTTGCTTTACCCAGGCTGCAAGCCTTGACGAGAGATATTGAACTGGTTGAAGAAATTGATGAGGGTTTGAAAACTCACAATTACCTTGCCACTGCGCGTTCGGCCCGCAAGTTGCAGGATGTCTCTAGCGATCCCATGTCCATAAAAAGGTCCTCAGATATAAGCCGTGTCATGTTGAATGAATTTAACTCGGCCAGGGAATTAAGCAATTACAAGCAGGCCCAGCAAATCGGCAGCGCCTTAATCCTCTTGTTGCCAGAGAATGAACAGATTCGCCAGCAAGTCGCTTTTCTTGAAAAAGAACGCAATGAAAAATATCAACTTTTGATCATCAGCATCGAACAACATCTGCGCATCTGGGAGCTTGACCAGGCAGAAATGAAGTTGAATGAAGTCCAAAAATTGGTGGTTGAGCCTGGCGGCACGGTGGATAATATTAAATTGCGTCTTTTGGATATGGTTGCCAAAGATAGGCAATTGAACTTACTTCTTGATGAATTTGAAATGGCTTTCGGAAAAGGTGATTGGCAAGGCGCCATCAGTCCTCTCACCGCTGCACGTGAAATTGTGAGCGGGTATCCCAGAGTCGATCAGAAAGTTGTTACTCTGCGCACAAAACTGTTTGATCTGGCACAGGTTGCCCTGGAAGGCAAGGATTTCAAGCTGGCTGAAGATTTGCGTAGCAAATCAGAAATGATCAAGGTGGATGACGAAACCATCAAACTGCGGACATTGATCAGTGAAAAACTTTCAGAATATATCCTGGAACAAAAAAAACGAGCCCAATCGGCGTTACAAGCATGGAATCTCGATAAAGCTGAAATTGCTTTAAGTGTAATTCGAAGTCAGGTACCTGACGATAGGGGCCTGGTGGAACTTGAAAGAAAAAAGAATGAGATCCTTGAGTATGCAAATTTCACGTTTGATCTACTAAAACTGGCCTGGGCTAAATTAAGATCGGCAGAAAACATGGATGCGAAAAGACATTTTGAAATGGCCACTCTGCATGCGCCTGATCTTGAAGAAATTCAATTATGGTTATCTTATGCAACACGACTTCAGGATGGTATCCAGGCGGTTTATGGAGAAGATTTCCATAAGGCTGCGCAGAGTTTGCAGGCGGCCGCCCAGGCTTTGCAATTGACGCCAGGCAAACTACTTCCTTCTGTTTTTCAGGGCGAATTAACTATAAAAGACCGGCGACGTGAAGCGATTTATCATGCCAATCGCCTGGTTCAATATGTGCTGCCCCTTGAAGATTTATATGATGCGTACCTTGAATTAGAGCTGGATGGTAAGGATGAAGCCTCCTTTGAAAAATTAGATGCATTATTAAAGGGTGCCGAGCGCTTTAAGCAATCACTTTATATGATGGAACCGCCTGCGGATTTTTCTATCGATGCTTTACCGGTCCCAAAGATGAATCCCTCTGAGCCAAAAAACTGGACATCTCCAGTAATAAATTTTGGAGGAGTTGCTGAACCTCCTCTAAAAAAGATTAATGCTGTTTTGGATGAGACAATAGCCATTGTTTCGCCAAAGCCAACTCAAGTTGAATTTAAAAGCCCCATTCCACCGGCAATGGAGCTTGATCCAGAAAAAGAACCGATCGAACTGGTTTCGTTTGCTTATTCAGAACCCAAAACAGAGCCTGTCAAACCGGCCGGTGTGGAAGAGATTCAGCATGAGGCAGCGCAACCAGCAGCCGCACCCGTAATTCGCCAGGTAATTAAACCAGAAGTGGTAACCATAGAACCGAAGTTTGAACCAAAGTTTACAAGTGAACCAATCGCAACTCCAGCCGCTGAACTTGAGCAGCCCCTGATATTGCAGCCAAAAGCCGAGGAACAAAAATCAGTTGACCAGGATGCACCTCCCGCATTTACCTGGAACAGCCCAACCCTCAGCACTTACGATAACGAAGAGGAGCTATAAAATGAGTCTTAAGGATAAATATGACAAGCACTTAAGTGAACAATCTCCAAGCACTGATGATGCAGCGGCTGTTGAAAGCCAACCTGTTGTGCAGGGTGGTTCGAAATTGGGGAAACAAAGGGATGAACTTAAAATTTTATTAGACCAAAAGCGTCGTCTGAATGATATTCTCGGTCGCGCACAGCAGGCTTTCGATAAAGGTGATTTTAAGGCAGCCAGAAATTTTTATAAAACAATCGTTAATGAATCTCCGGATGCTAAAAATGGCTTGATTACCACGCTGGAGCGAGCTGGACAGAAGGCAGAGAAAAACCTTTTTTTTGGTTGGTTTGAAGCACTGGACTATTATAATGAGCTATCAAGCCTGGACCCGGATTCTGGAAAAATGTTACGTAATTCTCTTATTCGTAAGATTTCGTTGATTTGCACCCTTTCCCTGGTGGTGGTTTGCCTGGCTTTGTCTATAATCGGTGCGCAATTAAACCAGGTTATTGCATGGCCTCTACCAGTTTGTAATGCGCCAGGGATCGGTGGTAAATTATGCACTCCGTCGCCCACCTTTACGCCAACCGCTACATTTACGCTGACGCCCACGCTCACGCCGACCGCCACATTTACGCCTACATTTACACCCACATTTACGCCCACATTCACACCGACCGCGACAAGTACACCTTTACCCAGTTTCGTATGGGTCTCAGCCAGTGTAAAGTTTTATAAAAATCCAACTGGCAAAGAAACTTCGGGTTTCCTGACAACGAATGGGGCAACCTATTACGAGTGTGACCGAAAAGAAGGGCGGGTTCTTTTGTCGAAAACTTTTTGTCACCTGGCTGTACCGGATGGCTGGGTGGATATTACTTATGTTAAGTTTGGGCCGACTCCCATTCCCAGCCGCACTCCTGATCGATGATATTTTTGGAAAGCTTATGACACTTTATGCAATTATTTCTGATATTCATGCCAATTACGATGCATTGTTGGCGGTTGAAGCGGATGCGTTAAATGTGGCGAAAAATTTAAAAGAAGATTTGATTTATATTTGCCTGGGTGATGTCGTGGATTATGGCCCTGAGCCCAATGAATGTATGAATTGGTTGACAGAACAAGAAGAAAAGGGGCAGATTTACATGGTTCGCGGCAATCATGACAAGGAAGTTGCGGATGATCAGAAGCCTACTACTGTCGATACACTCTTTTGGCCAACCACCATGTGGACCCGCCAGACTCTGACTGACAAACATAAAGAGTGCATTCGCGGGTGGCAAATGCAGGACTATGTTGCGCAGCTGGATTTTGCCTTAGTCCACGGATCTTTTATTGATAACTCTAGCTACATCCGGGAGGTTGGAGAATCGGCTCGTAATTTTGAAGTATTGCATTCACCTACAAAAAATGGCTTTTTACGTGGCTTTTTTGGGCATTCGCATTATCAGGGATATTTTACCGGTGAACGGGACGGTTACATCGGTTTAAAATATAAAGCTAAACAACATTTTGCAATCGAAGAAAATGATCAGACCTGCAAATATTTTAGTGAACCCGGGTTAGATGAGATAGACCATAGTATTTATACCCGGGCCTGGCTGGGTGTGCCGGTTTTGGAAAAGAATATTATGAATAGCCAGGATCTTGACCCACTGCCAGATTCTAATATCCTTTTTAATCCTGGCAGCGTTGGACAGCCGCGCCGTCCTCAGACCTGGACAGGAAATGAAAGAAACTTAATCGCGTATGATTCACGCGCAGCTTATCTGTTGCTGCTCAAGCAAGGGGCAGCAGATCCCCGTTTTGCATTCAGAAGGAAAACTTATTGTACTGCAGCGGTGCTGCGCAAATTAGCCAGTATCAAATGGCAGGAAGCCGGCGCGACAAATTATTTTGATTTGATTAAGAGTGGTTTTCAAGAGCGTAGTGAATCTGATCTCGCACAAATTTCAGGCAAGGATGCCAATTTTGTCGAAAATGTAATGGCTATAATAGAGAGAGACCCCATTGATCATAAAAAAAACCGAAAAAGAGGTATCGCCTTGCACTCTGAAAGTGAAACGGTCTCCAAGCTGAATGCCATTACTCAATATTTGATCAAAGAAAAACTATCCAAGTTTTTTTATAGCGCAAGGTAAATTGAGCATTCTTTTGGCGCCATCAACATTGTAAGTGTGGGTAATAATTTGCTCAAATGCAATAATTTTTTGCATTAATATTTTTAAGTTAAGTTGAGTTTATCAACGGAGATCATTATGCGAGTGTGGGAAAAAGGCTTACTTATTTGCGCGTTGATTTCTGTAACGATTTTTGTTATCGTGCGAACTCTGGGCGCAATGACATTTTCCAGTGTTCCACCGGTCTCACGCATTGCTCATCCCGGAGTTGTCTTTTGGGGGGAACGAGTCGAAGTGGAGTTAAGAGTGGATGCTCTGGCTCTGCCAGCTTGCCCTACCAAGGTTGATCCAGCGCCAGTGTATGTTGTTCTGGTTATCGACCACTCCGGTTCTATGGCAGGTGATCCATTGACTGATGCCAGAAATGCCGCTTCGGATTTCCTGGATCTGATGAATTTGGTAAAAGATGGCGATGCGGCCAGTGTTGTCATGTTTAGTGATTTTGCGGATCTGCTGACAGGTTTTTCTTCAGACCGTAGCCAGGTGTTTAATGCAATCCAAAATATTCCGGATGGCGGCGGAACCGACATGGCATCCGGCCTGTTGACTGCCAATCAGCAATTCGTAAAGCAAACATTACCTAAAGGAACCCGCCCATTATTGATTTTATTATCGGATGGGCAAAGCGACCCGGCTGCGGCCATCGCCGCAGCAGATCAAATCAAAGCTCAGGGTATTCGTCTGGTGGCAATTGCCCTGGGATCTGCAGACCTATTGACGCTCTCTCAAATTGCATCATCTCCAACAGATTACTACGCTGTTAGTGATCCTGGTGTATTGATGGAAATCTATGGTGAAATTGCCAAAGGATATGTGGGTATATCCGCAACGAATTTAAAATTGGTAGAGTATTTCAACGACAAGAATTTCAAACTGGCCGGTGGTTTTTATCGCGCTCAGCAAAACGGTGATCAAATTACATGGGCTGTGCCTTATGTGGGTCAACGGGGGCGCAGTGTTGGCTATTTTCTCCAACCGCAGTCATTGGGCTGGTTCACGATTAGCCCCAAGCAAGGGCAGCTCGGTCTGACAGACTGCAATAGCCAGCCGTACAATCAGATTACCCCAACTGGTCCAAATGTTTTAGTAATCTTCCCGGTCTGGCTGCTGTATATTGCACCTGTACTGACCTTATTCTGGCTAATTGTTCGAGCTATTTCTCTTCTGCGACATAGACCAGCATTCATGGTAGCCAGACCTGCTGAACGAGCAGGAAGTTATCCTGGTTCGAAAGTTGACATTGATAAAAAACCAAATAAAGGTAGTGATGTAACCCATGGACGGATGCCTCCGCCGAAGAGATAACCCTATCCATTTTCCCATTCAATGAACAGGTTGCGAAGATTGTATTCCACCCGGCTGTGCCCATTTTCAGCCGTAACTATTGTTCGATCCAAGGAAGAGGGTTGAATGGACCCGGCCAAATATCGGTTTGAAGCCCAGCTACAGTAACATGTGGCGAGGTGGGCCTTATGTGAGCAGAGTGTTAGCCAGGAAAAATAACCAAATCAGGCTGTAGGCAAAATCACGTTGAGTAGCAAATGGTAAATTAGGTTAGGCGTTTTCCTGGGTTTGAGGTTGCCTGACTAAATAGCACCAGAAAAAACTTTTTGTTTTAAGTTTTTCCTATTCAATTTTCAACATGCAAAATATTGAATAAGAACGACCAGGAGGTTTTAAATGATACGACCGTCTTTTTTTAGGATCGCTTTTTGTGTGATGATTTTTTTAATCCTGGGAGCAGGTGTAATCCCAGCCTTTGCAAGCCCTGCCAATGTTGACAACCAGCAAGGCAATAAATTAAGTGCCCCTGCGACCTCAACTCCGGTCTATCCTCTCCTTATCCCAGGCCCTATATCAAACTCTCTTAAGCTGGAGAGAAAGATTTCCCCTGAACAATTTACGGCTGGGGAGCTCGTTAATGTTGCTTTGGCCTTACGCGGTGAAAATGCTCAAGGTTGTTTTGGTATTCCTGGCAAGCCAATCGATGCGATGTTAGTTTTTGATATTTCTACAAGTGCAGGTGTAGGACCTCTCTCTAACTGGGAAAAGACAATTGGAATAACCAAAGCTTTGTTTGCTAATTTACAACAGCCAATTTATTTAAACCAAACCACGTTGGCTGGTAATTCTCAGGTAGGTATCGTCAGCAGCAAAACTGGCACCAAGGGGCCAGAGCCGGTACTCTTGCAGACATTGACATCGGATTATGGATTATTGTCATCTTTGGTGGATGGCCTTACCCCAAGTGGCGATACGGATATGGCTGCCGGGTTGGATTTGGCGGCAAATGAATTGTCCAAAGTAGCGACGCCAGATAGGGCGCAGGCAATTTTATTAATGTTGCATGATAATGTTGCGCTTAGCGAAGGTACTCGTTCTGCATTAAGTAAGTTAAGTTCACAGGGAATTTCCGTTTATATTGTGGTAAATAGTTTAAATATCCTGCAAGAGCAACAAATAGGTCAAGATGCTGCAAACCAATTGGCGATTAAAAAGGTTTACATCGATCCCCAACCTGCTGATTTGCGGGAATTATTTATCATGGCTTCCGAAGGAAATCTTAATCAGGCAGCCGGAAAGATTCAGCTTTTCGAAATAGTTTCGCCATCTGGCCAGGCAAATTTTTCAAACGTAACCGGAAATGGAGTTGTGCAAGGCGATCAAATTGTCTGGAATATTCCTGGCATCAAGAGCAGTGATCAGGTTGAACTTGGTTATATTTTACAAATGCTAGTATCTGCAACAGGCAATATCCAAATCGCAAATGATGTAAAGTGGTTGGATTGCAATGGCTATCCCCAGAAATTAAGCTTGAACCCGTCCACAGGTCAGGTTCTAACCCCAACTGCCGCTGCAAATAACCCAAATCCGGGTACGTCGACATTACTTCCAGGCGAAACGCCAACTCCAGGGAGGGGCATCGTGCCTTCTCACGCTATTGTCCCGGGTGGATTCGGCATTCCTTTCCTGTCTGCCCTTCCCTGGCTGCCGGATTGGGCGTGGCTACTTTTGCTGCTTTTATTACTTTTATTGTTATTATTCCTTATATATTGGTTTTTCTTTAGGAAGCAAAAGAAAAACACCAAAACAAGGAGCGAGGCTCCTATTGGAAAACCTGATCGCTTGCGGGTAGATGATTATGGAAGACCTGGGCCCAGAAAAGATACAGGGAAAGATGTTATGGCCGAAATTGACATCAAAAGCGTTGCTGACAAGCAAGGCAAGGAGTTAAAAAGATTGATTTCATGGATGCCAAGCCGCCAGGGTATTGCAGAGGCTTACGCCAATGGAGAAAAAGCTCGGATTGATGTCTGGCTAATTGAAGAAGCACCCAATCGCCCACAGCGGGAGATGTGTCGCATGATTGTTACACTAATAAATCAAAATTCTAAAGATACTCTAACAAGGAAAGTTGTAGAAAAAAGGATTGGCATTTTAGAACTTCAATGCCGTGATATAGAAGATCCCCGAGGGTTGAATAATTTGATTTACCAGGATGTGGATGATCAGGTTAGGAAGCTGGGGGTAACAGAATTGGTTGTGGAAAATACTTCTAAAGAGAGTTGGCCAATATTAAAGAATATTGGTTTTGAACCTGGGATAGCCTCGCAGGCTGTAAAAATAATAATTTAAAATAATTGTAATTATTTTCGTAGATTGGGATGCGAAAAAATACCAATTAAAATTAGTGGAGGTTACCGGCTGGGTAGGTTATATTTATCTTGAGTTGAGCTTGTTTTGGATTTTATACGGAATTTATAGCTCTTGTTTTTTGAGTCCTGATTTCAATAGGCCCATGGTGGCAGGTTTATTTTGTCGAGCCAATTGTGCTTAATATACTCGGCGGAGAACCGCAACCTCTTCAGGTTGGTGGTCCGGGCTGGGTAGGTACTTTGTTACAATTATTTCGGTTGTTTAATTTCTGCTTTGACAATGCCACATTTGTGGACTCAGGACTGCTGGTTGAAAAAAATAAAAACGCCTAATGGTCAGCAGTGTCTGCGTGATATTGGTGTTGATTAAAAAATGTGATGTGTACTTAAGTATTATGTATGACTCTACTGAAAAAAGGTTACCCCAAAACGCGAAAAATTTAATACAATAGAGCCATGTTCAGAAAAAATCAAAAACACACACAGCCCGCGCTAATCAGCGCAATCCATGACTTGCCCGAGAAACAAAGAGCGCGATTAGATCAATCTTGGGCAAGAACGTTCTATCGTGATTATTTCTGTCGGATCGACGAAGGAATATTTGAAGTATTGTACTCGGACCAGCCCTCCCGGCCGAATATACCAGTTAATGTGTTGGTAGGATTGGACACTATGAAATCTGGATTTGGCTGGAGCGATGAAGAATTATATGAGAATTTTTTGTTCAACTTACAAGTTCGTTACGCACTTGGGTTAGATCGACTGGGCGATGGCGAATTTGATATACGGACATTGTATTATTTTCGCCAGCGATTGAGCATATACAACAACAAAGAAGGGGTCAATCTTCTGGAGTAGGTGTTTGAAATATTGACAGATAAGCAGTTGGTGGAATTGAAAGTGCGGACAGGAATACAGCGAATGGATTCAACGCAGATCGCCAGCAATATTCTGGATGCAAGCCGATTGCAATTGTTGGTAGAAGGAGTGCGAAGGTTATATCGGATTGCCAGCGAAGCCGAACAGAAACAATTGGCAGAATTGTTTGCGCCTTTTATCAAAGAAAGCTCAGGCCATTACGCCTATCGGGTGAAAGGCAAGGAAGCGACAAAAGAACATCTGAGGCGAGTAGGTGAAGTATTGGTTGTGCTATTGCAAGGCTTGGCTGGTGAACATCAAGGTGAAGTGGAATACAAGACGGTCAGTCGTTTGGTGGCGAGTAATTTTCATATTATCGAGAACGAAGAGAAAGCCAAAGAAAACGAAGAATTGACTTCAGGTTGTTTGCAATCATTGGATGATTTGGAAGCGACCTTTCGCCGAAAACAGCAAGAAGAATATAAAGGCTACGTAGCCAATGTTACAGAGACCTGCGACTCTGAAAATAAACTACAACTGATTACCAAAATACAGGTAGCACCGAACAATATTGCGGATGACAAGCTTTTGAAAGAAGCCTTGCCTGACCTAAAAAAGCGCACGGGCATAGAGACTCTATATACAGATGGTGGTTATCCATCTGCATCCAACGACGTTGAATTACAAAAGCAGAATGTCCGCTTGATGCAGACAGGCATACGAGGCTCTTCACCGGATCCTGAACACTTCAGTCTGGTGGATTTCCAGATTGAACAAAATGAT
>CAYWXS010000122.1:0-19675 GCA_964462245.1 uncultured Anaerolinea sp.
TGCAATCTCCGTGGAACTTTACCTTTAGCTGCCTGACAGCTTTTGCGTGCACACTGGCGCAATATACCTGAACTGACCAGGCTGATCCCAGGTCGAGGCTCAGTCGGGATGTGCTTGCCATCCAGGCTTGCGCAGAGAGCAGGTAGAGCCCGGATGGCAGGCTGTCCGATCAGCTTTTTCTGCTCCTGGCCCAGGATTTGCACCGCCGCCGGATTCATATACACCAGACGATCCAGTAGATCCAGCACCAGGACGACATCGCTCATGCTTTCCACCACCTGGCGCAAAGCAATCGGGACCAGATCCAGAAGTCGAAAACGGAAAATTCCCAGGGCAAAGAGCGCACAGGTAATGCTGAACAAAATGGATGTCGGGTCCATCTGGAACGGCAGAAGTTTGAGCAGAAAGAGCACATTCCCAAACACGGGAATAAGAATAGAGAAAAGCAATAAGATGATCTGAGGCCGATACAGGCTGATATTCTGCCAGGCTACCTGGATCAGGATTGCCACACAGGAAACCATCAACAGATAAGAATAACCGGCGACACCCACCCAAAAATACCAGCCAAAGCTAACCTGCAGAAATGGGCTGTCAGGCGACAGGACCATCTTCGCATACACCAGGTGATGCCAGTCATTGGTAAAAATCATCACCAATGAAATCAGCGGGATGATGAAAAACCCAAAGATACTTTTCCAGTGAAACCATCCTTCTAAGCGGCTATATTCCAACGCAATAAATAGCAGAAACACCGGCAGACTGACAACCCCCAGATAGGTAAACTTAAGCCAAAATGTTTTAACTGCAATATCCACCGAAAAATAATTCAATGCAGCAAAGAATGACCAGGTTGCCAGCGAATAATTGATCAGCGCCAGCGACTTGCCGCCTAGCGTCCTGGTGCGCAGCGAGGCAAAAATCGCAATCGTCATCGCAAGAACAGCCGACAAAGCAGCCATAATCCCGTACACATTGATCGTAAGCGCAGAACCCAGACTGTTTATCATGCTTAAGGTTTCTCAATATAATGAATTTTTACTGCCCATGCGCTGAAAATTTTGCGAAATCGTGTATTGATTGGTAATCTGAATGCATGAGCGTATAACTTACAGTAACGCTTGAACCGGTTGACGATTTTTTGTTTTACTGGGCAGCAGCGTAAGCAGCCCGTTCAAGCCTGGGTCACAAAAATCGCGATTATTAACGGACTAGAGAGCGAGTATGACTTTACGGATGCTAAGCTATCGCTTTTGCAGCGTCGTTTCATCAAACCAGTTACCTGGCAACTTATCCAGACTGTATTAGGGCAAAGCATTTTGCGGATAGATGACCTGAGCCCGCAGCAGATACGTTATGAAACAACAACTGTGCTCAGACGTCTTAAAAGCAGTGAAAGCGACCTGTTCCAATATGGCGATAACAAGGACGGTCCAACCTTGAAACAGATCAAGGTAATGGCGGCTTATGCTGATCTATTGGGTTTACCGTCGGTAAGCCAGGTGAACTCGGGTTACATTGCCAATGCCAAACTTAACATTCCGGCAGTGGATCAGGTACTAAATTTTATCGCTGGAATCGGGCTATGGTTTGTTGATGACTGCAAAATGAGCGCATTTGAGATCCGTGCATCCATTCATCACATGCTCCAGCACTATCTTTGTCAGTTGGCAAAGACGGTAAAGAATGCGACCGACACCGGAACATGGACCGCCGATGTAAACACCGGCACGCACTTGGCCCAACCGATTTTCATCGACACAGACACAGACGATCATAATCTGTTTGCCGAAGAATATGTCTCTGGGCGAAATGTCCAGGCTGCAATTCCCAGGAAATCAGAGCCGGATGGCACGCCAAAGGTGGCACCATTAAATGGTTGGTATTTACTCACCGGATATTCACTTCGAGACCAAGCCAGCTTGATTTT
Source organism: uncultured Anaerolinea sp. (assembly GCA_964462245.1). GTDB lineage: Bacteria > Chloroflexota > Anaerolineae > Anaerolineales > Villigracilaceae > UBA5195. The sequence continues at coordinate 1,931 of CAYWXS010000122.1, forward strand.
GCCGCGTAAGCGAACATGAATCGATGGTTTGCTCCGCAGGTGGTGTTTTGGAACGCGGAACGCGCTCCAAAACACCACAAAAAAATCTTTTTGGCTTTTGGGGAGAACTCCCCGTGAGTAAATACAATGGTTGAATAAATGTGAGTCGTGCGTTTGGAAAAACACCGCGCAAGCGCAATGGAAAAACTGAAATAACGTCTTGCCACAGCCAAAGCCGAACTTATAATGATTACACCAGACGCTGGAAGAAAGCGCAGCTGGTGACTACTGCTGGCGTCATCCTCAAAGAATGCGGCGTTGAAGGGTTGCTGAGCTGCAGCCTTGAACGCCAGGAAAAGCATACTTTGGGCTGGCAAGTTACCAATAATGACCTGCCCTCAAAACATCTAACCCTGGAACCAGTGGTACTGACCTATCGCGATGAATACATCATCGAACCTGGCCCCTTACTCCCTGCTTAGCGAAAATTGACAGTGGAATTGTAATCTAATTTGTCTCCGCTGCAATTTGGATATCACTTTTGGATATCCAAATTGCCAGGGTGATTACATCTACTCCCCCTGAAAACCTGGCTTTTTTGTAAATTAATGGAACAGTTGTGAAAGATTCAGCCGGTTGGCGTGAAATTTTTGCTTAGCGGGCTACACAGCGATAAATCCCGTGCTAAATAACAACGCACGCTGCGCGTAAACGGAGCTTAGCGGTTAAAACTCTGCGCAAAGTCGTAGATGAACCATCGCAGCCTGCAGGTATTTAAAATTGCCAAGTATCTATCCATCGATAAGCCCAGTTAAATTTCTTCAATAATAAGCGGCGTTTTCCTTGAGCGTGATAAAATAAAATCAGCATATTATTGAATCGGTTCCATTTACAAAGAAGCGCCATATTGAATTTACATTTGAATGTTGATCCAAAGACGGCCAAACGTCTGAAAAAAGTACTCGAATATGCCCGTGATGAAGAGACTTTTGCGCAGAATGTGATTGCTTACCAATTGGCGGAATTCAGACGCGGGAGCCTAAACTTGAGGCTTGATATACTGACTTTCGAGGAAAAATATCAGATCTCAAGCCAGATCATTTCATCACCATTAACATACGCCTGGCGAAGTAACGGATAGCCAGGAACCAGGTTTGGTAGAAATTTTATTCGAGATTTCAAGAAAAGCCCACTCATAAAAATATTTTTTTGCGAGAACAATCCGAATCAGGAATATCCAACAGCATGAATGCACTCACCTTTCGCCTCTATTATGAATATCACTTCGCTGAAAATCGCAAGCTGTGGGATACCGCGATCTCTACACTTTCCAACCAACAGTTCATCCAAAATTCAGATTATTCCGTCGGCTCCGTCCGCAATCAATTCGTACACTTGATGAGCGTGGATGAAGCCTGGTTTAGCGGTTTAACCGGTCTGGATTTCCAGGATTTACAAAATTTTGACGGCATCGACGATCAAAATCTTATTCGCGCCCAGTGGGACAAAGTTGAGCAGCATATGCGTGACTATCTGGCAAAATTGCAGGACACCATGCTCTTCGAAAAACCATTTGCAGATGGGGAAGACAAAGATCTGATCCTCTGGCAGGTCCTGCTGCACGTGGTCAATCACGGCACCGATCACCGCGCTCAACTGCTCAGATTGCTCAACGACCTGGGCGCAAAAACCACCGCCCAGGATTATATTTTCTACGCCTACGACCACCCGTAGGGGTGTTTTGCACTTTTATTTAGTTTATGTATTGGTCAGATAATGCTTGAACAATTCAATCTTTTTAACCTATCTATTAATTTCTGTCATAGCATCCAGATGCACTGCTGGATTGCGAGTGATTCCACAACAGAAAAAAGCTGTTGTTCAATGTCAAAGAACACCACGCGAAATTGTCATGGTCCCGATCGCTGCACGGGATTGCGAGGAGCGTGCCCTCCGCGATATCATGCCCGCACTTGGGTACGTGGCACGCGTAGCGTTCCCTCGCGTCAGCACTAAAGTTATGTCATTAGGAGCCACCTCACTTGTTCTTTGGTGGCGTGGCAGTCTTCTCAATGCCTATCGGGAATGTCATTTCGAAGCGGTTAGTTTGTGCAAGCTATTGCTGACTACTACACTTTTAGTTAGTTAATTTTATTTTCATCCAATTCGAATTTCCCCACGAACGGCAACCCACTGATTACACTGCAACGGCGAAATATTCTGCAAGCGTTTCGCTTTCAGGAATGGGCATCTTATCCTCAATCAAACCGCGAACATGCGTTTCCAGGGCTTCGTACATATTGTCCTCGGTTTGTTTGCGTGTTTTTCCTGTTGCAACACAACCCGGTAAGTCTGGGTAATACGCTGAAAAATTATCATTTTCCTTTTCGATAATAATAAGAAATCGGACCATGTTCATTTTTCACTATTTGGGTTTGTTAACCTGGGCTTGTTTAAAAATGCCGCGTAAACTGCCGGTGACTACCTTTTGTCACAACCAGATACCAACCATCGGATTCAACGAGTTGAACAGCCTCACGCGCCTTCATGATTAGATTAAACACAATTACGAACAAAAAATAATGTTGCCATAATATCCGCACGCCTGAGCGTGTGGATATTATGGGGATGGACACAATTCTTATCGTATTCTATTTTGATTGACTGGAGCAAACAGCCACACACCCAGAAAAAATATTCATCGGGGTAAAATTTTTACCGTTGAGGCCGATGCAACCAAATTAGCTGACCCGAAATAGCCCCGAAGCTTTGGCGTTTGTCTGAATTCCCATTGCCGGCTCCAAAACGATGATTAGCAACCTCGATGTGTTCGCGCAGGTCGAAGGCAGCCGCCAGGTCAGAAAATCAAAGCAGCGGGTAAAGATTGGCATTTCTTCCATGACCAGCGCTTACTCCTTTTTTAACGCCGCCCGCTACGCGGGAAACATGTCTTTTTTAGATTATCTTGACTGGCTCAACCAGTGTACAGAGAATCAGAGCCCCACATCGTCCCCGTGCTTTTCGGGGAGCTTACAGAGGTTCAGAGGCCAGAGCTATGAGAGAAGAACTGGGGACAAGCCAACTCGAAAACCGAGCCGGTAGTACCAGTAGAGCGGGCTGAACCTGTTACGGCAGGCACAGCGCACGTCTACTTGACTGCCGCTGAACGCGCCGCCGCGCACGATAAAATTGCCTTCTTGCGGGGTCGCAATCCACTCCCAGACATTGCCACTCATTTCCAGTGCGCCATAAGGACTTTTTCCACCTGGGAAACACCCAACAGCGCTGGTCGTGTTTATTCCAGCCTGATCATAATTGGCGCGGTTGGGGTCAGCATTCTCGCCCCAGGGATATGTGCGCCCATCCGTACCGCGTGCTGTTTTTTCCCATTGCTGCTCGGAAGGCAATCTTACCTGCAGCTTACACGTTTTTAGTTGTTCCCGAAAAAAGGTTTCCTGCTTGGTATCGATAAGTGTCCATTGAAGACTGAATTCTGTTATCTGTTCAGAGAGCCAGCGCGTGAAAGCCTGCGCCTCATACCAGCTAATGCCCACTACTGGATGATTGGGTAGCGTATAGGGTTCGCCGTAATCGATCACATCTGCGCGGAACTCGTCGTCGTACCGGCCCTTGAACTTACCCGCTTGCCAATACTCTTCTTTGATTGCTTCTGCCCAATAACGAGCCTCGGCATAGCCACCCGCCATCACAAACTGCCGGTATTGGGCATTCGTGACCGGGTACTTACCCATCCAGAATTCACTGGGCAGGTCGACTTCCTCTTTCTTGTCACCGTAGAGAAACAAACCGGCGGGTACATGACAAAAAGCCATGTGCTCACAGGTCAACACTTCTGGGCGCGGATCACCCAGCTTGGCGAGCACGCGCCCGGCTTCGGCGCGTTCGAGCGGCTTCAAATCCTGGTCACGCTGCATGGCTGTACTCAGCCAGATTTGAGCGCGTTCCAACAATGCCTGACCGGCTTCCTCGCGCCGCACACCCACCAGTCCAATCTCGAGCAAAGCCTGTCCGGCTAACATGGCCGCACGCCAGTCGTTTACCTGTGGGAAAGCTATCTCACTCACTGCACGCGGCAAAAGCGCATTAACGGCAGCAATGGCCTGCCCCAAGCGTTTGGTGCGTGCTGCGTAACCCGCTGAAAGCACAAAAACTTCGTGCCAGCGTTCCCAATCGGCGCGTGTCAGGGCGGCGGCTTGGGTTGGGTAATCTTCCATGCTCAGCCAGTAGCAGGCGGCTAAGAATTCTTGAAAAGAACGATGTGGAAAGGTGTAGGCTTCAATTTTATGTCGTACCAATAAACCGGCACGTTCACGGATATAGTTGACGAAATCTCCGGCCTTGTTCCAGTCGTTGTTCAAATAGCGGCATAACCATTCGCGCAGTTGGCCTTCGGTGATATCAGCGGTACTTTCCAGGCTAACACTGGCGCTATGGGCGCGGTAAGCCACGTCATACAAACCGGTTTCCAAATCGCTCATTTTGAGACCGGGAATGGCTAAATATTCGAGGACACCGCTTTGTTCGCTCAGACGACTTTCCCAGCGTTGCAATAGCAGTTGCACTGCATCAGCGTAGAGTTGAGTACGGTCTTCGGGTAGTTGACCGGCATAAGCGTGTAATTGTGCCATAACAGTCAGCAAAAGCGGGCGTTCAGCCAAACCCAACAGGTCGCGGCGGCGCACTGCCTCTTTGAGACGACGAGCTTTTTCAGTGGCGGCAGATTTTTCGATGCGCCCGCGCTCAGCCAAACGCGCATACCAGTTTTCTACAAACCTATCGATCTGTTCTTCACTGAAGGGAGCCAGGGTCACTTCGTGAAACCTGGAGAGTGTCCAGGGCTGGCCCACATAGGCATATGGGCGGCAGGTGACCACATATCGGTGTTTAGGATACAACGCACACAGGTTGTTGACAGCATCCACCACTGCCTGGCGCTGAATGGTGGGCACTTCATCCAGCCCATCCAGTAAGAATAGCACTCCACCTTTAGAGTCTTGAACAGCACTCTGCAAGGGCTCCCAAAAAGCATCCAGACCCCATTCGCTCAGTTCGGTGTGCAAATAGTTAAGGAGAAGCCTGGCACCTTTGGCAGGCACGGCTTCGCCGGCCAACAGTTGGCGCAGTTCCACCCGAACAGGTAAGAGTGCACCGTGCTTCCATTGGTTCAAACGTTCCAACCAGGGTGCCGGGTCAGCCTGAGCCAGACGAGCCTGCGCCATCAAGTAAGTTAGATGTTTGACGAAGGTGGATTTCCCCGAACCGGGATCGCCCATGATCAGCAGTTTTGACTCGCGGTTTACCATTTCTTGCGCTGATATGCGCTCAGCCTCGCGCTGGCGGGCTAAAAACTGACGCAGTTCTTCCTCACGTTCCATATGACGCATCTGGCTGGTATCCAGGTCAATATAGACATCCGCCAGTTGCAGGCTTTCACCGCGTGACGGGTCGGCATAATCGGCGGTGACTTTTGTCCAGGGCAGAAGATTGGCTTGCGCGGCTACCCATTCCAGGTAACGGCGGGATACGTCGCCAGTGGAAACTGGGGCGGATGGGCTAATAAAATGATTGAGCGTAATATTGACAATTTTTTGGACACTACCTTCGACCAGGATGCCACCCACTCCAACGGCTTTTGCGCCTGTTCCCTGGGCAATCGCACCATCCCCTCGCAAAATAGCACGATACGGCTCAGCAGCTTTGCTGACCGCCGTGACCAGTGCCGCATCCGAGGCAGGCAGTTGACGTGCATCCAGAGCAATGCGCACATCCTGCTGAAAACGCAGGTTTTGGTAGCGGTCCAACACTGGCCCCCAGATCGGGTCGGAAAGCAGACTGTTTTGTAGAGAATTGAAAAAACGGCGCAGTGGAATTCTATGTTCGGGGGATTTTTCGCCCCAAATTGCAGCGACAGACTGAATATTAAATCCTTCCAACGGATCGAGCAAGGCGCGCACCACTTCTTCCTGGAAGGCGGGCTGGGTCAGCAATGGTGCAATTTCCGAATCTGCCGAGGCTTGTAACGCACTTTCAAAAGCCATCTCCAGCGCAGATGTACGCTTTTTTTCATCTGTTTTAAACAATTTCTCACGCACACCGTGCGCAGCATCGCCAAAGCCAACTTCGGCGAGTAAACCCAGACTGGTTTCAATGGTGGCAGAAAGTAGGATGTCCCAAATCATTTATGTTTTCTCCCGCTTGAGTATTTTTTGTTTGCGAAACAGGGCTTTTCTCAGCCCCACTGTATTGGCATAACGGATGTGGTTAACCATTCCCAGCGCGCTGCCAGCCGAATATACAGGCGAATGTTATCCAGGTCCTCATCGGCTAACTTGAGATACGCCAGGCGTTCCGACCCCAACCGGTGATTCGCGGCTTCGAGGTGCTCGCGCAGGTCGAAGGCCGCATCCAGCAGGCGTTTGGTGGCCGTATGCCGGTGCGCCCGCGGAAAATTATTCGTTATCGGCAATAGCCAGGTCAGAAAATCAAAGCTGCGGGTAAAGATTGGCATTTCTTCTGATGACATGCTCTGCTCCTTTTTTTAACGCCGCCCGCTACGCGGGAAACATGTCTTTTTTAGATTGACTAGCTCAACGCAACCAGGGTACAGAGAATCAGAGCCCCAGCGTACAGAGGTTCGGAGGCCAGAGCTATGAGAGAAGAACTGGGGACACGACAACTCGAAAACCGATATTGTAGTTCCTGTAGTCCGGGTTGAACCCGCCACGGCAGGCACAACGCGCGTAGACTCGATCGTAGTTGAACGCGCCGCCGCGCATGGTACGGGTGACCCCTTTCTGGTTTAGGTCTTCACGTCCATCATTCATTTTATACGGGTATTTGTATTTATCATCCCAAATTGTGCGCGTCCACTCCCAAACATTCCCACTCACATCCAATAAGCCATAAGGACTCTTGCCAGCCGGAAATGCTCCAACTGCACTGGTGCCGCCAATGCCGGTTGCACCGATATTGGCTTTATTCGGGTCGAAGCCATCGCCCCAGGGGTAAATCCTGCCATCGCTGCCGCGCGCAGCCTTCTCCCATTCAGCCTCACTCGGTAATGTAACCTGCAGCTTTCCAATGTCCAAGCCCTGCAAAAAAAGAGCAGCGTTATTTTTGCTGATCTGTTCCTTTGCCAGCAGTTTCATCTGCTGATCCAGCCAGCGCGTATATGCCAACGCATCAGGCCAGGTCACATACACCACCGGGTGATTGGCAGCACCGCGTAAACTGTTAGTATTTTCTGGTTTGTAGCCACTGGCAGTCACGAATGCCGAAAACTGCGCCACCGTCACCGGATATTTTGCCAGCCAGAATGCGGGCAGTACCAATTCGTGCTGAGGCTGTTCATCTTTTTGGGCATTCTTATCTTTCCTGGGATCGCTGCCCATGCTGAACTTCCCGGCGGGAATATGGATAAAGCCCAGCGTTTCACCTTTGGGAAGAAAGTGAAAATCAGGGTCAAAGCGCGGGTCACCCAGGGCAGACAGTGTATCTCCGGCACGGGCGCGTTCTTTTGGAGCCAGTTTGCCAGCTTCGAGCAGGTCTCTGATCCGGTTTTGAACACGTCTCAACAAATCACGTCCAAAAACGCTGTCGCGGACCCGTTTTAGACCAATTTCCTGCATGGCATCCCCGGCCAGCCAGGCCAGTTGCCAGGCAGTCTGGCTGTCATTTGCTTCTTCGGGGCATAGTTCCGCCACCAGCGCCAGCGGTTTTTCGACATCGCCAGAGACATACACCAGTTTCCCAACGGCGTATAAAATAGCTTCGCGCCACAATGCGCCTTGTCCGGCCAGCGCGGCCGCCTGGCGGGCAAAATCGGACTGCGCCGCCAGATGCGCCCCGGCCAGGTATTCCTGAAAGGTACGGTGCGGGAAGGTAAAAACCTCTGGCTGGCGCTCGAGCAGCAAACCGGCGCGAATTTTCATCAAATCCACTACTCGCTTGGCCCAGCTCAAATCGCCTTCCAGGTTGGCTTCGTCACATTTGAGCGCTGCCAGGGCTTTGAGAATACGATGTTCAGCGATATCGGCCAGCACATCGCTCTTTTCGCCGGGCTGTGAGGCGGCGTGCGCGTTATAAGCCAGCTCCCACAACACACGCTTGAGGTCCACATCGGTGCGCCCAGCTTCGAGCAGGTACTGACGCAAGCGCGGGGCATCTTCCTTTCCGCCGAGTTTGATTTGTTCCCAACGCCAGAGCAGAATATCCACTGTTTCTTCATAGAGCAGGGCGCGCGCATCGGGCAAGCGGCCTTTGTGAGTGTGAACGAGCGCCATAACTGTCAATAACAACGGATTGGGTGCCAGGCGCTGCAAATCTGGCCGGCGCACAGCCTCACGCAGGCGGTCAGTCAGCCCATCCACATCAACCGCTGGTACCGTGCCCAATCGGCCCAGTTCAGCGTACCAGGCAGAGACAAAACGGTCAATTTTAGCCTGGTCAAAAGGTGCAATTTCTAAGGCAGGCATTTCGCTCAACCGCAAGTCGGGTTTGCCTTTTTCGGGAGGCAAGTAGGAGAGCACGCGGCAAGTAATCAGAAAACGGCTTTTATGGTAACGCTCAATAAATGCATGCACGGCATCGCGCACAAAAATGCGTTGAGCCTGGGTTGGCACCTCATCCAACCCATCCAGCAAAACAATCACCGCGCCTTCGTCGAGTGCTGTTACTAGTGGTTTGGCGGCAAAACCCAAGTTTTGAGCTTCCAGGCGGGTCTTGATAAAATCCAGCAGGTGCTGCGGCTCAGCTTTAGCAGGTAACCTTTCTGCATAGCTGCGTGCAAAATCACGCAAGGTGACAATCAACGGTAGAAGCTGGGCTTTTGCAGGCGGCCAGCCGCTCAAGTGTGCCAGCCAACCGGCCGCTGGTTCGAGCGCATCTGCCGCCAGACAGTATGCCAAAAAATTGACAAAGGTACTCTTGCCACCGCCCGGGTCGCCAAGCAGAACAAAGCGTGGATTACTGATGGCAGCTTCCAGCACTGGCAAGGGCCGGGTTTCTTCACGGTCCCCGCCACCGTTTTTTTCTTTCTTGCGTTTTTCTTTTTGCTCCGCGCTCAACTTGACTTGCTGGGTGGTGTCCAGATCGACATAGACATTTGCCAGCCCAATCGCTTTTTGTGCCTGGGCCGGGTCGCTTGCGCCCACATCTACGCCGCGCAAAGGCAGGCTGGATGTGCTTTGCAGCACCCAGCGCCGGTAGATGTCCAGACGCTTTTCATCTTCGGCGGGATCCTCGCCTTGATAAATATTGCCGATGAAATTGCCTTCGACAAGAATACCGTTTTTAGCAACGGCCTTGGTATTGTTTCCCTGAGCAATTGCACCATCGCCTTCGAGCCGGGCTTCATAAGTGGCTAACCTGGCTTTGAGTTGTTCAATCTCAATTTTTAGTTTTTCTTGTTCATCGGTCATACTGCCTACCGCCTTTGTGCTGGCTATAGATGGTTGATTTTGTTGTTATTTCCAATCGTGATATTGCCACTCACATCACCTTCAATCAGCATTCCGTTCTGCCCAACGGCTTTAGCACCATTGCCCTGCGCCAGTGCGCCGCCGCCAATCACCTGACCCTTAAAGTCGCTTCCGGCAGATTCAAGCAGTCTACCCAGGTCCGTAGCAAAGGAGGCATCTTCCTGGAGCAGCTTCTTCAACTGTACACGAAAAGCACCCTGCACATCCACATCCGCCGGTGCTTTGAGCAGTTCTTCCAGGGCTTCCCTGGCGGCAGCTTTGGTGTCGAATTTCTTTTTTATTGCAGTCCATAAATCTGTAACCAGGGATTCGCCAAGTTTCTCTGCGCCTTTCGTGGCGATAATGGGTAGAAATGGTTGGACTGCTGTCCAGGCACTGGTAACCAGTACGGGAATTTCAAGCATGGCTGTTCTCCTTGTTGATCAATCTTATTTGAATTTTCCACCGCAGATATTGATGTCAGGAACCAACTCTGATTATATCAAAGGTCAAAAGAAGCACATCTGGAAAAACAAAGTAAAGCGCTGGGTTGTTTCGGTTTGGGTTGGCTCCTAAAGATTACCCCCAAAATGTACCCCATTTCATATCCTTAAGTAACGCAACTAACTAAAAAGCTGGCTGAATAGTCTATTTAATATCACCCAAAAATACAGCCACACACCCAGAAAAAATATCCATCGCGGAAAATTTTTCTCGTTGAGGCCGGTTGAACCAAAATAACTGACCCGAAATAGCCTACCTGCTCTGGCATGCTGCCTGAATTCCAGCTGCCTGCCCAAAACGGTGCCTGGCAACCTCAAAGTGTTCGCGCAGAACGAAGGCAGCCGCCAGCTCAGAAAATCAAAGCTGCGGGTAAAGATTGGCATTTCTTCCATAGCCATCGCTTGCTCCTTTTTAACGCGGCCCGCTACGCGGGAAACATGTCTTTTTTTAGATTGTCTAGCTCAACACCATCAGAGTACAGAGAATCAGAGCCCCAGCGTACAGCGTATCAGAGGCCAGAGCTATGAGAGAAGAGCTGGTGACACGACAACTCGAAAACCGAGATAGTCGTTCCAGAGGTTCGGGTTGTACCTGTAACGGCAGGCACAACGCGCGCCGACACGATTGTAGTGGAACGCGCCGCCGCGCACGACGCGAGGGGCGTCTTTCTGGCGTAGATCCTCACGTCCATCATTCATTTTATACGGATATTTGAATGAATCGTCCCAAATTGTGCGCGTCCACTCCCAGACATTGCCACTCATATCCAATAAGCCATAAGGGCTCTTGCCACCCAGATATGCCCCGACTGCGCTGGTCCCATCAAGGCCGGTTTCATCGGTATTGGCTTTGTTTGGGTCGAAATCATCGCCCCACGGGTAAATCCTGCCATCACTGCCGCGTGCAGCCTTCTCCCACTCGGCTTCACTCGGTAATGTAACCTGTAGTTTTCCACTGACCAATCCTTGCCAAAAAAGAGCAGTGTTCTTTTTACTGACATGTTCCTTTGCCAGTAGTTTCATCTGCTGATCCAGCCAGCCTGTGTATGCCAGCGCATCGTACCAAGTGATATACACCACCGGGTGATTGGCTTGCCCGTGCAGACTGCGATCATATTCGGGCTTGTAGCCACTGGCATCCACAAATGCCCAAAACTGCGCCACAGTCACCGGGTATTTCGCCAGCCAGAATGCGGGTAGTTCCAATTCGTGTTGAGGCTGTTCTTCCTCTCGAGCATACTCATCCTTCCTGGGATCACTGCCCATGCTGAACTTCCCGGCCGGAATGTGGATGAAGTCCAGCGTTTCATCCTTGGGAAGAAAGTGAAACTCCGGGTCAAAGCACAGGGTGGCTTCGATCTCGAGCAATCTACCCAGATCAGTGGCGAAAGAGGCGTCTTCAAGCAGCAGCTTCTTTAACTGTAGGCGAAAAGCACCCTGCACATCCGCATCCTCCGGCGCTTTGAGCAATTCTTCCAGGGCTTCTTTGGCGGCAGCTTTGGGTTCAAATTTTGTTTTAATTGCGGCAATGATCGGTAATACTTGCTGGATGGCCGTCCAGGCGCTGGTAACCAGTACGGGAATTTCAAGCATGGCTGTTCTCCTTGTTGATCAATCTTATTTGAATTTTCCACCGCAGATATTGATGTCAGGAACCTACTCTGATTATATCAAAGGTCAAAAGAAGCACATCTGGAAAACAAAGTAAAGCGCTGGGTTGTTTCGGTTTGGGTTGGTGCCTAAAAATTATCGAAAAAATCTACCCCGTTGCTTTTCCCTGCTTGACATCATCTATCGAATCTCAAATTGGACATTGACCGCAATCAGCAAGCAGAACTCATAGCGTTTGACAATTTTCTTGTCCACATATTTTTTCACAACCAACTAAAAAACTGGCTGAATAGTCTATGAAATTCACTCCCCCCACTCAACCAGCCACACACACCATCAACCCGTTACATCCATCCAATCTTCCAGGATCAGACCATTAATACGCTGAAATTCCCGTATATTATTGGTAACCAAAATGGCATCAAGGCTGACCGCATGCGCGCCGATCAGCATATCCATAGACCCAATCAACTGACCGGCACGCTCCAACTCCGCTCGGATTTTCCCATAACGAAACGCAGCCGGTTGATCAAATTCAGCCAACTCGAGCGCTAACAAAAACTGCTGCAAGGCCGACTTGTTTTGCTCTACTTGAGTACTTTCTTCCACACCAAAGCTAAGTTCCGCCAGGCTAATGGATGAAATACCAACCTCACCGGGTTGGTGAGATAACAAGTGATTAAGTATTGCAGGAGATTTCCGTCGAATAAGTGCAATGCAAATATTGGTATCGAGCAGGTATTTCATGCAAAAACATTCTCCCGATCCTGTATAGGAGGCTGTCTTCGATCCAGCATATAATCATCCGAGAACATGGACAGGCTGTCCACCAATGATTCCCAACCATTTCCATAGGGGAGCAAAATAATCGCATTGCCAATCCGTTTTACATAGACACGGTCTCCATTAAAACGAAACTCTTTTGGAAGACGCACAGCCTGACTTTTACCATTTTGGAATAACCTGGCAGTTTGCATAATTATCCTTTCTTCATATATTAATAGTATATACTTATTCCGGCAATTTGCAAGTCCAAACATTAAAAGGAAGGATAGTGCATCTCACAGTGGTTATAGCTCTGCCTTCATTATGGTGCATTAATAATTTGTCCAGGCCTGGAATTGCCAGGCTCCCAACCCGAACAAACCCGAAGAGATAGACCGATATAAACCACCAGCAACGCTAAGAAAACCAGATTTCCTTAAATCTTTGCGTACTTTGCGACTTTGCGGTTCCGAAAATCTTCCACCTTATAGAACAAAACCCGCACAAAATTATTTAAAAAAGGTTTTCTCCGTGGTCTCTGCGTGCTCCGTGGTAAAAAAGGCCCGGCTAGTCCAGGCCAGTTTTTATAACCATTGTGCACATCCTGAAAAATATCACCGCAAACGCAGTGCTTGCGGCATGTCCGCCTTAATGCAAAGTAACAATTTTAGTATCTGAACAGATGAATATTCCTCTGCTCAAACTCAAAACTCCACAAAAATACACTCTTGACATAGAACAAGCATTCGAGTATTATTGATATAAGTAGAACGAATGAGCGGTTATATTCAGGAGCATACTATGATGATGGTGCGGAAATCCAAAGGTTTAAGCGAACGGCATATTAAAATCCTGGCCTTACTCCAGGAATATGCAGAAAATGAAGGCTATCCCCCTTCCATCCGCGAGATTGGTGAACGCACCGCGATCACATCCACTTCCGTGGTGAACTACTATCTCGAACAGCTCGAAAAATGGGGCTACATCGAACGTGACCGGCACATCTCTCGCGGTCTGCGTATCATCCCTGAAAAGCTGGCAGAGTTGGGAAATCTTGTACAATCTGCAGCCACCACAGTCAGCGATTTCCTGCACGTGCCGATCATCGGGCGAATTGGCGCAAGCCTGCCCATGCCCGTCCCGGCTTCAGACTTCAATTACTTCGACGCTGAATCCGGTGTGGATATCGCCCGCTCCATGCTGCCTGCCAAAAAAGTGGATGGACTATTCGCCCTCGAAGTCCAGGGTGAATCCATGATCGACGCCATGGTCAACGATGGCGATATCGTCATCATACGTAAAATAGAAAACAATGCAGAAGCCAAAAATGGCGAAATGGTGGCCGTCTGGCTGCCAGAACGCGACGAAACCACGCTGAAATATTACTACGTGGAAAAAGACGGTTACCGCCTGCAGCCAGCCAACCCAACCATGAAACCCATTATGATCAAAAGCACCGAAAGGCTGGAAATCAAAGGCAAGGTAGTCATGGTCATCCGCAAAATCAACGGTCTATCAATGTAATCGCGGCTTGTTTCAAACTGGATGGAAAGTTCACTCCATTCACTAAAAAAAATAACAAAAAAAGACGCCCCGCAAGGAGCGTCTTTTTTATAATCTTTTCTACAAAGAACTAGCCAATTTCAACGACAGCGCCAGCTTCTTCGAGTTTCTTCTTGGCTTCGTTGGCGGCTTCCTTGCCCACACCAACCAAAACCTTGCCACCAGCGGTTTCAGCCATGGTCTTGGCTTCGCCAAGTCCCAGGCTGGTCAGCTGACGGATGACCTTAATGGTCTCGATCTTCTTGGGGCCAGCTTCCTTGATGATCACATCGAATTCGGTCTTCTCTTCGACGGGTTCAGCAGCGACAGCGGGGCCAGCAGCAGCGGCAGCAGCTACAGGTGCAGCGGCAGAAACGCCCCACTTGACTTCGAGGGCCTTGACCAGTTCAGCAGCTTCCAGGACGGAAAGTGCGCTCAGTTCTTCTACGATCTTTTCGAGATTAGCAGCCATTGTTTAAAAACTCCTTACTTTGAGTGAAATTTTAGATTTGAATAAAATTACCTGCGGCGTAACGCTTACGCGGCAGCCTGGGCTTTTTCTGAATTTGCCCGGAGAACATAGGCCAGGGAGCGAGCCGGTTCGGCAAGTGTGCGAACGAGCTGGCTGGCTGGGGCCTGAATTGTGCCGAGCAGCATGGCGCGGACGACTGGCAGTGGGGGAAGTTCAGCCAAAGCCTTAACCTGCGCATTGTTCAACGCTTGCTTGCCAAGGAAACCACCCTTAAGCTTGATCTTTTCCATCTTGACGGTGGCATCGGTCAGGGCCTTAGTCGTGGCAGCTGCATCTTTGAATGCAAACGCCATGGCAGTGCTTTTCTTCAAATATCCATCGGGCACAGAAACGCCGTTAGCCTGAAGAATTTTGAGGACAAATGTGTTTTTTACAATGTGGAATTCGCCACCGGTATCGCGTAGCTTGGCGCGAATGATATCCAAATCATGCATCTTGATGCCAGTATATTCCACCAGCACAACCGCCTGACTGTCATCCACCCATTTCTGATATTGAGCAAGTACCTGCTCTTTTCTTTCTCGTGTGAGAGCCAAAGTTATTACCTCCTTTCCAAAAAAGTCTTTGCCCGACAATTGCCAGGCAAAGACTTTACACCCCAAAAACGGGGATGGGAGATTTCTCTCAGTCCTCACCTGGGCAGGTAATTAAGCCCCAAAAGGGACACCTACCGTCTATGGCGAAGTCAATTGTCAGTTCAGCGAAACGAGTAAGAATTTACTCGACGGCTAGCATGTTCTGCGCCGCGTTCGGTTCCACCTTGATGCCAGGGCCCATGGTGGAGGCGAGTGTAATACGGCGAATATAAATACCCTTTGAGCCAGACGGGCGAGCCTTTTTAATAGCTTCCATCAGGGCAGAGAAGTTTTCGAGCAGTTTTTCAACATCGAATGAAGCCTTGCCAACCAGTACGTGAATGTTAGCAGTCTTATCCAGACGGAACTCAACACGACCAGCCTTGGCTTCGTTGATGGCGCGGGCCAGATCGTGAGCGGGCACAACTGTACCAGCCTTGGGGTTTGGCATCAAACCACGTGGGCCAAGAATACGACCCAAACGACCGACTTTACCCATCAGTTCGGGGGTCGAGATGGCTACATCAAATTCGAGCCAACCGCCCTGGATCTTGCTGAAGGTTTCGTCGTCATCCACAACAACTTCGGCGCCAGCAGCGCGGGCAGCAATCGCACCTTCGCCCTGGGCAAAGACAGCCACGCGCACTGTCTTACCAAGACCGTTGGGCAGTACAACCACATCGCGGACTTGCTGATCGGCCTGGCGTGGGTCAAGACCCATGCGCAGGTGTACTTCCACAGTCGAGTCAAACTTGGTGATGGCAGTTTCCTTCGCCAGTTTCATCGCATCCTGTGGAGTGTACAGTTCGTCAATATTTACTTTGGCCAGAGCGGCCAGATATTTTTTTCCGTGTTTTGCCATTTGATCCTCCGTGGTGCAAACGGGCCGCCAATACGGCCCTCCCACCAGAATTTATTCTACGATCGAGATGCCCATGGAGCGAGCGGTGCCTTCAATCTGCTTCATAGCGCCGTCAATATCGATGGCGTTCAGATCTTTCATTTTTGCTTCGGCAATTGATTTCACCTGGCTGCGGTTCAGCTTGCCAACTTTTTCCTTGTTGGGAACGCCGGAACCCTTCTCAACACCAGCCGCTTTGCGGATAAGAAAGGCCGCGGGCGAAGTCTTGAGAATAAAGGTGAAGGAACCATCAGTGTAGATGTTGATTTCTGCTGGAATCAATTCGCCGGGGCGATTGGAAGTACGTGCATTGTATTCCTTGCAGAAGGCCATAATGTTCAGGCCATGACCAGCCAATGCCGGACCCACAGGGGGCGCCGGGTTGGCTTTTCCAGCATTGAGCTGGAGACGGACAACTGTTTTAAGCTTCTTTGCCATACTTACTCCTTGTGCCCGGGCTCAATCCCGGGTACGTTGTGGTTTTAGCGGGTGATTGGGGAGCACCCTCCCAGTAACTCAGCCGAGGCTGGTTACGCTTTCTCTACTTGTAGGAAGTCCAATTCAACCGGTGTTTCGCGACCAAAGAAATTGACCATGACGCGCACTTTCGTACGTTCGGTATCAATTTCGGCAACAACACCCCGAAAATCATTGAATGGACCGTCAACAATCCGCACTCGCTCGCCAGTCTTGAAATTAACTTTGACGGTCGGCACTTCTGCTTCCATGCGCTTGATGATCTGGTTGACTTCTTCGGGGCGCAGGGGCGTAGGCTGGTTACCCATCCCTACAAAACCTGTCACACCCGGAGTATTACGCACTACAAACCATGACTCTTCAGTCAGGGCCATGTTAACCAACACATAACCAGGGAAGATATGACGTTCGACCACCCGGCGTTTGCCATCGCGGACTTCAACTTCTTCCTGGGTAGGCACAACCACATCGAAAATCATGTTCTTCATACCCATGGTCTCGATGCGCTGTTCCAAGTTATGACGGACTTTATTTTCGTAGCCGGAATAACAGTGAATGACATACCAGGCAGGTCCATCCGTGGCCTCTACCGGTACTTCAGAAGACTCGGGGATTTTAGTAGACGCCGGTCTGGATGAATTTCCTTCACGTTTTTTGCGATTGATTTCTTCAGGGTCTTGCGCGCTCATTCGAGCCTCTGCTTTCAGAAATTAGATGCCAAGCGCCAATTGTAGCAAATTCTCACCGATGAGATCAATTAAACCAAGGAAAATCGCCATGACTACCAACACAACCAGGACGATCGCTGTCAGGTTCATCGCTTCGGCGCGGCTGGGCCAGCTTACCTTACGGAGTTCGCCAACCGTTTCACGATAAAAATGAGCGATTGGGTTATTTTTTTTCTCTGTCAAGTTACGCTCCTTATTCTGACGGCTAAAACGCCGCCTCACGCAAACCCCGAAATCGGGGGAGACGGCGTTTCGCTTGTTTTACTGGCAGGCCAGGCAGGACTTGAACCCACAACCGCTCGTTTTGGAGACGAGAGCTCTACCAATTGAGCCACTGGCCTAAGTGAAAAGTAGGGGCGCAGGACCTGCGCCCCTACAAATTATACTACTTGGTTTCGCGATGGGCCGTATGCTTTTGACAGCGCGGGCAATACTTGCTCAGTTCCATGCGACCAGGATCGTTACGCCGATTTTTCTCGGTGGTGTAATTACGTTCTTTGCACTCACCGCATTGAAGGGTGATGGTTGGGCGAACTTCTTTTTTCTTGGAAGCCATCTTATTACCTTACTTTCAACTTACTCTAGGATCTTGGTAATAACACCAGCGCCCACGGTCAAACCGCCTTCGCGGATGGCAAACTTCAGGCCCTGCT
>CAYWXS010000123.1:0-12994 GCA_964462245.1 uncultured Anaerolinea sp.
GTGGCAAAATCGAGGCCCTCGCTTTTCGGCGGCAGCGGGTTGCTGACCCACTCCCAGCGTTTGACAATATCACCCGGCAGATCAGCCTTGCCCATCACCATTTCGAGAGCCGTGGCTGTATCCCGCCAAAGGCTGTAGTTGTTGCCAAGCACGGATTCATCACCACGGCTGAGCACATCCAGCAAATCCCAGGCTTCCACCGGGCGCAACTGCACCGGAGTGGCCGTAGCAAGCAGCAGGCTGCGCGTGCGCTCGGCTATTTTATACATGAACGCCAGTAGATTATTCGGATCGGCTTTTTCATCATCAGAATGATTGCTTGCCAGGTTTTTTCGCCGGGCCCGATGCGCTTCATCCAAAATCACGCATTCATATTCCAATTTAAGCAGTTGGGCAACCGCCTCGGAGGCGCGGCTGATCAGCCCACCAGAGATGATGCCGACCCGGCGCGGACATTTTCGCAAGCCATCCATGCCCAGCACCGGATAATCCAAACCATTCTCATCCCACCAGCGGCGGCCATCCCAGACGGCGCTGGGCATATCCAGCAGGTCGAGCATTTCTCCCTGCCACTGCCAGACCAGCGTTTTGGGGCAGATGATCAGAATCGGCTTAGTGCCGCTGAGCGCCATAAGCTGGGCCGCCATCGCGAGCTGAATGGTCTTGCCCAGACCAACCTGGTCGGCCAGCACAAAGCGCGCCTTGCCCTGCGGACCACGGTGGGCTTCAAAGGCTTGCTTGACAAAGTATTTCTGGTGCTGCCACAGACCAACTTCTTTGCGGTAGACCGGGGTTTCGATGATGGCCGATGCCGGGTCGGGCAGGATGTCCGAACCAGGCGGGTTCCATTCATCCAGGTTATTCAGCACATGCCGTTTGGCGAGGCGTTCAAGATCCTGGATGACGGCTTGCGCCAGCGGCGCTGCCTGCGGGTGGGACCAGAGCGCGTCGAACTCCTCCTGCACCCACTGAACAGATTCGGAGGACGGATCTTCCCAGACCAGCTCGTAATTATGCTTCCAGGCAGACTTGGTATCATTGGTGCTTCCGATAAAACTGGTCTTGGAACCATCCGCAGCGGTAATGACACCTGCCTTGCCGTGGATCAGGCCAAAGGCTTCATCGGGCAGCACGCGCACTTCCAGCTTGCCGCTGCTCAGAAAGTCATACAGTCGTTGGAAGCGCAGCCGGACTGCTTCAGTATCGCCGTATTTGGCAACCTCATCCAACAGCGATTCAGGCGCAGAGGCCGCCCAGGATTTCCAGAGCGCGACGGAGGCTGCTTTGGCCGTATGCACGTCAATCGGCTTGAGCGCCGAGTTGCAGATCACGCGGATTTTTCCACTCATGCCTTCAAGCTGCTCGCCGACCAGTTCAAACAAGGATGAGTTAAAATACCCGGCAATGCGATCATACGACTTCGCATCTTTCAGACGTTGGCTGAGAAAGGCATGGTCCAGACGGTTACGGCGGGAAGAAAAGCGGTTGATGGTTGGCATAAAATTTGACTTTCGACGCGTAACGCAGTAAAATGAGGCTACGTAATAAAACGGTCCGACCGTTTTACCCGCGCCCGACGACAAGGTTGCCAAGTGAGGTGGCCTTCTCAAGCCAGTCTTGAGATAGTCGGGGGTGTTTTATTTAATCCACCCACCACAAGTCGGCCACTTTGTTGGAAAAGGTTTGAGCATAAGCAGGCTCTTTTGCCCAAAACTGCTGACGAATTGCGCCAGCCAGCATATCCGCCAGTTGTAAGCCATCATCGAAACGTGAATCACTGGCGATAAGTTTTTTGAATGGACGCTCACGCCCGGCTTGTTTATAGGCTTGCGAGAGCTGAATACGTAAGTTTTTGAGAAAACTTTCGGGTGCGCCATCCATAACCAGGATGTCATTGGCTATATCCAACGGGGATGCGCGCAAAGTCAACTTGATAAGCAATTCCATTGGCAGTTCTGCCCCATCTAAGTGCCGCAGGTAGGATGGCAAGTTCTGCTTGATGAGAACAGCAGCTCGTACTCGAAATTCCAGGGATTGGATGGTTTTGAAAAACAGTTCCTTTTGGTGAGCGTTCATTTTGTAGAAATGAAATTCAAAATGGGATGGAAAGCCTAATTGTTGGCGCAATGCCAGCATTTCTGGAATCGCTTCACGGTTAGGCAACTGCGCCATAACGAGCACATAGTAAGGGGAACTTGAGGCGTGCTGCAAACCAGGTTCACCTGATTCATCCACAAAAAAGTATTGAGTCATACATGATCATTCCTCACCGCGCCTAGCAGCAGACCTGCAGAGGCGGCGTCCTTATGCCATTGCGCCAGCGTGCTTACGTTGCGCAGTGCGGCCAGGTAGACCAGGATATGGCTGATTTTCTCGCGACTGGCCCAGTAGTCTGGCAGCTCGGTCTTTAAGTAGTTAAGACCCTCTCGAGTTTCATCGCTCTTGCTCACTTGCGCAACCGCAAACAGGCACTGACGCACCAACGAGCCAGCAAAACCATCACCAGAGAGACCTTTCTTGCCAAATTCACTAGCGCTCTTCAGGCGGGTTTCATTGGCCTTGCCGCTTTCCAGCAACTCGGTGTAGTCGTTGGCGCCAAAACCGCGCGCCAACTCCTGGTACACGCCCGATCGATATTCGCCGTGACTCTCCACTTCCAATCCCTTTAGATAAAAGCGTTCTGCCGGGTTGAGCTGCTTCCACAGTTCACCATCCAACGTGCGTGGCACCAGGTGATCGCAGGCGATCTTGACCGCGCGGCGGATGAGGGCCTCGACTGGGCCAGTTTCTCCGGGTTTACGCGGGCGCAGGATTTCTTTCTCCGGGTTGATCTCTTCGATTGGCTGACTGGTGAGCACGCGCAGCGCGGCGGCGTAGGCGGCAAGTTGGTAATCAGAATCACCGAAATTGGGGTCGCTGTTGTCTTCCATCTGGGTCATTTCATCCAGTTGTCGGCGCACCTCGCTCTCTACTTTCTGGTTGACCTCATCCAGAAAAAGCGGCTCGCTGTCAATGCGCTTGCGTAATACCAGCAATACTGTGCCCTGCACGTAGTTACCATCACGCGTACCTGTCGCTTCCCGCTCTGTTTGTATCGTCCAAGCTGCGGTAACTCTCAACCCAGCCGCCCAAAGTGTCAGGGTTAAGTCGGCCCAAACAGCGGGTTCCTGATGAGTAAACATAACGATCTGACACCCATTTTCAGGCATTTTTTCTGTTAATCGCCTATAGCAGTCAATCATTGCTCGGCGAAAATCAAGATCGCTACCTTTAACTGCCAGGGCCCTCTTACTGTCCGAATACCATTTCGGGAAAATATCCACCAACCGCTTGTCATACCATGCTAGAAAATATTCAGTCAGTTCATGATAGTTAACAGCATCGGCATAAGGTGGGTCTGTAATCCAAATATCGCAAGTAGCTTGTGTTTGGCGGCAATCTACTGGAATAACCTTTGAATTAAATGGACGAATATTTTCCCTGGCATTTATGAACCATGTTCCGCCAGATAATCGATATGCCTTATTTGCGAATGAAAATAGCGTGTTTAATGCCTGATTAGAAAAAGTTTGTGCAATAGACTGACGCGATGCACCTGTACCCCAACGGCACAGCTTACTATTCCAGTCAGCGTAACGCCCGATAGCAAGTAAGTTAACTACTTGTGCTTTAATATTATGACTTTTAGCGGCTTGTTCTTGCAATAAGCCGATTATGAGTAATTGTCTTGGTGTAAATAAATGATGCCAGTAAGTCCAACCTCGTTCACGCTGTAATCGTGCTGTCTCATCACCGGATTCGATTTTACGAGTAGGTATAAAACCTTTATTTTGCCATCCATTTAATCGTTCATGTAAAAGTTCTAGAATTTTCTCTTCCCGGCGAATATCTTCAATAGTGACTGAACGGTAATGACGGCGAGTCTTTGTTTGACCTTTTTCATCGATAAATGTTTCTTCCCATCGAATGCAATAGAGTCTCTCTTGAAAAACATCGTCTGGCCTCGGCGCAATATCAACTGCTTCCCATTGCCTCATTCCACGTCGAACTGTATCTATCGGAGCAGGCAAGCTTCCCTTCGAATGAACAATTCGAGAGTCTTTTATTGTTCCTCTTTGGGCGACTTCAAATTCTTCGTCACTGACATTTTCGACAATCTCAATCTCGTAGCGTTTGAATTTATTGTCAGGAACTAAACGAGCGATCGTTTTTGTGTTAGGCGCAATAACCCATGAAGATGCGAGAGGAACAAACCACCCGGTTTCAGGGTCAATAACTTCAGTGCAATATAAGTATGCATCAGCACGCCAACCTAAAGAATTATTCTCAATTCCCCATTCTAAGATTTGTTGATCAACTGCTTCGTAAACTAATTTTTGGGAAATCTCTGCTTCATCAGAATCTTGACCACCAATAACATTGAGTGCTGCCCAGGTCAGAAGACTTGCGACAGGATTTAAGTCGGCGGCATAAACATCGCTACCTAAACGGGCAGATTCAAAAGGAATCGAGCCACCACCGCAAAAGGCATCACCCACTCGCGGGGTATGCCCAAAGCGTTTTTCGCCTAGTTCCCTAACCAATTCATTCAGGTTATAGGACTTTGTACCCAAATGGGCATTGATTTCATTCCATGCTTCTGGCGTCGGGCCTTCGATTTGCTCCGGTCGATCACAGTATTCTATTTTTTCGGCGTAGTTCATGCGCTCAAAAACGAGGCGTTGAAGTTCATCTTTTTCTCCCCGATCAAGACGTTTCAACTGGGGCTGTTCTTCCGAGTCGTCAAGAAAACGGTGTTGGGTGTTAGGCGGAAGACTGGACAGTTCTGTTAATAGACGAGACTGCGCAATGGGTTTGCTCTTCCGTTGCTGCAGGCCTTCTCGATCCATTGTCATTATTTTTAGAAAAATTTCACGGTCTTTTGTTGGATCATCAGATATTGGCAGTAATAACCCTAATAAAGCTGCACGCACCAATACCAACGGCTTTCGTCCCCACCACTTACCTAAACTTGTAATCGATTGACCTTGGTTAGCCCTTCTTTCAGCATAACTTTCCATAGAAACTTTAGCAACCGGGAACTGTTGCTCCATGAAGCTGGGGGCATTGGCAAGGGAAGGATTTGTTTCTCCCATTTTTTATTCTTCCAGCCGTTTGAAAGAAGTTACATTGAACTGAATGGAATAAGCATACGCTTCCCACCCATTTTCTTCTAGGTAGTGAAGAATAGCTTCTTCCACGAGATTTTGTTGATCTGGCTTTACTTCAATTATGCAACGCGCACTATCAGAATCTTTATGCTTTTTTATTTTAGGGAATTGGTTGAATAACCAGTCCAGGTTAATTGCGCTAATAGGGAAAATGTTTATCTTTTCCTGAAAGTTTTCCATTCGAACATGACGCCATTTTGCCATGCTGATTTCTCCTGATCATCTAGATTTTTGTCGAAATATTCGTCACCAGTATCTGTTGTTCAGCAACAGATAGGATATTTGCGAGGAATAATAGGGCTCTAATCGCTACGAGGCCTCATCATTATTGGAGGCCAAGGCCTGCCACATAGGACCAGAATCCGCTCGACGAAAATATTCTGGTGTCTGTGAGCTTCCAAGCACCGGGTTTTCGGTAAGAGCGTAGCGTACAGCCTTGCGCCAGCCACGGCTGCGATCGTTAATGCCATGACCGGTCGCCGCGGCAGTCTGGGTGTACAACCACCAGCGTTCTTCTGGCACCAGGCCTTTCCAGTTGGCCAGCGCGGTTGGCGTTAACGCCGGATCGGCTTCTTCAATGGCCCAGGCCAGCAGCACCAGTTCCTTGCCCAATTCACGCCGCACCAGGTTGTGCCCGGCGCGCCAGGCGCCGCCTTTTTTGCCCATCTTTTTTAGTCGAAGATTAAAAGCTGCACGCAATTCATCGGCAATCGCATCCCATTTGGAGCGCGCCAGCAGCACGCGGATCTGCCCATCCTGCCGGGCGGCAGTGGTTACTTCACTGGAGCCGACCTGCTCATCCCAGGTCAGGTGCTCACTGATCCTGATCTGCGTCTCACCCCCACGCGAAATATCCACCAGAAAATGATGGCTGCTTTCCAACGGATCAAATCCGAAGGAATTCTTGATCAGGGTTAGTAAAGTTTCATTCATAGGATAAGCTTACCAGATTTAGCCATAAAAGGGCTATAAACAAAAAGCGAGATAACCACGATCCTGCAATAACGGCCGCAAAGCAGGTTTTCCAGAAGTCGCTGACAACTGCATGGTTCAAATTAATTTTCTATTTTCTGGTGAAGTAGATTTCTCTTTTGCCTGTGCCGTTTGGTCCTCTAAAAGAAAGAGTGGCATTTAGAATCTTCAGATCTTTGCTTAAATTGCCAACAAAATCCTGAAAATCGGGCTCTCCATGGATATCCTTGCCCGTGCCGGTGATGTTAGTTAGAACGCCTTTCAGTTTGATGGGGGGCATTCTTTCCAGATATTTTTCAAAAATGCCGGAGATTTTGCCCTGGGGATCGATGCTTAGGCGCACGATGAAGGCCTGGTTGGTGACGCAAATACAATCTGTGCAGGTACAGTAGGTTGTGACCCCTTCGTAAACATAATCTCCTGGAATAAATGGAGGCTTGGTGTTAACGGAAAAGGCCGTGACGGTTGGTCTGGGAGTCTCTATAATTGGTAAAACTGGTGTAATCGAAGCCTGGACAGACGGTAAATCAGTTGGCTGAAGGACGATGATATTGGTCTGGGTTGGCAATCCAACCACGGTTTGAACGGGGCGGTTTTGATCGTAAAAAATATAACCGAGAAACGCCAGCACAACACACAACAATAGCCCACCCAACGAGCCCAGGATGAATAATTCTCTACGAGTCATGCCTAAGATTTTTTGATCTGTCATTTTGCCCATGACTTACTGCTTCACTTCGCCAGGTTTCAAGGTAGTCTTGATCTCTTCCACCCAATCCAGCAAATCCTGCCCCAGCTCAAAGTGCAGGTTCTTGACCACAAGCAGTACCTGTCCGCTGCCCTGCAGTTTGCGAAGCGCAGCCAACATTTCTTCCAGCGCATCAGGCGAGACCTGTTTCTGCTCGTGCATACTCAATTGGACCCATTCCTGATTACCACCATCACCCATGATGGTCACAATCAAATCAGAAAAAAGCGCCTTGTGTTTTCTGGCACGCTCGATCAGCTCATAAGAATCCTTGGTGCTGCCAGGGTTAAATTCCTTCTTCCACAGCGCCGGACGTTTGGGGTCCAATTCTGGAATTGGATCGCCTCCACCCGCAGCGCCCCAGGTGACGATGTAACGCTCCACCTGCGACACAATCCCGTCCCGTTCCGCGACTGCCAACACAAACTGGCTGCCCTGCGGAATGAAGAAATCTTCATCATAGCTGGCTCCGGCCACTTTTGGGTCGGAACCATCCGTGCTGTAATGGATGGCTGCATCTGGCGCGGCCTTGAGCTGCATTTTCTTGCCGCCATTGGCCTGATAAATCCTGTGTTTGAGCGTGATGCGATTCTGCCAGCCCACCACTTCACCAGTCTTGTGCTGCAAGGTCGAATCGACCACCAGGAATGAGGCGCGTAACTCATGTGTGGTCAGGGTTGAGCCATCCAGTTTGGCCGAGGCGGTACTGGCGGCTGCACCAAAATCGTAATAGATCATGTCACCGTTGATGGCGGTCACCTTTAAAGTAGCCTCACCGGTTTCATCATTCCGGCTGACTTCCTGCACGCTGGCCTTGGTGGTCGGCTGCGGGAAGGGTCCTTTATCGATAAAGCCGCCGTTCTCGCGCCAGATGTCCTTCATCAGGCATTCGGCTTTCAGATCATCCAGCGCGCGGGGATGATGCCATTGCCACCTGGGCAGCATGCCCGCCCGCTTGCGGATCTCATTCCAGGGCATGCTCTGAATGGTAAACAGACGCTGCTCGCATTTTTTGCGGAAGGTGTCTCCGGTGATGGCTTCCTCAAACTTCTGTTTTTCTTTCAAGAGCTCAACGATTTGTTTTTCACCGTTGTAGGCATTGCCCTCAAACTTCATGCTGAAGTCAGCCTTATTCAGAACCGGAGCATCGCCTTCAATTAAGGGATACCAGAGCGTGGTAAAGGTCTCGCGCACCGCCGAATGGAAAATATTTTGAATTTTATCGGAAATATCCCTGGCCTGCACCACCTGCGGATCGCTGGCCGGCAGCTTATCATCCGTCTGATCTTTCAGGATCTGCTGGATGGCTTTCAGGCGCTTGCCGGTATCCAGCAACTGGTCATAAGTATTGCGCGAACCGCTCAGAAAAGCCAGGCGGTTTTTCCAGGTGGCATTATCAAAATACTCTTTCAATTTCGGGTTTAACCCGCTGCCGGTGTAGGGTTCAGTCACTACCAGAATGACATTATCCTGCTCCAGTTCGATCTCATCAAAGGCGGGCAAAGCCAACACCTTCTGGTAGCACCAACCCTGGCTTGGCTTAAAAAGCTCCACCAGGTGCGTACGCAATTCTTTAACTGCTTGCTCAGGCAAATAAGCCTTGACCAGCGTTTCCAGCTTTGAGTTCAGGTTTTCAACGTTCTTGAAAAAGAGCTTGCCATCCCGGTCGCTGTGCAGGTACCAGGCCGCCGTGGCAAGTTTTTCCAATACATCGCTCTTCAGTCGGCTCAGGTCACGCCCCGGCTCGGCCAGGTAGGCCACCAGTTCGGGCATACTCAGGCCAACCACCGCGTTGGGTACATTCGCCAGCGAAGCCATCAGCAGCAGGCGACAGGCATCGCGTGTGTCACTATGACCCAATTGGGAATCCATCACCTCGGCCACGGCACCGCCATTCGAGGCGATATCATGCGCGATGGCGTTTTCCAGCGTGTTGTTGATCTGGCTCAACTCGGAACGGGTTTCGCGATCATTAAAGTCCAGATCATGCGCCGAAACAAGATAGCGTTTATCAGCCTCGCCCGAGCTATACATGCGCGAGACAATAATGCGCATCAAGCGGATCAGACCACGGGTTTGTTGAAAGCCAGGGTTTTCACGAAAGCGCGCGTACAGATCGCGAATAGCCGGATGGAACGGATAGGCAGCTTCGATGCGTCCGGCAAATTGCTCGGGCGATTCGCTGGTGATATCCATCTGTTTGGCTTCACGGATGGCCTGGGCATATTTTTGAGCGACTTCGGTGATCTGCGCCGCGGGAGGTGTGTTCTCAAACAACCGTTTGCGCAGGATGTGGTAAAGCTCGTCGGAACCCATGCGCACTGGCTCCAAATTCATGGCCGAGCGATTGGTCTCTTTTTCGAAATTCTGCAACACCGCCGCAATCTGCTGCCCACCTTTTTCGTAGGAAGCCACCAGGTCTGTGATCACCAGGCAAACCCGCGCACAGGATGCACGTCCAACCGCCACCAGCAGATTGGAAAGCGCGGTAGCCGTCACATTCGCCAGATCTGAATTGCCAATCGCAATCGAACGGGCATTTTCAAAATAGGGTGGCAGTTCATCCAACAGAATCAGGACCGTTTCACCTGCCAGTAAAGTTTCCCAGGCAGTCTGCCCGGGGGCTTGCAGCGGCGAATACAGATCCTTGAAATGTTCTTTTTTGCCCAACTGCTCCGCGATCGCACCCCAGATGCCCAACGGGGCATCCGATTCACGCCCGGAGAAGGCCACCACTTTGACAGGTCCCAGCCCTGGATCGGTCTTGTAAATCTTGCCCATCACCTTTTCGCGAAATTCCGGGTATTGGGCGAGCAGCCCCAGGGTCAGCAGGTTGTGCGTCTTGCCGCCACCCATTGCTTGTTTTAGCCTGAACACTCCCTGGTTTGATTTGCCTTCCATGCGCCGGAAACCTTCCAACAGCAGGGTCTTCATACCTTCGGTAATGAAGTTCTCCTCAAAAAATTCCGCCGGGGCGATCTGGCCTTTCACCAGATCGTTGATATCCAGCACTGTATCTCGTTTCTGGGTATCAAAAACGCTCTGGCGTGGTGTGCATAGGGCTTTAAGACTTTGCATGGCGGCATTCTCCTTGAAAATTGCATCCCCCCAGGATGGGGCTTCCGCACAGTGATCGACCGGGAAGCCCCCGCTAAAATTAGCAGGGATAATTGGCACAGTATAGGTTGATCAACCCAGAGTGATGAAATCTAACCCAGCTCAATCTGTGAATGAATTTCTGAGTTCTATTATACAACCACCGAGCAAAAAAAGTGTGCTGCCCAATCTCGGACAGCACACTCATTACAATTTTCATCAACCCAAATATCAAAACTACTTGGGCGTCCAACTCTTCCAAACGTTCCCAACCAGACCAGGCCGCGGAGTCAGGGTTTGCTGACCAGGCATCCAACTGGCAGGGCAGGCTTCCTTGCCATTGGCCGCACGGATGTGCTGGAAAGCCTGTACCTGGCGGATATTCTCATTCACATTCTGTCCAACCGGGTTGCCGATAATTTCAATCGATTGAATCACGCCATCCGGATCAATCAGGAAGCGTCCACGCTGTTCCACACCGGTATCTTCATTCCAAACGCCGTACTCAGTGCCCATGTGACCGTTCTGATCGGCGCCCATCTGGAACGGCACGCCGCCTTCGACCATCTTGCTCAGTTCATAATCATTCCACATCTTGTGCACATAATAGCTGTCCACGCTGACAGAGACTACATCCACATCCATCTGCTGCAAATCTGCATATTTACCGGCGACCGCCGATAATTCAGTCGCTCAGACAAAGGTGAAATCACCCGGATAAAAATACAACAACAGCCATTTTCCGGCATAATCCGACAGTTTAACATGCTTGAAGCTGCCCTTATGATAAGAAGGCAGATCAAATTCCGGGGCTTTTTTCCCAACGCGAGCGCTCATAGGTAAATCTCCTCTTTGGTGCAGAATGATGTGGATGGTCTGCAGGGTCCGGAATGGACCCAGGCTAAAATGTAACCTTATTTTATACGAAATGTCAAAAAAAAGCGGTGAATCCCGAACTTCTGACATGATTCTTATGCACACAGCAGATGGGCTCATACCAGGAGGCCGCATCCCGCTACGCGTAAATCTGGACGCCAGGGGAGACGTCCGCTTTAGCCGGATTCACGCGCAGCGGGCGTCACCTTAGCCCGGTGAATTATCACCGGGCGGTAATCATCCGGCACACACCTAACGGCGTGCGTGTCCGGCGTCCGGCGCGTCTGATGGCCGCATCCAGATAAATCTGGACGCTAGGGAGACAGCGGATGAATCCGCTTTGCCTGATTTATTGGGGGTTGTACCCTGGCTGGGGTGATTTATCAGCGGGTAGGTATTGCGGGATACTATCTGGCATGGGGATGTACGGCGGTTGACGCGTCTGATGGTTGGCGTGCGTGTCCGGCGTCCGACGCGTCTGATGATGGTCGCATCCAGAAAAACCTGGACGATAGACAGACAGCAGGTGAATCCGCTTTAGCCGGATTCACGCGCAGCGGGCGTCACCTTAGCCCGGTGAATTATCACCGGCGTTTTATCACTGGCGCCGTATCACCGGACGGTTATCGCGGGAAAATATCCGGCATGACACGCGTCCGGGTCCGACGCATTCAAAGATTGCCACGCCGCCTCCCTAACAAGTTCGATTTGCTAAGCAAATCGGGCTTACCTCGGAAACAATGAGCGGCGGCTCGCACATCGTCCCGATGTCCTTGGGGAATGACAGCTGCGCGAAATTACAAAGTTTGTACTGAGGGAAAAGAAAAAATCAGGCTTGCCAATAATTTTATTAGTCGTGCAAAATATCTTTTGCGAGGGAGGGTTATTATTGATTCTGTGGTCTGCATCATTGTCCTTATCATAAGTTAATTACGCGACTGCAAACCTTACTGAGTGGTATTGTGGCATAATTAAAGTCTACCCATCAATTCAGGTTTGTATTCATTAGCTCCCGCCTGAACAAATAATAAGTATTTCAATAGAGTGGTTTATGAACAACCAACCATACGTTGTAGATAAATAAAATCTTGTACGAGCCGGAAAAACCTGTGAATCGATGGTACCTTCTTGATGGTTTCTGTGGCCCGTTTTTCTTGCATCCCGTGCTAAACTAATCTTATGCCAACCCTCTCCTCGGATACCCACCCAAAAATGGAAGCCCTGCAAATCCGCTTATGGCGCGAAGCCAGCCCCACGCGCAAAATGCAGGCCCTGGCGCAGTTGAATGCATCTGCCAAAATACTAGCGTTAACTGGCTTGCGTTCCCGTTTTCCGCAGGCCAGTGAAGCTGAACTGCGCTACAAACTGGCTTGTTTGCTGCTTGGGGACGAGCTGGCGCGCAAAGTGTATGGAGAGCCGCCCCTTGCAAAATGAGCCCATCGAAGTCACCCTGAAAGTTACGGCCGTTTTTGAGCAGCTCTCTGTCGCGTATCTTATCGGAGGTTCACTGGCCAGTACCCTCTACGGCATGATCCGCACCACTCAAGATTCAGATATCGTCGCAGAAATGCTGCCCGAACATCTCCAGCCATTTTTCCTTGCGTTGCAAGACGAGTTCTACGTCGATGATTAAATGATCGCCGAATCCATTCAACGCCATTCCAGCTTTAATATCATCCACCGCGAAACAATGTTTAAGGTGGATGTTTTTATCCCATAGCCGCGCCCTTTTCTACAATCCCAACTGGCTCGCGCCCAAAGACAAAGCTTCACATTCGAAAGCGAAATCAGCGCGAAATTTGCCAGCCCGGAAGATACCATCCTCTCCAAGCTGGAATTGTACCGCTTGGGCGGCGAAGTCTCCGAACATCAATGGCTGGATATTCTCGGTGTGTTGAAAACCCGTGCCGGGGAACTCGACCTCGGTTATTTGAGAAAATGGGCCGCTGATCTCAAAGTAGTTGACCTGCTTGAACGTGCCATGCAAGGGTAGCATCCATATAAATCCGGACGCCAGGGCGACAGCGGATTAAACCGCCTTAGCCCGATTTACGCGCAGCGGGCGGCAATCATCCGGCACCCATCCGGCGGT
>CAYWXS010000123.1:13094-19352 GCA_964462245.1 uncultured Anaerolinea sp.
TAGCGTGCGCATCCGATGATGGCCGCATCCAGATAAATCTGGACGCCAGGGAGACAGCGGATGAATCCGCTTTAGTGTAATCATCCGGCACACACCTGTTAGCGTGCGCGTCCGGCTGTTGGCGTGCGCGTCCGGCGGTTAGCGTGCGCATCCGATGATGGCCGCATCCAGATAAATCTGGACGCCAGGGAGACGCCCGCTGCGCGTGAATCCGCTTTGCCCGATTTATTGGGGGTCGAACCCTGGCAGGGACGCTTTACCACCAAACACAAATACCGAAGCACTCACCGCACCCCAACCCTCCCCCAAATTACCTCTTGACATTCCCGTGGAATATCGTAAAATAAGTACGAACGTTCATTTATTTACGGAGAGACCTCATGCCAGCCGATGAATTGCAAACAAAAGGAGAACGCACGCGCCAGATCGTCATGGACGCCGCCTACTCCCTCTTCCTCGAATACGGCTACACCGCCACCTCCATGCGCCAGATCGCCGAGCGCGCCGAGCTGGCCCTGGGCGGCATATACAACCACTTCGCCAGCAAAGAAGACATCTTCCAGGCCCTGATCAATGAAAAACACCCCCTGCTGCGCATCTTCCCAAATCTGGAACGCGCCCCAGGCAGCAGCATCGAAGAATTCGTCCACAACGCGGCACGCCTGGTCAAGGCCGAAATGGGCCATGACCCAAACATCCTCAACCTGATGTTCATCGAAATCGTAGAATTCAAAGGCAAGCACCTGCCCGGGTTGATCGAAAAGATCTTCCCCATGGCCATCCCCCTTATGCAGAGCTTCTCCACCCCCGAAAACAACGTGCGTGCCGACTTCCAGTCCCAGAAACTGCTGCGCATCCTGATCGGCAACATCCTGGCCTTTTATCTGACCGAGTTGATCCTGGCCGGCCCAGGCACCCCACCTGGTTTGCAGGACATCAGCCTGGATGATTTCCTGGAGGTCTTCTTGCACGGCATACTGGAAGTAAAGCAGTCCGAAGCCTGACGATTCTGTTTTTAAGCAGCGCCTTTACCTGGAAATCTCACCTTCCTTCTCTGGAGAATTTATGAACACTCGTCTGATTTCGATCATCCGCAAGGAATTCATCCAAATCTTCCGCGACAAACGCACCCTGGCGCTGATCCTGGTCATGCCGCTCATCCAGCTCTTCCTACTCGGATACGCCGCCACCAACGACGTGCGCAACGTGCCCCTGGCGGTCTACGATCAGAGCCACAGCCCGGAAGCGCGTGCGCTGCTGGATGCCTACCGCGCGGCGGATTATTTCAAAGTCGCCTACTCGGCCGCCTCCGAAGCCGAAATCCAGACCCTGATCGAAAACGGCCAGGCCCGCGCCGGCTTGATCATCCCGCCTGATTATGCCACCAGGCTGAACGATGGTTCCGCCCAGGTCGCCTTCATCCTGGATGGCTCCGACCCGACCGTTGCCGCCACTGCGCTCTCGGCTGCCCAGTTGATCGGACAGGGCCACGCCACCGGCATCCTCTCCCAAAAAATCGCCCGCAGTGGGCAAAGCTTCAAGCTCCAACAGCCCGTCGAAGTGCGCACCACCGTCTGGTACAACCCGGATATGGTCAGCGCCTACTTCATGATCCCCGGTCTAATCGGCCTGATCCTCTCCGCCATCATGGGCATCGTCACCTCCACCGCCGTGGTACGCGAACGCGAGCGTGGCACCATTGAGCAGTTGATCGTTACCCCCATCCGCGCCTGGGAGCTGGTAGTGGGCAAAATCCTGCCCTACACCATCCTGGGCCTGTTCGATACGGCAGTGATCATCGCGGTCGGGCACTGGTGGTTTGGGGTGCCCGTGCTTGGTTCGCTGATGTTAACCATGCTGCTCTCGGCGCTTTTCCTGCTCTCGGGGCTTGGCATTGGGCTGCTAGCCTCCACCGTCGCCAATACCCAACAAGAAGCCATCTTGACAGTTTTTATGACCGTCCTGCCCAGTATTTTCCTCTCCGGTTTTATCTACCCGCTGGATGCCATGCCGGCTGTATTGCAGTGGTTCAGCCTGCTCATCCCCTTGCGTTACTTCCTCGTCATCATACGCGCGCTCATGATCAAGGGTGTCGGCCTGTCCGCCATCCTGCCCGATGTGATCGCACTGGCCATCTTTGGCGTAGCCATCATGGGTCTGGCTTCGCTGCGCTTCAAAAAACGCCTCGACTGAAACCAAAATCACCTAACTAAAGGAGTCTCTCATGTCACCCAAACGTCCACCCCTGCCAGTCATCATCATCCTGCTCCTGCTGGTCATTTCAGCCGCAGTCTACTACATCTTTTTTGCCAACCGCTTTACCTCCCAGACCGGCACGCTCAGCGCCACCGGTACCGTCGAAACCACCAACATCTCCATTGCCCCGGAACTCTCCGGCAAGGTCCTGGAAGTCAATGTCGACGAGGGCCAGGAAGTCAAGGCCGGTGACATCCTCTTCCGCCTCGATTCCAGCCTGCTCAGCGCCCAACGGGATGTTGCCAGCGCTGCCCTTGCCACCGCCCAATCCGCCGCCACCACTGCCGGAGCCGCCGCCGCTGCCGCCCAGGCCCAGTACGACCTGACCTACAGCTCCGCCATGGTTCAGGACCGCACCAATCGCACCACCGACTGGTACAAGACCCAAAACGGCGATTTCACCCTACCGCTCTGGTATTACAACCAGCAGGAACAGATCAGCGCCGCCCAATCCGCCGTGATCAGCGCCCAGGCCAACCTGAACAAATCCCAGGACAAGCTGGCCCAAATTATGCAGGCAGCAGGCAGCGCCGACTTTGTTAAAGCCGAAACCGACCTGGCTGCAGCCCAGGCAGAGTATGATGTCACCAAAAACCTGAACGACCGAATTTTGAACGGCAAGGACATGGATGAGTTGACCCGCCGCCAGCTCTTCCTGCTGCAGAAAGACGCCATGCTGGATAGCAAGGATCTCAGTTCACGCTGGGTCACCACGCTCAGCAATGTCAACAAGGACATGCGTGACGAAGCCCAGAAGCTGTACGACGATGCCAGAACGAACCTGGATGACGCCCAGACCAATTATCAGGATGCAGTCACCACCGACGGCGCCAAGGATATTCTCAAGGCTCGCGCGCAGGTCAATGTGGCCGAAGAACGATATTTCACCGCTCTGGATTTTGTGCGCGTGCTTCAGACTGGTTCCCAGGCCCAAACCGTTACCGCCGCCTCCAAGTCGGTTGAACAAGCCAAAGACGCCGCCGACCAGGCCGCGACTGCCGTCGGACAGGCCCAGGCTAACCTGGCGCTGATCGATGCCCAGATCGCCAAGCTGACCGTCAGCGCCCCAGCGGATGGCGTCATCCTGACTCGTAACGTCGAGCCAGGCGAGGTGGTTAACCCCGGTTCGGTGCTGCTTACCTTTGGGCGCCGCTCCAACCTGACCATCACCGTCTACATCCCCGAGAACCGCTACGGCGAGATCAGCTTGGGACAGACCGCAACTGTTACGGTCGACTCCTTTCCCGGCGAAAGCTTTGCCGCCAGCGTAATCAACATCTCAGACCAGGCCGAATTCACCCCGCGCAACGTCCAGACGGTCGATGGGCGCAAAACCACGGTCTTCGCCATCAAGCTGCGCCTGGACGACCCGAACAGCAAGCTCAAAACCGGTATGCCCGCGGATGTCAGCTTTGTCAAGTAGCGCAGCACTGGAAAAACCCATGGCATTGATTGAAGCGTCTCATCTCAGAAAAACTTTTGGCCATGTGACCGCCGTGGATGACGTCAGCCTCGCGGTCGCCCCTGGAGAGATCTACGGGCTGGTTGGCTCGGACGGTGCCGGTAAAACCACCACCCTGCGCCTGATGGTTGGTGCGCTCACGCCCAGCCTGGGCAGCGCCGCCATCGACGGTCATGATATTCAGAAGCAGACCGAACAGGCCCGCGCCCAGTTAGGCTATCTTTCACAGCGCTTTTCAATGTACGAAGATCTGACCGTACTGGAAAATATCCGCTTCTTTGCCGAGGCGCGCGGCTTGAAACCCGACGAATGGTATCCGCGTTCGTTGGAGATCCTCGAGTTTGTCGGGCTGGCCGCCTTCAAAGACCGCTTCGCCGGGAAACTCTCGGGCGGGATGAAGCAAAAACTCGGGCTGGCCTCGGCCCTGGTCACCCGTCCGCGCGTGCTGCTGCTCGACGAACCCACCACCGGCGTGGACCCGGTCACGCGCCAGGATTTCTGGCAGCTGCTCATCCGCCTGGTCTCCTCGGGCAACGGCAGCGGCGATGTAGCCGTAATCATCTCTACGCCCTACATGGATGAAGCCGCACGCTGCCATCGCGTCGGCTTTATGAAAAAAGGCCGCATCATTGCCGAGGGCACCCCGGGCGAATTGCGCGCGCTGCTGGATGAGCGCATCGTCGAAGTGCTCGGCGCGCCCATGCCGCTGCTGAAGAAGATCATCGCCCAGGACCCGGGCGTGGAGGATGTCCGCGCTTTTGGAAACCGTCTGCACCTGCGTGTGAAACCCAACCAGGCCCCAACCGTCATCCAGCAACTGGGGCAATCCATCCCGGCAGGCGGCGGCGTCTTTAGCGAGGCACGTATGATCCCGCCCACGCTCGAAGATGTGTTCATTTCGCTATCTAATGAAGAAGCCTGATAAGGAGCGCCCATGATCACCTTTGATCTTTCCACTCTGGTGGACCGTCCCATGCCGGAGGTCTTCACTTTCCTCTCCAACCCGCTCAACCTGCCCAAGTGGCAGATGATGATCGCCAATATCGAACAAGTCACCCCAGGCGCACCCGGCGTAGGCTCAAAATACAAGGTCGCAGCCGAGATAATGGGCCGCAAGATCGACGGGCTGATGGAACTCACCACCCTCGAGCCGCCCACCCGCTTTGGCTTTACCAACCAGGCCGGACCCATGCAGGTCACAGTCACAGTCAGCCTCAAACCAGCCGGCACCGGCACCCACATCACCCTCAACGCTCAGGGCAACCCCGGCGGCGTATTCAAAATCGCCGAAAGCCTGCTCGCCGGGCAGGTCAAGACCCAGATGGAATCCAACCTGGCCCGCCTGAAGACCCTGCTCGAATCTGGCGGGTAAAAACACCCGCCAGGACTAAGTTTTCTAAAAAAAGAGTTTTTACGTAACTTCAAATACTTGCAATTGGAGTGCCATGTCCCTTCCAGTCATCTATGTTGATAACCTGACCCACCGTTTTGGCGACTTCACCGCGGTCGACCACATCTCGTTTGAAGTCAACGCCGGCGAAATAGTCGGCTACCTCGGCTCAAACGGCTCAGGAAAAACCACCACCATCCGCCTGCTGCTCGGGCTGCTCTCCCCATCCGAAGGCAGCGCCAACGTACTCGGCTTCGATTCATACAAACAAACCGAAGAAGTGCGCATGCGCGTTGGCTACATGTCGCAGAAATTCGCCATCTATGACGATCTGAGCGTGTGGGAAAACCTGCAATTCTACGGCGGCGTCTACGGCATCACCGACCCGGCCCAGATCCGCGAGACCCTCAAGCACATCGGGCTGGACGGACACGAAAAAAGCCTGACCAGCGATCTCTCCGCCGGTTGGCGGCAGCGCCTGGCGCTGGGCATCGCCATCATCCACCGTCCAAAATTGTTATTCCTCGACGAACCCACCAGCGGCGTGGACCCCAACGCCCGCCGTGATTTCTGGGACCTGATCTACGATCTGGCCTCCGAAGGCGTCACCATCCTGGTCACCACGCACTACATGGACGAAGCCGAATACTGCGGGCGCGTGGGCGTGATGCGCGAAGGCAAACTGCTGGCGATGGACACACCCCAGGCCCTCAAAGCCCAGTACGTCCCCGGCGACGTGTGGGAGGCCTACGCCCAGCCGCTATTAGCCGGGCTGGAAGCCATGACCGCCGCATCCGGCGTCATCCGCGCCGGGCTGGCCGGCGACCACCTGCGCATGATCGTCTCCGCCGGCTGGGGCGAACCGGAACTGCGCCGCGCGCTGGAGGATGCAAACGTCAAAGTCACCTCCATCCGCAAAGGCGAAGCCACCCTCGAAGACGTCTTCATCAACCTCGCAAAAGGCTAACAGTTCCTACCCATTATTTGTACCTTGCTAACAACTCATTCCCCAAAATGACCCAAAAGCAGCCCATCAAACCAAACACCCCAATAGATCAAACACCCATCCCTCCCCCATTTTCGGTTTTTTAAAATGGGGGAGGCTAGGAGCTTTTAAGGGTAGGTTTTTTTGGTACGCGCAATAGAAAGA
>CAYWXS010000124.1:0-19063 GCA_964462245.1 uncultured Anaerolinea sp.
TGTTTTTTATAAGAAGTGGGGCAACTATACATATATCAGCGAAGCCTTCCAGATGGCGCGCGATTATTCGATCGCCAAAGGTAGAAATATAGAATTATTTTTTAATGACAATGACAATCATTATCCAATCGGGCTCACCAGCAAAAACTCGAGAAAGATCGTGGGCATGTTAAAACAACAAGGTCTGATCGATTTTGTGGGGTTGCAAATGCATATTGGTGAATGGCGCAAGGGCGCGTTTGATGAATTGATGGTTCCAGGGTTAAAAGTGGAGCTGGATTTTTATAAAAAACTGGGTGTGCCGGTCCAATTTACTGAAATGACCTATCGGCCTTCAAGCGATGAACTCAATCTCCCCGAAAACCAGTTCAATCTACGATTGGCGCATGTCTTCGGCGAATCTTTGAAGATCGGGCTTGAATCTGGAAACCTGGAAGGGCTCTGGTTCTGGGGTCCGAGTGATAAATATTTACAAATTGTGGGATCATACCAAATTTTTGACGCGGATGGGCAGCCCAAACTGGCCTACTATACCGTGCTTAAAACATTATACGAAGGCATAAAATAAGCAGATGCATCAGACACCTTCCTAAAGTCCAACTGCCCGTTTTTTTTGAACGGGCTTTTCATCCTGTGGCAGGTGTAACCAGTATGCGTAAGTGAGCGTATATCTTGATGCGCGAAGCAAATTGAATAAATGTAACCTCTGTCATCGTATCAAATATCATTGACTTTTACCCGGTTATCATGTAGACTTTAATTACTCCGATGGGGAGTAGCCGCCCGGCTTTACCGGGATGGACAGTCGTCAAGACGGAAAGAGATTTCCCGGCTGTTTGACAGAAAACGCAAGACCATCGCTTTCTATAAGCTTTGGTCTTTTTTGTTGTTAATTTCTGGAACCTGAAAGTTATTGTTGTAATAAATCAGAAAAGCTGTCTGGACTTTAATGACTACCGCCTGGAAACTATGTATTCAAACCGTTTTACAAGGATAAACCCATGATAAAAGGGATTTATACGGCAGTTTCAGCCATGATCGTCGGCGCAAATAAACAAGCACTGAATGCGCATAATACAGCCAATCTCAACACGCCTGGCTTTAAGCAGGTATTTACGACCATGCAAGAGTTCCAGAAAACAGATGTGTTTCCAACTGGGAAAAACGACCAGAGTATTTCTCAAGAATCTATCGGAAGACTCGGGCTGGGTGTGTTGACTACCGAACCACGAACGAAATTCTCTGATGGCACGCTGCAAATCACGAACCACCCTTTGGATTTCGCAATTCAGGGAGATGGCTTTTTCCGGATCATGACATCTGCAGGTGAGCGAGTTACTCGCGACGGACGTTTTATTCGTGATGCGAATCAAAGTCTTGTGACCGTGGATGGGAACCCGGTATTGGATTCGTCCGGAAACCCGATCAAAATCCCGGATGGCGAAGTCAGTGTGGATGCTAGCGGAGGTGTTTTGATCAACGATGTATTAATCACACACCTGGGTATCACCGAATTCGCTCGTCCCGAAACACAGCTTCAAAAAGATGCCGGGAATCTTTTTAAGGCATTGGAAACCCCGACTCAGGACGTAACAAATTCCACAGTTCAACAGGGGTATTTGGAAATGTCGAATGTCAACCTGGTTGACCTGTTGATCAGCACGAAAACCTATGAAGCCGCACAAAAAATCGTTCAGATCCAGGATGAGCTCTTGGGAAGTTCGATCAGCACGCTTGGAAAGCTAGGATAGGAAATTACTATCTGTTTCCAGGTACCTCAATTAATCAGTAAAAGGAGAATATTAAAATGGACTTTCTAGAAGACTTGTTTGATTTTGGCGATCGTAAACGCAGGAACAAAGGTGGATTCTTCCAAAACGGCGATCATCATGATGATGACCATCACGACGACCATGACTATCATCCAAATCAAGGCAACATCTACCCCCAAGTTTCCATGAATTCACCAATTCCCGGAAATCAACCGTTCTCAACAGTCCCTGCGGCATCCCTGCCGGGTGTCGTTTGCCGAAATTGTTCCACGCAAACCGTTCAAGGCGCCAAATTTTGTCACGGATGCGGAACCGCCATCGAGGTGATTCAAACTTGTGCCAGTTGCGGTTCGAAATTACCTGCCCGTGCGTTATTTTGCGCACAATGTGGTTATAAAAACGGATAAGCCACCAGCATACCGGCATACAAAGTGACATTCTGAACAAAAAATAGAAGCTTCACTCGCCAGTTGATTTCTTGAAAACTGGATAAGCCAAAGTACAAGGAGAACGACGTGTCAAAACGAACATCATCTGTAGTGCACACTGGTCAATTGGAAGGCGCGAAAATAGCAATCGAAGCCGTTCATAACGATGGTTTGTTTGAGTCTCTCACCATCATCAATCGTGGCACGATTGTTCAGCCAATCTCGGGCTGGGTGCTTGCCAGCCTGCGCGGACAGGTTTTTTACCAATTTCCGGATGATTTACGAATTCGACCCGGTAAGAGTGTCGTGGTTTACAGTGGTCAGCAAAAACCGGAAAAGACAAACAATGACCTGTCAATTCAGAAAGAATTATTGTGGGCATCTGAGCAGGTTTGGAATAATCATGGTGATATTGCAATCTTGTTTGATGCGAATGACCTGGAGATTGACCGCTTTTCGTACCCGCATGAGCGTGTGCTGGGTAGCAGCGACAAGCGCAAAAAAGCTTTAATACGTGAGGACAGCAGCTTTGAAATCGTTGACGAAGTGCTCTACCATGCGAAAAAAGTAACCCGCAAACAGAACGGAACGATCGCAAGCCACTCATAACAAGGGTTAAAGCAATGGATGTTTTGTATGACTGCTAATAAGATTAATTTGTCCAACCTGGGTTCGGCCTTACTGGCGATGATCGCGATTTCACTTGCGGGTTTTTCCGTGCTGGTTCTTATTGTTAATGAACTGGACAAAAATGGTCAGGCGCTGCCCAGTTTTTTGAAGCATTACTTCTCATTCACTGAAAGCTTGCAGAATAATTCCGGGAACGAACTTACTGGAGAAATAACAGCCTGGTTATTTGGCATATCAAGCATTCCGGTTGTGTTTGATTTGTTACTAAAAACAATTATTCGGAAGGCGTCTTTTGCAGGAGCGCTGATAGTTCTTCTTCAGAATATTATTAAACTCCAGAGAAAATATCTGATGCCCTTTCACACCTGGTTGAGTATCGCTGCCCTGGGTTTTGGGATTCTGCATCTGGCTTTATCAGCCTGTATTGCCAACCCATTTCCTGAATTGGGTTTGATCCTGACGGGAATCCTGGTGATTACTGGGTTGATTTTCAAGTGGCGGGCTGTTTCGCCACTTCTTCGAAAAGTTATTTATAAATTCCATTCCAGTCTGGTTGTCTCAGGGGTTTTACTCGTTATCCTCTATACCGGTCATGCTGTGATGGGTTCGGATTGACATAAGCCTGTTTGGTTTTTCGGCTTCAAGCGAGACAGACTGGCACGTGAATCACATTAACCAAACGAGCAGGATTACAAAAAGAAGTAAGGATTTCCTGAAAGTTACGCTAGATCAAAAAAAAAAGCTACAAAGATTCAATGGAGAAAAATTGATTACCGAACTTGAAACCTTCATTCTATACTCCGTCCAAACAATTTATGATGCCTGGGGCTGGTTTGGCGTTGCAGCGATGCTGATTTTTGAAAATGCCACTGGCATCACACCCAGTGAAATCATTCTCGGACTGGCGGGCTGGATGTTGATTGCTGAGCACCAACTGCCGCCTTCAATGATTCTGTTGGGCGGTTTCTACGCTGCTATCGGTAGTGTCCTGGGGGCATCCCTTACTTACTGGGTGGTGCGCCTGGGGGGTCGTCCGGTGGTTGATAAACTCGCGCGCTGGGTACGGATTGATCCGACCCACATTACCAACGCTGAAAATCAGTTTCAACGTTGGGGTACCGGACTGGTGCTTGTCGGGCGAGTTATGCCCGGTATCCGGACTCTGATCAGTATTCCAGCCGGGTTGGCACGCATGCCGTTCGTTACTTTTTTTGTGGCTACTTTTATTGGCGCTTATGTCTGGTGTACTCTGCTTATTGGCGCCGGTTATTTACTTGGTCATGAGTGGGCACTGGTAAGCGCTTATCTGAAGCAGTTACTGCCTTTTCTATTAGCAGGTGGCGGGCTTGCACTTGCACTTTATTTCTGGATAATCCGGCGCCGACCAGCGTATGCGCCTGTGCTTGTGAAGGATGAATAAAGGCGATCTTCCGCCAGCACGCCGGAATATTCTCTCAGATGGGTTCTGTTTGCGAAAGGAGATTTTTATGTCCAACCATTCGACGCATTCCCCTCGTTTTCCTCTTTTACGGCGGCTGTGGAAACCCGTTGCTGTCACTGGCGCAGGCGGCACAGCGATTGCCTATTGGTTCGAAAAAATTGTGATGTTCGGCGAGGAGATCCTGGCCTTGATTTTTCTGCCCCTCCTGGCAGGAGTGATCTATCTTCTGGACATCTTGATTTTTAAATCCCGCATGCCACGACGCGAGGATATGACCCAAAATAAATACCGGGAACAGCAAGACATTCCCGTCGATATAGGAGCAAAGAAGTAATCCCATGCAAATTAAACCATGGCATTCATTTACCACCAATGAGGCTTTCGATCAACTTGGCAGCCAACCTGAAGGGTTGAACACAACGGAAGTTGAAACTCGCCTGGCGCAGGTTGGCCCGAATG
This sequence comes from uncultured Anaerolinea sp., assembly GCA_964462245.1. Taxonomy (GTDB): domain Bacteria; phylum Chloroflexota; class Anaerolineae; order Anaerolineales; family Villigracilaceae; genus UBA5195. The sequence continues at coordinate 4,731 of CAYWXS010000124.1, forward strand.
AGTTGCAAGCTGCCCAACGTGTTTCGCCCTGGGCAATTTTGTTTGAGCAGTTCAAAAATGTGCTCATCTTAATCCTGCTGGGTGCAACGGCGATTTCGTTGTTCCTCGGGCATGGCGTTGAATCGATCGTGATTTAGGGCCCACCTACCAAACTGGAAAGGGCTTCAAGATGGAATAGAAAGAGCTCTTTGGATTTACAGTTCCCGGGTCTTGTCTCGGTTTGACGCGATTGTTACACCCACCCGGACAATTGCGAGCGAAGTTTTTTATCAGACGGGTATCCAATCACAGGTGATTGGATATGGACTAAACCCGGAGCTTTTTTATCAAGCAACGTTGTCGAAAACTAAAGAAATTACACTACGAAAACAGTTGGGACTGCCAGAAAACGTACCTGTGCTGCTGCATGTGGGCCGGTTGGATCTGGATAAAAATGTTGAACGCGTAATTCTGGCAGCCGCCCAGGCGATGACAAATCGTAATGCTCACCTGGTAGTGATCGGCGATGGAACCGAAAAAAACAACCTGATCAATATGTGTCATGAACATGGAATTGGGACGCGCAGTCATTTTCCTGGTTTCGTTGATCGAGAACAGGTTTTACCCGATATTTTCAGGCTTGCCTCCGTTTTTGTGACTGCCAGTGAAATTGAAACGCAGGGATTAGTTTTGCTTGAAGCTGCGGCCTGTGGGCTGCCCATCACTGCCGTTGCCGCGACTTGTATTCCCGAGATAGTAAGAGATGGCGTGAATGGCTATCTGGTAGCACCTGGAGATGTGGCTGGTCTGGCAGCCCAGATCCGAAGATTGCTGGATGATCCGGCAGTGGCGCGTAGTATGGGATCCGTAGGTAGTCTGATCAGCCAGGTATTTAGTCTGGAAAAAACGCTCCTGGCCCACGAAGCGCTTTACCGGCGGGCTGTTGATAGGGTAAAGTCCCATTATTATTCGCGAAAAAAAGCGCGAGTCGTTTTCAGGACATCATAATAAAAATCCTGAACATGGACGACTGCCGGGCAGTTCGGTTTTTATTTGTAAACCCAAAGAATATAATTTGATTCAAAATTGATAAAGGATTCTGTATGAGATCGAAAAATACGAATAGTTCGATACCATCAAAGGCGCAAAGCAAAGCCAGCAGCGAGAATGATCAATCCCGGGCTAGATTGCGGTTAATTGGGATACGGCTTGCGGCGATTTTTCTGGTCATTGTATTTATTGCCGGCGAGTGTGCGGCATTATTACCGGTGCAATAGCGATTGTACTTTGGTGGGTTTGCCTTGCAAGTGGAGATTTTGCGCATGGGTTGCGCAAAATCTCCACAAAAAAACTGCCCCTTTACCAGACCTCCTAGAGAGATACTTCTCGTCTATGGCTGAGCGTGTATGCCTGGTAAAGGGTTGCCATACCCAAAATTGACGAAATTATTTCCTCAACATCAGCGGCTTAAGATTGTATAGCTAAAGTCCACCTGCCTGTTTTTTTGAGCGGGCTTTTCATCCTGTGCCAGGTATGAGCGCACGTAATCCACTGTTACTTGTTCCGGTGTAACCAGTACGCGCAAGTGACCGGGGCTGCCGAGGATATCACCGCTCAGATAACCATATTCGGCGGCACTACCTGTTCCGTTGGTGCGGGCAGCGCCAGGCTGGGGAACTTCCTGGTAGATAATACCGTCCAATTCCTGCTTTACAAAGAGGTGGTCATGCCCGTGAAAAACGGCATCGACATGATTTTTAACCAGTAATTGGTGGATGGGGAGGCCCCAGCCCGGTCGCTGCGTGTCGAAACCGTACGAGCCATCCGCGTTATTCCCGCCCCACTCGTAAAAGTTAGCCACTTCGACACCGCCGCGCCCGTTTTTGTCAAAGCCGCCGGTCAACTGGTGGATGAAAACAAATTTCCATTTTGCCTGGCTGGTTTCCAGGGTGGTTTTCAACCAGCGATATTGTGTTTCGCCCAGGCTGGGACCCCATAGGTCGCTGGTTGCGCCGCGTTGGGGCGGGGTGAACCAGTAGGGGTCAAGCACGATAAAGAGCGCATCGCCCCACAGCCAGGCATAGTAATCCTGTAATGCGCCTACAGTTTTATCGGGGGTGACGTTGCCGCTGTAAAAAGCGTCCGGGATGGGGTTAGGGAAATATTGTGTGCGCAATTGAGCCGACCAGCTGGACATATCGTTGTCGGGTCCTTTAGGAGCGCCTTCGCCATCATGATTGCCGAGCACCAGGAAAAGCGGCGCGCTTTGACCGACCTGACTCAGGAGATAGCGCTGGGCCAGGTATTGCGGCTGGGCGCTGGTATAGGGTTTGTATTTATCGGTCATGAAGGTGTCGCCCAGGTCAATCACGAAATCGGGTTGATCGGCACGCTGATTGGCGAGGGTTTGCAGGTAGACCTGCGGATTGGTGTTGGAATCCAGATGCGAATCGGCCTGGATGGTGAAGGTGAATGGGGTGCCCAGCGTGCGTTGGGTGGTAAAGGTTCCGACTTCGCTGGCGGTATAGTCACCCGCGCTGCTCGAACGGTAGCGGACACGATAGGTGTAAGCGCTATTGGCTTGCAGCCCTTCGATCCGAATTTCCACCGGTTGGTTGGCGCTCAAGGCTGTCAGAGTGGTCTGGTTGCTGAAATTATCTGGTGCGAGTCCGTATTCAACGGTTCCTTCGGCATCCTGGTAGCTCAGCACGCTGACCGTGATGGAATTGTTGGTTGGGCGACCCAGAATAATGTCGATCGGGTGGACGGGCACTTCAAAGGCTAAGCTTTGCGATGCATCGCTGCCGCCCTGTCCGCTCGCCGGCGCTTTGGGAACACGCGTCTGCTTAGGCGCTGGGGTCGGCCTGGATGGAGACTCGCTCACGGGTGGCAGGGTCGGCTGGAGGGCCGAGAGTGGCGTGCTGGCAGAAGCGGTCGATACAACGATAGGCTGGCTATCGGGTGTTTGAGGCGCGCAAGAAATGTTCAGTGCAAGGAGCAGGATGAGGCTCAGAATTTGGTTAAGGCGTGGAGTCGGCATAAAGTAATCCTGGTTTTATTTGACGGTGTACGAAAAGGCCAGTTCATCCGCTTTGTCGAGGTACGAACGGACATAATCCACCTGCACGCCATCTGGTGAGACGTTGACCCGCACGCGCCCGCTGTTGGGGAATTTGTCGCCGGTTTTATAAGCATCGGCGTTTTCCCAACTGTAGAAGGGGTTGGCGGGCTCGGGCAGCGACTGGTAGATGACGCCATCCAGTTCTTGTTTGACGAAAATATGGTCGTGGCCCTGGAAAAAGATGGTCACGCCGTTCTCGACCATCACCTGATGGATGGTTTTATCCCAACCCGGACGATGAGCGCTCAGGTTGGCGCTATCGCCCCACTCATACCCGTTTGCGAGTTCAATACCGCCGCGCCCGGTGCCAAGCACGTGATGCGTAAAAACGAACTTGTATTTGGCCGTGCTGGTTTCGAGCGTCTGTTTGAACCATTGGTACTGCGTGTCTCCGAGAGTCACGTTCCAAAGGTCGCGGTTTTTCTTGTCGGTGCTGCGGTCGGCGCCGAACTGGTTATCGACGGATTGCGGGGAGTGCCAATAGGGGTCGATGACTACAAATAACGCATCGCCCCAGGTAAAGGCGTAATAGTCGCGCAACGGTCCAATAAACTCAACCGCCTGGGTATCGCCGCTAAAGAAGGTATCGGGCGCTGGTTGGGGGAAGTAGGCATTCCGGGCAGTCTGGGCCAGGACGGACACATTGTCTGCTGTGCCGTTCAGGTTTGCCAGCGATGCCTGTTCGTGGTTGCCGTTGACCAGGAAAATCGGCGCGCCTACCAATCCGAGCCACTGGCGTTGGTTGATGTACTGTGCCGTGACAGTCTCGGCGTTGACGGTTTTGAGCGTGTCCACGCTGAAATCGTCGCCGATGGTCATGAAAAAGTCGGGTTGGTCGCTGGCGGCGCCGGTCAGGGTGCGGGTATAAAGTGCGGGATCGAACTGTTTACCCAGGCGCTCGGGGTGTGAATCGCCCTGGATGTCGAAGGTGAAGGCGCTGCCAGGCCCGCGCTGGGTGTGGAAGGTATTTTCCAGGCGGGCAGTGCTGTTGGAAATCAGCGCGCCTCCTGTCTGGATAGGGACTACCTCGTAATAGTAGGCAGTGTCCGGTGTCAGGTTGGTCAATTCGATTTCGTGTGGGGTATTGGCGCTCAGGCTGGCGGGAGCAGTTTTCTCAGTGTAGTTGCCCGAAGTTGTGCCATAGGCAATGAATATTTGCATGTCAATGGCTGGGACAATGTTGATGGTAATGGATTGATCGGTGGGGCGTCCGCTGATTTCGGCGGCGATGTAGTTAGGGTCGGTGGAAGTCGGAACGAGGGGCGGATTTTTGGCTTGAGGCTTTTTGGCGGAGTCTGAGGCCGGCGGAGTTTTTTGTCCTTTGGGCTTTTTCGTCGCTTCAGGCGGGGTCTGCTCCGTAGAGGTCGACTCGGGAGTGGCTGCCGCGGTGTTGCTGACCAGCGGCGTTTGAGTCGGTTGGAGCACTGGAGCGGGCTCCAATATTGGCGTTGTGGCAGGGGCACAAGCCACTAATAGAGTGACGATTAGCGAAAATGTCAGGATGGCTCGGGTCATGGATTTTTCCTTTCTTCCATAACTATAACAAAAAGGTGCTCAGAAGGTGTTTGGAGAATACAATCTGTAGATATTCAGAAAAAGGTTTTGGATTTGCAGTCAAGATTTCAGCGTTTGGATGGGTGAAGCGGCTGAAGCCGCCACTACGATTTAAAATCATTATCTGAAAAGCTATATTTGTAAAAATTTTCTTTGTGATTATTAGGAAAACAGCCGCGGCATGGCGAGAGGTTGATGCTCGGTCATGTTGCGGCGCAAGTAGATTTATTTGAATAAGAAATCCGTATTTTGGACGGTCGGTATGCTAATGGACTGGGAGTACAGGTATGCAGCGCTGGGATATATCAGGCTGCCCAACAGGTTCTGGCGCAGGCTCAATAACTGTGTCTTTTGAGTGCTGGTCAGGGTTTGATTCGTCTTGACGAAATTGGCAGCCAGGTTGTAGATGATCGTGCCGTCATATTCACCATATTTTGTCATCAAACCGAGCACGGCAGCGCTGTCCGCTGAATCGCCGTTTTTGAACTTGCGCAGTTCGGTGGCGATTCGGGTGCGCACATCCACGATGCTGTATAGACTTGGGCGTTGGATGTCCACCAGGCTTGTGATCAGTACTGCCTGCTCGGGGCTGAGTGCATCGACGAAGGCTTTACCCAAGTCTGCGGTAATGTTCGTCCCGATGCTGTAGCCAGGGTTGCCGACAGCCGGGGCGTCTTTCATGTAGAACGAGCCGAAGTAGGTTCCCTGGCGCTCCGGGCAGAAGTAAACGTCTGCGGCTATAGAACCGGCGTACCAACTGAACACATCGCCCGCGTAGGTCATTACGGCTACTTTTTCATCCTGGCTAAGGCCGCGCAGTTCTGCGGGTTCGGACACGGTCGGCCAGGATGTCATGCCTTTGCCAACCATCGCATCCAGATAAGCTTTCTGACTGGTACTCAGATTATACAGGATGCCGCCCATGACCTGTGCGCGCTCGAAACTGATCTGACCATCCAGACGATACAGTTCAGCGGAAAAAGTTTTGATAGTTGTCTCGTTCAGTCCGCTTGTTCCGCTGGGAAGATCCCCGGTCAGTGCTCGGCGGAAAGCTGTCATCAGGACAAAACGCTTGTAGCCGTAGTCATTGATTGAGGTCACCTGGCTTTTAGCAAGGGTGATTAATTGGGCTTTCTGGTCAGCGGTCAGAACAGTCAACATGTTTAGCGAAGCTTTGGTCAGGAAGTCGGTGTTGTGTCCCATGCCACTTGGATCGTTGTCGCGCAGGTACTGAAAGCCCCAAAAGTCAGCCACCTTTCCTGGCGGGAAGAAGGAGTCAGCGCCCAAATTTCCAGTTATAAAAGCCAGGCCGTCGAAGGCGATGGTCATTTTTTGGCCGCCGTTCGCAAGGGTCTGTTCAATGGTGAAAGAACCGGGAACGCCTGGTTGGAGAGTGGGTGTTTTTACAGAAGTGCTGGATGCGGTCGGTGCAAGCGTGTTTGTGGGTCTGACTATGCGGGTGGATGTCGGCGGATTGGTGGGTCGGGTGGTTGCGGTTGGCAGTTTGGTCCTGGTTGGGGTTGGTAGCTTGGTCCTGGTTGGGGTCGGCAGCTTGGTCCTGGTTGGGGTGGCAGTACGGATGGGAAATGCCGTACCTTTGGGAGCCAATGCGTTGGCAGATTTTGTTCCGCCAAGGACGACGGCGATGAATGCCATGAGAACAATTAACGCAGTCAGGATATAGGTTTTGTTTTTCATCAGATCTCCTTTTGCAGTGGATTGCCCCGGTTCGTGTGGGGCTTGACGTTATATTACAAAAAACTTGTTCAGAACTTGTTCAGATGTGTTTACAAGTTTGTTAGGTCAGGTTTTCCCCGCCAGTGGAGTTTTGGAGCGTGCTATTCCGCTCCAAAACTCCACAAAAATCCTCTATCACCCCGTGAGTAGTTACTATGTTTTTACTTGAACAGGAAGTCCGTGTTCGGAATTTCAGGCATTTGGACTGGCTCGGAGTACAGATAGGCTCCGCTGGGGTGCGACTGGTTGCCGAGCAGTTCGGTGCGTAAGGCGATCAGTTGGGCTTTCTGCTCTGCGGTCAGGCTTTGGCCCACTTTGGAAAAGTTAACCGCCATGTTGTAGATGATTTCGCCGTCAAAAGCGCCGTATTTATCCGACAGGCTCAGGATGCTGGCTTTGTCGGCGACGCCGCCCGTCAGAAACTTGCGCAGTTCGGTAGAGATTTGTGTGCGCGCATCCACCAGCCCCAGCAGGGGAGGCTTGCCAGTGGTCACCAGGCTGGTGATGAGCTGCGCCTGGTTGGGAGTCAGCTTGTCGAGCATGGTCTGGCCCAGGTCGCCGGTCAGGTTGGTGGGAATGGCGTAGGTCGGGTCGCTCATCGCTTTGATATCTTTCAGGTAGAACGAACCAAAGTAGGTGCCGTGGCGTTCAGGGCAGAAGTAGACATCGGCTTCGACGGAACCGGCGTACCAGGAGTACATATCGGCGGCGTAGGTCATTACAGCCACTTTTACTTCCCGCTCGAGGCCGCGAATATCCTCGGGTTCGGTCACAGTCGGCCAGGTTTTCATGCCCTTGCCCTTCATCGCCTCGAAATAGGCTTTTTGATCAGCGCTATATGAGCTAATTAGCTTGCCATACAACTCTGCCCGTGCATAACTGATCTCGCCATCCAGGTGATAGAGTTCGGCAGAGTAGGCTTTGACTGCATCTGCGCTCAGATCGCTTGTCCCGGCTGGCAAGTCGCCATCCAACAGGCGGGTAAAGGCCTTGATCAGGACAAAACGCTTGTAACCGTATTCATCGATCGCGGCAGTTTGGCTTTTGGCGAGCGTCACCAGTTCGGCGCGTTGCTCCGCGCTCAGGTTGTTGAGGGTGTTCATCGCCGCGCTGGTCAGGAAGTCACCGGCATGGCCCATCTGGCTCGGGTCGTTGTCACGCAAGTACTGGAAACCCCAGAAGTCGGCCACTTTTCCGGGCGGGAAGAAGGAGTCCGCACCCAAGTCGCCGGTTATGAAGGCCAATGCGTCATAAGAAATCGTCATACCCTGGGCCTTGTCAGAGATCGCCTGTTCGATATTGTAAGCTGACCCATTGGCATCCAGGGGCTGACCACCTGGCTGGTTACCAGCCGGTTGTTTATCATTTTGACCGGCTTGCTTTCCACCAGTCTGATTTCCGTTCTGACCACCAACCTGCGGACCATGTGGTGCAACACAGGCAATCTGGTCCTGAACGATTGCGCATGTGCCACTTTCCGCGCCTTTGGCGGCAGTGAAGTTACAGGCGTCTTTTACGATCTTACTGGTGCAGGCATCGTAGGCTTCTTTGGGAGGCAGCGGTTGATCGCCGGGTTGTCCCTGACTCTGATTGTTGCCAGCTTGACCGGCAAACAGGTCCTGGGGCACTTCTGTTGCATTACTGGTTGCGATGACGTTTTGGTCTTGGGGTTCGACTGTCGCAAGGCTGGTGTCTTGAGTGGTAGACGTGGTGTCGGATTGTGGGGCCACCGGTCTGACCCTGGAGCAAGCCGAGATCAGCATGGCGATGACGAGCAGAACTACGAATTTGTTTTTCATTTTTTCTCCTTGTGTTATGGTCTGATCTTACAAAAGAGATGTTTAGAACCTGTTCGGAAGTGATTGAGGTTTTGTTTACACTTCTGTTTTATTCTTATTGTCTGGCATAGACAACATGCAATTCAGCGCTGGCGAGGGTGATGTCCTGGATGGCTTCCAATAACACAGCGCGGTTGACTTGGGCGGCAGGCATGGATAACTGCGGCTGTGCGGAGAGGGCGTAGACAGTGTAGATATATTCCTTGTCGCCCGGGCCTTTGGAACAGGGCGGTGCATATTCGTTGCGATCATTGACACTGTTTGTGCCAAGTGTTCCCAGGCCGGAACTATTTTTTGCAAGGCTGGTGACACTGGCGGGCAGGTTGTAAACTTCCCAGTACCAGTGGATGGCATTATCTGGCGCTACGTGATGCATCGTGATCGCGTAAGCGACCGTTCCAATCGGTGCGCCGCTCCAGTTCAGCGCCAGGGTGGAGCTGGCTCCGTCACAGGTGTATTCGGCAGGCAGGCGGCTGTCGGTGGGCAAATCGGGGCTGCTCAGACTGAAAGAATCTGTCTGCGAGGCAGTTTGAACCGTACTGTACCTGCCCGCTGACAATTGGATGGTGTACAGCGCTGTGCGCGCGGTGATGAAGAGGGTCAGGCGATCCTGCCCGGCAAAGGCCACATTCGTCGGGTTTTCGGTTGTGGGGATGTCGCGCAAGTGTTTGCCGGTGCTGTCGAACACCTGAACTTTGTTTGGCGTGGTCAGGTAGATGTTACCAGCGGCATCCAGGTCCATGCCATCCGAACCAAGCGCGACAAAAAGCTTTTTGTCGCTCAAGCTGCCATTGCTGTTGATGGTGTAGATATACGTTTGATTCGAACCGTAATCAGCTACATAGAGCAATTTCCCATCGGCTGTGCCAACGATGCCATTGGGCTGGGTCAAGTCGCTGATGACGCGTGTTACTTGCGTGTATCCGGGAGTTAGATAGTAGACATCCTGCCCATCCTGCAGCACTGGGGCCTGGTAGGCAGGGTCGGTGAAGTAGATGCCCCCCTGTGGGTCAATCCACAGGTCGTTTGGTTCGTTGAAGCGCGTGCCGTTGTAGGTTTCGACCAGAGGCGTTATCTGTCCCTGCGCATTAATCGAAATCAGGCGCCCGCTGCCGCCTTCACAGGCGATCAGGTTTCCATTTTTGTCGAACATCAAGCCGTTGGGCGACTTTAGCCCTTCCACGAACAAGCTGACACTATCTGCTTCGCCTGGGTTCCATTTGTAGATTTTCCCGGCCTGGATATCCGAAAAGTAGACATTGCCGTTTGCATCCACTGCCGGACCTTCGGTGAAAAGATAGGCACCGGAAACTTGTTGGAGTGTGGTGCTGGATTGGGAAGTGGGCGCGCTCTCGGCCGGCTGCTTTGTTGTAGGGGGCTGCTGTGGATCGGCTTGCCTGGTTGGCTGATCAATTGGGATCAGGGATTCCGCTGCCGCAGCTGTTGCTGTAGCGGGTGGTTCTGCCGGTTGCGCGGGTGCAGCAATACTTTTGCATGCGCTGATAGACAGGGCTAGCAAAATAAGGAAGAGCAGCAAGGTCTGTTTTTTGTTTTTCATCGGGTTTCCTTTCAAGGTTAACCTGATCTTACAAAAGAGTTGTTCAGAACTTGTTCAGAAGTCTTTACGAACTTGTTGGATTTTTCAAAGATGACCGTTTGGACACAGAAAACAGGCTGAAACCAGATCGGCTTATCTACCCAGACCGAGCGACCAGGCTCGAAATCTACAAAAAAGAAACCAATCTAGGTCTTTGCCTGGCATTTTGATTTCCTTTTAGAATGATATGCTGACAGTATTTGGCATACAACTGCGGCATAAGAGGTTTGTTACCACCGACACCCCATGCAGATATTCAGGAAAACGTCACAAGCACAAAACTTATTGTGCTTGTGACGTTTTGGAAATAAACCCTTGCAGTGTAACCCAGGAAAATAAAGGAATTCGATCGTTTATTATTAAGCCAATATTGTGAAAAGCCTGAGCGCATGCGCCTTGCCAATCGCTTGTGTGCGATTGCTGACATCCAGTTTGCGGAAAATGTTTTCAAGGTGCGACTTGACAGTACTTGTGGAAATCGAATATTTATCAGCGATTTCTTGATTGGATAGACCAAGGCTGACTGCCTGCAGAATCTCCAGTTCGCGCGGGCTGATGGATGCAGAAATGGCCAATTGCTCAGCCGTGATATGGCTGGTGAGCGCCTGTTTTTCATCCATTTGCCCCAGTGATGCAAGTGTCCCCTGGATGAAGGATCGGGTTCCCGGGGTAATATCTTCAGTATGCAGGACAAGGGATAAAAGCATTGGGATTTGGGGGCCAGGAGACAAAAAGGGACGAACAAAAAATTCTGGAGCAGCAATCCGGGCGGCTTCGGCCATGGTCTGGCGGGCCTGATTCACTTTCTGCTGACTCAACAGGGCAAACGACAATTTCACCCTTGCTCTAAGCATGGGCATCCAATAGGCGCTGGACGGATAATGATCAAGAAGACGGCGTAAAATTTCTTCAGCCGCAAAGTTCCTGTTTTGTTCCATCAAAAGTGAGGCGCGCACGAATGCAGAAAATGGGTACCTTTCTATCTCCCAGCCGGTGCTCAAAAGCTTGTCCGCAGAAGGCAGGTCACCCTGGTGCAAGCGAAACAAAGCCTGGTAAGCAGCCAAATCCTGGTCTTCCCATATATTGGAAGGATAACGGGGATTTAATCCTCGCGCGTTCTCAACCGTGTCCAGCGCAGCTTCGCCATCCCCTAGCATGGATTGGATCTTGGCTTGCAAAATTGAAACATTAATTGCTGCATCCACCCGGATGGGATGGGGATCCAACGCTGTGGCCTGATCTAAAAGTTGACGGGCCTGCGAAATTTGGTTCCACTCAAACTTGACCCCGCTCAGCACTGTCAGTACCAGGCTTGCTGGTTCTGGCAGTCTGTCGGTCAGTTCATTGGCCTGTTGCAGAACCTGCTGCGCGATTTGTTCACTGCGTTTGAGGCGGCCTTGAGAGAATGCCAGGTTAGCCAGGGTCCCACCGGCCACGAGAATGGAGTACAGGTGTTTTTTTGCCAGGGCTGCCTGATAGACTTCAAGCACCCTGGTTTCTGCCTTGACTATATTCAGCCGGCTGTCTCGCTGGGAATATAGAAGACCATCCAGCATTTGCCCAAGCACCTCATCTTCTTTATTTTGGTGCAGCCCCAGTAACATTGGGGCATCTGCTGACCAGGAACTGCGAAAATGTCGGATTTCTGAAAGTGTCTCCTGAAATGTTTTGGATTTTTCCGAAACAGGTATGGCGGCAATTCTTTTTTCGGTACGTACCAGGAAAGCTTCCACATCCTGTGAAGGCAGCACAAGCCTTGCCAGGCGAATATATAGGATCAATAAATTCTTGTGATTCTGGATAACCTCTTCGGGCAGCTTTTGTATCCAGCCTAATAAACGCGCATCTTCACCAACTCGTTCCAGCTCGTTTAACGAGACAGATTCAATCATGGCAGCTGCGTCTTCCCATGATTTGCTCAACAGGTAATGCTGAATAGCAGCGGCAGGAGAAGAATTGAGCCGGTACCATTTGGCTGCCCTGCGATGCAGGCGTGTGATTTCAGCTGGGAACTGTTCCTGCAATTGGTTGCGCAGCATTTCGGCAAACATTTCGTGATAACGGTAGCAGCCTGGTCGCTCCAGTCGCTCAAGGAAGAGACTCTCTTCCCATAGGTGCTGCAGCATTTCATCGCTATCAGTTCGGCCAGTCACTGCATTACACTTGGAACCGGTCAGATGATCCAGAATGGAAGTTCTCAGTAGAAACGTTTTCACATCCTCCGATTGTTGGTTAAGAACACTTTCCATAAAAAATTCCCGCAGGAACATGTGTGCACCCGTGAAAATTTCTGTAATCCGGGGACGGCTCTCCGGCTGAGATAATATGGATGCGGCCAGCACCAGACCGGCAGCCCAGCCTTCTGTCCGTTTAATTAGCGCTAACATATCATTGTTTGCCAGGGGCTGCCCGATTGTATGAAGCCTCAAGAATTCAAGCCCCTCGTCCAGATTGAAACGGAGGTCGTCTGTTTTTATCTCCAGCACTGTTCCCCTGGCTCTCAAGTTACCCAGGGTGAAGGGGAATTTTGCGTTGCTGGTAAGGACGAGTTGGAACTGAGGTGGAATCTGCTCCAGCCAGGTCTGCACGGCTGAATGGATCTCCTCGCGCTGGATGTGATGGTAATCCTCTATCACCAGGCAAATGCCAGGTAGACCCATTTCATCAATGACCCGTATTATCTCATTTGTTAACCGGGGGATTTTATTAATAAGAGAAGGGTCTGAAGAAAAAAATGGTTGAAGAATCCAGCCTTGCCCAAATTTTGGGAAAATTGTTTGCAAGGCCATGACCAGGGTTGCCCAAAATTTCTGCGGATGGTTATCATCTGGGTGCAAGTTAACCCAGGCTGCCGGCATTCCGCAAGTCCGCCAGGCTTCATTCGTCAGGGTGGTCTTTCCAAAGCCGCTGGGAGCATTGATGAGTACTACAGGGGCTGCAATTCTTTGAATGAGGCGAGGCCGTGAAATGTGCCTTTGTGGTAGAGTGGGCGGTTTATACCTGGTTTGGGATATATACGTGCTGTCTGGCAGTGCCTGGCTGCTGGCGGTTAAGGAAACCATTTCGCTGCCGGGAGGCTGGGAGCCTGCATTATCTGTCTGCTGGTCGACAGGCAGGTGCCCGGCCAAAATGGAGCTGGATTTCTCCAGGCGTTCCAATGTAAGCTCTTCCGCCTTCCCGAGGTAGGTTTTGGTTAATTTTCCCTCTCGCCGCCGGTGCCCATACCAGTAGCGAATTCCTCTACGAAGTTCACTCCGGGCAGTAAAGTGCCCGGCAGTCCCTTCGTACACAAATCCATCGTGTCCGGCAAGCCATTCAAACCAGGGCTTTGAACCAACCTGGATGGAAACAGATGGGGAAATTCCTTGAAGGCCAAAATACTGCCCATCAGCTTTTACAACAGGTTTACTTGTCCTGTGCATATTTTTCTCCGGCAGAGTATTGTCCAATTGCTGTCTCAAAGTTGCCCAACAAAGATCAGTCTACTGTCTGTTGGGCAACTTGTCAACCTGGTTTTCCTGTTCCCTTCTGAGTTCAGGTTGAAAGGCTTGTTTGGTCCATAGAAAAATCCGCCAATGTGCTGATATACGCCAAATCCCTTTATCTATAAAATGCAAGTACTAATAAATCATATCAATTGCGAATTGAATAAAAAAAAATACCAAGCTACCTTCATTTTCTCGGGCTAATCAGTTACAGGCGAGCTCATGAAAAGCTCAAATTAATTGAGTCTGACCAATTTCAGTGATAAGTGGAATATTCCTATGCTCCCAGGCTTTCCAGCTCCCTCCAATAATCCAAATGCTGAATACCCTCGTATCATCGATGATGGGCGGGTCACCTTTCGGGTGAGTGCCCCTTTGGCGCACAAAGTGCAGCTCCTGCCATTGATGAGTGAGCCTGATAATAACGGTACCAATGGCTTGGGAAAGTCCCCGTTTGACATGACCATAAATACTGACGGTTTTTGGACAGTGACCACGCCGCCGGTTGAGCCAGGCTATTACGATTATGTTTTTGTGATCGATGATATTTGGGTGAATGACAGCGGCAGCACAAATAGTTTTGCTCTCGATCATGACCTGAATTTCATAGAGGTTCCTGCCAGGGAATCCATGTTTTATGATCTTAAGAATGTCCCGCATGGCGATGTACGCCAGCACTGGTATTTCTCTGATCTCACCGGCAAATGGCGCCGGGCCTTTGTTTATACCCCTGCGGAATATGAGGCTAATCTATCCAGACATTACCCTGTCCTTTATTTGCAGCACGGCGGCAAACAGAACGAAAGCAGCTGGGTAACCGGTGGCAAGGCGAATTTGATACTGGATAACCTGATCGCCGCCGGCGCTGCTTCCCCAATGCTGGTGATAATGGATAACGGCAGCACTTTCTTACCTGGTTTGAAGCGGCTGCCCGATCCGCCGCCAGCTGGCAACCTGTTTGAAAAGGTAATAAAGCTGTTCCTGATTAGGGTAGATCTGATACACTTGGCTAAAACTTAGTA
>CAYWXS010000125.1:0-8156 GCA_964462245.1 uncultured Anaerolinea sp.
AAGGTAAGGCTCTCAAGGCCTAACTTCTTTTCTATTTATGCCCAAGTGTACTAGTGGTTTCAACATGATTTCCTTAAGACCTTGACAAACTACTATCAAGGAAGCGGCCAGGTTACCGCTATCGACGGTAGAGATATAGCGCGGTGGCAGGGGACACAGGCTATGTGTGTCATACCAATTAAAAAAGTGTCCGCGCACTTTTTCAAGCAATTCCAGAGTTTCCAGGGTATTGCGAATACGTTGAACCAGGTCTTGTAAACCAATATATCCCAAGTCATAGGCCGCCAATGTGGAAACCAGCAAAAGGCCAATATTGGTAGGTGAAGTACGGTGAGCTACTAATCCGCGGGGGTCTTCTTGAAAGTGGTCAGGCGGCAACCAATGATCTTCTGGCCCAACAAAATGCTCAAAAAATAACCAAGTTGAACGAGCTAGCATGCGCAGTTTGTGTTTTTCCTCGGATTTTAATCGGATCGGGGCATTATTTTTTATATGGCTAATATACACAGCGATATAAGGCGAGATCAACCAGCCAATAAGGAGCGGGGATGCTAAAGGGAGAGCAATAAAATTGTAATTTATTAAGCCAATGAATACTACAATTGAAACCAGTGGTGCGACTAACATCTCGCGCCAAACAACCATTATCTTCAATTCTTTGCCAAAAATATTTACAGTGTGTGCAGCCGTAATCCATTGTAATAATTTTTTATGGGTGATGGCTAACCTTGCTAAAGTTGTGATGATTGCGTCTTGCTCTACTAATACTTTGTACGGCAGGAATGTAATATCAATTATCTGGTGAAACAATGTATTTTGAAGTGGCTGAGCGGCGATATCGGGAGGGTCATTTGGCTTTCGGTTCTTTAGATTGGAAAATAATGTAGTTAAAAATTCCAATATGAAAATCGAGAACGAGGTTGTCATCCAGACCAGGGGAGAACCTGGCAAAAAGAACCAGCCGCTCACAAGTAAGAAAAGAATAGATGAAGAGATCAAGGTTCGGCGGAGGTTGTCGAAAATTTTCCACCTACTGAGAAGCGAAAGATTATTTGGTATCAATCCTGACTTTTGAGTTGGAACTTTTGGTAAGAGCCAGGGTAATAATTGCCAATCACCGCGGACCCAACGGTGAAGACGGTGCATGTAGGCCAGATATTGAGGTGGGTAATCTTCGAACAAAGTAATTTCGGTAATTAATCCACAACGTCCGTGCAAGCCTTCGAACAGGTCATGACTGAGGATCGAGTTTTCGGGTACACGATCTCGCAAGCTGCGATCAAAAGCATGCACATCGTAAATCCCTTTTCCAATAAAATTGCCCTCGTCGAATAAATCCTGATACACATCTGAAACGGCTCGAGAATATAGATCCAGAGAATTATCGCCAGAAAATATACGTGTAAATGTAGAAAGGTTTGCAATTGAAGGTTGAACCTGAAGCCGAGGTTGTAGTACTGTGTAGCCGGCAATAATTTTATTTGAAACCGGATCAAACTCGGGTTGGTTGAGTGGGTGGGCAATAGCGCCGATCAGGCGATGTGCGGATTCGCGAGGTAAGAGGGTATCCGCATCAGTGGTGATGACGTACCGAGTTTTTGATAAAATGCTCAAGTCACCATATTGAACACAAAAACTGCCTGATTTTTGGGTCAACAAAAGTCGGTTAAATTCTTCCAATTTCCCGCGCTTGCGTTCCCACCCCATCCAGCTATTCTCACCAGGGTTCCAAACCAGTTCGCGATGGAAAAACAGGAAGGGCTTGTATGTTTCATTGCCATACTGGTTGTTTAATCGCATTATTTCAGACTTTGTTCGCTCAATTAATTTATTTTCAGAAGATATTTCTTTTTGAGAGGCGTCTGATAAATCAGTTAGAAGGGCGAAGTGGATATTCGGGTCAGAATTCCCAATAAAATGATTTTCAATCTGATTTATAAGGGAAGCCATCTCTTTTTCGTTTTTTAATAACGATGGAATGACCACCATAGTACTAAATTCGGAGGGAATTCCTTTCTGGAAGTCGAGCATTGGAAGACTCTTGGGTGGAACTATGTTTGTTACGAGACAGTTGATCAGGTGAAATACAAATTCGGATGCAGGTAAAAGAGAAAGCAAAAAGACTAAAATAATTTGCCAAACACTTCCTCCATTAATTGCTGCATATTCAGCCAGTAACCCGCTAAGGAGAAGTAAACCAATGGAGGCTACTCCGAGGTAGAGTGCCAAGGTGTGGCGAAGGCACCATTTTAGAAGTAATTTTTCAGTGGGAATATGAACCCTACAAACTTTTTCCAGGCGATCACGCCCATGACCAATCAGGTAATATCCAACGTGACGAGTGCGCGGTTTATCTCCTTTTTTACTCAGGTTAATGGCTGCTTCGGCAATTTCTATTTCCCCTAAGTCACTGATTTGAGATAACTCTTCAATAACGTTTCTGTAATGATTTCGGGTGTTGAAATTCATTATTGGATAAGTGCCTGCAGGATCATTCCTTAATTCACGTTCAACGAGACTTGAGTCCTCAAAAAATACCTGCCAATCCTGAGTATCAAGCAGCCGTAAACTAAGAATGGAGTTACTAACAACTGTAACATCTGATGACGGTAGACAGTTGGATTTTTCCATGTTTATGGCTGTGGAAAATAAAAAACCTGATTGTATTGGGGAGTGGCGAAGATTTGCTAGTGAAATGGCCAGCATTTCCAGAATGCAAAATCGTAACATGATGGGAAAAGCCCAAATTTCACTTGTATTAAGGGGTGTGGTTGCCTGGTAAGTTTGGATAAAACTTGAAATGTTCTCAGAATTCAGATGGCATTCTGAATGACTTGTAAATACTTTTGCGAGTACAAAAATCCGGGCAAGTTCCTGATCTTTTTGAAGACAGACTTGGGGAAGCCGGGCGTAATAATCATTGGGCATTCCAATTCGAATTTGTCGGGAAGCCTGCTTGACGATGTGATTATTATCAAGGAGCCATTCTGCTGCCGGAGACATCTCAGCAAGAGGTACTTGAGCTGAAGTTTCGAAATATCGATGGGCTTTTTGAATTTCCCGCTCTATTTCCTTTAAATATCCAGGGATGATGAACGAAATTTTTGACCGCCTCGAGATTTTTACCTTTTTAGTTAATCCGAGAGCAATATCAACTAATACGTCGTGATCCTGAATATTTGTTTGAGATAATGTGTCTGGGATGGCCGTAGACATGATTAATGTCCTTGAATTTGTAAAGTCGCCTTCTCTGCCTGCGTGGGCTCAAATTCACCCTCTGATAAATCCTGTAAAATTAGTAAAGAGGTGGTACCGTAAGAAATAAAACTTGTGGCTACACTGCCGTAAGGCCAACGACCGAGGCAAGCATGTCCGTGGGCAACAAGTAAAACCAAATCTGCATTTTCTTCGTAAACCATATTATGCAAGGCAGCGATTTCATTTTTATCAATTTTCAGGTTTGTTTTTATCTGCAAACCTGTTTTTGCAAGCTGCGAGTAGATCTGTTCTTGATAATGAGTCGCTTCTTTTACATTGCGCGAAGTGATTTTTTCAATGAGTTGTAAATCTTCATCCCCCAGTGGAAAGCGGCTGAGAATTTCAGGTTCTCTGATTACTGTTCCGAGAATTACACTTGCATTAAAACTATTAGCCAGTCGTATAGCTAATGGCAGGACTAATTCAGCACGGGCAGAGCTATCCAAGCCGATGAATAAGCGCTGATAACATAAATTATCTTTTAATTGTCCCGAGGATTCATATGCCCGGATCAGAAATGTCGATGTATTGGCACGTAAAATAATTTTTTGAACAACACTACTCACATTCCAGTGACTCAATCCGCTGAGTCCATGAGTGCTTAATACTATCAAATCAACTTGATGGTTTTTCGCATAATTTATAATACATTCTGCAGCCATACCTTCTTCGATAACTTTTTCAGCATTTATCCCTGATTTATTAAATCTGAGCATTAAATCTTGAAGGTAACTTTCCATTCCATGCTTTTTTAGCTGCCATTTAAGTGGGTCAATTGGGTTGAGTTGTCCTGAATCATGTGGTTGTTCCAGTGCATGAAAGAGAGTTACTCGTGCATCCAAAGCGCTAACAAGTGAGAAAACGTGGGGCAACACGCATTCTGCTAAATTAGAACCATCTAACGGAACAAGTATATTAGTAAACATAATACCTCTGTCCAAATATTAATAAGTGATTTGGACTTTAAGAATAATATGCATAGAAAATTCACTATCCCCCACCCCCAAATTTATTAGATTTTAATTAATAATACTGTTTTTAAATGGAATAATCAATATCCAGACCGCAAAAGGGTGTAATTCATCATAAACTGGGGGGAGACCGAATTTAATGGATGATATGGTTTATTGTTGGGTGTTGTTTTTTTTTTTAATTTTCCGTTGAGAAAACTGATTTTGAACTTGCATGGGAAATATCGGGTATATGCGAATGTGGGTAAATACTGAGAATAAAGGATGATTATTTCTGTTTCACGTGACTAAAAAGAAATATTGGTGTTTGTATTTAGATAAAGCTTATCTATACAAGCTGACCTTTTCCAGCGGTTAATATTTTGCTTCGTGTAAACTTAAAACTCCAAAAAACTTATAAAAGGGTATTAATGACGACATCTGACTCTGAATTCCAACGCCTTGCCACGCCAATTGCTATTGTTGGTTTATCTGCAATTTTTGCCAAAGCGGCAAATTTATCTGAATATTGGGATAATATAGTTAGAAAGATCGATGCAATTACCGATGTGCCTGCTTCTCGATGGAATATTGAAGATTATTTTAGTCCTGATCCCAATCAGTCGGATAAAACATATTGTAAGCGAGGTGGGTTCATTCCGGATATATCTTTCGATCCAATGGAATTTGGTTTGCCACCAAATATCTTGGAGTTGACCGATGTTTCTCAATTGCTTACCCTGGTGGTGGCCAAGCAAGCATTGGAAGATGCAGGCTATGGTTCAGCTAGCGAAACGATCCGCCAACGCACAGGTGTGATTTTGGGTATCGGTGGAGGGCAAAAACTTATCACACCGCTAACCTCACGCCTGCAATATCCGATTTGGGAAAAAGTTCTCCGAAGCCTGGGATTGAGCGAAGAAATGGTGCAAGCTGCCACGGAACGGATGAAACTGGCTTATATCCCTTGGGAAGAAAACTCCTTTCCGGGAATGCTCGGGAATGTTATTTCTGGGCGTGTGGCGAACAGATTGGACCTGGGTGGCATTAACTGCGTAGTGGATGCCGCCTGCGCCAGTTCGCTTAGTGCGCTCCAAATGGCCGTGGGGGAGCTTACCTCTGGTCGCACCGACATGATGTTAACTGGCGGTGTGGATACGGATAACTCTATTTTTATGTATATGAGTTTCAGCAAAACCCCGGCGTTTTCCAGAAAAAATGAGATCAAGCCTTTTGATGCGGAATCGGATGGCATGATGATCGGGGAAGGGCTGGGAATTTTGGTATTAAAGCGGCTTGCGGATGCGGAGCGAGATGGGGACCGGATCTATGCTGTGATCAAGGGATTGGGTGCGTCGAGCGATGGACGTTATAAAAGCATTTATGCACCGAGTTCTGCCGGACAAGCGCTGGCGCTGGAGCGAGCATATGAGTCGGCGGGATTTGCGCCAGCCACTGTCGGACTGATCGAAGCTCATGGTACTGGTACGGTGGCGGGTGATTTGTGTGAAGTGACCACGCTCAACCAGGTTTTTCGTCAGAATAACCCGCAGCGCCAACATATAGCGCTGGGTAGTGTAAAATCACAGATTGGGCATACAAAAGCTGCTGCAGGCGCTGCAAGTATGATTAAAATTGCGTTGGCTTTGCATCACAAGATTTTGCCTCCAACAATCAATATTCAACAACCTCACCCACAATTGGATTTTGAAAATTCACCTTTTTACCTGAATACAGAGACGCGTCCGTGGATTCGCCGGGAATATCCACGTCGCGCCGGAGTAAGCGCATTTGGGTTTGGTGGTACCAACTTCCATGTGGTTTTGGAAGAATATGAACCAGAACAGCGCACCCCTTATCGCCTGCATCGCCATGCTCAAATAGTTGTGTTACATGCTCCCACGCCTGAAGCCTTGCGCGTTCGCACCCTGGAACTCAACACACAGCTCCAATCAGTGGAAGCTAATCAGCATTATGCACAGGCTGTTGAGGCGAGCACCGGCAGTATTCCATCAGCCGAGGCACGACTTGGCTTTGTAGCTAATTCAATTGTTGAGGCGCGAGAACAACTAACCCTTGCGGCTGAACAATTGCATACAAAATCTGGCGAGACTGCCTGGCTGCATCCCAAAGGAATATTCTATCGTCGTCATGCATTGACCGGCAAGGTGGTGGCATTGTTTTCCGGGCAAGGTGCCCAGCATGTGGAAATGGGACGCGAACTTCTACTCAATTTTCCAGTTTTACGCGAAGCCTATCACAAGATTGATAAACTCTTCAGCGAAGATGGGAAAATTCCGGTTTCACAGGTAGTTTATCCCTCTCCAACGGGAGGCGCGACAGATCCGGAGCGACTAGCCTCCCAGACAGCATCTCTGCAGCGTACCGATTATGCCCAGCCAGCTATTGGAGCGATGAGTGCCGGACTGTATCAAATGTTTATTGAAGCTGGTTTCCGCGCTGACTTTGTCGCCGGTCACAGCTTTGGGGAATTGACTGCATTGTGGGCAGCTGGAGTTCTGGATGAACCGACTTACTTCCGGCTTATGAAGGCACGTGGTGCGAGTATGGCACCACCTGCACACCCTGGTTTTGATGCAGGCTCAATGCTGGCGGTTACTGGTACATACGCTCAGCTACAATCTGAGTTACAGCATCTACCCGGGGTTTACCTGGCTAACTGGAATTCGCATAGCCAGGTCGTCCTGGCTGGTCCAACTTCTGCTATCCAGGCAGCAGAAGTTACGTTGACAGAAAAAGGTTACAGCGTATCGCGTTTGCCTGTTGCCGCTGCTTTTCACACTCCATTGGTTGGGCATGCACAGCAACCTTTTGCCGAGGCA
This sequence comes from uncultured Anaerolinea sp., assembly GCA_964462245.1. Classification (GTDB taxonomy): domain Bacteria; phylum Chloroflexota; class Anaerolineae; order Anaerolineales; family Villigracilaceae; genus UBA5195. The sequence goes on from CAYWXS010000125.1 coordinate 7,052, forward strand.
ATCCACGCTGCTAAATTCCATAGCCCATACCTGCCGGTGTATGCCAACGCTACCGCCCAACCCTATCCATCCGATCCGCGTGCCATCCAGGAACAACTTGCACAGCACCTGCTTCAGCCGGTTCTGTTTACGCAACAAATTGAACATCTGTATGCTGCCGGCGGTACCCTCTTTATCGAGTTTGGACCGCGCAACATCCTGACTAATCTGGTGAAGAATATTTTGGCAGACCGCCCTCATGTGGCAGTTGCACTCAATGTGGGTAAACAAAAAGATAGTGACCGGCAACTGCGTGAGGCTGTGGCGCAACTACGTGTGGCAGGTTTGCAACTGCATGATATTGACCCATTTGCTGCACCAGCCAAGGCTATTCAAAATAAGCCAAAACGGGCAATCAGCATCCAGCTAAATGGTAGTAACTATGTCAGCGACCGTACACGCAGCATGTTTGAAAATGCGCTACAACAGCCTGCGCCCGCCGAAGTAGGTCCCGGACCTTGTGGGGTGGTTCAGGCAGCTGTTTCCAGCCCTGAAGAGGAGCTTGTTCCGTTTGTGCAGATTATTCCGACAATTGAAACAAATTCATCGATGCCCTCGTCCGAAATTTTGGCGCAGTTTTTTCAGCAACAAGCAGAAGCATCACGTCTGCATGAGCAGTATCTGCTTCAGCATGCAGAACAAACGCAAGCTATACTGAAATACTTAGGAGATAACAGTTCTATCCCCCTTGGTTCGATATTAAACCAGACCCAGATTACGAGCGAGGCTGCGACAAACTTTTCTGCAACAGTCGCATCTGTCAAGACAGTTCTTCCTGCTGCCGTTACAGCAGAGGCTGTTTTGCCTGTTGCTGCCGGTCCTGACCTGAGCGGGTTGACGCGAGCCATGATGGAAATTGTCAGTGAAAAGACCGGCTATCCTGTGGAAACCCTGGAACCAGGGATGGACATGGAATCAGACCTGGGGATCGATTCAATCAAACGGGTTGAGATCCTGGGTGCCATGCAGACAAGTTATCCCGACCTGCCCAAGCTAAAACCTGAAGAACTTGCTGAATTACGCACACTTGCTCAAATCATCGAACACATGGGCGGGAAGTTCGTCG
>CAYWXS010000125.1:8256-18960 GCA_964462245.1 uncultured Anaerolinea sp.
TCGCTGAATTACGCACACTTGCTCAAATCATCGAACACATGGGCGGGAAGTTCGTTGCAACCACGACGGTAGTTCTTGTCCCGTTGCCAGCTGCTCCTGTTACTCCGATCATTGCCACACGTCCCGTCGCGGTAACGGCAGCTGCCGGTCCTGACTTGAGCGGGTTGACGCGGGCCATGATGGAAATTGTCAGTGAGAAGACCGGCTATCCCGTTGAAACCCTCGAACCGGGGATGGACATGGAATCAGATCTGGGCATCGATTCGATCAAACGGGTTGAGATCCTGGGTGCGATGCAGTCAAGTTATCCCGATCTGCCCAAACTAAAACCTGAAGAACTCGCTGAATTACGCACACTTGCTCAAATCATCGAACACATGGGTGGGAAGTTCGTCGTAACCACGACGGTAGCTCCTATTCCGTTGGCAACTGCTCTTGTTGCTCCAATCATTGCCACACATCCCATTGCGGTAACGGCAGCTGCCGGTCCTGACTTGAGCGGGTTGACGCGAGCCATGATGGAAATAGTTAGTGAGAAGACCGGCTATCCCGTTGAAACTCTGGAACCGGGGATGGACATGGAATCAGATCTGGGCATCGATTCGATCAAACGAGTTGAGATACTGGGTGCTATGCAAACAAGTTACCCTGATTTGCCCAAACTAAAACCTGAAGAACTCGCTGAATTACGCACACTTGCTCAAATCATCGAACACATGGGTGGGAAAATTGGTGTATCCACTGTAGTCTCGATATCAGCACCGGTACCTCAAACACCAATTTTGCCCGTAATTCCGGATGCGCCTCGAGTAGCGCGCAGCGCAGTACGTCTGAAAGCGCTGCCCTTTCCGGATGTTCTGGAAGCGAATTTGCCAGATGGGTTCATTGCGTTGCTGACAAACGATGGCACATCTGCCACTGCAAAACTTGCCAGTGCTCTTACTTCACGTGGGTGGCCGGTGGTGGTGATGAATTTCCCCCAAGCGGTAGTGAAGGCGTTGACTACCCTGCCAGCGAGTATCCCCCAGTTTACCCTTTCGGATTTTGGCGAAACAAATTTGGCGCAAATGTTAAAGGTCATAGAAACACAGTATGGCCGAATTGGTGCATTTATCCACCTGAACCCGGCAACAGCGTTCACCACAGACTCTCCTTTTATCGAAAGTGAAAAAGCGATTGTCAAGGAAGTTTTTCTCATGGCGAAACATCTAAAAGAGTCGCTAACGGCTGCCGCCAATCTTGGGCGCAGTTACTTTGTTACCGTGGCGCGACTGGATGGTGAATTTGGATTGGCTAGCAGCTCTTTTGGAGCCATCAGCGGTGGTTTATTTGGATTGACCAAGACACTCAGTCGTGAGTGGCAGGCAGTTTATTGTCGTGCACTCGATTTGGTACCGCATCTGGATGCGGATCGCGCTGTGCAATACATCCTGGCTGAATTACAGGATCCTAATCGCCTGTTGACTGAAGTGGCCTATGGTTTGCGTGGACGCACGACCCTGGTTAGCGAAAATGAGTGAACGCGTTGCATCATTAACGCCTGAGGGAGTCTGGTTGGTCAGCGGTGGCGCAAAAGGCGTTACTGCCCAATGTGTTGTTCGATTGGCACGTCAATATCGGGCTAAATTTATTTTACTGGGTAGATCTGAGTTAAAAGGTGCAGAACCTGAATGGGCGCAGGGTGTCAAGGACGAAGTTGAATTAAAACGCCGGATTATGAGTTGGTTGAACGCACAGGGCGAGAAAGCTACCCCTGTGAAAATCCAAAAAGAATTTGCTATGCTGCAATCGCGCCGGATGATTGAGAATACTTTGAATGCAATAACTGAAGCAGGTGGACAGGCTATATATAGTAATACCGATATTACAGACCGAGCAGAATTGGCCAATTATTTGGCGAATGCCACGCGCCAGACTGGAGCCATCACTGCCATTTTACATGGCGCAGGCAATCTCGCAGATAAGCTCATCGAGCAAAAAACCGAACGAGACTTTGAAACCGTGTATTCCGCAAAAGTGGACGGGCTTGCCAATTTATTGGCTTGTGTCCCTGCGGATCAACATGATACGCTTGTCTTGTTTTCTTCCGCTGCAGGTTTTTATGGAAATCCTGGTCAATCTGATTACGCAATGGCAAATGAAATCCTTAATAAAACAGCGCATATCATTCAACATACCCACCCCCAATGTCATGTCATCTCATTCAACTGGGGTCCGTGGGATGGGGGAATGGTGACTCCCGCATTGCGCGCCATGTTTGCCGAACGGCATATTGATATTATTCCGGCTAATTCGGGTGCGCAAATGTTGGTGGATGAACTGGAACGGCGCAACAGCCCGGCGGTGCAAGTTTTGATTGGCAGTGCAATGAATGTACCTACACATGAAATTGAGCCACTATCGCCATTGATAACCCAACGTGTTCAGCGTACGTTGTCGCTAAGGTCGAACCCATTTCTTCAGGACCATATTATTGGTGGTCAACCGGTTCTGCCTACTGTCTGCGCGCTAGCATGGATGGGGAATACAACTGAGCAGTTGTATCCAGGCTATACATTTATTCGTGCTGAAAATTACCGGGTATTGAAAGGGATTGTTTTTGACGATACCCTTGCACCTGTGTATTCGGTGGAAGTGAAGGAAGTGGACAAAAAAGAGCAGCTGGTGCTGGATGTACTTATTTCCAGCCAAACATCGCAGGGAAAACCCCGTTATCATTACAGTGTGCGGTTATATTTGCGTAATCAACTACTCATGCAGCAGGCGCCACGTTATGACCAGGCTGACTTATCCTCAACCAATGTTCAGCCTGGTGCGCCGCTATACACAAACGGCACATTGTTTCACGGACCAAGTTTTCAAGGTGTACGCCGGGTACTCAATTTTACCAAGGAGCATCTGACCCTTGAATGTGAAATGCCTTATGTCAGTGAAATTGACCAGGGGCAATTTGCGATCCAGAGTTTTAACCCGTTCCTGGCAGATGTGCAGTTTCAGAGTATGGTTATTTGGGCGCGACTCTTTTATAGTGCCGGCAGCTTGCCACTTCGCGCCCAGGCCGGGGAACATTACCGGACTCCTGCTCCCGGGGAACCGTTTTATGTTTCATTGGAAGTTCGTTCACATTCAGAATCAAGCCTGGTCGCAGATATCATTGCGCATGATGTCAACGGGGAAATTTACAGCCGTGTCAGAGGTGCGGAAGTCACGATTAGCGCCCAGTTGAACCGGCTTTTTATGCCGAATAATACTGGGCACGCTGTACCCGAAAATACTGGGCACGCTGTACCCCAAAATACCGGGCACGATGTGCAACACGCAGCGCAGGTAGCTTAATTGATGGATCCTATCGCCATAATTGGTCTCAGCTGCTTATTCCCAGGCGCACGCACTCCGGATGAGTTTTGGCGTAATTTGTTATCCGAAACCGACTCCACCAGTTCTGCCACATTGGATGACATGGGCGTGCCGCCTGAAACTTTTTTCGATCCGGTCAAGGGCAAGCGTGACAAATTTTACGCTTTACGTGGTGGCTATGTACGCGATTTCGTATTTGACCCCAGTGGTTATCAATTGTCTGAAAAGTTTCTTAACAAACTTGATAGCCTTTTCCACTGGCCATTATACGTGGCACGTGAAGCCTTGCTCGACAGTGGTTATCTAAACAGCGCCGTCTGCGCGCATACCGGGGTGGTGATGGGTAATCTTTCCTTCCCCACCAAGACTTCACAGCATTTGTTCTCTCCACTCTACCAAACAGCACTTACCAATACAATCCAGGATCTGCTGCAGGATCCACAGTTCCAATTACCACGCCTGGTTCCACCTAAGGAAAACAGTCTGGCTAATGCATTGATCGCAGGTTATCCGGCGGCAGTGGTAGCGCAAGCGCTTGGTCTTTCCAGTAACCATTTGGCATTGGATGCTGCCTGTGCATCCTCGTTATTTGCCGTCAAACTGGCTTGTGACTATCTGCAAACTGGTAAGGCTGATTTAATGTTGGCTGGAGCAGTTAGCTGCGCAGACCCTTTTTTTATCAAAATGGGCTTTTCCATTTTTCAGGCTTATCCCCAAAATGACAACAGCTGTCCATTGGATAAAACCTCCCAGGGTTTGGTTTCAGGCGAAGGCGCCGGTATGTTTGTTCTCAAACGGCTGGTTGATGCAGAACGCGACGGTGACCGGATCTACGCGGTACTTCGCGGAATTGGCCTTTCAAATGATGGAAAGGGCAAACATTTGCTTACACCTAACCCCAAAGGGCAGATGCTGGCTTTTGAACGCGCTTACACTGGCACAGGTGTTACCCCGGAAGAGATCGATTATGTTGAGTGTCATGCGACTGGTACGCCGCTGGGCGATATAACCGAATTAAATTCGATGGAAGTATTTTTTGGGCATGTGCCAACTGGATCTGCTGCCTTACCAAAAGCAATCACTCCTCCCTTTATTGGCTCTGTAAAAGCAAATTTTGGACACATGCTGACTGCTGCTGGCATGGGTGGAATGCTGAAAGTAATTTTGGGAATGGCTCACAACCGTGTGCCTGCCACTATCAAGGTACTCAATCCACATGCTTCTCAAAACTCGGTAATAGATGCACGCCAGATTGTTCGACAGGCAATGGATTGGCCCAAGCGCAATTACTCAACCCTTCCTGGTTCATATACAGTTAAACGAGCGGCTGTCAGTGCCTTTGGTTTTGGTGGAACGAATGCCCATCTAGTGATGGAAGAAAAGCCAACGGTTCGGGCGGCAACCACTGCACATTTCACGCCTGTGGCGTTGGCCATCAGTGGAATGGCAGCTCATTTTGGCACATGCAGCAGCCTGGCTGAATTAAGCAGGGTTTCGTATGCGGGTACACAAATTTTTGGCGCCCTGCCTGCCGAGCGCTGGAAGGGTCTGGAAAACCAGACCGAACTGCTGCTTCAATATGGGATAGATGCCAACCTTCCGGGTGCCTACATCTCCGATTTTGAGATGGATTTCCTGCACTTTAAGATTCCGCCCAACGATGCTGACCAACCCATCCCGCAACAGCTGCTTATGCTCAAGGTGGCAGATGCAGCACTGCAAGATGCGATGTTGAAACCGGGGGGTAACGTGGCGGTATTAGTTGCCATGGATACTGAGCTGGCTTTGCATGAATTTCGTGGACGGGTCGATCTCACCTGGCAGTTACCTGATGCATTGGAAAGAGCCGGAGTGAGCCTGACGCCAGAACAGGCTGCCACATTGCAAGAACGGGCAAAGGACAGTCTGCACCTGCCCGCATTGGTTAACCAATACACCAGTTTTATTGGCAATATTATGGCCAGCAGGATCGCTGCTCTATGGGATTTCTCTGGACCGGCGTTTACAATTTCCGCTGCTGAAAACAGCGTCGCCAAAGCCTTGGAAGTGGCGCAAATGCTGCTTACAAATGGTGAAGTAGAAGCGGTTCTGGTTGGAGCGGTGGACCTCGCTGGAGGTCTTGAGCATATCTTAATGCGCCAGCAAATGGCCCCATTACATAATCACGTCACTCCACCTACGCTGGGTTTCAGTCAACATAGTAATGGATGGTTGATCGGCGAGGGAGCAGGTGCATTGGTCTTGCAGCGCGTAGACCAGGCTGAGAAAACTTATGCTACGCTCGAAGCATTGGCCTGTGCACCGGCGACTGCCGAAGGAGTAGCGTTGGCAGTTCAGACTGCGCTGCATGCGGCCTCAATCCAGCCACAGGATGTGGGTTATATCGAAGTCAGTGCAGGTGGATTCGCCTATCAAGATGACGCGGAGATGGGGGGACTGGCTGTTGCTTATGCAATACATCCGGATGTATCTACCGACCGAAAATCGGAAGCAGCGCAAGATCGATTTGTTGAGCAAGTTGCGGCTAATTCGAATACGTGTGTAATGGGGAGTATCAAAGCAAATATTGGACACACCTTTGTCGCATCTGGAATGGCCGGGATTATTCGCACTGCGTTGTGTTTGTCCGAGCGATATTTCCCCGGTACTCCCGATTTTGATGCTCCAAGACAGCCCTTACCGTTTACAGTAGCGGAGCAAGCCCAGCCCTGGCTCTCCCCACAGCGCGTGGCTGCAGTCAACGTCATGAGCCATGACCACACTTGTGCCCATTTTATCTTGCGTTCCAGCGAACCGGTTTGCTTGCCAGCCGAAAGTTTACCAAAAAATGGGCGCACTGTACTTTTTCGACACGAAAGTGACATGCGCCTGATTCCAATTGCTTTCAGTGATTTGGATGACTTGCGAACGCAATTCGCCGAAACTATTCACGCCCCTTCGGTGGCACAGGCTGCCCAAGCCGCCTGGAAAACCTATCAAAAACATCAGACTGCGCCACATCGCGTCATGCTGATGGCGCGTGATATGGCTGGACTGAGACGCGAAGTGGAATTGGCCCAAAAAGCCTTACCTGAAGCCTTGCAGAGTAAAAAGAAATGGTTGACTACTCAGGGCAGTTATTTTACTCCCAATCCATTACGGGGACCTGTGGCTTTTGTTTACCCCGGTGCATTTAACTCATATAATGGGTTGGGAGCGGACTTATTTCGTTTATTTCCGACATTGTATACACGGTTTTTACAAATCACCCACGATCCGGTTCTGGCTTTGCGTGCGGATGTTCTCTATCCACGTGGTAGTGCACGCTTTTCCGAGATTGAGCGCAAAGCTCTTGATCAAGCCCTATTGGATGACCCGCTTTCCATGGTGGCCTCGGGAACAAGTTTTGCCACGCTTTACACCTTGATTATGCGCGAGATATTCAATTTACAGCCAACTACTGCGCTAGGATATAGCCTGGGTGAGGCTGCCATGATGTGGGCGCTTGGTGTTTGGAAAAATGGTGACGATGCTGCGCGGGCTTTGCGGAAATCCGATTTATTTAAAACACGTGTGGCTGGTCCAAAACTCGCAGTGCGTGAAGCCTGGGAAATTGCCCCATCCATTCCAGATGCTTCAATCTGGTGCACTTATGTGTTAATGGCGCCTGTAGAGCAGGTGACTGAATGCCTGAAGGACGAAACGCGTGCCTTTATTGTTATCATCAACACGCCTAATGAAGTGGTGTTGGCCGGTGATCCGGATGCTTGTAAGCGGGTTATTGCGCGTCTGCATTGTCACGCCCTGCGGGCTCCATTTGATCACGTAATACATTGTGCGCCAATGAGATCTGAATATGCTGGGTTCGATGCCTTACACAATTGGCCAGTACATCAAATACCGAATATTGTCTGTTATTCTGCTGCCAGTTATGCACCTACTGAGCTGACCAGCCTGTCGATAGCACATAATGTGTCCACGGTTTCCTGTTCTCAGGTGGATTTTCCTCGTCTCGTAGGGCGTGTATATGATGATGGAGCCCGGATTTTTGTCGAATTGGGTCCTCAACGAACATGCTCGCGCTGGATCGATACGATATTGGGCGACCAACCTCATCTCGCACTTAGCATCAACCAAAAAGGTAAAAATGATGAGATTGGGATTCTGCGCTTATTAGCCCAATTAGCTGCTCACCAGGCTCCCATCGATTTGAGCCCATTATTTGCCGAAGACGCACCAACTAGCTCGATTAAAGCTGGCTTTGTCAAGCGGATCGTGCTGGGCGGTGACCGATTGGCAGAGACTTTACTCAATGCTGAAAACCGTGATTATTTTGCAGATCTGCCAACCCGCGTAAGTATGTCAACGACTGTCATCCCAGCACCAATGGATACTACAACCACTCTACAAAGTCGATTTCCTTGGAAAATCGAATCTACTTCGAACGGTGGGCTCGAAATAGAACTTGGCCTTCTGCGCAGCGATTGGCAGGCACTGGTGACGGGCATTTATCATAAAAATCAACCATTATCTCTACCACAAGGTCGCTTTGCCAGTCAATTCGAGATTACTTCGAAAAGCGAGCACGATGAACCGGTGGAATACCATTCCCAGAAAAATGATACTCATATGATTGAAAATAAACCTGCTATATCATCTGTCTCCAAAGAGGATGAACTATCACCCTTTTTGCCTGTCAACTCGCACACTCTTAGCCCAGAACTTTTGAAATTGGTTACAAGTTACAAAAACGAGATTGGTCCTCAGCCACTGGAAATTCCAGCCATAAATGAAATACAGATCATCCCTAAGCAGGATGATAAACATGATTTGCCCGCAAGTTTTTCGATTAATAAAAAAGCGCAGGGAATCAAACCTGCGGGTGTCATCTGGGATGCAGATGATTTGTTAAAATATGCCCAGGGAAACATTGCCGAAATTTTTGGTCCGGAATATGCGTTGATTGATACTTATTCACGACGGGTGCGTTTACCGATGCCACCTTATTTGCTGGTTAGCCGCATTACCCGGCTTAATGCAAAATTGGGTGAGTATAAACCTTCACATATGACAACAGAATACGATATTCCCCAGAATGCCTGGTATTCGGTGGATGGTCAAATTCCGTGGGCAGTGGCTGTCGAATCTGGCCAATGTGACCTGATGCTGATCAGTTATCTTGGGATTGATTTTGAGAACAAGGGTCACCTGGTATATCGTTTGCTCGACTGCACTTTGACGTTCCTGGAAGATCTGCCTAAAGAGGGGCAGACTCTGCGCTATGACATCAGTATCAATTCTTATGCTCGTAGTAATGACAATCTGCTCTTTTTCTTCAGCTATGATTGTTTTGTTGGTGACCGAATGGTACTAAAAATGCGCGGAGGTTGTGCGGGCTTTTTCTCCGATGAAGATCTGGCGCGTGGCAAGGGTATTATTCTTACAGATGCAGAAATTGCAACCCGTGCCAGAACTCCCAAACAACACTTTGACGCGCTGCTACCCAATACTCAAACTACCTTCGGTCAGGATGCATTAAATGCGCTGAGCAAAGGTGATCTGCTGACCTGCTTTGGACCTCAATATTCTCAGCCTGGGCGCAACCCATCGCTGCGCGTACCTGGTGGTCAAATGTTGATGATCGATCGCGTGACGGACGTACAGCCAACCGGTGGACCATGGGGATTGGGTTCAGTTATAGGCGAACACGATTTGACTCCTGAAAACTGGTACTTTCCATGTCATTTCAAGGATGATCAGGTGATGGCGGGGTCATTGATGGCTGACGGCTGTGTCCAGCTTATGCAGTTTTATTTACTGTATCTTGGTTTGCAAACACATACGGTTGATGCGCGATTCCAACCGATCCCAGATTTACCCCAGGTTGTGCGTTGCCGTGGTCAGGTTACTCCATGTCATGGGCTACTGATTTATCGCATGGAAATCACTGAAATTGGGGTAGATCCGCATCCCTTTGCCAAAGCTAACGTTGATGTGATTCTGAACGGAAAGGTGATTGTCAATTTTAAAGATCTTGGTTTACAACTGATTTCTGCTGATAAAAAACTTCCTGAGCGGATTGAAGTAAGCAAGGAAGCTTTATTCAATGAGACTCACATTAATGAATTCGCACTTGGTTCACTGGCAGCTTGTTTTGGACCGGAATACGCTGTCTATGACACGCGTCGCGCCCCTCGCACCCCCAACGGAGATTTACAACTCATCAGCCGGGTAACCAGTGTGGATGGTACCCGTGGGAAGATTACACCTGGTTCCAGTCTGGTCACCGAATATGATCTACGAGAAAATCCGTGGTACTGCACTCAAAACGCCTATCCTGAGATACCCTATTCGATCTTGATGGAAATTGGATTGCAGCCTTGCGGGTTCCTCTCCGCGCATCTAGGCTCCACCCTGCCTTACCCGGATGAAAATTTTTATTTCCGAAATCTGGATGGAAGCGGGAAGTTCCTGAGCGATATTGACCCACGGGGGAAAACCATCACCAACCGGGTAAGGTTGCTATCTTCGACCGCTATTCAAGGCATCATTATTCAGAAATTTACCTATGAAATGTCCTGCGAAGGGAACGCATTTTATGCAGGAGAGGCTGCTTTTGGCTACTTTCAGCCGGAAGCCCTCATCAACCAGGTTGGGCTGGATCGTGGTAACAGTCCGGCACCTCTGATTCGCAGTTTTCCTGCGCCTATAAAACTAGATATGCACGACCCTGATTTATTTCGATCACCCAAAGGTCAACCCTACTACAAACTTTCAGGTGGGCAGCTTCACCTTTTGGATGAAGTTCAAGTTGTCCAGGATGGCGGTAAGTTTGGAAAGGGTTACGTGTATGCGCACAAAGTTATCAACCCGCGTGAGTGGTTCTTCCGAGCTCATTTTCATCAGGACCCGGTCATGCCTGGTTCGCTAGGCGTGGAAGCCATGCTGCAAGCCTTGCAGGCTTATGCTCTGCATATCGGTATAGGCAGTCATTTTCGTTCGCCACGCTTTGCGCATGCTGAAAACCACAACACAATCTGGAAATACCGTGGACAGATTGTGCCTGAGAACCAGGACTTGGCGTTGGAGTTACAGATAAGTAAAATTGAAACCCTACCAGGTCGCATTACAATATATGCTCAGGCCGGTCTCTGGAAAGAAAACCTACGAATCTATGAAATAAATTCGCTGGCTTTGAGCGTGGTAGAAACCTCGTACAAAGAAGTCCCCTAAGAGTCTGCTGAAAAAGTGGTCAAGATTGGACCCTCCTCAGCAGCGAGAAAATCGGGTAAAAATAAGGCAATCCAACCGCTAGGAGTGCCGCCATGCTCGGAAAACGCAAAGCTCAAGCCAGCCTATTTGATGCAA
>CAYWXS010000126.1:0-18862 GCA_964462245.1 uncultured Anaerolinea sp.
TCCACCATGCAGGTTTCTTCATCCATGATGATCAAACCACCCGAACCCATCATCGATCCGGCAGCAGTCAGGGCTTCGTAATCCAACGGCAGATCGAGCTGGTCTTTGGTCAGACAACCGCCCATTGGACCGCCGGTTTGAATGGCTTTGAATTCTTTGCCGTCTTTGATCCCACCACCGACATCAAAAATCACATCACGCAGGGTGATGCCAAAGGGGACTTCGATCAAGCCGGTGTTAACCACATCGCCAGCGATGGCGAAGGTTTTGGTGCCTTTGCTTTTTTCGGTACCCATGCTGGCGTACCAGGCGGCGCCATGCAAAATGATCTGTGGCACAACTGCATAGGTTTCGACATTATTGTTATTGGTGGGCTTGCCCCAGACACCTTTGACCGCCGGGAATGGCGGGCGTGGGCGTGGTTCACCGCGTTTGCCTTCGATGGAAGCAATCAACGCAGTTTCTTCCCCACAAACAAAGGCCCCGGCGCCCATACGGACTTCCAGATCAAAGTTGAAGCCGCTGCCAAAGATATCTTCACCGAGGAAGCCAAATTCGTGGGCCTGGGCAATGGCGATCTTAAGGTTTTGAACAGCAATTGGATATTCAGCCCGGCAGTAAATATAGCCACGGCTGGCACCAATGGCGTAAGCCGCGATGATCATGCCTTCGACGACTGAATGAGGATCACTTTCCAGCACGCGCCGGTTCATAAAAGCACCGGGGTCGCCTTCATCGGCGTTGCATGTCAGGTATTTTGGGTTATCCTGCACCTGGCGGCAAAGCTGCCATTTGCGAGCGGCCGGGAAACCGGCCCCACCGCGACCACGCAGGCCGGATTTCATGACCTCGTCAATCACGTTTTCGGGAGTCAAGCCGGTGATTACGTTTGCCAAGGCCTGATAACCGTCTTCGGCTATGTATTCTTCAATGTTATGGGGGTCAATCTTGCCGCAGTTGCGCAAGACGATGCGCACTTCCTTGGGCTTGGGTGTGCCAAGTTCCTCGTCTGAGACTGCTTTTTCCTGGGCGCGGAATTTCTCAACCACGCGACCCTTGAGGAAATGCTCTTCCACCAGGAAGGGAATATCGTCGGCGCTCAGGTTGGCGTAGTGGATATTTTCAGGGTAAACCAACATATCCGGTCCCAGCCGGTATGGGTCACCAATGCGTGAGGTCTCCAGGACCTGCACTTCATTCAGCAAGCCCTGAGCGATCAACTCGTCATTCAGGGCGTCGATGACCTCATGCGCGCCTTTGGAAAGGCACTCCGGGTCAACCGAAACAAGTACGTGTGAACGATAAAAAGCCATAATAAATATCCCGAAAGGGATTATGCCGCAACGACATAATCAGAGACGACCTTGCCACCCACCACATGCTGTTCCATGATCAGTTGAGCCACAAAGGGAGAGACCTTGCCGTAAGTGACCGCAGCGCTTTCACCTACCACCACCTGTACGATCGGTTCCCAAGAATCCATGCCGATATTTCCTGTTTGGCGGACAGTTATATTGTCCAGACGTTTTTCTTCGATGTAGGTCAAAATAGCTTTTAGTGATTCGCGTGCTCCAGCGGCGATGCCGGGAGTGCCCATACCGACGATGATTTGGATGCTGCCTGAGGCGGACTTGATCTCACGCTTTTGCAGTGCTTCTTCGCGGATTCTTTTCAGATCTTCGAGTGATTTTACGGTTGGCATATTATTCTCCTTGGTTACATCTGCTTGGGGCTGGGCCCGGCAGTAATTTTGCTTGTTTTATGGTCCCGATTTTTGCACGGGATGGTTTCGATTGGTCGAACCTGGTTTTACTGCAGCACTTTACGAGTTTCGCTGATGCCTTCTTCCAGGCTTTCGCGCAAATATGTTAATACATCCGGGTGACTCAATGGCAGGTCTTGCAGGGTTTCCTTGATGGGCTGATCATCGAATTCAAAACTGTCTGTGGTGGTCAATCCTCGCGCAGTATAGCGAAAAATCCAGTGCGTTTCCGGGTGACCCACGATCAGACCCAGATAGGTCCTTGCGAGGTTGCCCAGCGGCATGCGGTCGATGTGTGAGTGTTGAAAATGGACTTCTACCAGGGTACCTTTCCCGGGTGTGGAGCTGAGGTTTAGCCCGCCATTGCATTCCTCGGCTGCACCTTTCAATAAGGGTATTCCCAGACCCACCTTGCGGGTGGTGCGGCTGGTATAAAATGGGTCGGTAACTTTTTTTACGGTTTCCGGATCCATCCCACGTCCGTCATCCGAAATACTGGCGGTTAACAAGTCGGCAGGCAGATCTTCGCAAACGCTGATGACAATTGTGTTGGCGCCAGCAGAGACACTGTTTTCAGCCAGGTCGAGCAGATGTAGGGCGATTTCTCTCATATCAGACAGTAAAAATGAACGTGTGACTAACTTTCCAAAAGTTTTTTGATAATGGCCGGGAATTTGTTAGGTTTAATTCGCCCGATTACTTCATCATCAACGGTCACGACCGGAGCCTGGGAACATGCGCCAACACAACGGCAAATTTCCATGGTCAGGTTGCCGTCCGCGGTGGTTTTGCCAATATCTGTGCCAGTCAACTGTTTGGCTTTTTCCATCAACTGGGGGACTCCACCGACATAGCAGGCAGTTCCCATGCAAAATTTCATGGTATGTTTACCGCGTGGTTCAGTTGTGAAAAAGGAATAGAAGGTCACCACGCCGTGGACTGCTCCAACGGGTACGCGCAGCTTTTTCGCGATGTAGACTTGCATTTCGGGTGAAATGTAGCCGACTTTGCCCTGTGTCTCGTTTAAAACAACCATCATCGCGCCGGGACGTCCCAGGTTTTCGTTGATGATCTGGTCGATGATTGCGCGTTTGTTTTCGCACAATCCATGGGTTTCTGTAGTTTGGGTGGTCATCTCTGTCATAATAGGTCACTTTCGATATAAATTTGTGAAAATAATCACAATCTTGAATTAAGTTTACCCTGCCTTTTAGAAGGCGTCAACTAACAAATGTCATGAACTGGGGTGTATGTTGTCCATTATCGAACCTGCATTTTTCGTCCATTTTTTGAATGGATAGCCAGTCGGATTTCCTGAAGGCAGGGTGTCTCAATTTCAAATTCAGTGGAACCCAAAAAACCATCCAGCAGGTGGACATCTCCATTTTGCATTAATGGGTGACCGTTTAGCTGCGGGTATTGTTTATAGGCTGCCTGTGGGCTGATGTGTCGCGAGATTTCGAGCACATCAAAACAATCTGGTATCAGTCCAAGTAACTCAATTAACCCATTGGCTTTACGGTTGACATGGGCTGGGATGGCCAACCCTCCCAGGGCAAACACTTGTTCGGCAGCATGCTCAAGTGAAATGTCGACTGAGTTGAGCAGCAAACGATCTTCGCGCCGGATAAAATCACCTTCTGCATCTACAACAAACTGTTCGCCAAAATATTCAATATTGTTGGGAATATCCGGCAAGAGGGTATCCACTGTTTTTTGCCAGGCATCCAGTTGCAGCAAAGTATCAAACAGGCAGAGCAAGTGCACCTCTTCGCGGGTTTGCAGCTCCATACCGGGCAGAACGATCAGGTTGGTACCCAGGGCAGATTGCATAACTGCCCTGGCGTTGGCAGAAGCATTGTGGTCTGTGATTGCCAATAAGCGGATGCCGCTTTCAAGTGCACGTTCCACGATCAGTGGTGGGATCATTTCCACTGCTGCGCAGGGTGAAAGTACGGTGTGGACGTGCAGTTCAGCTCGGTAAGTGGGCATTTGCTCTTCGTAATCGCATTCCGGGTTTTATTAATATTGAGCTTAGTTTATAGAAAGTAAATCCCACAGCAAGCCAGATACCTGGTAGTTACCCTGGTTTGTAGAAAGCAGGGTAACCCCCTGCGAGTTGGCTTTTTCGATGACATCTTCTTCGGGTTGGGCGCCTTCGGTGATAATGATGGCGGCACAATCGGTTAGTGAGGCAACCGCAACGATATTGGTGTGGGCTTGCAGGGTGATCCACAGGTTGGCGGGTTGGGCACCTGCCATGACGCAGCTCAAAAGATCGGACGTGTAGCCGCCACTGAGCTGGACATCGCTGAAATCTTTTGGATTGGTCAGCAGAGTCAGATTGAGTTTTTCGATGATTTCTTGGAGGGTCATATTATTTGTCCTTTGAGCTTGCTGGTTCAATCTTCTCTTGTTCTTTGAAGCGATCCGCATCACTCAAGTTAATTTCCATGGTTAATTTTGTACCTTTGCCCACTGTTGATTCCAGTTCCATGCGGTCCACGCAACGCCGGATATTGACCAGGCCCATGCCTGCCCCAAAACCCATATCACGCGCTTCCTGTGTGGCAGTTGACCAACCAGCTTGCAAGGCCAATTTAACATCTGGAATGCCGGGACCTGTGTCTGTGGTTTGCATGAGGATGCGCAGCGGTTCGATTTGGACGCGGATGATGCCACCGTGATCGCTGTGAATGATCAGATTGATCTCGGCCTCGTAGATGGCAATTCCGCACTGGCGGGCAAGCTGTGGACTGGCACCCAGGCGCAGCAAGGCACGCTTGATATTACTGGAGGCCTTGCCACCGTTGACGTAATCACGGGCGCGGATGTTGTAGCGCAGGATCAGGCTAGTACGATCGGAGGTGATATCTTCAAAAAGGTGGCTCGCACGATAGACCCGTATTTCTTCAACTTTGTAATCTTTTTGAAGAGCGTTGAGAATACCGCGGGTTATATCGCCTTTGGTAATGATGCCAACCAATTTACCGGCCTCATCCACCACGGGTAAGCGTCCGACACGGTATTCACTGAAATATTCGATCGCTTTCACGACCGGATCATAGATGTTGACGCTGAATACTTTTGAGCTCATGTAAGCCCGGACCGGGGAGCCCAGCTCGTTTTTTTCCATGGCATGCACGATATCTTCAATGCTCAGGATGCCGACCAGTTTATTGTTTTCCTCGACTGGGACACCAGATATTCGTCCAAGCCGCAGAATTTCCAAAACTGAAGCGAGCGGTTGGTCTGGAGAGACACTTTTGACCTGGCTTGTCATGGTCTCACTGATTTTCAGATCATACGAAAGTTCTTCCACGCGGCTGATCTCGCGTGCATCCTTATCGGTGATAGGTCGTCCTCGCCGGCCTTTAAGTTCATTTAAATCAGTCATTTTTTTCAGAGGGGATTTCTGATTCAAAGCTGTGAAGTCCGGCGCGGTAAAGCCTGCCGCATAATTCAAAAGTGCCGAACGGACTGGTGATGAGTGGAATATTCTCCTCTGCAGCTAATTGGATCGTATCAGTGCCTGGCATTTTTCCACGCACAAACACAATGGCGCAAACATCCGCCATCTGGGCGGTGCGCACAACCTGGATGTTGCATAAGCCGGTCAAGAGCACTGCCTCGGGTTTGATTGAAGCCAGCACATCGCTCATTAAATCTGCGCCACAGCCACCTTTGACCTCACGCCCAAGGGGGACGTTGGTCGTCAATAATGTACCGTTGACAATTTGGATCATTTCTTGAACATTCATATAAAAAAACTCCTCTACCTGAAAAAGGGCATGGTCCCTGTGTTTTGAAATGATAGGTCGATTTTTGTTTATCGGGCGGGTAATATCTGAATATTACTCAAGATCAATATCATGAATATCATCAAGAGTGGCATTTGTTGTTATAGCATTTTTGAGAGCATCCATGCTAAGGTGGGCTTCACTAAGGTCGGCTCGAGTAAAGTTGGCATCCTGGAGATTGGCTCCGCTCAGGTCAGATTGTCGGAGGATTGCACCCCTTAAATCGGCATGATCCAGAATGGCATCCCGCAAATTTACTCGAAACATGTGACAATCAATCAAAAAAGCACCTGTCAGATCTGCCTGGGCCAGGTCGACGCAACCCATCTCCAGGTCGATTTCGTCCAGATTGGGATCCGAGACATTGTCGTGAAATACACCCAGGTGGGCACGGTTGAGCATGGTACCCCGAAAACTTGCCCGAAACATGCTGGTGCCAGAAAAGTCGGAATCACGCAGATCGGCTGAATCGAAGTTGATTCCATTCAAGTGAGCGCCGCGTACTTTGATTCCCTGTAGAATTTCTCCGCTAAAATCTGTGCGGCCATTTTGAAAAGCCGCGATGAGTTCGTATCCGGTCATTATGTCCTGTTTTCCTGTATTGTTTGTGAAATTAATCACAATTAGTATATCCTGTTTTTTTTATATGACAAGGTTTATGGTGCAATTATTACACTATTAGTATACATTTAATTAAACCAATTAAGAATCCTGTCCCCGGTGATCTTTGTAACTTGAACAAGCCGAAACTGCTCCGAGCTTCGCGAAATTTGCCCATGGTACGGTTTTATATTGTTGATGTGCATGGCAGGTGCCCATCCATAGATGGTAAATCTGATGGCTGCGCAGGGCTGCGAAGCGTGTCATCCGCCCCTACGCTGGATGTATTCGTAGATCCTATCATACCGGCGCACAACGCCAACGCTTCAAAGTCTTGCATGGTTACAAGACTTGCAGTGTGACCTGCATCTTTTAGTCCCTTGCTTAAAGCAAAATAGGGTTGAGCATTTCCCCGGCTTCCACCTGCAATGATGGTCATGCGAATACATTACATCTTTTTGTGTTGTTGAATAAGCTGTAGGTCAGCAATCAATCTACAATCCCGTGCATTGACCGGGACCATACAAAGATAAGAATCATAGGAGATATTCAACCAAGGACCGCTCAATGCAACCAGGACTACTGCAGCCCGGCCTTGCGTGCCCGGACAATAGCCTGGGCGCGGTCGGCAACCTGAAGTTTACTGAAGATGCTAGTGATGTGGTTGCGCACCGTCTTTGGACTGAGCACCAGTTTTTGGGCAATCTCTTGATTATTCTGTCCTTGCGAGATCAATTTGAGCACTTCCAATTCACGTTCGCTCAGTTCTGGGAAGGGTGTCTCCATATGTGGCGAGGACGGGAGTGCGCTTAAATCTCTGAAATAATTCATCAAGCGCGCCGCAATGGCCGGGCCAAACAATGCCTGGCCTTCGGCTACGGCGCGAATGACCGCCAGCATTTCACTCGGGTCGGCGCCTTTTAATAAATAGCCACGCGCCCCGGCACGCATGGCAGCAAAAACCGAGGCGTCATCTTCCAGCATGGTCAGCATGATAATGCCCGTGTTTGGATATTTTGACTGGATCTGCTGCGTGACCTGAATTCCGTTAAGACCCGGCATATTGATGTCCATCAGGATAATGTCGGGTTGAATGGTAGTGAATAATTCCAATGCGATCTGACCGTCGCCCGCTTCAGCAACGATTTCAATATCTTCCGTAATGGAAAGCAAGGCTTTCAGACCTTCCCGGAAAAGCTTGTGGTCATCCGCGATCATTAATCGAATAGGGGGCATAAATTCTCTTTCTTTCGGTCCAGGGATATGTCATAGCAATAAAGGCAATCGCGCGGTAATTTGCGTACCACCAGGCTGGGCGGGTTCAATGTTCAATAGTCCGCCTATTTCTTCGGCGCGCTCGCGCATCGAACGCAGCCCAACGCCTGCGCGATATTCACGTGGCAGACCGGTACCATCGTCGCTGATTTGGATTACAAGGCTGTCCTGATCAATCTCAAATTTCACAAGACAGTGCTGTGCATGGGCATGTCGCCTGGTGTTTTGGAGCGCCTCTAGCACAATTCGATACGCGTTGACCTCCACTGCAGGCGGCAAACCGGGCAGGCTGCCCGAAGGTGTGGAGAAGTCGATTGATAAACCGTTATCGATGTGATCATCACTATGACTCATCATGTCACGAATGGCATCCACCAATCCGAGCTGGTCAAGCGCGGGCGGTCGCAGCCCGTGTACCAGGCGGCGGATGTCTGTAACGGTTTGTTGACTTTGTTGAATCATATCATCCATCAGTCCTTCCGCTTTGTCCGGTTTGGTACGAATCAACTGGCGCACGGCGGCCATTTTGAGACCCTGGCTGGCTAGAATAGGGCCAAGTTCGTCGTGCAGATCGCGGCGAATGCGCAGGCGTTCTTCTTCGCGTTCATTGACAATTTGCGTGCGTGAACGAATCAGTTCTGTGTTGAGGCGCACCGCCTGGGCTGCCGAACCAGCTTGCCGAGCGATGTTCTCAATCAGATCCTGGTCGGCTCGCGAAAATTCCTCCCCAAGCGCGCGATGTGCAAGCTGCAAACTGCCGATTAATTCGCCCTGGTAGACGAGCGGAAAAGAAAGTAAGTCTGTAGTTGGGGTACCTTGCGCAGTCGCCAGTTGTTCGACACCATTAGCATCCAAGAGGATTGCAACATACGGGATTTTCAAGGTTTGACCAATTGTTCGGGCCAGTACTGGTAAGACTTGCTGCACACCCATTGTAGTTTCGAGCGCACCAGAAAGATGCGTGAGCACGGCATAAGGATCATTGCGCTCGCCGTACATCAGCCGGTTGACACCGCGCTGAAGCCGTTTGTGAAGTGGTTGGACGAGCACCGCAACAAAGCCCGTGGACGAGAAAGAAATCAGCGGGTTGTTTGGGCTTTGGAATAAGGCGCTTAAGCTGGCGACACTCAAACTATACAGGGTAATCAGCGAAGCAGTCAGGGTGGCATACACCAGTGAACGGTTGACAATGATGTGAATATCCCACAGGCGGTAACGCAGCACCGCAAAGCTGATCGAAAGCGGCAGGAGTAACTTAAATAACTGCCCAAGCGGGTAGAGGCCGAAATCATAAAGCACACGAGTTGATCCGGCCAAACCAAACTCCAGGGGGATAATTTGCAGAAATAGACTGGCAGCGCTGGCAGTCACGCCCAGAACAATCCAACGGATTTGCTGACGCTGGCTGGAATCGGAATGGGTAAAGTAGCGGTAGACCAGCGCCAGGATGCCCGATAAGGCCCAGGCAGCGATTACAACGGCAAACTCAATTCGCGGCAGATTCCATGGATACCAACTATTATCAATCAATTCCAGGATTGTCCAAAGCACCAGTCCCCCACTCAGGAACATGGTCACACGAGGCACAAATTTCCCACCAGGAAAAAGGTAAAAGAAAACCAACAGCAAGCCAAATGCCAGCGAGAACCAGGCATCAACCCACGGAGCCAGGAAGCTTGAAGTGTTTTGCTTAAACGAAATTACAGGCAGCGAAAGCCCGACCAGGGACATGGTCAGGATGAGCGCGGCGAACAGGGCCATCCAGTCATCTGAACGATACCAGAAAATCACGAGCGCCACAAAGATGCACACGATTGTTAGCAGTATTTCGGTTGCCAACACGAAAATCACGGCGAACCTGCTGGAAAGCCCATAACGAAGCAGAATTTCTCCTTCAACGCTGCTGCGCGTGATCGTGAGCTGGCGGGCCGGGAAATTGCCCGTGCGCACACTGACTGTGACAGGTGTGCCAATCGATCCAGCCAGAAGTGAGGCGGCCAGGTCTTTGGATGTCACCTGGACATTATCAACCGCCTCCAGGATATCGCCTTCCAACACACCGGCGCGCGCGGCGGCAAAACCTGGCCAGGTTGAAAAAACAACCTGGCTTTTTCCATTTTGTAACAGGCTTGCCTGGATATCGCCCCTGTAGATAAGATCAATATCATTTGCGCGGGCAGGCAGTCCGGCAATAAATAAACTGATCGCAATCGCAGTGGCTGCCAACCAGAAAAGGCGCGCCGGGATCAGCCAGAACCGAGGCAGGCGGGTGGGGGATGTTTGGGCCGGAGCGGGAGAAATATTCGCTAATTTCATAATAGGTTCACCTTATCTTAGGGCTGGCAGGCTCTCTGAGCGGAAAGCCAGCTTGCCGCGGCCTGCACGGCAGGGTCCTGCTGCGTGCCAAATTTTGACCAGCCGGTTTCGGCAGGCACATCCGGGGCAATCGGGCCATCATAGGTGACTCCTTTGCGGTCGAATGAAAACGCGCCGCTGACATAGACGCTGGTGCCATCACTGAGATCGGTATGGTTGTGCAGGGTCGGCAAACCGCGGGTGGCTGCACCAAAAGTGCGCACATCCGCCCGGCCCTGAAAAGCCACCACCAGCAGTTCGCCAGCAGCCTGGGTGCCTGGGCCGATCAACAAAGCGACAGGGGTTACGCGCTTGGGGGTGTAAATCGAGCCGTCGATGTCGCTTTCGTAACGATCTTCTCCATTCCAGAGCACCCGGCCCTTGCGATAGGCCCAGGGTTCGCGCGTTCCGTCCAGGTACACAAACCCGCCCAGATCGCCTTCCCCCAGGATCGGGCCAACTGCCGCCATGTAAGACCAGATATCGCCGCCCGCGTTGCGGCGCACATCCAGGATCCAACCGCAAACCGGTTCAGAATCCAGTTCTTTGGTCAGCTTTTGTACATCGCTCGGGTAGGAAGCATGCCCCCCGTCCACAGGCAGTTCAATATAGCCCAAGCCGTGCGCCCCCGCGCCCAATCTTTGTCCGTTGGGCTGGCGCAGAAAATCTTCAATTTTCATGGTTGTTGTGTCAATCGTGATTTGAAGCGGCTGCCCGTCGCGCAGCACATCCAAGTGTTCCTGTGGGTTGGTATCAAGCTCCTGGGTATTACAAGGCGGGTCAAGGTCGTCCGAATTATATGCTTTTGGAGGCTTGCCATTGTTTTGCTGGATGACATCACCGACCCGCAAACCGGCCTTTTCGGCGGGGCCGCCGGGTTTCAGCCAGGTCACAATCTTATTGTCTGGGTACAGAGTTTCGTAACCGCTATCAAAATTTGGGATCTCCAGGTTGGGCACCCAAAGAAAAGCGTTCCCATCTTTCAAAGACCGCAGCGCCAGGCAGATGGCGGGATAAGTATCGGCGGGTGTTTTCGGATCCGGCGCCAGGCTGGCAGCCTCTTTACGGATGGCGGCCCAATCCACATTTTTTTCAAAGACGGCATGGGTTTGAAGCCACTGCAAAGCGCTTTCCAGGTATTGGGGCGGAGGCAGGGGCACAGGTGTTGGCGTTGGCGCGGCATCCAAAATGCCACAGCCCGAAAGCAACACGCAGAACGTGAGAAATAGGATCGATAACTGGCGCAGTGTTTTCATGAGAGCATCCTTTTGCGGTTATGGAAGTGAAGGTGCAGGAGCAGGCACAGGGATGGGTTGCGTAACCTGCGCAGATTGGACAGGTGCCGGAGCAGCAGGTGTGGATTGGGCCTGAATCTGCGCGCTGGGCGGGGTGGGCACCGGCACTGCGACAGGTGAAGAAGTGTCCGAAATCACTTGTGTTTGAATATTTGTGAAACGAGTTGAGAATTGAATGGAGCGAATTGTTACAACATTCAAGCTAAAGTTTAGCACGATGACCAGGGCCAGCGCAATCGCGAGAAATGCGAAGGTTTGCGGTTTCTGTTCGTTTTCGTTTCGAGAATAGGTTGTGTTCATGGCTGCCTCCGGAAAGTGTTGTTTTTTATGTGCGTCTTACGTTGTAAATATAGCAAATAAGTGGTCCTACTGTCATGAGACCAGTGTCCCAAGTCAGTCCTATTTCTCGGAATGGGAGTTATGTCCCATCTGGTACGCAACCGAAGATTACATCAAGATGAATTGAACTTAAATATTTTTACAACACTGTGCTTTTATATTTTCCAAACTAATCTAATTCCAATGTTTCAATCCGGATCGTTGGGAATGTTAAAGAGACTCTAGCAATCAACGCATGATTTACAGACTACTAGATTGTCTCGCATCGTCCGGGACTGCCGCATGTGGCGGGGTACAAGTGGCGGGTTTTGTAAAAATCTGATAAGATTTTTTCGAGCTTACCCGAGGAAAAAATTATGCTATCCGAGATTTCCGACAAGGCTGAGGTTCCCTCTCATTCAATCACGCCTCCCACCGAAGTAGGCCCCTGTACTTGTGGGATGGAGGGCATTTCGCGTGCTGTTGTTTTTGCGATCTCCAAGCTGCTGCAAATTGCCATCACTATTTTTATTGGTATTTTTTTTACAGTGCTGATTGCCAGTAAAAGTGGTCAGCTGGAAAAGAATGCACGTTCCCAAATTGAGCGTTATATCAATCTCACTTCTTCCAGTCAGGTCTTTACTTCGGACGCTGCCCGAGAGGCGGTGGTCAGCATTCAGCGAGCTAATCTTGAACATGAAGCCGGGTTGGATCTACCTTTCTTGCCCCGGCAGCTAAAATGGACTGTCAATGCGCTGCTGTTGGATTGGGGGCGTGCCGTCAGCACTAATCTGATGCCTGTCTTTTCGTTGGCTAAAACTGACATGACCCTGCGCGAAGTCGTGCTGCGATATTTTCCAAACACGGTTTTACTGGCTGGTGCCTCCAATCTACTGATCTTTATTTTCGGAATTCCACTGGCATTGTTTTTATCCAGACATTACGGCAGCCTGGTGGACCGTTTTGTGTCAATGGTTGCGCCACTTTCTTCCGTCCCGAGTTGGGTATTGGGCGTGTTGTTGATCTCAGTTTTTGCTGTTCAGCTGCGCCTGCTCCCGGTAGGTGGCATGCTGGAAACCCGTCCACCGGATAATGCCTGGGGTTATGTGCCCATCATTTTGAGGCACATGTTTCTGCCTGTGCTGGCTATTTTCCTGAGTATGTTTTTTCAACTGGTAACCACCTGGCGGACATATTTTCTGATCTATGCTGAAGAGGATTATGTTGAGCTGGCAAAGGCCAAAGGCTTGACTGCCGAGGTTTTGGAGAGACAATACATCTTTAGACCTGCCCTAACTTATGTAATCACAAGTTTTGCCCTGACTCTGGTAGGGTTCTGGCAGGCGATCATGGCGCTTGAGGTCGTCTTTGATTGGCCCGGTCTGGGCTGGCTTTATATAAAAAAAGCCCTGCCGAATTTTTGGGGCGAATCCATGTACCAGGGTGACCTGGTGATTGCCGTGGGGGTGGTAGTCATCTTTGCTTATTTGTTGGGGACGGTTGTTTTTCTGTTGGATCTGATTTATCTGCTGGTTGATCCACGTGTACGTTTCGGCAGCTCATCCGGGTCAGTGCCCTCCAAAAAGCCGGTCAGATCGTCACTAGTGCGTTCCTGGCGCTTTAAAAAACTGGAAAACTGGCAACCTGAGCGCCAATATCAAAAAGCAGACTTACACCAATCTTTTCATAACCTGCAGGATGGTGTGAGGTCTTTTCTATATGGTGTCGATTCGGGATTCAGACAGGTGTGGGGTGAGATAAAATCTTCACCCCTGGCGTTGACGGGTCTGGCTATCATTTTGCTGCTGGTGATGGGCTCGCTTTATGCGATCATTGCTCTGCCTTATGAAAAAATTGGGAGTAGTTGGGATAGCGAAACGCTTACCGGACGAACGGATATTCCGCGTCTGGCTCAACCTGCCTGGACCAATTTTTTCCGGCGCGACAAATTGCTCTCTTCCCAGGTTATTTCGACCCGGGATGCGACTGTTTCGCGTTCCGAACAGGACCTTCCGAACGGCATCCGTATTGTGACTTATGACCTGGCTTTTGATTATCCGTATAAACAAGCACCTGTTGAAATTAATTTATATCTGGACCCAAAATATCAAAAGAAACGCCCGTTTATTTCGCTGACCTGGTTTGGACCGGATGGGCAAAAGCTGGATTTGAAAGCCACTGCAATTGACGGTCCAACCCACTATAATTTTGAGGAAGGCATCCCATACAAACGCATGGTGTGGACCAATCCACACCTGAAAAAATGGTTTGTACTGGATGATGTTAATCCCACGCCGGCGCACGCAATTTTATTTACAGATCTGCTGCAGGATGAGCCAGTTTATCGCCAGGGTATCTACCATTTGCGCGTGAGTGGAATGTTTTTTGAAAAAGAGGGGGATGTTAGCGCTGACCTGGTTCTTTTGGGCCAGGTGTATGGGGCGGCAGGTACCGATTACTTGCGCCGTAATTTGCTTGTGCCTCTGCTTTGGGGGCTGCCTTTCGCATTGCTATTTGGTTTGATAGGTGCGTTTGTGACCACACTGCTATCCATGTTGGTGGCGGCTTCGGGGGTCTGGTTTGGTGGCTGGGTGGATAGCCTGACCCAGCGTCTGACTGAAGCGAATATGATTATGCCGGTTTTGGCTATCAGCGTTTTGGCGCATGCCTTGCTGAATATCAGCCTGTGGGTTATTCTGGCGGTGGTTGTACTTTTGAATATCTTTGGCAGTCCCACCAAAACTTTTAGGGCGGCTTTCCTGCAGTTAAAGGATGCTTCATATATTGAAGCTGCACGGGCCTATGGCGCCAGCAGTTCGCGGATTATCATGGTTTATTTATTGCCGCGGATCATCCCTGTGCTTGTTCCACAGTTGGTCACGCTTATACCCAGTTATGTATTCCTGGAAGCTACGCTCGGGATGTTCAATATCAAATCCATTTACCCGACATGGGGTACGGTCATTTATCGGGCGCTGACCAAGGGTGCGCTGTGGGGTGCGCCATATTGGGTGCTGGAACCGCTTGGTATGCTGCTTTTGACCGGGCTGGCCTTTGCCATGCTGGGTTATGCCTTGGAACGCATCTTAAACCCGCGCCTGCGGGATAACTTTGACCCGAATAAATAATGAATAAGCTTGGTAACAACAATAACACCCGCTGGAGCTTCCCAGCGGGTGTTATTGTTATGTAGCGAGGTAACTAATTTGTTCAGGAATTTTTTTGTAGCCCTGCTTTTCAGCCGACTTATTGTATTTATTCTCCAACAGCGGCAACATCCTCGGTGATGAGGCCATCTCGCAGGGTGACTACGCGTCGAGCATACTTGATCACACGTGCATCATGGGTAGCGAAAATGAAGGTGACGCCTGTTTCCAGGTTTAGGCGTTTCATGGTTTCCATCACCTGTTGTCCATTGACAGAGTCGAGGTTTGCAGTTGGCTCGTCCGCTAAAATGAGGGTTGGTCTGGGCGCGAGGGCGCGAGCGATAGCCACACGCTGCTGCTGTCCACCGCTCATTTGGTCGGGGCGGTTTTTCGCATAGTCTGAGATATTTACTGCTTCAAGTAACTCCTCGACCCTATCTTTGCGTTCTTTGGGGGTATTTTTTCCGAGAAGGAGTGGCAGTTCGATGTTTTCATAGGCCGTCAGGGTGGGGATGAGGGCAAAGAACTGGAACACAAATCCAATGCTGGTGCGGCGCATATCTGCGCGTTGGTTGCGGTTGAGGCCGCTGACGTCTTTATTATTGATGAATACCTGCCCACTGCTGGGCTGATCGAGGCAGCCGATTAACTGCAGCAGGGTGGTTTTTCCGGAGCCGGATGGTCCGATAAGGGCTGAAAACTCACCGTTTTGGATGGTAAGGTTGACACCGCGCAAGGCCTGGGTTTCGACCTTGCCGATCTTATATATACGCTTGACATTTTCAATTTTTACTACTTCCATGTCCGGACTCCTTCTTTATTTCTCAGCTCTTAAGGCTTGTACTGGTTCCAAGCGAGCAGCTAAAAGCGATGGATATAAGCCTGCCAGCACGGTGGTAACAAAGGTCATGATCGACATATTAATCACGTCTATAAAATTAAGTTTGGCATGGATGGTGTTGCCGATGGTGACACCGGTCATGCCAAAATTCCCAACGTAAAAGGAAAAATTGGAAGCCGCTATCACGCCCAAAACCACACCAATCAGGATACCGCCCGCGGCGATGAGTGAGGTTTCTGCCAGGAATATCGCCATAATTCTTCCGCTGCGCATCCCGATGGCAGACAAGATACCGATCTCGCGCGTGCGCTCGAAGACAGACATGATTAACGTGTTGACGATGACTGTAGCTGCAATAGCCAGGACGATCAGGTACATAAAGACCATGTAACTTTTTGCCATGGTTTCGACCTGGACCATCATGTCATTCATCTGGATATAGGTTAATATCTTGAAATTGGTCGGTAAAGCAGTCGCCACTGTGTCCGTCTGGTTCATATCCTTCAGAAGGATGAAAATCGCGCTGGCGTGATTTTCTGCTTGAACAATTGCCTGCAGTTTGGTCAGCGGCATAAAGATGACCAGGTTGTCGAATGAATTAGTATCGGTGGAATAAATACCACGAATGGTGAAGAGCTGCTCATCGATATCGCCATTTGAGGTATTGAGTGAGAGTGAAACCTGATCGCCAGCCTTTAAGCCGAGCTTTTCTGCCGAGGGCTTACCGATTAATATCCCGGTGCGATCTTCAGGAGTCAACCATTCGCCGCTGATGAGACCGTCGCGATAGGGGGCATTGGCCTCAGACAGCGGATCAATGCCAAAGATGCGAGCTCCAACGGATTTCTTCTTGATTGAAATAAAGCCACTTGCATACAGGCGGGGTGTTGCGACCCTGACCTGTTCCATGCCGGCTATATTTGCAGCCAGCTGATCTGGGTTTTCCAGCAGTGTGTTCCATTTCAGACTGGTTTTATTTTCGTTGTAATCCATCGAGCGAACTTGAAGGTGACCGCTCTGCAAACGGATGGACAAGTCTAGCGAGTCTTCGAATTCAGCACGCAGAAAAGAAGATGACAGGATTAACACCATCAAAGCCAGGGCGACTGCCATTGCTGAGAAGATTGATCGCCGACGGTTGCGCTCCAGTGCGCGATAAGCCATTTTGAAGATTTGGATCATATTAGACCTCACACATGATGCAGGGCTTCGGCTGGTTCGCGCCGGGAGGCTTCCCAGGCAGGGAAAATTGCTGCCAGCATCGAGATAACTGCTACCGTGCCGCCGCGCATGAGCAGTTTTTCCAAGCCCCAGGATGGATAGATATTTGAGTTAATGAGGGCTGTGTACTCCGAGACGCTGGTGAAGGCGCTGAAATCCAGACCTTTCTGCATGAGCATGCCGTTGATGGACAAGCCAAATAAGATACCAGAAGCCACCCCAACCAATCCAATCAGCGTGCCTTCCAGAATGAACAACAAGGATATCTGACCTGGCTTTAGGCCCATCGCACCCAGAACACCTATCTCACGCGTGCGCTCGTAAACTGCCATCAAGAGTAGGTTAAGGATACCAATGCCAGCGATGCCCACAATAATCCCGCTAAAGACATCCATGGCGGCGCCTTTGGTGGATAGGGCGGCTTTTAATTCCGGATAATTATCTTCAAAAGACTCAATTTCATACCCGTTGAGCTTTGACTGCAAGAAACTGATGACAGCACGTTCTTCCCCTACGCGTTTGAGAACGATGGCAACTTCGGTTACCTGTCCGGATAGTTCATAGAGATCCTGGGCTTCGTTGAGGGATATATAAATGGCACGCTGTTCAATTTGCGGCATCTTCAGGTCATAAATGCCGACTACAGTCATGGTACGGCGGCGCATCTGGTCGTGTTGGGATCGCCCAGTCAGGCTGATACGATCTCCGACCTGGACACCCATGGCTTCGGCCAAGCCTTGACCGATAAAGACCTTGTCACCATCACCGGCGATCAAATTACGGCCTGAAGTGACATACTTCATAGCCAGGTTTATTGCAGCTTCTTTATCCGGTTCAATACCGGTAATGCTGACTGCAAAAGCCCCCTCCGCGCTGCTAGCCAATCCACCAGTGTTGATACGGCGTGATGCCAATAGTACCTGGTCATTTTCCAGGGCGGCGCGAATAATAGCCTGGTCATCCGCCAACGGTAGGAGTGGCGAGGAAGCAGCTTCAGCACGGTAGCCCTGGGCATGCACCTGGATGTTTCCACCCAATATTTGAATCGCGTTGCCATATATGGCCTGGTTGAAACCTGTAATCAGGCCATCGTAAAACATCATCATGCCAAGTGATAATGACATGGCTACAACAATTATTATGGTACGACGGCGATGTCTCCAGACATTACGCCAGGCCAGGCGAAAATATAAACTCATGGTTGCTCTCCTTTCATATTGATCAAACGGCAGTCACCAAACCGCTGCCGGGTCAGTCTGTCATCCATTCTTTGATGTGTTCTGGAGCTAGTAGTTGTAAGGAACCAGTTGGCGCGCCAATAATGCGTTCGAAGGCATCGGAGTATGCATTAATTATGGCGGTGAGTTGTGGTAGTTTTTCAATCTCCGGTTCGGGTGCCAGGATCAAAACTGAGACAGAATCTCCCAGATCATCTCCCATTGAGATTAACAATTTAGCTGCCATCTCCGGGTAACGAGCGTTTAAAAAGCCCTCCTGGATGCCCTGCTGGATGATGGTTTGCAAGAGGGGGGCAAAACTTTTCATCCCGGCAGCACGCAGCTTGTGACGCACCATCAGGTTCTCGTCCTTGTACCAAACACGTAAAAGCTCCAAAAAAAAAGCTTTACGCTCCAGTTTCCATTTCGCGCTTACCGAAAAAAAGGTCTTGAACTTTTCCAGGGCTGGCATTTGGGGATCGTTAACAATCGGCAGCACTATTTGCTCAGATTCGCGGGTCATTCGCTCGATCAGGGCTTCCAATAAGGCTTGTTTAGAGTCGAAATAGTGATAAAACGCACCTTTTGAAATTTGCAACTCGTCCAGAATATTCTGAATGGTCATTTGTTCGAAGCCGCGCGTATAGATCAGCTTTTGAGCTGATGCAAGGATTTCATTTCGCCTGACTGAGAATTCTTTGATTATGCGAGGCATGGCTTTTTCTCATACCGACCGTCGGTCTGTTTTCACAATTAAGTTTATGCCAATTCGTGGCGATGTCAAGCAGGTTTAGCAATATTCTTGTCATCAAAAATCCATGTCCTTCGTCAATATGGTTAACGCCGAAAAGGCAATGAAGTGATAATGGACACGCTTATGGCAGTTACGATAAAATTGAAGGATGACTTGAATGATAAAATTTTCGGGTGATTCGTTGAAAATAGCGCCAGGTGGAGACGAACTGGCTCTGGGACAGCACTCACCAGGAACAATTCGCTTTTAGGAGGCTGAAGACTATGACTTTTCCAATA